>JAQXJT010000032.1 GCA_029009095.1 bacterium
GAATCGGAAGACGTTTACTCAACAGATTACGGCTGGGGCGCTGTATGCGTCTTGAGACGCTGCTGGCAACAGGCCCTGGAAGGGCCTTTCCAACCACGCGTTTTACGCGTGGTTTTGATTACGGACCCGGGTTGTGTTACGTTACCCGCGCCGCTTTTTTGGGGGTATCGCAGTCAAGGGGAAGCATGTCGAAAGGTGTCGAATCCTGTAAAATTATGTAAACAAAATAACCTGTAAATGCGACACTTTTCGATTGCAACTGACAGGATAATGTGCTAAATTATTAAACAGTTAAACGGACTTGCGCATAGACATAGACCAGCATACCGTTGAGAGTTCATAATTCGGAGGAAAATTATGGAAACTAAAATTCGAGTGCTGATCGCGGACCCAAACGAGGATTTTCAACTGATGATGTCCGAGATTCTGGGAGAAGAGGAGGACATCACGGTGGTGGGCAGCGCCGGGGATGGATTGGAGACTCTGGCGCGGCTGGCTGAGACGGATGTGGATCTGCTGCTGATGGATCTGGTGCTGCCCAAGCTGGACGGGCTGGGCGTATTGCGGAAACTGCCGGAGCTGCGCCAAGCTCCGGCGGTGCTGATACTGACGGGGTTTGTGAACAGCCATGTGGTGGCGGAGAGCGCCGATCTGGGCGCGTCATATTTTATCTCCAAGCCCTGCGAC
This sequence comes from bacterium, assembly GCA_029009095.1. Lineage (GTDB taxonomy): Bacteria > Bacillota > Clostridia > Oscillospirales > Oscillospiraceae > Apopatocola. The sequence goes on from JAQXJT010000032.1 coordinate 688, forward strand.
ACGGCGGAGCTGCTCTCCCATATCCGGCAGTTCGGCCACAGCCGGCCCGCCGCGCCCCGGCTGGTGAGTAAGGCGGCCGGGCCGGAACCGGCGGCTGCCAAAAGCGACGCTTCCCTGGAGGCGGTGGTCACGGAGATCATCCACGAGATCGGCGTCCCCGCCCACATCAAGGGCTATCAGTATCTGCGGGAGGCCATCATCCTGACCATACATGACATGGACATGATCAACGCCGTCACCAAGGCGCTCTACCCCGAGGTGGCGCGGAAGTTCGGCACCACGCCCTCCCGGGTGGAGCGGGCCATCCGCCACGCCATCGAGGTGGCCTGGGATCGGGGCGATGTGGAGACGCTGCAAAAGTACTTCGGCTATACTGTCAGCGGCATCAAAGGCAAGCCCACGAACTCTGAGTTCATCGCCATGATCGCCGACAATCTCAGTCTGCGGCAGAAGCAGGGCCGGATGTGAGCGTGCCCGGGAGAAACCCGCCGGCCAAGGAAGGCAGAAAGGCGGGGAGCGGATCATACAGGTACGAAAATCCCCCCGACGGAAGGATCGAGGGGATTGATTCTTTTTACAGCAGCCACTCCGCGGCATAGACGGCCACACAGCAGGCCACGGCCACGGGGAACAGCCCGCCGCCCCGCCAGGCAATGACAAGCCCCACCAGCAGCGCCGCCAGACCCGAGAGGGGGTTGGCCGTGGCGGTGATGATGGCGGGAAAGGTCATCACGGCCAGGGTCACATAGGGCACATAGTAGAGGAAGGAGCGGAGGAAGCGGTTTTGAATGGGCTTTCGCAGCAGCGTCAGGGGCGTGGTGCGGATGGCGTAGGACACCGCGAACATGACCAGCAGGTAGAGGTAGTTATTCCGCATCCCGCGCCTCCTCCACCGGGCGGAGCGCCGCGGCGGCGCCCGCAATGAGCAGCGTGAGCAGGATGGTACGGCTGCCCGCGGAGAGGGCGGACAGACCGGGGAGGACCCCGGCGCACCAGCTCAGAAGGAAGCTGGCCCCCACCAGCACGGCCACCACCCTCTTCTCCCGGGCGGCGGGGACGATCACCGCCAGGAACATCCCGTAGAGCGCCACGCTCAGGGCGCTGACCAGGCGGCCGGGCAGCAGTTGTCCGGCCAGAATTCCCAGCGATGTGCCCACCGCCCAGCCGGGCGCGGCCACGGCTCCCGCGCCGTACATATACCAGGGACTCAGATAGCCCGGCTGGGCAATGGTGACGGCGAAAAGCTCATCGGTGATGAGATAGCCCATGCCAAGCCGGTGGATGAGGGGCGTGCCGGGGGCCATGCGCTGGCTCATGGCGCAGCTCATCAGCAGGTAGCGGGCGTTGGCCACCAGCGTGACCAGGGCCATCTCCAGATAGGTCCCGGCGGCGGCTACTACGGTGAATGCCGCGTACTCTCCCGCCGAGGCCAGCCCCAGCGCACTGAACAAAAAGCCCTGCCAGGCGGTGATCCCCGCCCTCCTGGCCGCGATGCCCAGCGAGAAGGACACCGCGAAGTAGCCCAGGGCGATGGGCACCCCGGCCTTGACGCCCCGGCGAAATTCCGCCCCCCGGGTGGGGCACAGTACTGCATCCATGGTCGATCCTTCCCCTCTGCCGCCCGCCTGCGGAGGGGGCAGAGACGCCTCAGAATTTGAATATCATACCCACCACGGCGGCGATGGCGATATACGCCACCGGGTGCCACTTGAACTTCTTCATGCCCAGAAAGGCCAGCAGAAAAAAGACGAGCTTCTTCCAGTCAAAGAGCGAGAGAAACGCCCCGCTGCTCTGATAGGCGGCCAGATCGAGCATACATTTCTCCATGACCCCCAGCCCGGCGGCGGCGATCAGCCCGGTGACGGCGGGGCGCAGGGTATGGAACGCGTCGTCCAGCCAGTGGCTGTCCCGGAACTTTTCCAGCGAGCGGGACACCAGCGTGACGATGAGAATGGCGGGGCAGATCTCCCCCAGCGTGGCCGCCACGCCTCCCGCCATCCCCGCCACGGAGCAGCCCACATAGGTGGCCATGTTGATGCCAATGGGGCCGGGGGTGGACTCGGAAATGGCGATCATATCGGTGATGAGGGCGGGGCCGTACCAGCCGGTACGGACGGAGAGCTGCTCAAGAAAGGGCAGCGTGGCCATACCGCCGCCCACGGCGAAAAGACCGATGCGGAAAAATTCCCAGAAAAGCTGCAAATAAATCATTTCTCCGCCTCCTTTCTCCGTCCGCCCAGACCCAGCAGAATGCCCGCCGCCGCGCCGGTCACCACGATCCACACGGGGGACACCTCCGTGAAGAGACTCACCAGCAGCGCCGAAAGAAAGGCGATCAGCCCCACGGCGCTTTTCACGGTCTTTTTCCAGAGGGAGAGCACCGCGTCCAAAATCAGCGCCACCACGCACACGGAGATCCCCGCGAAGGCGTGCCGCACCAGCGGCACATCCTGAAATCCGGCCAGGAAAAAGGCGATGGCAGAGATGATGACCAGGCAGGGGGATACCCCGCCCAGCGCCGCCGCCACGCCGCCCCAGAAGCCGCAGCGGTGCCTCCCGATGAACACGGCCACATTGGCCGTGATGACGCCGGGCAGCCCCTGACTGAGGGCGTAGTAATCCACGATCTGTTCTTCCGTCATCCATTGCCGTTTCTCCACGATCTCACGGCGCAGAATGGGCAGCATGGCATAGCCGCCGCCGAAGGTCACGGCCCCCATGCGGAAAAAAAGGCCGTACAGTTCCCAAAGCTGCCTCAGCACGCTTGCATCCCCGCTTTCGCAACAAAATGTTTCCCCATTATAGTCTTGCCGGCCCGTCCCAGTCAAGAGGGGAAGGGGCCGTTGACGAAAGGGGATGGCTGTGCTATGCTGGAGACACCATACAAATGAGGAGGAACTGCCGTGAAACACACGAAGATCCTGTCCCTGCTGCTTGCCGTTTTGCTGCTGGCCCTGCTGGGCTGCGGCGGCAGCGATAAGACCGCCGGCACCACCCAGAGCGGCGAGAAGACCGGCACCGTGGAGGGTGCCGTGGAGACTGCCCCCGCCGCGACGGAGGCCCCCCAGGAGGAGACCCCCCAGGAGGAGAATCCCCAGGAGGAAGCCGCCCCCGCCGAAGAGGGGCCGCTGACGGGCGCGCTGCAGAACAATGTCTACACCAACGAGTATTTTGCTCTGGGCTGCACGCTGGACGAGAACTGGCGCTTCAACACCCGGGAGGAGATCGCCCAGTCCAACAGCGAGACGGCGGAGATGATTGACGACGAGGATGTGAAGGCCGCGCTGGAGGACGGGAGCAGCTACATGGATATGTCCGCCGAGGCCGACGAGGGTCTGGTGCACATCAACGCGGTCATTGAGAATATCGGCGTGATCTACGGCATCACCATGGATGAGTCGGGCTACATTGACGTGGCGCTGGAGAACGACCTGAATGCCATGCTCGCCGCCATGGGCATGGAGAATGTGAAGGTGGAGAAAAACGAGGTGGAGCTGGCCGGCGCGGCGCACGCGGGTCTCCGCATCGAGGCGGAGTATCAGGGCGTCAGCATCTACCAGCAGGTGGTGGCCGTGAAGAAGAACAGCTATGTGATGACCGTCACCTGCGCCTGCTGTGGCGAGGATATCCTCTCCACCATGCTGGGCTACTTCTACGCGCTGGATTGAAAGAGCGTAGGAAAAAGGCTCCCCTTTGGGGCGTGTTCGTAAGACAGTAAAATATGTAAAAGGCGTGACTTACGGTCGCGCCTTTTGTCTTGGGAGGAGAGCCGGAAGCGGCGCCATGGCTACAGCCCCTTGCCCGGAATACAGGGACGCAGAACGCCCCGGACACCTGAATGTCCGGGGCGTTCGATCTCACGGAACCCACATGCGGAGCGTCCCCGTATGGAAGCGCGTCCTTCTGAACCCGTCCGTCAAAAATCGGAATTTGTCATAGTTGCTGAATCAGCTCACTCCGGCAGCTTCAGCTCCGCAAAGGCCCGCCCGGCCCAGTACAGCAGGGTTTCCGGGTCTTTGGCCCGGGCGATTTTCCCGGTGATATGCCCGCCCTCGGGGAAGTTCTCCCGGAGGCAGGCCCAGACCTCCTTCATCCGGTGCATGGCGTTGTTGGCCCCGTAGCGCTGCCGGTAGGCCGCAAAGAGAGCGTCGTGGAAGGACCGCAGCTCGTCCATGGCGAGCTTTTCCCCGCCCCGGGCCTCCCGCACCAGGGCGGGATTGGCCACCAGCCCCCGGCCGATCATCACCGCGTGGAGCCCCGGGAGGGCTTCCTCCAGCCTCCGGCAGTCCTCCGCCGTGCGCACATCCCCGTTGTAACAGAGGGGAAGGGCGGTGTGGGCGGCGGCCCAGGCGAAGACCTCCGGGTGCACGGGGCCTTTGTACTGCTCAGCGCGGGTGCGGGCGTGGACGATCAGCTCCGCCGCCGGGAAGCGGTTATAGACCTCCAGAAGTCCGGCGAACTCTCCCACCTCCCGGAGACCCAGCCGGGTCTTGAGGGAGAGGGGCAGCGGCGCGGCGGCGTACAGTTCCTCCAGCAGCGCCGCCAGCGCCCCGGGGTCGCCCAGCAACGCGCTGCCCTTGCCCTTGGCGGTCACCGTGGAGGAGGGGCAGCCCAGATTGAGATTGACCTCCCCGTAGCCCATGGTGGCCAGCTCCTCCATGGCCCAGAGGAGGTCGGCGGCGGTTTTCCCCAGCAGCTGCGGCACCGTGGGCACGCCGTCTCCCTCCCCGGGCAGGATCTCCCGGAGATCCCGGGCGGTAAAGACATGGTTCTGGGTGGGAGAGAGGAAGGGGGTGTAGTAGCGGTCCACCCCGGGAAAGAACTCGTGGTGCACCCGGCGGAAAACGGGGCCGGTCAGCCCCTCCATGGGCGCGAAGTAATAGAGCATGGCGTGTGACCTCCTGCGGGAAAGTGGAGAGGGAAAAGCCCCCGACCGGTGGGGTCGGGGGCTTGAAAGAGACTTGTCAGCCGGTAACGGCGGGGGCTTCCGCCTCGGGCAGCTGCTCCACCGTGGGGGTGGGCGTCTGGGCGGCGGCCGCGCCGGTGATGGCGCCCTCGGGAGCCTCGTTGGAGAGCATATTGTTGGAGACCCAGCCGAAGTTGCCCTTCAGATCCTGCACGAAGCGCCAGTTGTCGTGGGAAGCGTACACCGTCACCTCGGTCTTGGGCGGGATGGTGGTGATGAGGGCGTAGGAGGAGTCGGGCCCGCTGCGCATATTCAGCCCGATCTCCGCGGTGACATAGAGCTTGCCGGGGGCGGCATACCACTCGTCGTCCTTGGGCCGCTTGGTAATTTTGGCCATGTTGGCCTCGGTGAGCCAGGAGGGCAGGCCGCCCTCGGTGGTGATCACAGGCGCGGGTGTGGGCGTGGGCATGGGCGTGGGCTCAGGGGTCGGCTCGGGCGTGGGCTCGGGCGTGGGTTCAGGGGTAGTCACAGGAGCGGGGGTGGAAGCGTCCCCGGGAGCGCTCTGGGCGCCGCCCTGGGGGGTGGCGTCGGGGTAGGTCCAGGGATCCTGGGCGGCGGGAGCGCTCTGGGCGGCGGCGAGCTTGTTCTCCAGCTCCTCCACCTGGCTGCGCTGGCTGCGCAGACGCACCGTGAGCAGCACGCACATCACCGTCAGCGCCAGCAGAAGCACGCCCAAAATCACCAGGAACATGGTCATGGGCCTGCCGCCGCGGTCGCTTTCTTCCAGATCGTCGCTGTATTCAAAATCGTCGGTGTCGTAATCTCTCTTTCTGGACATGGGATATTCCTCCCTTGTAAAGTTACACGGATATCATAACGGATAGTTGTGACTATGTCAAGCCCCGGCAGGATTAGCCAGCCAGTACCTCGGCGCGCAGCACGCCCCGGGTCTCCCGCAGCCGGGAGAGCAGGGTCTCCACACCGTCCCGCATCTGGGAGGTCTCCGCCGAGACGGTGACGGTGGCGGTGCCGTTGATGGGAATGTTCTGGTTGATGGTGAGGATGTTGGCGCAGCTCTCGGCAAAGGTGGTCAACACCCCCGAGAGAGCCCCGGGCTGATCCAGCAGGAAAATGTGGAAAGTGAGGATGTGGCCGCGCTTCATATCCTGAAAGGGGCTGATGCTGTCCTTGTATTTATAAAACGCGCTGCGGCTGATGCCTACCTTGGCCACAGCCTCGGCCACCGTGGCGGCCTCGCCGGTCTGCAGCAGCTCCTTGGCGTCCTCTACCTTGAGGAAGATCTCGGGCAGGATGTCTGCGTTCACCAGATAATACTGAGTCCTGTTCATGGGGCTCCTCCTTTAAGAGAGTATAAATTTCATCAGCCTCTCCCCCGCCTATTCCAGCGTGTCCAGGGCCGGGAAACCCGGGGGCAGAGCGTCCTCTTTCAGATGGAGATGGGTCAGCAGTGAAGCGGCGCATTGCCGCTGGCGGTTGGCGGTGATGTAGGTCTCCAGTTCCGCGCGGCAGCGCTGGGGGTCGCCCACGCCGTCCGGCCAGCGCTCAAACTCCCGGGGCAGCTCGTCCTCCAGCAGGGTGAAGTATTCGTCCAGCTTCTCCAGCAGCAGCTCCTCCCCCAGACCCGCCTCAAAGAGGGCGGCCATGCGGGTAAAGAGCAGCTCGCGGAAGGACTCCACGCGGACGGCGGTGGTGGTGACGCAGCCGAACTGGTTGCCGTTGTCCAGCACGCTCCACCAGTCTATCGTTTCTTTCCGCAGTCCGAAGTCCAGATCGAAGAAGGCGTAGTGCCAAAGCCCCTCCCCGTTGGCGCGGATGTAGCGGATGTTGCCGGGGAGGTCGTAGTTGCCGAAGTAGGCCTCCAGCACCATCCAGTCGGCGAGACTCTCCAGATCAATGGCGGCCCGGATGGTCTCGAAGCCCACCTCCGGGGCGGGACGGGCGCCCAGCCTGGCGAAAAGGGCCACCATGTCCTCGTTGAACCAGGAACGCACCGGGGAGCGGCAGACGGCGGTCTCGTCCTCGTCCGCGCCCAGGTGGTCTGCGGCGTAGACCGTGGAGTAGGCCTCCCGGAGACTGTAGATGCCCCAGTATTCGCCGTTGATGTAGAGGACGCAGTAGCGGTTTTTCAGCGTCAGCACATTGTCACTGCACAGGGCGGCCACCTCGTCGCAGAGGGGATCCCGGAGCAGGGTGCTGTCGGACATATAGCCGCTGCGGAGGGTCAGGGAGTGGAAGCGGGTGATCTCCCCGTCCCCGAAAATATCGTAATACAGCTCTCCCCCGGTATTTCCCCGGAAGGTCAGCTTCATGGACTTCTTCTCCCGGGTGTTCCGGGTGCTGGCCCCGTGGAGCTCCAGCGTGCAGTCCGCCGCGCAGCCGCCGCCCGGCTCAAAGAAGGCCATGCTGGCGTCGATCTCCGGGTCTATGCGGGCCTGACTGGGGATGCTGTAGATGCCCTTGAAGCCCTCATAGCTGACGAACATGGGGGTGGGGTCCACCACCAGCGACACCACGGGCAGACTGTGCCCCTCGTTGAGGATGTAGCTCCAGGTGGCAACGGGGCTGGGCAGCTTGCCCTCCTCCAGCGCCACCGCCCGGAGCACCCCGCTGGCGGAGAATGAAATGGGCCCGGTGTAGAGCGTGGAATTGGCGTCCGGCTGGGAGCCGTCCAGCGTATAGTAGATGTCCCCCGGCCCCGAGAGAGTGCAGCGGAGGGACGAGACCCCCTCATAGACCCCCTGCTCCGTGTCGCAGCGGGGCTTTTCGGCAATGGCGCGCCAGCCCCGGCCGTTCTCCGCCAGGGGCGTCGGGTCGGTGAAGTAGAAGAAACCCTCCTCCCCCGCCACGCGCCCGTAGCTGCCGCCCTTGGGGATGCCCCGCAGGGCGCAGTAGTCCACCAGCGCCCCGTCCGACTCCGTCAGGTAGAGCCAGTCCTCCACGGCGTCCAGCCCCAGACCCAGAGAGGGGTAGATCCCCGTGTCCGGGGCGTTTTTCCCCGTGCAGAAAAGCAGAGTCCTCTCCCCGGGGGCCAGAGTGATATCCGGGAGGGGGAGACAGCCCTCCTGCCCGGGCCTGTCGGAGAGACAGTAGGAGGAGAGACAGACGCTCTCCGTCCCGGTGTTCTCCAGTTCCACCCAGTCATAGCTGTCCCGCAGTCCCGCCGGACGGTAGTCCAGGTTGGAGACCACCACCTCGCTGATGCGAAGAGCCCCGGGCTGAGGACAGAGCGGGGCTGACTCCCCGGCGTTGGGACGGCCGGGGGAGGCGAGACGCGACGCGGAGAAGGTCTCGTCCCCATCCAGCAGCCATACCTCGTCGTATTGCAGCTCCGGCCAGGTGACGCTGTGGATCGCCCGGCCCTGCCCGTCCGCCAGATAGAGACTCTCGCCCTTTCGGGAAAGGCCGAAATCGGGGCCGTTGACTCCGTCGCAGCAGAGCAGCAGACACTCGCCCCCCGCCAGCGTTACCGCGGGGAAGCGCCAGGCCCCGGAGAGGGAGGCTCTCTGGCTGAGCAGAAAGCCCGTGAGATCGCAGCTCTCGCTGCCGCTGTTCCATATTTCCAGATAGTCCGGGAAGCTGCCGTCCGCCCCGGGGCAGAGACTGCGGTTGGCGGGGGCCACCTCGCTGATGCGCAGCGATGCGCCGGACGGGGCGCTGTCCCCCGTCCCGGCGCTCTCCGATTGAGCTTCCTGCCCGGGCGGCGGAGAGGCGGTGGGGGCGGGCGGGGTCTCCCTGCCCTTTCCGCATCCGCCCAGCAGAAGGAGAGCGGACAGGAATATGGCTGCGCGGCGCGCTCGTTTCTCTTTCATGGCTGCGCTCCTCCGAACAAATCACTCTTTCAAAACCAATCCGGGTAATTATACCATCCTCCTCGGAACGATGCAAGAGATAAAGGCTTCCAGTCCCGGCCAAAAAAGAAGGGGCGGGGGCGCCAACAGCGCCCCCCCCCCCGCTAAACCGGCCCC
>JAQXJT010000033.1 GCA_029009095.1 bacterium
GCGTCTGGGCGTCATCGGCGACTGGGAGCACCCGTACAAGACCATGAACAAGGGCTTCGAGGCCGACGAGGTGCGCGTGTTCGGCAAGATGTATAAAAACGGCCACATCTACAAGGGCTTAAAGCCCGTTTACTGGTGCGCACATGACGAGACCGCACTGGCCGAGGCCGAGATCGAGTATCAGGACGACCCGTGCACGACCGTGTATGTGAAGTTTGCCATGAACGATGACCTCGGTAAGCTTTCCCACCTTGATAAGTCGAAGCTTTACTTCGTCATCTGGACGACCACCATCTGGACGCTGCCCGGCAACCTTGCTATCGCCCTGCACCCGGACGAGAGCTACGCCATCGTAAGAGCCGCAAACGGCGAAATGTACATCGTCGCCGAGGCGCTCGTCGAAAAGGTCATGACCGTCGGCAACGTCGAGCACTACTCGATCCTTGAGACCCATCCCGGTAACTTCTATGAGAACATGCTCGCATCTCATCCCTTCCTGCCCAAGACCTCCCGTCTGGTTCTCGCCGACTATGTCACGATGGATTCCGGTACCGGCTGCGTCCACACCGCGCCCGGCTTCGGCGCGGACGACTATCAGACCTGCCGCCGCTACGGCATGGACATGGTCGTGCCCGTCAACGATCAGGGCCGCCACACCGACTATGCCGGAAAATATGAGGGTATGCTCGTTGAAGAGTCCAACCCCGTTATCCTGAACGACATGAAGGAGGCCGGTTCCCTCTTCGCCAGCGAGGAGATCGTGCACAGCTATCCGCACTGCTGGCGCTGCAAGAAGCCCATCATCTTCCGCGCCACCCCGCAGTGGTTCTGCTCTGTCGACTCTTTTAAGGATGAGGCCTGCGCCGCGTGCGACGACGTGCGCTGGGTCCCGGGCTGGGGCATCGACCGCATGAAGAGCATGATCCGCGAGCGCGCCGACTGGTGCATCTCCCGTCAGCGCCGCTGGGGCCTGCCCATCCCCGTGTTCTACTGCAAGGACTGCGGCAAGCCCATCTGCACCGACGAGACCATCAAGGCCGTCTCTGACCTCTTTGCCGAAAAGGGCTCCAACGCCTGGTTTGAGCTGGATGCCAAGGAACTGCTGCCCGAGGGCTTTGCCTGCACATGCGGCTGCACCGAGTTCACCAAGGAGACCGACACGCTGGACGGCTGGTTCGACTCCGGCAGCACCCATGTGGCCTCCATGGAGCGCAACGCCCCCGGCGCCTGGCCCGCCGACATCTATCTGGAAGGCGGCGATCAGTACCGCGGCTGGTTCCAGTCCTCCCTGCTCATCGGCGTGGCCGTGCGCGGCGCCGCCCCCTACCGGCAGGTGCTCACCCACGGCTGGACCGTGGACGGCGAGGGCAAGGCCATGCACAAGTCCCTGGGCAACGGCGTCTACCCCGACGAGCTGGTGCCCAAGTACGGCGCCGATCTGGTGCGTCTCTGGGCCGCCAGCGCCGATTACCGGCTGGATATGCGCTGCTCCGACGCCATGTTCAAGCAGCTCTCCGAGAAGTATCTGAAGATCCGCAACACCGCCCGTTACATCCTGGGCAACCTGGCGGGCTTCGACCCCGAGCAGCAGGTGGCCTGGGCGGATATGCTGCCCCTGGACAGGTGGGCGCTGTGCCGTCTGGGCGAGCTCATCGCCAAGTGCATCGCCGCCTACGAGCGCTATGAGTTCCACACCGTCACCTACGCCATCCACAACTTCTGCGTGGTGGAGATGTCCAACTTCTATCTGGATGTGATCAAGGACCGGCTCTATTGCGACGGAAAGGACAGCCTCTCCCGTCGCAGCGCCCAGAGCGCCATCTATATTATCCTCGACGCCATGACCCGGCTGCTGGCCCCCATTCTCTCCTTCACCGCCGACGAGATCTGGCAGGCCATGCCCCACGACGGGAGCTGCGACAAGCGCAACGTCTGTCTCAATGATATGCCCAAGGCCGATCCCGCCTGGACGCTCAGCCCGGAGGAAGAGGATCGCTGGGAGCGCCTGCTGAAGATCCGCGGCGATGTGAACAAGGCGCTGGAGAGCGCCCGCGCCGGGAAGAAGGTGGGCAAGCCCCTGGACGCCGCCGTCACGCTCCATGTGAGCGGGGCCGCCGAGGACGTCTTTGCGGGCGTCAGCGAGGAAGAACTGGCCGCTTTGTGCATCGTCTCCGAACTCACCGTGCACCACGGCGAGGGTCAGGGCGTCCGGGGCGAGGTGGAAGGTCTGAGCGTGGAGGTGGAGGGCAGCACCTTGCCCAAGTGCCAGCGCTGCTGGTGCCACAGCGCTACTGTGGATGAAAACGGTCTCTGCCGCCGCTGCGGCGAGGCCATCGCGGAATAATCCCCGGCCCAGAAAGAGAGGTACGCCCATGATTTCCTACATTTTTGCGGCGCTGGCGCTGATTTTGGATCAGATCACCAAGCTGTACGCCTCCCGCGGCATCCCGCTGGACACCGGCATCAAGCCGCTGATCCCCGGTGTGCTGCAAATGACCCATGTCCGCAACACCGGCGCGGCCTTCGGCTTCCTGTCCGGCAGCAAGTGGCTGCTGCTGGGCTTTCTGGTGGTCTTTACGGCGGTGGTGGCTCTCCTGATCTGGAAGGGCGTGGTCCGCACCGGCTTTGGCCGTTTCTCCCTGCTTCTGCTCCTGGCCGGCGCCCTGGGCAACGGCCTCGACCGGGTGCTGTACGGCTATGTGGTGGATATGTTCGAGCTGCTCTTCCTGCCCAATGTGATCTTCAATCTGGCCGATTGCTTCATCACGGTGGGCGCGGTGCTCTTCTGCGTCCATGTGATCCTGTTCAAGACCCATCGGGAGGACGACGAGGACTACGACGAGGAGGAAGAGGACGAGGAAGAGGACGAGCGGCCCCGCCGGGGCCTCTTCGGCCGCCGCAGACGGGAGGAAGAGGACGACGAGGAGTACGAAGAGCCCGTCCGCGCCCCCCGCCCCGCCGCCCAGCGCCCTGCCGCTGCGGCCCAGCGCCCCGCCGCCGCGACTCAGCGCCCTGTCGCTGCGACTCAGCGCCCCGCCGCCGCAGCTCAGCGTCCGGCGGCTTCGGCCCAGCGTCCGGCTGCCCCGGCTCAGCGTCCGGCGGCTCCGACTCAGCGTCCGGCGGCCCCGGCCCAGCGTCCGGCGGCTCCGGCTCAGCGTCCCGCCGCTGCGGCCCAGCGTCCGGCTGCCCCGGCCCAGCGCCCCGCCGCCCCGGCCCAGCGTCCTGCTGCCCCGGCCCAGCGTCCGGCTGCTTCGGCCCAGCGTCCTGCTGCCCCGGCTCAGCGCCCGGCGGCTTCGGCTCAGCGTCCCGCCGCCCAGCCCCGTCCTGCCACGGCGGCTCCGGCCAAGAGCGGGGATGAGTTCGATCTCGATTCCATTCTGGCGGAGTTCAAATGAATTATCATATTGTCACGGCGGAGGAGGGCGGCGAGCGGATCGACGCCCTCCTCTCCCGCTTTGTCCCCAGCCGTAGCGCCGCAGCGCGGCTGCTGGAGCAGGGGGCCGTGCTCTGCAACGGCAGGGCCGTCCGCAAAAACTACCGCCCCGCGCCCGGGGACGAACTGCGCTGGGAGCTGCCCGGGACGGAGGAGACGGAGCTGCTGCCCCAGAACATCCCCCTGGACATCGTCTATGAGGACGGGGATGTGATCGTGGTCAACAAGCCCAAGGGCATGGTGGTGCACCCCGCCGCCGGACACCCGGACGGCACGCTGGTCAACGCCCTGCTCTACCACTGCGGCGAGTCCCTCTCCGGCATCGGCGGGGCGCGCCGCCCGGGCATCGTACACCGGCTGGACAAGGATACCTCCGGGCTGATCATTGCCGCCAAAAACGACTTTGCCCACCTTTCCCTCACCGCCCAACTCTCCGACAGGAGCCTCTCGCGGGTGTATGAGGCCGTGGCCCAGGGCAATTTCCGGGAAGACCGCGGCACCGTCAACGCTCCCATCGGGCGCCACCCGGTGGATCGCAAGCGCATGGCCGTCACGGACAGGAACAGCCGGGAGGCCATCACCGACTGGGAGGTGATGGAGCGCTACGGGCGCTACACCCGGGTGCGGTGCATCCTGCGCACCGGGCGCACCCACCAGATCCGGGTGCACATGGCCTACATCCACCACCCGCTGCTGGGGGACACCGTCTACGGCGGCGCGGCGGACAAGGGGCTGGACACCCAGTGCCTCCACGCCCGGAAACTGAAGTTCCTCCACCCCCGTACCGGGGAGGAGGTGGCGCTGGAGTGCCCCCTGCCCCCCTACTTCACGGAGGTGCTGCGCCGGCTGGGCCCGGTCCGCGGAGAGCGGGAGTGAACCCCAACGGAAACTGAAACAATAAATTTGATTGAGAACAAAGAAGTTAGATTTTCGATATAATAAAATAATAAAGAATATCAATAACCTCTGTCCCTTTTTTCGGTCAAAGACTAAAATATGTCTGTTGAGTCAGTGCTTTTCAGCAGTTGTTTCCTGCCGGGAGCCACTCCCGGACGGATGGCACAAGGGAGGGTCAATTCATGAGTGATATTGCGAAAATCGTCGGAAAGCGCCTGCGCAGTTACCGTACGGCGCAGGGGCTGAGCCAGGAAAAGCTGGCCGAGCGGGCCGGTCTTCATCCCACCTACATCGGGCAGGTGGAGCGGGGCGAAAAGAACCTCACCATTGAGAGCTTGGAGAAGATCACCCGGGCGCTGGACATCCCGGTGTCCTGTGTGTTCGAGAAGATCGAGGGGCGGTATGAGGAGTCCAACTATGCCCTCCGCGCCTACGACCTGCTCTCCCGCAAGAGCAGCGAGGATCGGGAACGACTCTACAATATTCTCATGGAGATCGAGGCGCTGGTGCAGAAGTAAGCCGCCCGCGCCCGCTGATACAGGATACAAGCACCCAAGATCCGCCCACGGCGGGTCTGGGTGCTTTACCGTTGATGGAGGAGAAGGCCGGGAAAAAGGCCCGGGGAGAGAAATTCCCTCTTGCTTTTTCCCCCGCCGGGAGTAGAATACGGAAGAAACAGTGGGGGGGAGGACGGAATATGGGCCAAACGGGAGATACGGAGACGCGGGAGATGCGCTGCGCGGGCTGCGACAAGCTCTGCCGGCTCCGCTTGACGCTGCGAAACGGCCAGCTGGAAGAGGTCAGCGGCCAGGGCTGCGGCACCGGGGCGGAATACGCCGCCAAAGAGATCCTGATGGAGTGAATCGCGCCGGGGCGGAAAAAGCGCAAAAATTTTTGCGTGGAAAAAAGGGAAAAGTCCGTTCCCTGTCGTATAAGAATATCGTGAGCCCCGCCGGGGCGCGCGGTATTCTTTTTTTGGGAGGAGGGAGCTTTTGTGCCGGACTTTCGGGAGGAACGGGAGCGGCTGGAGGCGACTCTTGTCTCAGACAGGGGCGTCAGGGCCGCGGAGAGCCGGGGAAGAGAGAAGTGGGAGGAAGAGGACGGGCTGCGCACCTGTTTCCAGCGGGACGCGGACCGGATCACCCACTGTAAATCCTTCCGCCGCCTCAAACACAAGACCCAGGTGTTTTTGCAGCCGGAGGGCGACCACTACCGCACCCGGCTGACCCACACGCTGGAGGTCACCCGGCTGAGCCGCACCGTGGGGCGGGCGCTGAGACTGAACGAGGATCTCTGCGAGGCCATCGCGCTGGGCCACGATCTGGGCCACACCCCCTTCGGCCATGCCGGGGAGCGGGCGCTGCGCAACATATATAAGGAGGGGTTCCACCACTATGAGCAGTCGCTGCGGGTGGTGGACGCCATCGAGAAGGACGGGCAGGGCCTGAATTTGTGCTACGAGACCCGCATGGGCATCCTGGCCCACACCCACGGGCTCCCCGACGAGAGCCGGGAGGCGGTGGTGGTGCGGCTCTGCGACCACATCGCGTACTTAAACCACGATCTCGACGACGCGGAACGGGCGGGATTGCTGAAACCGGAGGATGTGCCCCCGCTCATCGTGGAGCGCTGCGGGGAGCGGAACAGCCGGAGGATCAACGCCTTTGTGGAGGATGTGGTGGAGCAGGGGATGCACGGAGAGATCGGTCTCTCCCGGGAGATGAAGGAGGTCTGGGATCTCTTTCACGAGTTCATGTACGAGAGAGTGTACTATAACCCCGTGGCCAAGGGGGAGGAGGCCAAGGTGGAGGGAATTCTGCGGGGGATCTGGGAGCACTATGTGGCCTATCCGGATCGCCTCCCCCCCGAATACCGCCTGATCGCGGAGCGGGACGGGCTGGAGCGGGCCGTTACGGACTATGTCTCCGGCATGAGCGACGACTACGCCATCTATCAGTACGGCGAACTGTTCATCCCCGCGGCGTGGAGCGTCCGCTGAGGGGGTGGAGGAGAGGAGAGAACATGGAGTTTTCCGACGCCTATCTGGAGGAGCTGGCCCGGCGCAACGACATCGTGGATGTGGTCTCCTCCTATGTGAATTTGACAAAGCGCAGCGGCGCCAACCTCTTCGGCCTCTGCCCGTTCCACAGCGAAAAGACGCCCTCTTTCTCCGTGGCCCCGGATAAGCAGATCTACCACTGCTTCGGCTGCGGCAAGGGCGGCGGGGTGATCTCCTTTATCATGGAGATCGAGGGCCTCTCCTTCCCGGAGGCGGTGGAGTTTCTGGCCCGGCGGGCCAATATGCCGCTGCCAGAGGAGAGAAGCGGCGGCGAGGGCTCCCGGCGGAAGCGGCTGCTGGAGCTGAACCGGGACGCGGCGCGGTTTTTCCGCGCCCAGCTCTTCTCGGACAAGGGTCTGCCCGGGCAGAACTATGTGCTGGAGCGGGGCATCTCCATGGCCATGGTCAACCGTTTCGGGCTGGGCTACGCCCCCGACAGCTGGAGCAGCCTCATCGACGCCATGACCGCCAGGGGCTACACGGAGAAGGAGCTTTTCGACACGGGGCTCATGAAGCGGGGCAAGAGCGGCCGGGGCGGCTACGACGCCTTCCGCGGCCGGCTCATGTTCCCGGTGATCGACGTGCGGGGCAGCGTCATCGGCTTCTCCGGGCGCATCATCGGCGAGGGGGAGCCCAAGTATCTCAACAGCCCCGAATCGCTGGTGTTCAGCAAGAGGAGCAACCTTTTTGCCCTCAATCTGGCTAAAAAGACCAAAAGCGGATACATTATCCTCACAGAGGGCAATATCGACGTGGTGGCGCTCCACCAGGCGGGCTTTGACTCCGCCGTGGCGTCCCTGGGCACCAGCTTTACCGACGAGCAGGCCCGGCTCATCAGCCGCTATGTGAGCGAGGTGGTGCTCTGCTACGACAACGACACCGCCGGGCGCAAGGCCACCGAGCGGGCCATCGGCATTTTGCAGAAGTTGGATATGAAGGTGCGGGTGCTGGAGATGAAGGGGGCCAAGGACCCCGACGAGTATATCCGCGCCAACGGCGCCGACGCTTTCCGAAATCTGCTGGAGGGCAGCGCCGGACAGGTGGCCTACCGGCTGAAAGCGGTGGAGGAGCAGTACTCCCCCACCACCGACGAAGGGCGGGTGAACTACCTGAAGGAGGCCGCCCGGCTGCTGGCCACCCTCGGCGGGCAGGTGGAGCGGGAGGTCTACGCCGTGCAGGTGGCGGAAAAGGGCGGCGTTTCCAAAGAGGCGGTGCTCAGCGAGGTGGCGCGGCTGCGGAAGGCCCGGGCACGGGAGGAGAAGAAGCGACAAAACCAGAGCGCCGCCTCCCCCACGAGGAGCATCCAGCCCCCCGAGCGGGAGCTGCGCTACGACAACCCCCGGAGCGCCCGGGCGGAGGAGGGGCTGATCCGGCTGCTCTATCTGGATCCGTCGCTCTCGGACGAGCCCACGCTGCCGCCTCCGGAGAGCTTCTCCTCCCCGGTGCTGGGACGGCTCTACGGCGCGCTGCTGCGGCGGGAGCGGGAGAAGCAGCCTGTGTCGCTGGCGGTGCTCTCCGGGGAGTTCGACAGCGCGGAGCTGAGCCACTTCACCCGGATCATTGCCGAGCCGGAGGAGCTGAGCCGGGGGCGGCAGGCGCTGCGGGATTACATAGAGGTCATCGGGCTGCAAAGGGACAGCGCGGAGGGAGAAGACCTCCGGGTGCTGGCGGAGCGGCTGCGCAATAAACAGACAAAATACAACCGTGAAAAGGAATAACAGGGCAGGGAGGCACATATGGACGACATGATGAAAGAAAAGACGGAGCTGACCGGGGGAAAAGAGGATAAGGCCGCGGTGAGCGAACAGGAAGCGCTGATGGCGCTGACCAGCGCCATTCTGGGCGACGACGACATGGACGGGGACGAGTACATGGAGGAGGAGATGGAGGAAGAAGAACTTCCCGCCCGGGGCAAGAAGGGCAAGAAAGCCAAGGAGGCCGCCCCCCAGAAGAGCAAGGAGGAGAGGCTGCTGGAGCTGATCCAGAAGGGCAAGAAAAACGGCAAGCTCAGTTATAAGGAGATCTCCGACGTGCTGGAGGGGCTGAAGCTCTCCGCCGAGCAGATGGATAAATTCTACGACACGCTGGAGGAGATGGGCATCGAGGCCGCCGGGGAGGCGCTCCCCGATCTGGAGGAGACCCTGCCGGTGCTGGACGAGCTGCAGGAGGTGGAGGAGGTCACCGAGGAGGAGATCGCCGAGACCGAGGCCATGGTGGACACCTTCTCCACCGACGACCCCGTGCGTATGTACCTCAAGGAGATCGGCAAGGTGAGCCTGCTCACCGCCGAGGAAGAGGTGGCGCTGGCCAAGCGCATGGCCGATGGGGACGAGGAGGCCAAGCAGCGTATGGCCGAGGCCAACCTTCGTCTGGTGGTCTCCATCGCCAAGCGCTATGTGGGCCGCGGTATGCTGTTCCTGGATTTGATCCAGGAGGGCAACATGGGCCTCATCAAGGCCGTGGAGAAGTTTGACTACACCAAGGGCTACAAGTTCTCCACCTACGCCACCTGGTGGATCCGCCAGGCCATCACCCGGGCCATCGCCGACCAGGCCCG
>JAQXJT010000034.1 GCA_029009095.1 bacterium
CCGGGGCGGGCCGGCCGGGGCCGTTTCTGTTATCCATCCCTTTTGATCCGGGTATACTCGGTGCGGCGGTAGCGGACGTCCCCGCCCTCCCACTCCCCCACCGTGAGGGCAAACTCCCCCGGGGGAATGTCCGGGAAGAACACGTCCCCGTCCTCCACGATCAGTTCCACCTCCGTCACATAGAGCTTCTCCGCCATCGGCATGGCCTCCCGGAACAGCGCCGCGCCGCCCGATATGTAAATGTCCCGCTCCCCCGCCGCGTCGATGGCCGCGCGGAGCGTAGGCGCCGTCAGGAGATTTTCCCCCTCGTAGGAGGCGGTGGAGGAGACCACGATATTCAGCCGCCGCGGCAAAGGGCGGCCGATCTCCTCGTAGGTTTTTCTCCCCATGACCACACACTCCCCCTCGGTGAGCTGCCGGAACTGGGACTGCTCCCCGGGGATGCGCCAGGGGATGCGCCCCTCCTTCCCGATCACGCCGTTCAGCGACCGGGCCACGATCAGCGCCAGCATCGACCTCACTCCTCTCCTCATTTTGCTCTCAGCTTATCACATTCGCAGGCAAATGTACATTTTGTTTTGCGCCGCGCCGCATTTTCCGGTTTTGCCCGGGCACAATAGGGGCAAAAGGATGTGAACGCATGAGTTACAAGCGACTGGGCCACCAGACGGTGGTCTTTGATAACCCGCCCTCTATCGCCGCCGGCGGCTGCGTGGTGGGCGCCAAGGAGGGGGAAGGCCCCCTGCGGATGTGGTTTGACAGCATCAGCGAGGACTCCTATTTCGGACAGGAGAGCTGGGAGAAGGCGGAGAGTACCATGCTCTACCAGAGCTTTATCACCGCCTGCGACAAGGCCAGGCTGGCTCCCTCGGACGTGGAATACGCCTTCGCGGGCGACCTGCTCAACCAGTGCACCGGCTCCTCCTTTGCCATGCGGGAGAGCAGCGTGCCCTTCTTCGGCCTCTACGGGGCCTGTTCCACCTTTGCCGAGGGGCTCTCCCTGGGGGCCATGCTCATCGACGGCGGCTACGCCGACGTGTGCGCGGCCATGTCCTCCTCCCACTTCTGCTCCGCCGAGCGGCAGTTCCGCCAGCCGCTGGAGTATGGCGGCCAGCGCCCCCCTACTGCCCAGTGGACGGTCACCGGGGCGGGCACCGTATTGCTCACTGCCGCGGGCGCCGGCCCGTATATCACCCATGTGACCACCGGGGCCATTGTGGATGCGGGGGTGAAGGACGCCAACAACATGGGCGCGTGTATGGCTCCCGCCGCCTACGAGACCCTCTGCGCCCATTTTCAGGACACGGGGCGGAGCCCGGATTATTACGACGCCATCATCACGGGAGATCTGGGCCATGTAGGCCACGAGATCCTCACCGACCTCTTTGCCCAGGACGGCATTGATCTGGGCATTTGCAGCACCGACTGTGGGCTGCTGATCTATGACAGGGCGGCCCAGGACGTCCACGCGGGCGGCTCCGGAGCGGGCTGCTGCTCCAGCGTCTTTTCCGGGCACATCCTCCAGCGGATGACCCGCGGAGATTGGCCGCGGGTGCTCTTCGCGCCCACCGGGGCGCTCATGTCCCCCACCACCTCCATGCAGGGGGAGAGCATTCCCGGCATCTGCCACGCCATCGCGCTGGATGTGAAAAAGGAGGTCAGGGGATGATCTGGGATTTTGTCAAGGCGTTTCTGGTGGGCGGCGCGATCTGTGCGCTGGGTCAGGTGCTCATTGACCGCACAGGCATGACCCCCGCCCGCATTCTCTCCCTCTATGTGGTGCTGGGCGTGGTGTTCAGCGCCCTGGGACTCTACCAGCCGCTGGCCGACTGGGCGGGCGCCGGGGCCACGGTGCCGCTGACGGGCTTTGGCCACCTTCTGGCCAAGGGCGTGGAGGAGGCCGTGGCGGAGCGGGGGCTGCTGGGCATTTTCTGCGGGGGCTTTACCGCCTCCTCGGCCGGCATCTGCGCCGCCGTGCTCTTCGGCTTTCTCTTCTCGCTGCTGGTAAAGCCCAGAGAGAAGAAATAAAAACAGCAGGACAGGCCGGGGAACTCCCGCTCTGTCCTGCTGTTTCGCCCTGATAAGGGTCACTTCTTATTCTTTGGCTTGAGCGCCTTGACCTTGTTCTCCGCTTCCTTGCGCTTTTTCCTCTCCCGCAGCTCGATGATCACGGCGATATCAAAGGACACCAGCGCCCCGAATGCCAGAGTCAGGGCCAGCGTGGTATTGACAAAAAGCAGCATCAGTCCGCAGAAACCCAATACATAGCCAATGGCGTTAAAGATCTTGTTAAGGGGTACATCCCTGAGGTTTTTCATTCTCTTCTCTCCCCTGCGGCTTTTTCCCCGGTGTATCCGGCAGTTTGGGCTTATTCTACCACAGCGCGGTGCAAATGAAAAGCCTTTTGCGCAATTATTTCAGCGTCACGCTGTGATTGAGCACCAGCGTGCTGTAGAGAAAGAGCACATCGCAGTTTTCAAAGGTGAGGAAGTTTTCCAGCAGAGCGGAGGAAATGTAGCGGATATCCACCACATCGATCTCGGCGTAGCCCGATGCCAGCAGCGGCGCCAGGCTGCTGCCGAAGGAGTCCCGGAAGAGGATGAGCCTGCGCTCCGTCTCCGCTGCGGGATTTTGGATCTTCATGAGCGCCCTGGAGCCGGAGAGGAACAGCTCGTAGGCGTCCGCTCCCGCGGCCTTGTCCATGTCGTAGACGCCCACCTTTTCGCCGCTCTCATAATCGTAAACGGTGCAGCCCTCCAGCGTGTCGTTCAGCAGGTAGGAAAGCGGCTCCGGGGACACTCTCCGGGCCGACTGCCCGGCGTAGACACCGTAGAAGGGCGTGGGGAGCGTCACGGTCTCGTAGCTGCCGGAGAGCGGCGCGCCCATGGACTCCGCCAGCTTCTCCGCCACGGGCAGGATCTTCTCCTGCCGCCAGTGGGTATCGGTCTTATAGTAATCCTCCAGAGAAAGGCAGGGGAAGATGTCGATATACTCCATCCCCTCCGTATTCTCCCGGAGGCAGTCCACCAGCCGGGCATAATCCATCGCCAGAGCCCCGCACTCTCCCGCCATAAAGTAGTTCTTGTCCGGCACCACGGAGAGATAGACCCGCACGCCGTCCCCTCGGAGATACCGCTCCTGGATTTTCCGGAACTTCCCCGCCGCAGAGCGGAGGGAGTCCTCGTTCAGGGGATATTCCAGTTTGGAGAGGTAGCCCTCGCCGTTCCCGTAGATGCCGTTCACATCCTTCTGCCCCAGCAGCCTGTCCGCACAGAACACTTTGAGCGCACGGAAACCGTCCCGGAGGGGGAACTGGTCGGCGGCGTACTTTTCAAAGCCCTCCATGAACTTTCCGCTCCACACCGTTTCGGCGGACAGCTCCGGCATGGCCGCCAGCGCCCGTCTCTCGCTGAGGGAGACGGGATCGGCGGGCTTCACCCAGCACCAGAGGGCCAGGGAGAAGAGAACGGCGGCCACGAGACTCACCGAGAGGATGTTTTTTCGCTTATCCGTCATGTCCAACCTCCTCAGAAGCGGAAGTATAAAAAGGGGTTAAAGGATCCGTCCACCATATAGCCGGTGGCGGCCAGCAGCAGCAAAAGCTCCGCTGCCGGCTCCAGCGCGTTCAGCGCCCGCCTCCCCCGCTCGTTCCCTCCTATGCGCCCGCAGAGCCGGGCCATGGCCGGCGTGGCTCCCACGGCGGCCGCCAGCAGAAGCAGGGCGTAGCTCTTAAGATAGTACACCGCCTCCGCCGAGAACAGCGGGTAGCCGCCCAGACCAAAGAGGGCGGCGATGCTGTGTCCGGCCTCGGAGAGGGAGGCGGCGTCAAAGATCACGAAGCTAATCACGACCGCCAGCAGCACATAGAGGTGGGAGAGCACGCTGTGCCCTTTCAGATGCTTCCCCAGCCAGAGTTTTTCCGCCATGAGGAGCAAGCCGAAAAAGAGGCCCCACACCACGAAGTTCCAGGCCGCCCCGTGCCAGAAGCCGGTGCAGAGCCACACCACCAGGATGTTGAAAAACCACCGGGGCTTCGACACCCGGTTGCCCCCCAGCGGAATGTACACATAGTCCCGAAACCAGCTGCCCAGCGAAATATGCCAGCGCCGCCAGAACTCCGTGATGCTGCCGGACACATAGGGATAGCGGAAGTTCTCCCGAAACTCAAAACCGAAGAGCTTCCCCAGTCCGATGGCCATATCCGAGTAGCCGGAAAAATCGAAGTAGATGTGGAGGGCGTAGCCCACGGCGTAGAGCCAGAAAAAGAGCAGCGACCTGTCCCCGGAGGCTTTGAACGCGGCGCAGAGCTCTCCCAGGGAGTTGGCGATCAGCGCCTTTTTGCCCAGCCCCCAGATAAATCTCCGCACCCCCGCGGCGCATTTCTCCCAACTGTGCTCCCGCTCTTGCAGCTGCGGGGCGATGTCCGCGTAGCGGACGATGGGCCCGGCAATCAGCTGGGGGAACATGGCGATGTAGGCCGCCAGATCCACCAAGCTGCGCTGGGCCGGGGCCTCGCCCCGGTACACATCCACGGCGTAGCTTACGATCTGGAACGTATAAAAACTGATGCCCACCGGCAGCGCGATGCCCGTCAGAGGGAGGGACGCGCCCGTGATGGCGTTCACATTTCCGATGAAGAAGTCCGCGTACTTGCAGCAAAAGAGCATCCCCATGCTCAAAGTCACGGAGACGGCGAGATACGCCCTGCGACGCGTGCCCTCCGCGCGCTCGATGAGCAGGCCGGACACATAGCCCTGTAAAATGGCCAGCACCATCCAGATGAGGAATTTCGGCTCGCCCCAGCCGTAGAAAACGAGACTGGCCAGCAGCAGCGCGGCATTCTTCCGTCCCCGGGGAGCAAGGGCGTAGAGCAGCAGCGCGGCGGGCAGGAAGTAATAGAGGAAAGGGAGGCTGGAAAACACCATGGCCTTATGCTCCTGTCAGTAAAAATGCGGGCGGGGGTCCGATCCGCCCCCGCCCGTGGAATGTTTACCCGATGGGCTCGTCACAGACGACGCTGGCCGCGGAGAAAGCCTCCAGGGTCCTGGTCTTGAAGGTGTCCACCGGCGTCTCCTTGCCGAAGAAGGAGATCACATAGTCCCCGGCGCGGAGGATCACCAGCTTGTCCGGGAAACCGCACATCCACTGCCGCCGGAGAATGTTCTCCCGGAGGGCGTTGGCCACCGTTTCCACATCGGCGCTGCTCTTCACATGGAACGCGCCGCAGGTGAAGGTGTTGGCGTTCATCATGTGCATCAGAGAAGCCGCGCCGTCTACCTTGTCTACCATGTCCTGGGGCAGACCCAGCACCGAGTCCAGCACCTCCCCGTCGTCGGTTTGAAACGCGCCCGGCCCCTCAAAGTTGCCGTTTTCCATATCCCCGCCGCTGACGGGGAATTTCTCGTCCTCACTGTAGCTGTTCCAGACCGTGCTCAGCAGCTCCGTCGCGTCCTTGACGCTCAGCTCCTCCTGTTGCTGCCCGCTCTTGCCGCCGCAGCCGAAAAGGGCGGCGAGCATCGCCAGGGCAAGGAGCAGGGAAAGGGTCTTTTTCATCATCGTACCTCCAAAGAAATGATATGTTTTTCGTTGATTGCCCCGCGCTGGGGCGCGGATCGGCCTGTGTCCTCCGTCCGAAAGGATAGACGCACCTCCGCGGCTTTTGTTCCCTTCTTTTCCGGTCCGCAGCCCCAGGGAGGGGACTTATTGCATAGTATACCAGATTTTTTACAAAAAGAAAGCCGCTCTCCCCCAAATCCCGGAGTTTCTTCCGTTTTAATGCAGAAAAGTATTGACAAACGGCTCCCCGGGTGGTAGTATCACACTCAAGTTTTTTATACTGCCGAAATGCAATGACGGAGTTATGCCTCTGTGGGAGCGTTCCAGAGAGTTGGCGGCCGGTGCGAGCCAATACCGAACACAGAAGGCAGTCTGCCTCCCGAGCAGGTTTTGCCAACGCCCTTTTGGGCCAGTAGTGAGATCCGTGCGGCCCCGTTACCGGCCATGGACTTGTTGGAGTCCGAGAGAGATGCGCTTTTTTTGAAGCGAATCAGGGTGGTACCGCGATGTGTTTATTCGTCCCTGAAGCCGTTTTACCGGCTTCAGGGATTTCTTTTTGCCAATGAACGAAGGAGAGTCAATTTATGAGCAGGATCAAGATTTCAGACATGACCATGCGCTGCACGGGGAAGTCCGAGGGCGGCAAGATGAGCTTCCGGGAGAAGCTGGAGCTTGTGAAGCTGCTGGACAGGCTGGGCGTTTCCGTGATCGAGGTGAGTCCCATCGTCAACGCCAAGATCGACCGGCTGCTGATCAAATCCATCAGCTCGGCGGTCAGGGAGAGCGCCGTGGCGGTCTCCGTGGGTCTGACGGAGGAGTACATCGACCTGGCGTGGGCCGCGCTGGAAGAGGCAAAGCACCCCCGGCTCCAGATCGCCGCGCCGGTGAGCGCGGTACAGATGGAGTATCTGCTGGGGAAAAAGCCGGCCGCCGTGCTGGAGAGCGTCAAAGCCCTCGTGGCCAGGGCCCGTGCTCTCTGCGAGGATGTGGAGTTCATCGCCGACGACGCCACCCGCAGCGACAGCGCCTTCCTCTACGAGATCGTGGACGCGGCCATTGCCGCGGGAGCCTCCACCGTCACCCTCTGCGACGCCGCCGGGCAAATGCTGCCCGACCAGTTCGCGGATTTCCTGGGGGACGTGTACGCCCATGTGCCCGCGCTCCGGGACGTGACGCTGGGCGTGGCCTGCAAGAACGATCTCTCCATGGCAGACTCCTGCGCCGTGGCCGCCATCCGCTCCGGGGCCCGGGAGGTGAAGTGCGCCGCCTTCGGGGACGGCGTGGTGAGTCTGGAGACCATGGCCAAGGTACTCTCCGCCCGGGGTGACAGCTTCGGGGTGGACTGCACCATCCGCACCACCCAGATGAAGCGGCTGCTGGAGCAGATCCGCCGGATGTGCAGTACCGAGCGCAGCAGCACCTCCCCCTTTGACAGCGGCGTGCAGAGCATCGAGGAGTTCAGTCTCACCGTCCACGACGATATGGGCGCGGTGCTCTCCGCCGTGGCCCGGCTGGGCTACGAGCTCTCCGAGGAGGACGCGGCCCAGGTCTACGAGGCCTTTGGCCGCATCGCCGCCCGGAAAGAGACCGTGGGCGCCCGGGAGCTGGACGCCATCGTGGCCTCCGCCGCCATGCAGGTACCCCCCACCTACCAGTTGGAGAGCTATGTGATCAACACCGGAAACACCATCAGCGCAACCGCCCATTTGAAGCTGCAAAAGAACGGCGGCACGGTGGAGGGCATCAGTCTGGGCGACGGCCCCATCGACGCGGCGTTTCTGGCCATTGAGCAGATCGAGGGCCACCACTACGAGCTGGACGACTTCCAGATCCAGGCGGTCACCGAGGGGCGCGAGGCCATGGGTGAGGCGGTGGTCAAGCTCCGCAGCGAGGGGAAGCTCTTCTCCGGCCGGGGCATCTCCACCGATATCGTCGGCGCCAGTATCCACGCCTACATCAACGCGCTCAACAAGATCGTCTACGAGCGCTCCGCTCTCTGAACCCCCCTGGAGGAAAGGAGTAACCACCATGAATCTTTCATTTTCCACCCGCGGCTGGAGTGAGTGCAGTTGGGAGGACAACGTGGCCACCGCCGAGACCATGCATTTCGGGGGCATTGAGCTTTACAATGTGCACAAGGACCCCGCCCTCACCGAAAAGGGCGGCGCTCTCCACAAGTATAACACCGCCGCCACCGTCCGCGCTCTCCGGGACAAGGGGCTCTGCATCCCCTGTATGGACACCTCCTGCGACATTTCCCTGCCCGGCGCGGCCCGGGAGCTGCTGGAGCTGCTGGAGATTGCCCGGAATGTCCGCTGTCCCCACGTGGCCGTGACGGCCCGGCAGGACGACGACGGGCAGATCCGCGAAAATCTCCGCATCCTCATCCCCGCCGCCCAAGAGCTGCATCTCGCCATTCTGGTCAAGACCAAGGGCATCTATGCCGACACTGCCCGGCTCCGCGCCCTGATGGACGACTTTGCCTGCGACGAGCTGGCCGCTCTCTGGGATATGCACCATCCCTACCGGGACTTCGGGGAGAGCGCCGACGCCACCATCAAAAATCTGGGCGCTTATGTCCGCCATGTGCATCTCCACGACAGCGACGACAGGGAGGTCTACAACCTCATCGGCGAGGGCACCCTCCCCGTGAGAGAGATGATGCGCGCCCTCTCCTCCATCGACTACGACGGCTTCATCTCCCTGGAGTGGAAGCCCCAGTGGATGGAAGATCTCCCCGACCGGGAGGTGATCTTCCCCCACTTCGTCAACTACATGAACCGCTTTGAAAGCCCCCGGGGCAAGAAGAAGACCCTCTACGACAACATGTCCCACACGGGTCAGTTCGTATGGAAGAAGGACACCCTCATCTCCGAGACTTTCCCCCAGGTGCTGGACAGGATGGTGGAGGAGTTCCCCGACCAGTACGCTTTCAAGTACACCACCCTGGACTACACCCGCAGCTACGCGGAGTTTCGGGAGGATGTGGACAACTTCGCCGCGGCGCTGATCTCCCTGGGCGTGCGCCGGGGAAGCAAGGTGGCCATCTGGGCCACCAACGTCCCCGCCTGGTTCATCACCTTCTGGGCCACCACCAAGATCGGCGCCGTGCTGGTCACGGTGAACACCGCCTACAAGATCCACGAGGCGGAGTATCTGCTGCGCCAGTCCGACACCCACACGCTGGTGATGATCGAATCCTGTCTGGACTCCAACTACCGGGAGATCATCAACGAGCTCTGCCCGGAGATCCAGCTCGCCCGGCCGGGCGAACCCCTCCACTGCAAGAAGCTCCCCTTCCTGCGGAATGTCATCACCGTGGGCTTCCGGCAGAAGGGCTGTCTGACCTTCGACGAGACCATGGAGCGCTGCACACTGGTGCCCCGGGAGGAGGTACAGCGCATGGCCGCCGCCGTGCGGCCGGACGATGTGTGCAATATGCAGTACACCTCCGGCACCACCGGCTTCCCCAAGGGCGTCATGCTCACCCACTACAATGTGGTGAACGACGGCAAGTGTATCGGCGACAGGATGGATCTCTCCACCGCCGACAGGATGATGGTGCAGGTGCCCATGTTCCACTGCTTCGGCATGGTGCTGAGCATGACCTCCTGCATGACCCACGGCGCCACCCTCTGCCCCATGCCCTACTTCTCCGCCAAGGTCTCCCTGGCCTGCATCAACCAGGAGCGGATCACCTGCTTCAACGGCGTGCCCACCATGTTCATCGCCATGTTCAACCACCCCGACTACAAAAAGACCGACTTCTCCTATATGCGCACGGGCATTATGGCCGGCTCCAACTGTCCCCCCGAGCTGATGCGCCGGGCCGCAGACCCCCGGGAGATGAACATGACCGGCATCGTCAGCGTCTACGGACAGACCGAGTCCTCCCCGGGCAGCACCATGAGCGCCTGCACCGACCCGCTGGACGTGCGCACCGATACCGTGGGCTACGCCTTCCCCCATATCGAGTGCAAGATCATCGATCCGGACACCGGGGAGGAACTGCCCGACAACATGAACGGAGAATTCTGCTCCCGTGGCTACAACACCATGAAGGGCTATTACAAGATGCCCGAGGCCACCGCCGCCACTGTGGATCGGGAGGGCTGGCTCCACTCGGGCGACCTGGCCTGCCGGGACGAACAGGGCAACTACCGCATCACCGGGCGGCTCAAGGACATGATCATCCGCGGCGGCGAGAATCTCTACCCCCGGGAGATCGAGGAGTTTATCTACACCCACCCGGATGTGCAGGATGTGCAGGTGATCGGCGTCCCGGACAAAAAATACGGGGAAGAGGCCATGGCCTGCATCATCCTCAAAGAGGGCAGCCATCTCACCGTGGAGGAGATGCGCGCCTATATCCAGAAGTCCCTGGCCCGGCACAAAGTGCCCCGGTATATCGAGTTCACCGACGCCTTCCCCATGAACGCCGCCAACAAGGTGCTCAAGTACAAAATGCGCGAGGACGCGGCCAAACGGCTGGGTCTCCTCTGACCCTACGCAATTTGCACAAGGGCCGGGGAACGCTTTGCCGCTGTATCTGGTGAAAGCGATAAAGAATACGGAAAATCTCGATAATTCGTTGACAAGTGCATATTCCGATGCTAAATTTGAGGCAATAAAGCAAAGGCTGTGATGAAGACGGTCGAGCGGGGCGCTTTCAGAGAGCCGGCGGGTGGTGTGAGCCGGTAAGCGTGAAGCTCTTATGACCCATCCCTTCTGAGCCGGAGACCCGAAAGGCCCGACGCCCAGTAGACGTCTCCCGTGCGCCCGCGTTAAGGGCTGGGGTTTGTCAGAACCTGAAGTGGCAGATTTGGCGACAAGTCTGCAATTTGAGTGGTACCACGGGCTTATGGTCGTTATCGCAGCTCGCCTCAAGAATCATCTTGAGGCGAGCTTTTTTTATTGCCGCAAAGGAGAATTGGAACTATGACAAGTCAGAACAGCACCAGCAGCTCCCTGATGGGCACCGCCCTCCGTATCCGCGAGATGCGCGAGATCATCGGCTACAGCACTGCCACCATGGCGGAGCTGACAGAGATCCCCGAGGCGCTGTACCTGCAATATGAATCCGGCGAGCAGGATCTCCCCTTCACCTTCATGCACAAATGCGCCCTCACCTTCGGCGTGGAGCTCACGGAGCTGCTGGAGGGCAGCAGCGCCCGGCTCACCAGTTATAATATCACCCGCGCGGGCAAGGGCCCCGTCACCGCCGCGGAGGACGGCATCACCATTCAGAACATGGCCGCCATGTTCCAGAACAAACTGGCCACCCCCTACTGGTGTACCTACCGCTACGACCCCACGCTGCTCGACCGGCCCATCCACACCACCACCCACGCCGGTCAGGAATTCGACCTGGTGATCCACGGCAGCCTCCGGGTACGCATCGGCGACCATGTGGAGACCCTCCACGAGGGCGACAGCATTTTCTACAAGAGCTCCACCCCCCACGGCATGATCGCCGTGGAAGGCAGGGACTGTGTCTTCCTGGCCATGATCATGGCCGGCACCGAGCAGGAGCAGCGCACCACCGTGGCCAAGCCCATGACCATGGAGCGCAGCCATGATCGGCTCCTCTGCGAGGAGTTCGTGATGCCCGATGAGGACGCCGAGGGCAACATGCTGGGACTCCACTTCAAGAATACCGAGCGTTTCAACTTCGCCTTTGACATCGTCGACGGCATCGCCCGCCGCTCTCCCGACAAGCTGGCCATGGTGCATGTGAGCAACGACGATGTGGAGCGGCGCTTCACCTTCAAGGACATGAAGGACGCCTCCTCCCAGACCGCCAACTACTTTGCCTCCCTTGGTATCCGCCGGGGCGACCGGGTCATGCTGGTGCTCAAGCGGCACTACCAGTTCTGGTACTCCATTCTGGCGCTGCATAAGATCGGCGCCGTGGCCGTTCCCGCCACCAACCAGCTGCTCCAGCACGACTTTGAGTACCGCTTCAAGGCCGGAGGCATCAGCGCCGTCGTCTGCACCGCCGACGGCGACACCGCCCATCAGGTGGAGCTGGCCGAGCAGAGCACCGGCGTGCAGCTCAGGAAGGTGCTGGTGGGTGGCCAGCGGGAGGGCTGGCACGATTTTGACGGCGAATACAGCTTCTTCTCCCGGCGCTTCCTGCGCCGCCCGGACGCCCCCTGCGGGGACGACCCCATGCTGATGTTCTTCACCTCCGGCACCACCGACTACCCCAAGATCGCCGTGCACAGCTACAAATACGCTCTCGGCCACTATGTCACCGCCAAGTACTGGCACTGGGCCGAGCGGGACGGGCTGCATTTCACCATCTCCGAGACCGGCTGGGGCAAGGCGCTCTGGGGCAAGCTCTACGGCCAGTGGCTCTGCGAGGCCGCCGTGTTCGTCTACGACTTCGACCGCTTCGATGCAGAGAAGATCCTCCCCATGTTCGCCAGGTACAACATCACCACCTTCTGCGCGCCCCCTACCATGTACCGTATGCTCATCAAGCAGGATCTCTCCCGCTACGACCTCTCCTCTATCCACCACGCCACCACCGCCGGCGAGGCGCTCAACCCCGAGGTGTACTACCAGTTTGAGAAGGCCACGGGCCTGCAGATCGCCGAGGGCTTCGGCCAGACGGAGATGACGCTGGGCATCGGCAATCTCAGCGGCGGCATGATCAAGCCCGGCTCCATGGGCAAGCCCATCCCCGGCTACGGCATCGACATTCTCGGCCCCGACGGAAAAAGCGTGGACGACGGCGTCAGCGGCGAGATCGTGATCCGCGCCGACAGAGACGGCGAATTGCCCTGCGGCCTCTTCCTTGGCTACTACAACGACGAGAAAAAGACCGCCGCCGTGTGGCACGATGGCTACTACCACACCGGCGACGTGGCCTGGCGGGATGAGGACGGCTTCTACTGGTATGTGGGCCGGGCCGACGATGTGATCAAGTCCTCCGGCTACCGCATCGGGCCCTTTGAGATCGAGAACGTCATCATGGAGCTCCCCTATGTGCTGGAGTGCGGCGTGTCCGCCGTCCCCGACGAAGTGCGCGGCCAGGTGGTCAAGGCCAGCATCGTCCTTGTCCAGGGCAAGGAGGGCACCGAGGAACTGAAGAAAGAGATCCAGACCTATGTCAAGGAGCACACCGCTCCCTACAAATACCCCCGCATCGTGGTCTTCCGGGACGAGCTGCCCAAGACCATCAGCGGCAAGATCATCCGCAATCAGCTCTGATAATCCAAAGCAAAGGAGGCGAGGGGCATGGAAGCAAAGCGTCTCACGCTGTTTGCCGGGCACTACGGCAGCGGCAAGACCAACATCGCCCTCAACTACGCCCGCCATCTCCACCGGCAGGGACTTTCCGTCACCATCGCCGATCTGGACATCGTCAACCCCTATTTCCGCACCCGGGACAGTGAGGACGCCCTCCGCGCGGAGGGTATCTCCCTGATCTGTTCCCCCTTCGCCAACTCCAATCTGGACGCGCCCGCCATGCCCAAAGAGATCTACGCGCTGGTGAGCGAGAGGGCGGAGTACGGGGTGCTGGACATCGGCGGAGACGACCGGGGGGCGCTGGCGCTGGGGCGCTATGTGCCGGACATTCTGGCGGAGAATAACTACGAGATGCTCTTCGTCATCAACCGCGCCCGCCCGCTGACCCGCACCGTGGCGGGTACGCTGGAAGTCATGGAAGAGATCGTGGAGGCCTGCGCCCTTCCCTTCACCGCCGTTGTGAACAACACCAACCTGGGCCCTGACACCACAGCGGAGGATGTGCTCTCCGGCATGGACTACGCCCGGGCGGTGGCGGAGGCAGCCGGTCTTCCCCTGAAGATGACCTGCGCCGACGAACGGCTGTGCGGGGAGCTGGAGGGCCGCATCGACCCGCTCTTCCCTCTGGCCATCCAGAAGCTCTACTATATGTTGGAAAACGATTAATCTATACGGAGGCACGCTATGGCAAAACTGACATTCAATGAGGAGCGCTGCAAAGGCTGCGGGCTCTGCGTCAACGCCTGCCCCAAGGAGCTGCTGACGCTCTCAAGGACAAGGCTCAACCAGAAAGGTCACACACCTGTGGAGATGACCCGGGCGGAGGAGTGCAGCGGCTGCGCCAGCTGCGCGACCATGTGCCCGGACTGCGTCATCCGGGTGGAGCGCTGAGAAAGGAGCGAGCAAGGGATGCAGGAAAAAGTATTGATGAAAGGCAACGAGGCCATTGCCGAGGCCGCCATTCTGGCCGGCTGCCGCCACTATTTTGGCTACCCCATCACCCCGCAGACGGAGGTAGCCGCCTATCTGGCCAAGAAGATGCCCAAAATCGGCGGCACCTTCCTCCAGGCGGAGAGCGAGATCGCCGCCATCAACATGGTCTACGGTGTGGCCTCCACCGGCAAGCTGGCCATGACCAGCTCCTCCAGCCCCGGCATCGCCCTCAAGTGCGAGGGGATCTCCTATCTGGCCGGAGCCGACCTCCCCGCGCTGATCGTCAACGTGCAGCGGGGCGGCCCCGGTCTGGGCGGCATTCAGCCCTCCCAGTCTGACTACTTTCTGGCCACCCGCGGCCCCGGCCATGGCGACTTCCATGTGCTGGTCTTTGCTCCCGCCTCCGTGCAGGAGATGGCCGATCTCACCGGCAGGGCCTTTGATCTGGCCATGAAGTACCGGATGCCCGCCATGCTGCTGGCCGACGGCACCATGGGCCAGATGATGGAGCCGGTGACGCTGCCCGAGCCGAGAGACCCCCAGGCCGCCCCGGACTGGGCCGCCGTGGGCACGGAGTGCAAGCGCAGCCACCATGTGATCAACTCCCTCTGCCTGGATCCCGTGCAGCTGGAGCGGGCCAACTTTGAGCGCTTCGAGCGTTACGCCCGCATAGAGGAAAACGAGCCTATGTGGGAGGAGTTCATGATGGAGGACGCGGAGATCTGTGTGGTGTCCACGGGCATCACGGCCCGGGTCTCCCGAAACGCCATTGTGGAGGCCCGGCGACAGGGCGTCAAGGTGGGCATGATCCGGCCCATCACCCTCTGGCCCTTCCCCAAAAAGCCCCTGCTGGCAGCCGCCGGGAAGGTGAAGAGCTTCCTCTGCGTGGAGCTGAACATGGGCCAGATGCGGGAGGATGTGGAGCTGGCCGTCCGCTGCCAAAAGCCCGTGGAGCTCTGCTACCGGGTGGGCGGCATGATCCCCTCCCCCGACGAGGTGCTCGACAAGATCAAAAAGATGAACGAAGAAGGAGGCTGAGTAAGACATGGTCGTTTTTGAGAAGCCCAAGTCCCTGACGGACAAAGAGTTCCACTACTGCCCCGGCTGCACCCACGGCATCATCCACCGGCTGGTGGCCGAGAGCATCGACGAGCTGGGCATCGAGGGGCGCACCGTCGGCGTGGCGCCGGTGGGCTGCGCAGTCCTTGCCTACGATTACTTCGCCTGCGACATGATCGAGGCCGCCCATGGCCGCGCCCCCGCCGTGGCCACCGGCGTGAAGCGTTCTATGCCCGACAAGGTGGTCTTCACCTATCAGGGCGACGGCGACCTGGCCTCCATCGGCATGTGCGAGACCGTGAGCACCGCCGCCCGGGGCGAGAATATCACCATCATTTTCATCAACAACGCCATTTATGGCATGACCGGCGGCCAGATGGCCCCCACCTCTCTGGTGGGCCAGGTGACGCAGACCTCCCCCTACGGCCGCGACCCCAAGACCCAGGGTTACCCCATCCGCGTCTGCGAGCTGCTGGCCACGCTGGACGCCCCCGCCTATCTGGAGCGGGTCACCGTCAACAGCGTGAAGAATGTCCACCGCGCCAAGAAGGCCATCCGGAAGGCTTTCCAAAACCAGATCGAGGGCAAGGGTTTCTCGCTGGTGGAGGTACTCTCCGCCTGCCCCACCAACTGGGGCATGACCCCCCAGAAGGCGCTGGAGTGGATCGACGAGAAGATGATCCCCCAGTACCCGCTGGGCGTGTTCCGGGACAAGGAGGGCTGAGATATGGCAAATCACGAGATCGTCATCGCGGGTTTTGGCGGACAGGGCCTGCTCTTCGCCGGCAAAGTGCTGGCCTACGCGGCGCTGCTGGAGCAGCGGGAGCTGAGCTGGCTGCCCTCCTACGGCCCCGAAATGCGCGGCGGCACCGCCAACTGCAACGTGATCATCAGCGACACTCCTGTGGGTTCCCCCATTGTGGACACCCCCAACATCCTCATGGTCATGAACAACCCCTCCCTGGATAAGTACGAGTCCGCCGTGGCCCGGGGAGGCAAGGTCTTTGTGGACTCCACCCTCATCAACCGGCAGCTCTCGCGCACGGATGTGGAGGCGTTCTACCTCCCCGCTACCGCCATGGCCGGGGACATGGGCCTGCCCACCCTGGCCAACATGATCCTTCTGGGGGCGCTGGTGAAGGAGACGGGCTGCATCCGGGAGGAGAGCATCCTCTCGGCGCTGAAGAAGATCGTCCCCGAGAAGCGCACCAATCTGATCGACGCCAACATGAAGGCCGTCGCCGCCGGCCGGAATTACCGGGCATAACCTCCGCCCGGCCCCCCGGGCCGGGCCCCTACCAATACCGAAAAGGAGAGTCAAATCATGGAGTACACCTTCCCCGTAACCAGAACCGCCAACCCCAAGCCCCGTCCCGCCGACGAGACCCAGCTGGGCTTTGGCAAGCTGTTCACCGATCATATGTTCCTGATGAACTACACCGAGGGCCAGGGATGGCATGACGGACGCATCGTCCCCTACGGCCCCATTTCTCTGGATCCCTCCGCCATGGTCTTCCACTACGCCCAGGAGCTTTTCGAGGGCATGAAGGCATACCGCACCCCTGACGGCACGGTACAGCTCTTCCGCCCCGACAAGAACATCGAGCGCATGAACAACACCTGCGACAGACTGTGCGTGCCCCGCATCGCCCCCGAGGTGGCCCTGCAGGCCATCTGCCAACTGGTCGATATTGACAGGGACTGGATCCCCCACTCCAAGGGCACCTCTCTCTACATCCGTCCTTTCATCATCGCCACCGACCCCATGCTGGGCGTGCACCCCTCCAAGACCTACATTTTCTGCGTGATCCTCTCCCCCGTGGGTTCCTACTATGCCGCGGGCATCAACCCCGTGCGCATCATGGTGGAGCGCGAGTACGTCCGCTGCGTCAAGGGCGGCACCGGTCTCGCCAAGGCGGGCGGCAACTACGCCGCCTCCCTCATCGGCCAGAAGAAGGCCGAGGAGAGCGGCTTCGCGCAGGTGCTGTGGCTGGACGGCATCCACCGCAAGTACATCGACGAGGTGGGCGCCATGAACGTCTTTTTCGTCATCGACGGCGTGGTCATCACCCCCGATCTGACTGACGGCAACATCCTCCCCGGCGTCACCCGCCGCTCCTGCCTGGAGATCCTGAAGAAGTGGGGCCTGCCCGTGGAGGAGCGGAAGCTCGCCATCGACGAAGTGCTGCAGGCCCAGCAGGAGGGCCGGCTCAACGAGGCCTTCGGCACCGGCACCGCCGCCGTCATCTCCCCCATCGGCGAACTCTACGACTGCGGCAGGAGCTATATCGTCAACAACAACGAGATCGGCCCCATCGCCCAGCGGCTCTATGACGCCATCTATGGCCTCCAGACCGGCGTTCTGGAGGACGACATGGGCTGGACCTACAAGATTGGCTGAGCATCGCGCCCAGACCGATCATACCGGCGAAAAAACCTGCTGAGGAATTGCTTCCTCAGCAGGTTTTTTCCGTTTCATGGTTTATCCCCCATCAAAAGGAGATGCGCTGTCCCACCGCGTCCACCCGGGCCTCCACGCCGAAGGGGATGATGCAGCGGGGCGTCGCGTGGCCCACGTTGACGTTCGCCACGATGGGAAGGCGCTCATCGTCCACCACCTCCACGATGATCCGCTTGTACTCCTCCGAATACAGCTCGTCCATGGGCTTGCCGCAGAGGACGCCCGACACCGCGGCGAAAACGCCGGTCTTTTTCAGCGTTTGGAGCATGGCGCGGTAATGCTCCGGCGAAGGCTGCTCTTCGCTGGTCTCCAGCAGCAGAATTCTGCCCCTCCAGTCCTCCGGCGATGGGAACAGCCCATACTTTTCGCAGAGGGCCACCGTGTCGGGGTAGCGGCTGTTGTCAAAGAGGTCGAACAGAGATTCGAGACAGCCCCCCAGGATCCTGCCCGTGAACACCGCTTCCCCCTGCAACAGTTGGAAGCCCCCGTTTTCATGCTCCCGCCGCCGGGTGCCAATGGCGGCGGGAGACCAGTCGCGCCTCTCCTCGTACCATACGCCGCTGGGCCGGATCTCGGAGATGCCGCCCGTACGGATCAGCTCCTCAAAGTAGTGGGCGCTGTAGGGCAGCATCTGCCCGTCCAGCTCGCAGACATCCGCCAGAAAGGACTGGCCGTAAAAGGTGTTCAGCCCCAGCTTGTGGAGCATCAGATGATTGATGGTTGTGTCGGAAAAGCCCAGAAAGATCTTTTTGTTCAGCGCCTTTTCCAGTTGGCGTTCATCGAAGAGGTACGGCAGAAGCCGGTAGGTGTCGTCCCCTCCGATGGCGCACAGGATCATGTCGACGGACTCATCCTCAAAGGCCCGCAGCAGATCCTCCGCCCTCTCGGCGGGGTGGTTTTTCACATACTCGATCCCCATCATGGCGTGGGGCATCATCTTCACATGCAAGCCATACTCTTCCAGACGGCGGAGGCCGATCTCCACCTCGTGCCGGGCAAAGTCCTCCCCGATGGTGCCGGAGGACAGACTCACGATCGCCACATTCCGAACCAAATCATTCCCCTCCTGTCTCAAATGCTCCCCAACGGCGCGCCCTCACGCGTTCCAGTCGGCAAAAGAGAAGCCGCTTTTTTGCAGATCCCGCCAGAAGCGGTAGAACCCCCGTTTGCTCAGTTCGCCGCCCAGAACCAGGATCTCGTAGCTCTCTCCCCGCCAGCGGTAGCGCACGCCGCTCTCCCGGTAGCCGTGACGCAGGTAGAAATCCTTGCGCCGCAGCCGCTGGGCGTTGTTTTCCGCCCTTTCGCTGGGCTTTTCGATGTCGAGAATAAGCCGCTGTCCCGGCAGCCCCTCCTCCACAGCCCGGAGGATCCTCCCCCCGTAGCCCTGTCCCCGCAGCTCCGGGGTCACGGCGAAGTAGATGATGTGGGAGATGTCCCCGCACTCCAGCAGGATGAGCAGCCCGATAAACCGCTCCTCCTCAAAAAAGGACAAGAGCTTCAGCGCCCCGCTTTTCTCCCGGAGCATCCCGTCCAGGGAACGGCGCTCATTTTCCGGGAACGCGCTCTCGTAGAGCGCGCGCACCGCGTCCAGCTCCCCGCTCTCCGGCGTAAGGCGATGGATCCGCAGCATGGTCTCTCCTCCTCTCACAAGCTGTGAAAAGAGCGTCCCGCGGGACGCTCTTGCCCGCTCACTGCAGCACGGGCTTCTGCTCCAGCAGCACGGGGTCATCCAAATATTTCTTCATGTAAGCAAAGGCGGAGTTCAGGTAGTGCCCGCTCTCGATGCGCTCGTCCATGACCACGCCCATGGGGATGCACCGCACCAGATCGACATTGCCGTTCCGCAGCCGCTTGGGCACCTCGCGCATATTGCCCAGAGTGATGGCGATGCTGGTCGTACCGAACTCGTAGACATGGTGGTAGATGTGGTTGCAACGGATGCTGGCCAGATTGGAGACCAGCAGGCTGGCGTGGAAGGGGCTGGCGTCCGTGATGGCTCTGGGCAGAAGCCCATGCCGGTCGGCAAAGCGCAGCGCCCACATAAGGATATTCAGCAGCGGGCCGGTATGCAGCAGGAAATTGACGAGCTTATCCAGCCCGTTGGTCTCCGCCTGGCCGCTCTGCTCTCCTCCACCCTGCCGGTTGGTGTCCACATAGTCGGTGATCTTCCGCTGCACATCGAAAACCGTGTCGCCCTCGTTGAGGATGATCTTGGACATGGTGCTGCCTCCGCCGGGGCGAAGCACCACCATGGCCACGGAGATGTTGTTGCGCTGGTAGATCTTGTGGTTGCCGGAAATGAAACGGTTGAGGGCAGGGTACTTTTCCACCGCCCGCAAATACGCGGTCAGCAGCAGCGCCAAATGGCTCATGGGCTGTTTTTCCGCGCGTTTGGCATTCATATAGGCCCGGAGCGGCGCCTCGGGAATGTCCAGCGTGACCATATTCATGGCGTCATAGCGTTTTGTGAGAACATAGGGCATCAGATTGTAGAGGGGGTTCTCCGCAAGGATTCTCTTCCCGTCAGGTCTCATGGCTTCACCTCCTGCCCTCAGGCATCGATCGATCAAAAGTAGTGTTCATTATAGGTCTTTGGGGGGGCGTTTGTCAAGAAAAGACCCTTTCCCCACGCAGCAGGAGAACACGACCCCGGTGGCCGGGCTTACGCCAGCACGCGCACTTCCCGCAGCCCATAGTAGCGCATCCATTCCACGGTCTCTGCGGTGATCCGTTCGCCGGAGACGGCGATGGGGATGGCAGGCGGGCAGGACACGGTGGGCGCGCCGCATACGCGCCCCAGGCTCTGCTCCGGCGGCACAGTCTCCTGGGGGGCCAGGAGCGCCTCCCGGATGGAGCAGACGCTCTCCGGGCGCAGCCGGGGCAGCGCCGGGCCCGGGCACGCCGGGCGGATGGACAGATCGCTCAGGGCTTCCTCCAACCGCTCCGCGTCCTCCGGGGGGTTGGAGGGGGTGAACATACAAACAAGGTCGTCTTTGTCGGCAAACTCGCACTCGATCCCTTCCCGCCGCAGCCGCTCCGCCGCCTCAACGCCGCTCCACCCTCTCTCCGAGCAGCGGAGTGTGAGCTTCAGCGGGTCGCTGTCCCCCACCGCCCAGCCCTCGCCGGCAAGGCGGCTCCGCAGGGCGTCCAGCCGCCCGATGGTCTCCTTCAGGCGGGAGCGGTAGTCCCCGGACAGAGTCCGATTGCAAAGATCCAGCGAGGTCAGGGTCAGATAGGAGGGGCTGGTGGAGCCGAACATGGACATGGCAGGCTTCGCCTGGTCAAAAAATCGCCGTGGCAGGCTGGCGGAGAGGTGCAGGTAGGCTCCGCCCGTGAGCACCGGCAGGGTCTTATGGGCGGAGTCGCAGCAGAGATCCGCCCCCAGGTCCATCGGGTGGCAGGGCGGCTCCAGAAAATGCAGGTAAGCTCCGTGGGCGTTGTCCACCAGCAGCAGCGTGTCACAGCGGCGGCAGACCGCCGCCAGCGCGGCGATGTCCTGTTGTACGCCCAGGTAGTCCGGGCTGGTCACATAGACCGCCGCAGGGGGCTGTGGCAGGCCACGGAGGGTCTCCTCCAGCGCGGCGGGACTCACCCGGCAGGAGCAGAGGGAGCGCCCGTCCTCCTCCGTCAGCCAGAGAGGTTGGGCGTCCAGCAGACCGCAGGCGTACACGAAGGAGCGGTGGACGTTGCGCGCGGCCACGACCGTGCTGCTGCGCCCGCTTCCCCGGCAGGTAAGCGCCAGAGCCAGCATGGCCCGGATGCACTGGCTGGAGCCCTCGGTGGAGTAGAGAGTCCGGCCGCTGCCGAAAAGCGCGGCGGCGTTCCTCTCGCTTTGGGCGATGATGCCCTCCGCCTCGTAGAGGGAGTCCGCCCCCTTCACCTCGGTGACGTCCCAGCTCTCGCAGCCCAGATCACCCGTCCCCTTGTGCCCGGGCATGTGCAGCCGGTGGGGCCTGGCGGCGGCGTAGGCCCGGACAAAGTCGCAGATGGGCGTTTCCACCGTCATTCCCCGTCCAGCTCCCGGGCCACCTGGAGCATGATGGCGCATTCCATCCGCTTGCGGAACAGATCGCAGCCGGGCTCGTAGATCCCCCGGATGCTGCCGCTGGCGTGGTAGGCGTTGGCCGCGCAGCCGCCGGAGCAGTAGAGCCTGGCCCAGCAGTCAGCGCACTCGGGGCGGGCGTAAGCGTTGCAGGCGCGGAACTCCTCCCGCAGTTCGGTATTGGTGACGCCGTTCCAGATGTCGCCCAGCTTGTACGCCTCGTCCCCCACGAACTGATGGCAGGGGTAGAGGTCGCCCCAGGGGGTCACGGCCATGTATTCGGTACCCGAGCCGCAGCCGGAGATGCGCTTATAGATGCACGGGCCGCCCTTGAGGTCGATCATGTAGTGGTAGAAAGTGAAGCCGCGTCCCTCCCGCTCCCGCGTGAGCATCTCTTTTGCCAGGATCTCGTACTGCTCCTTGACGATCTCGATGTCCTCGGGGGTCAGTTCGGCGGGGTCGCCGGCGGCGCAGACCACCGGCTCCATGCTCAGCTCCCGGAAGCCCAGATCGGCCATGTGGAAAACGTCCTTGGTAAAGTCGGGGTTGGCGTGGGTAAAGGTGCCGCGCATATAGTAGCTCCTGTCGCCCCGGGCGGCCACCAGCTTCTGAAACTTGGGCACCACGCGCTCGTAGCTGCCGTTGCCGGCGTAGTCCACCCGCAGATTATCGTGGATCTCCTTCCGTCCGTCCAGACTGAGCACCACATTGCTCATCTCCCTGTTGCAGAAGTCGATCACCTCGTCGTCGATGAGCATACCGTTGGTGGTGAGGGTAAAGCGGAAATTCTTGTGGTACGGCTTTTCCAGCGTGCGGGCATAGGCGGTCAGCTCCTTGACCACCTCAAAGTTCATCAGCGGCTCCCCGCCGAAGAAGTCCACCTCCAGGTTGGTGCGACTGCCGGAGTTGGCCACCAGAAAGTCCAGCGCCTGCTTGCCCACCTCGTAACTCATCAGCGCCCGCTCCCCGTGGTAGCGGCCCTGGCTGGCAAAGCAGTAGGAGCAGTTAAGGTTGCAGGTATGGGCCACATGGAGGCAGAGCGCCTTCACGATGTTGCCGGTGCGGTTTTTCAGCTCCCCGGCCATGCTGCCGTACTCGTCTTTGGTAAAGAGCTTGCCCTGCTCCTTCAGCGCCTGCACATCATCCAGACACTGCGCCACTTCCTCCGCCGTCACATCGTCGCGCCCGGCGTACTTTTCCAGCAGCGCGGCGGTGATCTCCTCCCTGCTGTGGCTCTCGAACATGGCGATCGCGTCATAGGCCACCTCGTCCACGGCGTGGACGCTGCCCGAGCAGGTGTCCAGCACGATATGGTAGCCGTTGAGCTGATACTGATGCATCATGGTGAAATCCCCCCACTGTTTCTCTTTGTATCACATAGAAAGAGTGCCGCCCAATCCAAGGCGGCACTTCATCGGACGCATATGGCAGTGCTTACTTCTCCGTGTTCTCGCACTTCTGGTTGGCCACGCCGCAGCTGGTCTTGCAGGCGGACTGGCAGGAGGTCTGGCACTCGCCGCAGCCGCCCTTGGCAGCGCTCTTGCACAGATCGCGGGTCTCGATGGTCTTAATTCTTTCCATGGTGTTTATCTCCCATCTATGGTTTTAGAATATGTGTCATTATAGCATACTGTTTCCGGCAAAGTCAAGACGGAGCCCTGACCCCACCGGGGTTTTTCTGCAAACGTACCCTACTCCACCGTCCGTTTCCCCGTCTCCCAGAGGGAGTGACACCCGGAGCGGTAGTCCCCGGAGCCGAGGTGAATGGCCAGCTCCTCCAGCGCCGCCAGGGTGGCCACGGTGCAGACCACGGTGCGGTAGAGAGGGAAACGGTGGTGGCCCATCAGGTAGGGCACGGCAAAGACCGCGAAGCCCGTGGCCTTGTTGAGCCAGGTGTGCAGGGAGGCGAAGCGGCGGAATTTCACCGCGGCCAGGGCGTAAACGCCCAGACGCAGCGCCACGATCCCCCCAATCCAGAGCTGCACCGGCCGGGGCATGTCCGCCCACAGCCGGGGGAAGAGCCGCAGCAGCATCACCCCGTAGAAAACGAGATCCGCCACGCTGTCCAGCCGGGAGCCGAACTCGCTGGCCGTCCCGCTCCGCCGGGCCGCCCAGCCGTCCAGCACATCGCTGACGCCGCAGAGGGTGTAGAGCAGGTAAAAGGAGACGGACAGCGGCTCCAGAAACAGCAGTCCCACCGCGCCGAACAGGCGAAAGCCGGTGAGGGCGTTGGCAAGATTTCTCATTCCTCTCTTTCCCCTCCCCTGTGGCATATCCATTTTCCCACCCTCTCTTTATCTCTCCTTTGGGCGCGCAGCGTTCGCCGCGCCCTCCGGGCAAAAAGCCGCCTTTATTATGGCCGGTATACCGGGGCTTTTACTCACTGCGGAGAGGCCGTCCTTCTCCGCGGTGGGCGTCCCGTTTCCCGCCGGGTCTTTCATTTGTGTATCATCACTTTTCTCGCGATCCCCATAACGGCCTTGAAGGGGAACGGGCGCAAATTCTGATCCGCTTCCCGGATCTTTTCCCGGATGGGGATGTGCTGGGGACAATGCTGCTCGCACTTTCCGCAGCCCACGCAGCGGCTGGCGAAGCCCGGCTCCACCTTCACCGCCATGGTCTTGAAAAACTCCATTCTCGCGGACAGTTTCGATTCGATGCCCATGAGATTGTAGTGGTAGAACAGTCCCGGGATGTCCACCCCCTTGGGACAGGGCATACAGTACCGGCAGCCCGTGCACCCGACCTTTTCGTGGGCGCGGATCGCCCGACGCACCTCCCCGATCACAGCTCTGTCCGCCTCGGTGAAATCGCCCACGGCGGCAGAGGAGGCAATGCGGAGGTTTTCCTCCACCTGCTCCATGGAGTTCATGCCCGAGAGGACGCAGGTGACGCCGGGCTGATCCCAGAGCCAGCGAAGGCCCCACTCGGCGGCGGTATAGCCCAGTCCGCTCCCGGCCATGCACGCTTTGGCCTCTTTGGGCAGTTGGTTCACCAGCTTGCCCCCGCGCAGCGGCTCCATAATGATCACCGGGATGCCTTTGGCCGCTGCTGCCTCCAGACCCCTGCGCCCGGCCTGGCTGTGCTCGTCCAGATAATTGTACTGGATCTGGCAGAAGTCCCAGTCGTAGGCGTCCAGCAGCTTCAAAAACGTCTCCGTGTCCCCGTGATAGGAAAAGCCGATGTTTCGGATGCTCCCGTCCGCTTTGTGCCGCGCGATCCAGTCCTCGATCCCCAGGGCGCAGATGTTCTCCCACTCCTGCACATCGGTGAACATGTGCATAAGGTAGTAATCTATATAGTCCGTCCTGAGCCGGCGCAGCTCTTCCTGGAACACCCTGTCGATGGCCGCGGGCGTCCGCATCAGGTACTGGGGGAGCTTGGTGGCGATCTTCACCCGACTGCGCAGATGGTTTTTCTCCACGATCTTTCCCACGCACTCCTCGCTGCCCGGATAAATATAGGCGGTGTCCAGATAGTTCACCCCGCCCTCCACGGCCCGCAGCACTTCCTGCTCCGCCTTCTCAAAGTCTATGGAGGCGCCCTTTCTCGTAAAGCGCATACAGCCGTAACCCAGCTGGGAGATCTGCTGGCCGGAGCGGTCCTCTCTGTACAGCATCACATCGCTCCTCTCCGCGAAAGACCGCTTGCACGGCAGCACAAGCGGTCTTTCTGTCAACTCCATTATAGCATCCTTATCAGAAATTTCAATACCCAATCCACCCTCACAAAGAGCGTCCCGCCGTGTTATACTCCGTGCCGTTCCCGCTGGGAGACCGGCAGGCACATGCCGGATCTGGGGATCCTTGTGGAGATTGCGAAATACTCTGTATCACCTTTTTATCATCGCTTTCCAAATGCGACAGTGTAAAACTGTTTCTGCAAAAGCGTCTTCTGTGATAGTGATTCATGGGCTGGGAGGCAGATTCTGCCAATCCAGCCCATGATTCCTTGACAGCCGGGGCGGATGGTGGTATATTAGGGGTGCCCGTAAAGAAAGGAGGGTCATCGCATGACGACTGAGAACGAGAAGAGAGCCCACGCGAAGTGGGACAGGGAGAACCGGGGTACCGTGTCAGCGAACATACGCAAGGAGATGAAGGAGGACTTCTACCGGGTAT
The DNA here is from genome assembly GCA_029009095.1 of bacterium. GTDB lineage: Bacteria > Bacillota > Clostridia > Oscillospirales > Oscillospiraceae > Apopatocola. The sequence goes on from JAQXJT010000034.1 coordinate 25,430, forward strand.
GCAATATGAACGGGAGGACGCCGACGAGCGTACTGAAAAACTTCATCAACGACTATGTTGTGTCGGGCGGAAGGCCGTGGGTCGTAAACAACAAATCCGCGTACTCCTGCAAGGAGGACAGTGAATGACACTATCCCCGTGTGGTATCGTATAAGCTGAAAAGAACACACGAAGAACACACGGAGGTGGGAGCATGAGTAATCCGAGGGGTCGTGTGGAAAACCTAAAGCCGTTTGGCAGCGGAAAGCTCTCGCCGGAAGAGGAAAGAGCCCTGCGGATGTTTTTTATTTTGATTAAAAAACAGAAAAACCGATTTGTCAAACTATCTCTTAACAGTCAAAGACCGCTTACATCGTGTAGGCGGTCTCTTTTCGTGTTTTGTGCTGCGTCAAATTGAATTTTTTGATTTAATAGTAAGAAAGAAGGTTCCCTCAAACGAGGGAGCCTTCTTTCTTTGCAATAGTGTGAGTGACTAAACTGAGTCGGTTGAGTCACTATGTTCCTGAAAAATGTTGAAATACAACAATTTTTACTTGTCCAAGGACTTCATTGTGGGGATTAGCATGGAAAAACCCACATAACCCTACATAGATGTTCAGCGTCGTAGAGATATCCGCATGCCCCAAGGTACAAAGATTGTAGGAAGATGTAATTACAGCAGCTCTGCAAGCAACCTGCCCACCCTGTGGAGGGAGGCATATGTTTTTTGCTGGGGTACATAACAACTCCTTCCAATCACAATGGTTAGAGCGGGATTTTGGCGGCATATTCCGCGGCAATTTCCAGAAAAGCGTTTTCGTCGATGGAGGAATCCTTCTGCGTGCAGCGGAAGAA
>JAQXJT010000035.1 GCA_029009095.1 bacterium
AAGGATAATTCCAGGAATAGACAGATAGAAAAAGTGGAACAAGAAATTCGTCAGAACAAAGAGCCAAAACATTTTTGTGGGATATTTTCTTTCCATACTATACCTCCAAGATTTAATCAGGTAGACAAATTCAAGTTTATCGGTTTGTTTAATCATATCATAAGGCTTCAATTTATGTAAGAACAGCCACCCCAGTTCAAACTACGGTGGCTGTCAACTGTCTTATGAACACTGCCCTTTCCACTGGGGGCAGGGAACTCTCATTCCTCGATGAACGTGATGCTCGCGTCCTTTTTCAGCGCCAGGCCACACTCGGCCTCCACGCACTTGAGCAGGCCCGCCAGCACCGGACAGCTGGCGTGGGTGGGATACTTGGCCGTGATGGCGGGGAGGCAGCGCTCCTGCCCGGGGGAAGGCATCAGCAGCTCGTAGGCGTTGAGCGTCTCGCCCAGCCCGTCGGCCATCTCCCGGATCATCTTGCACCGGGTCTCCACATGCACTTCCGCCTCCATGCCGTCCTCGGAGTCGGCGGTGATCACTGCGGTCAGACCGCAGATGCCCGGCTCCACCTTTACCTTTGTCATGTTATACGCCCCTTTTCATTTTTTCTATCTGCCGGCAGGGAACTCCCTGCCTGTCAGCTGATCTCCGGCCTGGCGGGCATGATGATTGCGCCCTCCCGGTAGACGACATGCTCCCAGTCCCGGAACTCCACCACATCCTTCCACCGCGCAAAAGCGGTGCGGATGGCGATGTTCCGCTCCTCGGCCCGCCAGGTGCCGCAGGTGGCGGAGATGCTCCGGCTGGCGAACATCAGCTCCACCTCCGGATACCGCTCCCGGGCCTCGTTCACCTTCTCGCGGTCGAGATGGGTCAGCCGCACCCAGCACCGCTTCAGCCCGGGCATATTTTCCATGAATTCCAGCGAATCCAGCTTTTCGCAGTAGGAGAGGTTGATGTCCACCATCTTCGTCAGGGCGTTGAGCGGCGAAAAGTCCGCGATCTCCCGGTTCAAAAACAGCTCCAGATACTCCAGCTCCGTCAACTCCGCCAGCGGGGAAATATCCCGGATGCCGTTGTCCGCGAGGATCAGCACTTTCAGGTGTCTGAGATTGGTCAGAGGAGTCAGGTCGTGCACCTGGTTGTGCCCGATGTCCAGCGCCACCAGATCGGTGCAGTAGCGGAACAGCGGCGCCAGATCCTCCCCGGCGATGCCGCCCAGGCCACCGGTGGCGCCCCGTTGGGTGGAGAATACCTGCGCGTCGCTGCGGACGCGGTAGTTTACAAACTCCACCTCCCACAGAAAGCGGATGTTCTCATAGCGGTCCGCCAGGGGCGCCACATCCCCGTGAGTCAGGCCGCTGGAGAGCAGGTTGACCCGCTCCAGCCGGGGGAAGTAGCGGAGCATCTCCATCAGTTCGGCGTTATCCTCCAGCTCCCGGCCCGTGAAGTCCAGCTCCGTGCAGAGGGAGGAGTAGTTCTCCCCTTCCAGGGGCACCGTCCACTCTATCTCGCACGCCGCCCCGGGACCCGCCTGCATGGTCTCCCACAGCGCAAGCAGCTCCTCCCCGCAGGGGTATGCCGTGGCGTCCACCCGGCGGAGACGGGTATACTTTGGCAGCTCGAAGAGCTCTTCCCGGCTCTCATCTCCCCGCAGCACGATCTCCTCCACCGTGTCGTAGGGGGATGGCTGCTCCTCCATCCCCGGACTTTCCGCCTCCATCTCCGCCTCCGTTGCCGCTCTTTCCCCCGCCGCTCTTTCCGCTGCGGCGGGCGCCTCTTTTTTCGTGCAGGCCGCCAGCGTCAGCAGCAACAGCAGCAGCGGCAGGGCTTTCTCTCGTCTTTTTCTCATATATCCCAGTCCCGTCCGCCCCCGGCGCCGCTTATCCGGCGATCCAGCCTCCGTCCACCACCAGCACGTCGCCGCTGACATACCGGGACTCGTCGGAGGCCAGGAAGAGCGCGGCGGCGGCGATGTCCCCGCCCTCGCCCGGCGCGGGGGCAGTGGCCAGCACGTTCTTCACCCGGCCGTAGCCCGCCATATTGGGCGTGCCCATGGAGGTGCTGATCTCCGTGTTGATGCCGCCGGGGGCGATGGCGTTGCAGCGGATGCCCTGGGGCTGGTACATATAGGCGGTGTTTTTCGTCATGGAGATCACCGCCGCCTTGCTGGCGCAGTACACGGCGCCGGCGCAGCTTCGCATACCGCCCACGGAGGCCACATTGATGATGTTGCCGCCGCCGCCCTGTTCGCAGAACACCCGTACAGCCTTGCGCATGGCGTAGGCGGGGCCGAAGGTGTTCACCGCGAAGACCTGTTGCAGCTTTTCATCGGTAAAGTCCCCGATGGGGCCCATGTCGTCCATGATGCCCGCGTTGTTCACCAGGACGTCCAGCCGCCCGAACTCCTTCACGGCGGCATCGATCATGGCCTCGTTGTCCTCTGCCCGGGACATATCACCGCGGAACGGCAGCACCCGGCCCGGCGCGTCCTTCAGCGCCCCGGCCAGCTCCTCCAGCCGCTCCATCCGCCGGGCCACGGCCACCACATTGGCTCCTTCTTTCACAAAAAGCTCCACAATTGCCTTGCCCATGCCGGAGGACGCCCCGGTAACGACCACAGTTTTTCCTTCCAGTCTCATAGATAACATCCTTTCTGTCCTGTAAGCACCGGCGGTTTTCCCGCCCAGCGCCGGGCGAAGTCCCGGTATCGCTGTTTTTCAGTATACCACACCGGCGTGGAAAAACAAACCTTCCCGGCAAAATCGATCAGAATTTCCCGCGGACTCCGCCCGGGGAAACCCCGGTCTGTCCGGCGGCACGGGGCAAAGACAAGCTCAGTGGTTCTTATAGTAGTTGCGGACGTAGTCCTCGTAGAAGTCCTTGATGACGGCGTTGCGCTCGGCCACTTCGGGGTCGGTGGGCGCGCCGTTGAGCATGACCATGTAGACGAAGCCGCCGCCGGGAGCCAGCGTGTCCACATATTCCGCCAGCGCGTCCTTCAGCCGCGGGATCGCCACCGTGGGGAAGCCCAGCTCGCCCTGATTGTCCCAGCCGCCTTCAATGGCGATCTTGTTGCCGTACTTGGCCTTGATGCCCTTGAGATCGTTGCTGGTCTGGGCGGGCGACCAGGAGCGGATATCCTGCTCGATCCAGTCGGGGATCAGCTGCTCACACTTGCCGCAGTCATGACGGGTGACGAACATCCCGCTCTCGTGGGCAATGTCGATATGCATCTGCTGGAGAGGCTTGAAGAACTCCCGGTGCATCTCCAGGGAGAAGAAAGGCATCTGGTAGGCCGCGTCGTCGTCCATCAGGCCCAGAATGTCGGGCTTCGTGTAGTAGATCTGCTTTTTGAGCACCTCGATATAGAACTCGGAGACATACTCCAGCATGGCCTTCAGGCACTCCGGCTCCTCATACATGGCCATCATGGTGCCCTCAAACCCGAGGAAGGAAACCGCCGTCAGCCAGTAGTCGCCGCCGCCCACGTTCAGCGCCCGGTTGGTGCGGTCCCAGTTCTTCTCCTGCGCCTTATAGTAGCTCTCCCAGTCCCGGCCGGACACGTCGGGCTTCTTGATATACTGATCCCAGCGGGTGATGTCCGGGCAGAGGATCTTGTTGGGGTTGGGCATGGCGCCCATGTTCATGCTCTCGCAGGCGATGTACTCCACGCCGAAAGAGGTGATGTATGTGCCCTCGGGCGCGGATACGGGGGTCAGCAATTCTTCCGCCACATGGTCGGAATAGGGATCATAGAAAGAGGGAACATATTCAGGGATCTCACGCTCAAGCATACGAAGGTAGTTTTCTTTCGGTGTCAGCATAATCCATTTTCCTTTCCCTAGTTATGATTTTAATTTATGGTAATACGATGTTAAAGTTATTATAACAAGCCGTATACAGCAGTTCAAGTGTTTTTATGGGAGAATTTTCGATATCTTTCATACTTTTTTTGCCGGTTCCGCCTCTCCCCCTTTGCTCTTGCTTTTTTGGGGTTTCCTATTATAATGGGGTTATTTTCTGTCTCAGACACACTACCCACGCAAAGGAGCTTTTCCATGAACCGTCCCTCTTCGCGCCGTTTCCCGCCCATGCTCACCTACTTTCTCTTCTTTTCCGCCGCCCTCCTCTTCTGGGAAGTGTTTCTCGCTTTGCAGCTGCGGGGCGGACGGGCCCGGAGCGGCTGGGCGTTTCTCCTGTTTCTCCCCGCCCAGGCCCTGCTCCCCACGCTGCTGTGCGGCTGGAAGCGGACGCCCCGGCTCAACCGCGCCCTCCCCGTGCTCTGCACGGCGGCGCTCTCCGTCTACTACCTGACCCAGCTCATCTACTTCCGCACCTTCGGCTCGCTCCTGTCCGTCTCCCTGATGGGCATGGGCGGCGCGGCCCTGGGCAACTTCGGCTGGGCCATGATGCCGGTACTGAAAGGTTCCGTGGGGGTCATCGCGCTCTTTCTTCTGCCCCTGGCTCTCTCGCTGCTCTTCCTCCGGAAGGACGCCGCCCCCGGCTATGACTGGCGGCTCCATCTGGCCGCCCCGGCGGCGATGGCTCTCCTCTGGGCGGCCGGGGCCGGGGCGCTGCGGCTCGGGGGCACCGGCGGCGCCTCCCCCTACGCCGCCTACCACAACGCCTATATGGACACGGACACCGCCGCTTCCCGGCTGGGGGCGCTGACCACCACGCTGCTGGAAGGGCGCAGTTACCTCTTTGGCAGCGGGGCGGAGCCGGATCTCATCCTGCCCCTCGCCACCCCTGCCCCTTCGGCGGCGCCGGAAGATGCGGAAAGCGGGGCGGAGACGGACGCCCGGCAGAGGAACATCCTGGAGGCGCTGGACTTCGCCGCGCTGGAAGAGCGCACGGAGGATCCGCAGATAAAGGAGCTATGCCGCTACTTTTCCTCCCTGCCGGGCACCGCTCAAAACGAGTACACCGGGCTTTTTGAGGGCTGCAACCTCATTTACATCTGCGCCGAGTCCTTCTCCTCCTTCGCGCTGGACGAAGATGTGACCCCCACCCTCTGCCGTCTGGCCTCCGGAGGCGTCATTCTCGAAAACTACTACAACAGTTTCCGCAACACCACCACCAACGGGGAATACGCGCTGCTCACCGGATTGTGGCCGGACGTGTCCCGGGACGCCAGGAAGGGCACCGCCGTGGGCAGTATGCCCCAGTCGGCGGACAAACTCATGCCCTTCGGCCTGGGTACTCTCTTCCGGCAGGAGGGCTATGTGTCCCGGGGCTACCACAACTACATCGGCGAGTACTACTTCCGCAATCTCTCCCTCCCAAATCTGGGCTATGAGTGCAAATTCATGAACGACGGCATGACCTTTACGCCCATCTGGCCCTCCTCCGATCTGGAGATGATGGAGCAGTCCGTGGACGACTACATCGCCGAAGAGCGCTTCCACGCCTACTATATGACCTTCAGCGGCCACGGAGGCTACGGGCTCAGATATAACGGCATGGCCAGCAAGAACTACCCCGAAGTACGGCGGAGGCTGGGGGAGCGGGCGGAGGGTTACAGCGAAGAGGCACTCTGCTATCTCGCGTGCAACCTGGAGCTGGACAGGGCCATGGAGTATCTGCTGAAGCGGCTGGAGGAGGCGGGGAAGCTGGAGAGCACCGTCATCGTGCTGGCCGGGGACCACACCCCCTACTACCTGTCGGACGACGGCGTTGCGCAGCTGGCGGGACACCGTGTGGATATGGACTTTGAGCTTTACCACGACACCTGTATCCTCTGGTGCGGCGCGCTGGAGGCGGAGCCCATCCGCTGCGGCAGCTACTGCTGCAACGTGGACATTCTCCCCACGGTGCTCAACCTCTTCGGCATCCCCTACGACTCCCGGCTGCTGCCGGGCACAGACGTTTTCTCCGAGGGGCCTCATGTGGCCGCCCTTTACAACAAGAGCTTCCTCACGGAGGAGTTCCGCTACAACGCCGCCGGCGACGCTCTGGAGACCGCTGACGGAAAGGAGGGGATCACCGACGCCGTACTGCGCGGCCAGGCAGAAGCGATCTCCGCCCTGGTCTCCGCCCGCTACGCCGCCTCGCTGAAAATGATGGACGCGGATCTCTTCCGCTTCGTCTGGAGGGAGAGCGGGCTCGAATAAGGCGGCGCGGGGCCTCCGCGCCGCGCTTTGGGTCCTTTTTTCCGTCCGCCGCCCCCCGCCGCTGTAGATTTGTTCACATTTTCTCCCTACAATGATAGAAGTTACTGTGCTCTTACCGGGAGGTCGAATACCGTGAAAAAATCCAAGTGGCTTCTCCTCTCCGCCTCTGCCGCGGCCGCCGGGGCGGCGGCCGCGCATGTCCTGCGCCGTCCCTTCTGGGGGAAAGGCCCCGGCAGGGAGGATCGCCTTGCCTACGCCGCCCGCGCCGTCAACTATGACGGGCGGCGGTTCCTCAACCCCGCCGTGTGGAATTTGAAGGGGGTGGAGACGGATGTGCCCCTCTCCCGGAAGCCCCAGCGTCCCCGGCACCTGCTCCCCACGGTGAAGCCCAACTTTGCCGAGACGGAGGAGGCGGCGGTGACCTGGTTTGGTCACTCCACGCTGCTCGTGCAGATGCACGGGAAAAACATCCTCATCGACCCGGTGTTCTCCCGCCGCTGCGCTCCCTTCCCTCTCCGCTCCCTCGTCCGTTTCTCCCGCCCGGCCGTCAGGCCCGGGGAGCTGCCCCACATCGACCTGCTGCTGCTCACCCACGACCACTACGACCACATGGACCGGGACAGCCTGCTCCGGCTGAAAGGGAAGGTGGGGGCCTTCGTGGTGCCGCTGGGACTGGAGAAGCACCTGCAGAGCTGGGGCATCGAGAAAGGCCGCATTCATGCCATGAGCTGGTGGGAGGAGCGGGACTTCGACGGGCTCACGGTGTGCTGCACCCCCTGCCGCCACAACGGCGGACGGACGCTCAGCGACCCCCAGCGCACCCTCTGCTGCTCCTGGGTGCTCCGGGACGGACACACGCAGATCTTCGAGAGCGGCGACACGGGCTACGGGGCCCACTTCGCCGCCATCCATGACCGCTACGGGGACTTTGATCTGGCCATGCTGGACTGCGCCCAGTACAGCATGGACTGGCACTACTGCCATATGTTCCCCGAGGAGAGCATCCGCGCCGCCAGAGCGCTGGGGGCAAAAACGGTCATGCCCATCCACTGGGGAGCCTTTGTGCTCTCCCGCCATGCCTGGGACGACCCCCCCGAGCGTTTCGTCCGCGCTGCGGCGGCGGAGGGCATCCCCTGCGTCACGCCGCGTCTGGGCGAGAGAATGGAACTGAGTCAGTACGAAAAATACACCCGCCGCTGGTGGCGGGGTATGGAATAGAGGGAAAGAGGCGTCCCGGCGCCACAACAGAGGGAAAGGAAAGATATGGGGATGAGAAAATTCTGGAGCCTGTTCAACCGGCGGCTCCTGACCATCATGCTGCTGCTGATCCAGGTCTGGTTTTTGCTGGATCTGGTGATCCGCGGCAGTCTGCTGTCCCAGCGCATCAGCGAGGTTTTGACCCTGGCGAGCATCCTGGCGGTGCTCTACATTGTCTCCAAAAAGGGAAAAGGCGCCTATAAGACCGCCTGGGCCATCCTGATTTTGGCCTTCCCCCTGTTCGGCGGGCTCTTCTACCTGCTCTACTGCCTGCAGACCTCTTCCCGATACTTCTCCCATCATATCGGCCGGGTGCAGGAGAAGGCCCAGCCCCTTTTCGCCCTGCCCGGCACAGCGGGGGAGGAGGCCGCCGCCCGCTTCCCCGAGCATCAGACCCAGATCCGCTATCTGCAGGACTACGCCGGCTTCCCCGCCTACGCCAACACCAGCGCGCGCTATCTCTCTCCGGGCGAGCGCTTCTGGGAGGAGCTTCTTGCGCAGCTGGAGAAGGCGGAGCACTACATCTTCCTGGAGTATTTCATCGTGCAGGAGGGGGAGATGTGGGGGAAGATTCTGGAGATCCTCAAGCGCAAGGCCGCCGGGGGCGTCCTGGTGCGTGTGCTCTACGACGACTTCGGCTGCCTGCTGAAGCTGCCCAAGGGCTACGCCAGGCAACTGCGGGAATACGGCATCGAATGCTGCGTCTTCAACCCCTTCCGTCCCGTCCTCTCGGCCATGCAGAACAACCGCGACCACCGGAAGATCGCCGTGATCGACGGCAAGGTGGCCTTCACCGGCGGCGTCAATCTGGCGGATGAATACATCAACGCCGTGCAGCGCTTCGGCCACTGGCTGGACGCCGCGGTGGTGCTGGAGGGCAGCGCCGCCTGGAGCCTGACACTGATCTTTTTGCAGACCTGGACGCTCTGCTCCCGGCAGGAGGAGGACTACGGGCGCTACTACCCCTGGAAGGACGAGCCCTGCCCCGTGCAGGCGGAGGGCTATGTGCAGCCCTACGCCGACAGCCCCCTGGACGATGAGAATGTGGGCGAGCATGTCTACCAGCAGATTTTGAACACCGCCCGGGACTATGTGTACATCAACACGCCCTACCTCATCATCGACGACAGTACCGTCTCCGCCCTGTGTCTGGCCGCCAAGAGCGGCGTGGACGTGCGCATCGTGGCCCCCCACAAGGCGGACAACTGGTTCGTCCACATGACCACCCGCTCCTACTACCGGGATCTGATCCGGGGCGGGGTCAAGGTCTACGAGTACACTCCCGGCTTCATCCACTCGAAAACCTTCGTCTCCGACGACTCCGTCGCCGTGGTGGGCTCCACCAACATGGACTTTCGCAGCCTCTACCTCCACTTTGAGTGCGGCGCGCTGATGCTGGGGAGCAGCGCCGTCATAGAGGTCAAGGAGGACTTTCTCCGCACCCTGGAGAGCTGCCAGCCGATCCGCTACGAGGACTGCCGGGGCAACATCTTCCTGCGGCTTTTGCAGGATGTGCTCCGTCTCTTTGCCCCGCTCATGTGAGCGCCGCTCTGGCCGGAACAGTTTGTTTTTCAGACCCGTTTACCGGAGAGGAGAGATGAACCATGGCAACCAATTATGAGATCACGCGCAATCAGATGCGCGGAGAATTCGTAAAATACGATCAGGAGAACATGATCCGGAAGTTCTCGCTTCGGAACGACGCAAGCTACATTTACATAAATTTTATGTCAAGGGAGTACAGGATCGATCGGAAAACCGGTGTGGTGGAGTGGTCGGAAAATGATTTCTCCACCAGCGTGGAAGCGGACTTCAATGAGTCCATGACGATTTACGATATACTCTGTTATTCCAAAGATGACTGTAGCCTTTCGGGGAATTTCTGCCCGGTCAATCTGCTGAAAGGGACCGTGAAAACAAGCGGCAGCGGCAGCAATCTGTTTCAGAATGCGGCCGGCAGTTTCAGCGGGAAGCAAAAGGAGCTGGAATGTGTGTGCAGTTTCCTCGGAGACGATCCCGGACTGAAAGGCGACGTGGCGGTAAAGCTGTATCCGTTTCCCTTTTTGCCGGTCATCCTCCAGTTTTGGGAGGCGGACGATGATTTTCCCGCAAGATTGAATTTTCTGTTTGATGAGAATACTCTCGATTATATGCATTTTGAGACGGTTTTCTTCATGACAGGTCATATCCTGAAGAGAATCGGGGAAATGATGAGATCCAATGCCCTGTAAAACAGGAAAAAACATCCTCCGTATGGGTTGACCATACGGAGGATGTTTTCGTTTCCGGCGCGGCACGGCGATCAGTGGTTAAGGAGCAAACTCAGCGCCATGACGGCCAGACCCGCCAGCGCGAGAACCATGCCCCTGTTGTTCTTTCCCTCTTTGGCCGTCAAGCTCATGAGAGAGCCAACGAGCGACAGCCCCAGCGGAATCACGATTGCCGCCATCTTGGGCAGGGTATTCGTCGCCCGGCCGTCAAGCCCCACCTGTACGGTCACGACATCAGGAAGGCAGCGCCAGGAGAATACTGCCAAAACAACGGCAGCCACGATCAAAACGATACTGAGCCAATTCTTTTTCATGGTTACCTCCCCGTAATATCGGTTTCTTTTTTCTTCCTTCACGCAAGGCCCCGCCGGGGCGCTCTTTTTCAGAAGTTGAAGATCCCCGGCAGCAGCTCCCGGAGCCTGTAGCTCACATACTTGCCGTCCATGCGCCCCACCAGCACCTCCATATCCGGGGCGAACTCCACTAGCACCTGCCGGCAGGCGCCGCAGGGATAGCAGTAGTCCTGCCCCTCCCCCCAGACGGCGATGCGCGCAAAGTCCCGGCATCCCTCGCTGATAGCCTTGACCAGAGCGGTGCGCTCGGCGCAGATGGTGCTGCCCAGCGCGGCGTTCTCCACATTGCAGCCGGTGAACACCCGGCCGTCCGCGCACTCCAGCGCGGCGCCCACATGGAATTTGGAGTAGGGTACATAGGCGTTTTTGGACGCCTCTCTGGCTGCGTTGAGAAGTTCCCGATCGGTCATGTCGCAATTCCTCCTGTATGATAGGTTGTGCGGGGCGCTGCCGCCCCGGTTTTCACGGTTTTACCCCAGCTGGATGGTCCAGTCGGTCATGTTGGTGAAGAGATTGTACTGGCTGGCCCGCATTCCGCGGATCACGCCCAGGTGGGAGATGGCCACCCGCCGCTCAAAGCACACGGGCAGCACCAGCGCCTGCTCGCTGAGCACCCGGCACATGTTGAGGCACTGCTCCTTTTGTTTCACGCCGTCGGTGGGATCGGCGGACATGTAGCCCTGAATGGCGTTGAGCACATCGTCCACCTTCCACTTGCCGTAGTTCAGCGCGCCCTCCTCGGTGAAGAAGGGCATCATGTCCCAGTCGGCGGTGAGCGCCACCTCGTCATAGTACATATCAAAGGTGGCCTTGTTGGTGTCCTCGTCGGTGGGGTTGGCCAGGCGGTCCTGGTATTCCTTCCAGGGGAGTTCCTGAAGCGTCACGGGGAAGCCCACTTCCTGCATGGCCTCGCAGATCCGCCGGGCGGAGGTGACCTTGGCGGCGGTGTCGGAGCAGACGATGAATTTCAGATCGATCTCCACCTTGCTGCCCGAGAGGGCAAACTCCAGCTGCCCGTCCCCGTCCAGGTCCCGGCAGCCCAGGGCCTCCAGCTCCGCGCGGCACTGCTCCAGATCGTAGTCCAGCGTTGCGGCCAGCTCCGTGTCGTAGAGATCGCAGGCGGGGTTGATGGGCAGGGTGGCCGGGTCGGCCCAGCCGTCCATGATGTCCCGGCAGATGCCCGCCCGGTCGATGACATAGTTGAGCGCGTGGCGGTAGGCGGCGTAGCAGAGGAAGTTGCTGTAGCCGTTGAAGCCGATATAGTGCATATTGGTGGTGGGGAACACCCGCCGCTCGTTCATGCCGCCGTAGCCCATGTTGTACACCCCTGTGGGGTCGTTGACCACCAGATCCACCAGCGAGCTCTCATACTCGGTGATCATGGAGGCGGGGTCGGTGTACTCCCGCAGGTAGATGGTGTCGATGGGCAGCGTTCCCTCCCCGCCGTACTGGGAGAAGGCCCGCAGCAGATCGGGGATGCGCTCCTCTCCCCCGTCAGGGGAGGGGCTGGGCGTGGGCTCCGCGTCTCCGGCGCTCTCCGGGGTGGGGGTAGGCTCCGCCTCCTCCGCTTCGCTGTAGCCGAAGCAATAGGGGCCGGAACCGGCCGGGGCCACGGAGAGGATGCTCCCCTGCTTGATCACGGGAATGGTCAGGCGGTAGGGAAGGCGGGTATCCGGGTAGAGGGTGGAGATGCACAGCTGATCCGGGGCATAGGCCGTGCAGCCCTGCACCGAGCAGAGGCGGCTGCCGAAGTGTTTGGAGTAGATCATGGCCCGCTGGATGGAATAGGCCACGTCGTAGGCGGTGAGGGTGCTTCCGTCGTGCATGGGAATGGAGGTGTCCACGGTCAGCGTCCAGAAGTTGCCCTCCTCGTTGCAGACCCAGTCGGTGACCACGCGGCTGGAGAGGTTATAGTTCGCATCCACCTCGAACACATTGTCGTAGACCAGTCCGCTGATGAGCAGGCTGGCCGAGGAGGTGGTACGCAGGGGGTTGAGACTCTTGTCGAAGTCCACCGCCAGGGAGAACACATCGTCCGCCGCCTTGCCGCCGGTGAGCAGCTGGCCGGAGACGGTGTCGTTCATATTGCTGTCGGGGGCTTCCTCCTCCACGATCTCTTTCTTCCCGCAGCCGCCGCAGGCGGACAGCGTCAGACTCAGACAGAGGAGCAGGGCGATCATTCGGTATGTATGTTTCATGTTTTCCTCCCAAAGGGGTCGTGCTCCCGGCGGAGAGGCGTTCTCCCCCTCAGAGCATGATGATGGACGCCTGGGTGCCCCGGAGTCCCTTCGTGGAGCGGTGGGACCAGTAGCGCTCTCCCTGGCAGATGGTGCAGTCCGGGGAGACATCGATCCGGCTCTCCGGCACGCCCAGCTGCATCAGGCGGCGGCGGTTGACCTCCTTGAGATCCACCATGTACTTGTCCTTTACGCCCTCCTCGGGCCACCAGACTCCTTCAGCGTCCCCGCCCAGCAGGGCGATCATGGCCTCCACCACCTCGAAGCCCACCTCGAAGCAGCACGCGCCGATGGCGGGGCCGATGGCGGCGCAGAGTTCTCCGCTCTCCGCCCCCAGCTCCCTGAGCGCCGCCACGCCGCTGCCGATCATATCCCGGGCGGTGCCCTTCCAGCCGCAGTGGAGGGCGGCGGCGGCCGTTCCGGCCCGGTCGCAGAGGAGCACCGGGACGCAGTCGGCGGTGAACACCGCCAGAGGGAGCCCCTTTTCGCCGGTGCAGAGCCCGTCGCAGTCGGGGGGCAGGGTGTGGAGGGGCGGCAGGGTGGCCTCCTCCCGGGCCGGGCGGCGCACGGCGCTGCCGTGGACCTGCCGGGTAAAGCAGACGGCTCCGGGCAGCCCTGCGCCCTCGCAGAGATCCGTCCAGATGCCCCGCACCCGGTTTTGCACCTCATCCCGCAGCCATCTCTCCTCCCGGTCGGCGGAGTAGGGCCAGTCCCCCGGCTCGCCCAGTCGCCCGGAGAAGAGATGCTTCACCGGCAGCGCGTCCGAACAGCTCCAGCAGAGCCCTTTATATTCATACGAGGTAAATGCCATAGACTTCCTTTCTTTTTTTCAGAGGTTTTTGCCGCAGCAGTCCTTATATTTCATAGGCAGACCGTTTGGGCGAAGCTTACCGCATGGGCAAGGATCGTTGCGACCAATTTTTTTGCCAGCTTTGATAGGCTGTTTCTTAATTCCTGAGCCTGCATTCTGAGCGGTATTGAAATCTTTGGAAACGCTTTTGCGTTCAAGTTTCTGATTGATATTCACGCGAACAGTAAAGATACGGCGTACAACCTCTTCTCTGATGCCATTTACC
>JAQXJT010000036.1 GCA_029009095.1 bacterium
ACAGTTAAAGGCTGTGATTGATAGAAGCGTGTGCCGTTGGACAGAAGTGAAGAACAAAGAAATGTATTATATAATGACTGCGGCTGATGGAGAAAAGGAATCTATGGACACCACACTGGCATGCTTTAGAGGATATGCTGACTGTGTGGAGGGAGCAGTAGAAAAAGGCATCATCTACGGAACCGGGGTATATCACGCAGGAGAAATCAAAGATACAAAGTGTATGCAAGAAGCGTATATGATGGGAAAGAATGTATAGTCTGAACGAGGTACAAATTCCCGATTTATCGGTCTGTTCGGTTCCATATTATCACTTAGCAGGAAAAATACAAGAACAACCACAGCAGTGAAAACTGCTGTGGCTGTTAACCGTCTTATGAACACTGCGCTTTGTACGGGGAAGCCTTCTTTTATGAAACCTTCGGGCGGCCGCCGGGGCCTTATTGCAGTCCGGTGCCGGAGACCTTCAGCCGGAGATCCTTTTCCCCGATGACGCCTCCTTCGGGGACGACCAGAAAGCGCTCGTCGTCCCAGGGGCCGGTGAAGAGCTGCTCGATGTAGGAGAGCGTGGCCCCCACCCGTTTCCGCTCCAGCCCCAGCGCCTCGGCCAGGGGGCGCACCTGCTCGCTGAGGGCGTCCAGATCCCCCACACCACAGTCCAGCAGCGCCAGCGTCTTATAGTGGGAGTACATCATCTCCATAATGGTGTCGGCCATATCCTCGCCGTATTTCTCCACGGTGTAGAGGTACTCGTTCCAGATGTTCCGCTCTCCGCGCATCCATCCCTCGGTAAAGAAGTAGGCGGACAGCTCTTTGGAGACCTCCACCCGCCGCTCCACGCTGCCCAGCAGCAGCGAGATGCAGTCGTCCACCCGCGGCACGATGAGCTCGTGCTCCCCGGCCCTCACCCCGGAGATGGCGTTGCCGCAGTAGCCCATGGCCAGCAACACCCTCTCCGCGTCCAGTCCGTCCAGCGTCTCCTGAAGGCGCTCCCGGAGGATGTTGGGGGTGTTGTGGAGGCCGGATTCGAGCCAGGTGACGGGGTAATCCACCCCGGCGCGCGCGGCGGCGGCGGTGACCTCGTCTTCCACGGTACGGCAGGAGATAACGGCGGTTTTCATGTTCTTTTCCTCCCTGTCTGAGATAATTCTCCCCCCAAAAGCCGCCGTTCGGCGATCAAAGGGGGCTATGCAAAAGGATACGGTTCGGGTATAATGGGGAAAACTTTTCCCTTACGGAGGCATTATGGATGCTGCGCGTTTGCTGGCCGAGCTGGGCCGGCTGGAGAATACGGTAAAGCTCACGGGGAGCGCCCCGGAGCGCAAGGGCGGCGAAGCGCCCGATAAGTTCACGCTGCGCCCCGTGGAGCTGCGGGGACAGAGAATGTGGCAGCTGGAGAGCTTTGCGGACAAAAAAGCCTTTCATGAAAATCTCGACACTGACGGCGCCCTCCGCCGTCTGGAGGAGCTGCTCCCCCACTACCGGCAGCTGTGCGCTGTGCTCCCGGGGGAAACGGTCACCTACAGCCAGTACGGCAAAAAGCTCCGGCGCAGCCGCGTCCCCAACGACCTCTCCGCCCCCGCGCCCCGCGCCCACGACCGGGAGAAGAGCTATCTGCTCCCCGAGGGGGAGGCGGTGCCCGCGCTGGTGGATCTGGGCATTTTTACGGAGGACTACCGTATTATACACGCCCGTTACGACAAATACAAGCAGATCAACCGTTTTCTCGAGCTGGTGGACGACGAGCTGCGGCACTTTTCCGGCGATCACATCCGCATCATGGACTTCGGCTGCGGCAAGAGCTACCTGACATTCATCCTCTACTACTATCTGACCGTGAAGCGCGGACTTCGTTCCGAGATCATCGGCTACGATCTGAAAGCGGATGTGGTGGAGCGCTGCAACGCCATCGCCGGGCGCTACGGCTACGACACGCTGCGCTTTGTGCAGGGCGATGTGAGCCGGGACACGGCGGACGGGCAGGATGTGGACATGCTGGTGACGCTCCACGCCTGCGACACCGCCACGGACTACGCCCTGGATTACGCCATCCGCAACCGCATCCCCCACATTCTCTCCGTGCCCTGCTGCCAGCACGAGGTCAATCTCTCCCTCCGCAAGGGCGGGGAACTGGACATATTCCAGAAGCACGGCATCATCAAAGAGCGCATGAGCGCCCTGCTTACCGACGCCCTCCGCGCCGAGCTGATGGAGCGCTGCGGCTACGAGGTGGATGTGATCGAATTTGTGGATCTCTCCCACACCCCCAAAAATCTCATGCTCCGCTGCCGTCTCCGCCGGAGCGAGACGCCTGCGCTGGGGGATCTGCAGCTCATGCAGCGCCGCTACGGCTTCTCCCAGACCCTGCTGCGGCTCTGCTGCGAGCGCGCCGCCGGGGCGGGCAAAGCGGCAACTTACGGAGACAGGGGGAACTGACATGGAAAAAGAAAAACTCATCTGCGTGGTGGGCACCAACGCCTCGGGAAAGAGCGCTCTGGGCATCGCCCTGGCCCAGCGCTTCGGCGGCGAGATCCTCTCGGCGGACTCCCGGCAGATCTTCGAGGGCTTCGATCTGTGCTGCGGCAAGGTCACGGCGGAGGAGCGGGCGCTGGTGCCCCACCATCTGCTGGACGTGCGGAAGATTGGGGAGCCGTTCTCCGTCTCGGACTACCAGAGCGAGTGTTACCGCCTGATCCCGGAGATCGTGGGGCGGGGTCATGTGCCCATGCTGGTGGGCGGCACGGGGCTCTATGTGTCGGCGGTGGTGAAAGGCTACGCGCTGATGCAGGGGGAGCCGGACGAGGCGCTGCGGAAGGAGCTGGAGGGCAAGGAGCTGGAGGCACTCTATCCCCTGCTGCCCCCCCAGGAGCTTCAGCGGCTGAAGGGCAACCCTTCCGACTACCGCAACAAGCGCCGCATCATCCGCTGCATCGAGAAGAGCCGCAGCGGCGGGCAGGGCGCGGCGGAAAACGCTCCCCGCTACGACGCGTTGCAGCTGGGCCTCACCTGGCCCATGGAGGTCTTACAGCGGCGCATCGACGAACGGCTGGACGCGCGGCTGAAGCAGGGCATGGTGGACGAGGTGCGGGATTACCTTTCCGCCGGGGGCGAGGGGCGCTACCTCATGGATCTGGGGCTGGAGTACCGCTTCATCTACCGCTATTTGCAGGGGGAATTTGAGAGCGAGGCGGCCTTCCGCGCAGCGCTCTCCACGGCCATCCGGCAGTTCTCCAAGCGGCAGATGACCTGGTTCCGCCGGGACGGGAGCATCCACTGGCTCCACGGCGAGGGGGACTACCTCAGCGAGGCCGCGGCGTTGGCGGAGGCATTTCTTCAAAAGGAATAACTGCATGAAAAGGGGACGGCTTTCCCGGTGGGAGAGCCGTCCCCTGGATATTTCAGCTTTTCTTTTCTTCGTACTCCTGCCGCAGAATGGAGTACCACACCATGTCCACAATGCCCCGGTTATTGCGCCCGGAGGCACGCAGCGTGCCCTCCCGGCTCATACCGGCCTTTTCCATGACCCGGCCGGACTTGGGGTTGTCCCGATCGTGGGCGGCGGCGATGCGGAGGCAGCCCACCTCCTCAAAAAGAAACCGCTCCACGGCCCGGACAGCCTCCGGCATCAGTTCCTGTCCCCACCAGCGTCTGCCCATGCAGTAGCCCAGCTCCACCGACTCCGTCCCGGGGTGGAGAGCCACCGCGGAGATGCTGCCGATCACCTCGCCCAGTTCCTTCAGCTCCATGGCCCAGGCGTAGCAGTCCTCCCGTTCAT
Organism: bacterium; assembly: GCA_029009095.1. Lineage (GTDB taxonomy): Bacteria > Bacillota > Clostridia > Oscillospirales > Oscillospiraceae > Apopatocola. The sequence goes on from JAQXJT010000036.1 coordinate 3,776, forward strand.
AGTCCTCCAGCCAGCTCCGGAGGATGGCGCGTGTCACGTCCACGCTGTCGTGGACGCCCCAGGTGAGGTAGCGGGTCACCTCCTCCTGCGAGGCCCAGTTTTTGTACATATTCTCCGCATCGTCCAGGACAAAACGCCGCAGCACCAGTCTTTCCGTCTCCAGCCGCACGGTGCCCTTATGTTCCACAGTATCCGCCCCCTTCTTTGTCCGAATGAGCCCATGATATCAAAAACCCACGGAAAAGCAAGGCTTCTCCGTGGGTTTTGCCCGGAAAAACTGTTCAGGTCTTGGCGAGACCGTCCACCTGGAGCACCACGCCGGTGATATAGGAGGCGTAGTCGGAGGCCAGGAAGACGAAAGCGTTGGCGATGTCCTCGGGCTGGCCCAGACGGCGCAGAGGGATCTGGGCGATCAGCGGATCGATGATTTCCTTGGGCACGGCCTTCATCATGTCCGTCTCCGTGATGCCGGGGGCCACGGCGTTCACCCGGATGCCCTTGGGGCCCAGCTCTCTGGCCAGAGAGAGGGTAAGGCCGTTGACGGCGAACTTGGAAGTGGGGTAGGCCACGCCGGAGGGCTGGCCGTAGATGCTCACCATGGAGGAGGTGCTCAGCACCACGCCGCTCCCCTGCCGGCTCATCCACTTCTCCGCCGCCCGGGTGCAGCAGAACGCGGCTTTGAGGTTGAGATCCATGACCTTGTCAAAGTTCTCCTCGGTGTACTGCTCAAAAGGCATCATGTCGGAAGTACCGGCATTGTTCACCAGAATATCGATGCGTCCGTACTTTTCGCCCACCTCGTCAAAGGCTTTCTGCACGCTCTCGAGGCTGCTGATGTTGGGCCAGATGCCCTCCACCTCGGCGCCGGGGACTTCCTTGCGAAGCTCCTCCACGGCCTTGGCAGCGGTGGCCTCCCGGCTGGCGCAGAGCACCACCTTGGCGCCCTCCTGCAAAAACGCCTTCACCGTGGCGTATCCGATCCCCCGGCTCCCGCCGGTCACAATGGCGACTTTGTCTTTCAGTAACACAGTATTCCCTCCCTGAATTTAAGATAGAGCAATGTGCTGCTTCGTGTAACTACCGCATCATTATAGCACGGTTTTCCGAAAAATAACAACTGTTTTTCAATCTTTTCCTGCGTTCCCGCCCCGGGGCACCCGGAAGGTCCAGAACAGCTCGATCGCCTCCCGCAGCGTACCGGCCCCGGTACAGGCAGAATATACCGCAATTTCACGGAAAGGTCAAGATGCCCCGAACATGGCGCTTTTTTGCAGATCACGCATATTTGCCGCCTCACTCATGCATTTTTTGCAAAAAACCCGGCCAATTTCTTGACAAATCGGGAAAGCGCGCCTATAATGACCGCACAAGTCAATATTTCGGCAACATCCAGGAGAATAAGTTCCAGCGATGGACTAACAGGGAACCCGGTGCGAGTCCGGGACGATCCCGTCACTGTGTTGGCGAGCAAGCTGCATATATGTCACTGAGGCATGACACTCGGGAAGGCGCAGCGAGCTATGAACCTAAGTCAGGAGACCTGCTTATTCTTTTCTTTTGAGATTCTTACGGACGATGAGAAGGCTCTACCATTCGGCGCAACCGGTTTGTCCACGCGGGTGATATGTCCGCGCGGCCTGTTCGGCGTAGCTGTTTGCTTTTTTACCAGCCCGGAAGAGGGCTGGTTTTTTTGTTTGCAGCACGCTTGTCGTTCCTTCTGCCGGAATGGCGACAATCTGGAAAAGGAGACGAAACCATGAAGAAAGCACGCAAGATCACGGCGATCCTTCTATCCGCACTTCTGCTCACCGGCGTCATGGCCGGATGCAGCGGCAAAACCCAAACGGAGGCTCCCCCGGCCCAGCCCACCGATACCCCCGCGGAGAACCGGGAAGGCGAGGTAAACCTGCAATCCCACGAGGCGGAACGCGATGAGTCCAGAGACCGCACCATGACCTTTGGTATTCAGGAGTATTCCATCGGCGTGGATCCCGCCCAGGAGATCAACACCGCCTGGAACTGCTCCCGCTACGGCATCGGAGAGTGTCTGTTCCGCTTTGACAACTCCATGAACGTGGTCAACTGGCTGTGCGACAGCTACACCGTCAACGACGAACACACCGAATGGGTATTCCATATCCGCGACGGCGTTCAGTTCTCCGACGGCTGTCCCTGCAATGCAGCCGCCGTCAAAGCCAGCATCGAGCGGCTGTTCCGCGACAGCGTCGGCGGCTCTTCCAAGCCCAAGACGTTTCTGGCGGAGGAGTCCGTGCTGACGGTGGACGAGGCGGCCAACACTCTCACCATCGTGACGCCTGAGCCCGTGGTGGATCTGACCAAGAATCTGTGCCATCCCGTCATGATCATTCTGGATGTGGAGCACACCACCGACTATGTGGGCGCCCCCATCGGTACTGGTCCCTATGCCGCCGAAAAATTCACGGAACATGTGGGTATGACGGTCGTGCGCAACGAGCACTACTGGAACGGCGAAGTGCCGTATGCTTCCATTGAGCTGCTCTATATGGGCGACGCCTCCGCCAAAGCCATGGCGCTGCGGGCCAAGCAGGTCGATCTGGTGGAGAACATCACCAACATCGCCGATCTGGAGTCACTCCGCAACGACCCTGGCTACACCGTCACCATCGCCCCCGGCGTGCGCACCGGCATCTGCCACATGAATGTCTCCGAGGGCAAACTGCTGAACAACGAGACGCTGCGCCACGCCATCTGCAAGGCCATCGACCGGGAGACCATGTGCTCCGTCACCGTGGGCGGTCTTTACACCGCCGGATTCTCCGTCCTGCCCTCGAACCTGGACTATGGCTATGACAACCTTGTCAACCCCGACCCGTACGATCCTGACGAAGCCATGCGTATTCTGGATGACGCCGGCATCGTGGACACCAACGGCGACGGCATCCGGGAGCTGGACGGGCAGGAGGTCATGCTCAAGTATGTCACCTACCCCAACCGCTGCTTGGACGCCTTTGCCGAGGCCATTCAGCAGCAGCTGACCGCTGTGGGGATCGGCGTGGACCTGATCATCTCGGACGGTGCGGGACAGTGGGATTCCTACCAGTCCGGCGACTTCGACATCAACTCCTCCAACTGGAACACGGCTGCCACCGGCGACCCCTGCGAGTACATGAACGCCTGGTGGGGCGACTGCGAGGCGGATTACTGCGGCTACAGCAACCCCGAGTACAACGAGCTGTTCGCTAAACTGGAAAAAACCTTTGACGACGCGGAACGAAAGGACATCATCCAGCGTCTCCAGCAGATCCTGCTCGATGACGCGGCCGCATTCCCCCTGGGCTACTACAACTCCTCCATGATTTCCGACAACGACAAGATCGGCGGTGCGGCCATCAACACGGCCGACTATTACTGGGTCACCACCGACATCTATCCCGCTGCCTGACAAGAGAAATTCCACCGGGAAGACTCCTGTCTCTCCCGGTGGAGCTTTTAACGGAAAGGGGACAAGCTGTTTGAACACGAAACAACTGCTCGAGAGGCTGGTGCAAATCGTTGTGGTGGCCTTGGGCATCACATTTCTGACTTTTCTGATCACCTACCTGGCCCCCGGCGACCCGGTACGCGCCATGTTCTCGGCAAGCGGGGTGGTGCCCAGCGAGGAGATCGTACAGGAGACGCGGGAGGCCATGGGTCTGAACCGTCCGCTCCTGGTGCAATATTTCAGTTGGCTGTCAGGGTGCCTGCGGGGTGATTTTGGCACCTCCTATGCCTTCCACAAGCCGGTTTCCGCGCTGCTGCTCAGCCGTCTCTGGCCCACGCTGAAGCTCTCCCTCAGTTCCATGCTGCTGATGCTGCTCATCGCGCTTCCCCTGGGCATGGCTCAGGCCACACACAAGGACAGCTTTCTGGATTATGCCCTCCGGGGTCTCACCTTTTTTGGCATCTCCATGCCCAACTTCTGGGTGGGCATGCTGCTGATGCTCCTGTTCTGTGTCCGCCTCCACGCATTGCCGGTGGTGTGCTCTGGGGGCGATCTCAAAAGCCTCATTCTTCCCTCCGTGACGCTGGCCTTCGCCATGTCCGCCAAGTACACCCGCCAGGTGCGGACGGCCATACTGGGGGAGCTGAATCAGGACTATGTGATCGGCGCCCGTGCCAGGGGCGTCTCCGAGAGAACGATCCTCTGGCGCAATGTGTTCCCCAACTCCCTGCTTCCCCTGCTTACCATGCTGGGTCTCTCTCTGGGCAGTCTGCTGGGCGGCACAGCGGTGGTGGAGGTCATTTTCACCTACCCGGGGCTGGGCAATCTGGCAGTGGCCGCCATCACATCCTACGACTATCCGCTGGTGCAGGGATATGTGCTGTGGATCTCGCTGATCTATATGCTGGTCAACCTGGCTGTGGATATCTCCTATGCCTATGTGGATCCCCGCACGAGAAAGGAGCTGCGGCGATGAGCATACGGGAATTTATCAAAAAGAACACCGCCTTCTGCTTCTTTTTGCTGCTGGCCCTGCTGGTGATTTTGTGCGCCGTCTTTGCCCCGGTGGTCACCGGTGGCGTCAGCCCCACGGACGCGGTGCTGCGAGACGCCCTCCAGCCCCCCAGCGCCCGGCACATTTTCGGCACGGACAGGCTGGGGCGGGATGTCTTCGCCCGGGTGATCTACGGCGCGCGCACCTCCCTGTCGGCCACTTTCAGCGTGGTGGGTCTCATTTTTCTGCTGGGAAGCGTGCTGGGCGTGCTGTCGGGCTACTTCGGCGGCTGGGTGGACGCCGTCATCATGCGCCTGGCGGATATGATGGTCTCCTTCCCCGGCATGGTCTTTGCCATGGCCATCGCGGGCATTCTGGGCGCCAGCGTGCGCAACGCCGTCATCGCCGTGGCCCTGGTGAGCTGGACCAAATACGCCCGTCTTTCCCGAAGTCTGGTGCTGAAGATCCGGAACGAGGACTATGTATCCGCTGCCATCGTCACCGGCTCCAAAACCTCTCACATCCTTGCGCGGTATATGCTCCCCAATGTGGTGCCCACACTGGTGATCACCGCCGCCACCGATGTCGGCGGCATGATGCTGGAGCTGGCGGGGCTGAGCTTTCTGGGCTTCGGGGCCAAGGCCCCCACCCCTGAATGGGGACTGATGCTCAACGAGGGGCGGCAGTTTATCCAGAACGCCCCCTGGATGATGGTCTTCCCCGGCGCGGCCATTTTCCTCGTGGTGGTGATCTTTAACCTGCTGGGCGACAGTCTGCGGGACATTCTGGACCCCAGAGAGGAGTGAGAACATGCTGGACATTCAACATATGACGGTCTCCTACGCCGGGCGACCGACGGTAAAGGATTTCAGATTGTCCCTGGGCGACGGCGGGATCTGCGCGCTGGTGGGGGAAAGCGGCAGCGGCAAGACCAGCGTGATCCGTGCGGTGCTGGGCCTGCTGCCCTCCGGCGGCAGGGTCACGGAGGGGGACATCCTGTTTGACGGGCAGTCTCTTCTCTCCTACACTCCCGCCCAGTGGCGTTCTCTCCGGGGCACGGAGATCTCCATGATCTTTCAGGACTGCGGCGCCATGCTCAATCCCACGCGAAAGATCGGGGAGCTCTTCGTGGAGTACATACGCACCCATCAGGACGTCTCCCGGAAAACCGCCTGGGACATGGGCGCGGAGATGCTCGGGCGGATGCGCCTGCCCGGCGGCGACGACATGATGAACTCCTACCCTTTCCAGCTCTCCGGCGGTATGCGCCAGCGGGTGGGCATCGCCATGGCCATGACCTTCCGCCCCAGGCTGCTGCTGGCCGACGAGCCCACCAGCGCCCTGGATGTGACCACGCAGGCGCAGATCGTGCGGCAGATGATGGAACTGCGGGACGAGTACGGCGCCGCCATCATTCTGGTGACCCACAATCTGGGCGTGGCGGCGTACATGGCCGAGGAGATCGTGGTCATGAAAAACGGCGAGATCATGGATCAGGGCGAACGGGACTATATACTCCACGGCGCCCACAGCGACTACACGCAAAAGCTGCTGGACGCGGTGCCGTCCCTGGGAGGTGTGCGCTATGTTTGAAGAAAAAGACCTTGTGATGGAGGCGCGGCATGTCACCCGCCGCTTCCCCGCCCCCCACGGGAGGACGCTGACAGCGTGCAACGATGTGAGCTTGAAGTTCTTCCGGGGCAAAACGCTGGGGCTCATCGGAGAGTCCGGGTGCGGCAAGAGCACCTTTATGCGCTCGCTGGTGGCGCTGGACAGGCCCAGTGAGGGCGAGATTCTCTTCCGGGGGAAAGATGTCACCCGGATGCGCGGGGAAGAGCTGCGGCAGACCAGGCAGCATATCCAGATGGTCTTTCAAAACCCCGGCGGCTCCTTCAACCCCAAAATGCGGATCCGGGACATCATCTGTGAACCGCTGCTGAACTTCGGGCGCATCGACCCCACGCAGAAGGACGAGGTAGCCCGGAAGTATCTGGAGCTGGTGGAACTGCCCGGGGAATTCGCCGGGCGCTACCCCCACAACATGTCCGGCGGGCAGCAGCAGCGCATCGCCATTGCCCGGGCCATCGCCCTGGAGCCGGAGCTGGTGATCATGGACGAGGCCACCTGCGCGCTGGATGTTTCCGTGCAGAAAACCATCATTGAGCTGGTGGTAAAGCTCCAGCGGGAGAAGAACATCGCCATCGGCTTTATCGCCCACGATCTGGGGCTGATCCAGTCCTTCGCCCACCAGATCGCCGTCATGTATCTGGGCAACATCGTGGAGATCCTCCCCGGCGGGCAGGTGGAGCAGGCGCGCCACCCCTATTCCCGGGCTCTGCTGGGCGCTATATTTGACCTGAACATGGATTTCCACAAGAAGATTGAGAGCATCGACAGCGAGATCCCCAGCCCGCTGGACGTTCCGCCGGGCTGCCCGTTCCGGAACCGCTGCGAACACTGCCGGGAGATCTGCGCCCGCGTCCGCCCCACGCTCCGGCAACTGGGGGCGGATCATCTGGCCGCGTGCCATCTGCTGGAGGAATAGTATGGGCAGAAAGACTTTACAGGACACCACAAATCTGACCGAGGGCCCCATCACCCGTGCGCTGGTGCTCTTCGCCCTCCCCTTCTTCGGCAGCAGCCTGATCCAGCAGCTTTACAACACGGTGGATCTGATGTTTGTGGGCAGGCTGCTGGGGAAAGACGCCTCCGCCGCGGTGGGCGCCGGCAGCCTGCTGATCACCTGTATGCTGGGCCTCTTCACGGGTCTCAGCGTGGGCGTGGGCGTGGTGACCGCCAACGCCTTCGGCAGCGGCGACCTCCAGAAAGTGAAAAGGGTCATCCATACTGCCGCTTCCATCACCCTGTTGGGCGGCGGGGCCATGATGGCCCTCTCCATCGCCCTGACCCCCACCTTTCTCCGCTGGCTGCGGGTCCCGGAGAGCATCTTCCCCCTGGCCGTCACCTACATCCGCATCTATTTCCTCAGCTTGCTCTCCATCATCGCCTACAACATGAGCGCCGGTATTCTGCGCGCCCTGGGCAACTCCCGCACCCCCATGCTCTACCAGTTCTTCGGCGGTCTCGCCAATGTGCTGGGCAACACGCTCTTTATCTATGTGCTCCGCTGGGGCGTCCGGGGGGCGGCAGCCGCCACCTTTCTCTCTCAGGGCGTGGCCGCGCTGCTCACCGTGAGGAAGGTCTGCCGTCTGGATGAGCGCTACCGTCTCCGCTTCCGGGAGATCGCTCCGGAACCGGCGCTGGTGCGCGACATTTTCGCCGTGGGGCTCCCGGCGGCGGTGCAGTCCATGGTGATCACATTCTCCAACCTGATCATCCAGTCCCGGATCAACGGGCTGGGCGTGGACAGTATCGCGGCCTTTACCGCCTATTTCAAGGTGGAAAACTTCGTCTACCTGCCTATCCTCTCCTTCGGGCAGGCGAACACCACCTTCTGTGGCCAGAACACCGGCGCGGGCCGGCCGGAACGGGCCAGGAAGGGTACCCGCGTCGCCCTGGTGCTGGGTGTGGCCATCACCGTGGCCATCAGCGCCGCGCTGCTCATTTTCCACGACTTCGCTTTCGCTCTCTTTACCAACGACGCCTCCGTGGTGGAGCTGGGCGCGTCCATTGCCCGCATCACTTTTCCCTTCTATTTCCTCTACGTCTTTCTGGAGGTACTCTCCTCGGCCATCCGCGGCGCGGGAAAATCCCTGCCGCCCATGGTGATCATCCTTCTGAACTCCTGTGTGCTGCGCGTGGCCATCCTCCAACTGATCATGACCGTCAATCCCAGCGTACAGGGCGTGGCGCTGGTCTACCCCATCACCTGGGCCGGGAACGTCCTCTGTTTGAGTCTATACTACTTTCTTGGGCACTGGATGCCCGTGCAAAAGGTGGCGGGGTGACTCCTCCTACCTCGCCGCCGGGTCGGGGGCGGTCTTCACGCCGCCCCGGCCTTTATATCTCTCTGCCAAATCATACAGAAAGGTGAACTGACATGAAAAAAGCCATTCTCGTGGCCAGCTTTGGCACCACCCACCTCGACACGCTGGAGAATAACATCGCCGCCGTGGAAAAGGACATCCAGTCCCGCTACCCCCAGCTCCCCGTCTTCCGCGCCTTTACCAGCGGCGTGGTGCGCCGGCGTTTGAAAGAGAAATACGGCATGGCCGTGGACAGTGTGGAGGAGCTTCTCCCCCGGCTGGAGCGGGAGGGCTTCACCCACATAGCCGTGCAGCCCACGCTGCTGCTCCCCGGCGAGGAGTATGACAAGCTCCGCAAGGGTATGCTGGACGCCGCAGGCAGATTGCACCTGTCCATCGGGCTCCCGCTCCTCTGGGACGACTGGGATATCGACAGCATGGCGGGGGTTTTGAAAGAGTCCTACCCCCTGCCGGAGGACACCATCCTGCTGGCCATGGGCCACGGCACCGCCCACGCGGCGGACGCCACCTACGACCGTCTGCGCCGGGCCATGAATGAGCAGGGCATGGAGCTTTGCACCGTGGAGGGCTCGCTGGACTTCGACTTCGCCGTGCAGGCCCTGCTGGCCCAGCCCAGGCGGAAGGTACATCTCGTGCCGCTGCTGCTGGTGGCCGGAGACCACTCGGTGAACGACATGGCCGGGGACGAAGAGGACAGTCTGAAGCGCAGACTGGAGGCCGCAGGCTTCACGGTGAGCTATTCTCTCCGGGGTCTCGGCGAGATACCCGCCGTCCGGGAGATGATCTGCCGCCGGGTGCCGGCGGAGCGATAAGGAAGAAACGCAACCCCCGGTTCTGCTTTGTGCGGAATCGGGGGTGATTGGCGTTATTTCAGAATTTCGCTGATGTCGGCGCCATTGCCGAGGGTGAAAGTCACGGTTTCGCCGTCGTGGGTCAGGGTATAGCCGTCGCCGCCCTGTGCCAGCAGGTCAGAGAGGGCGAAGGTGGAGGTCGCACCGTTGGTGACAAAGACGATGGTTTCCACCCCCTGAGCCTTCAGGGTCTTCAGGCCGCTTGCGCTGCCGGTGAGGCTGGCAAAGTCCGCGTCCGCGGTGATGGTCAACACGCCGTTCTGATTTGTTTCCTTGCAGGGAGGCGTCTTACCGTCTTTCCCGATCACTTTATAGTACTCCCCGGGGAGGAAGACCAGCCTGCTGCCGGGGTCAGGGATGGTGTCGGTCAAGCCGCAGCCGTGGTCGCACTGGGCGGTCTTGGTGCCGTCCTTTTCGTAGGTGGCATTGTTGTCGGGAATGTAGTTGGTGAAGCTGTGGCCTGTTTTCGGGATTGTGACCGCCACAAGCGCACCATCAACGGAGAACCCGGCTTGATGTCCATCCTCGGTGCAGGTGGGCTCCTGCTTCGCAACCGGTACAGCGTTGCTGCTTGTGGTCAACTGACCATTGTCCTTATAGGTCAGGCTGCTGGGGGTAGCGGTATCCAGGTTGGTGGTGCCGGGAGCATATTTCGCAATCCAGCCCTCGTCCAGGTCGTTGGTGTTGGGTGGAACTTCACTACCGGGGGTGGGATACGAGCCTTCTTGACCTTTTCCTCCGTTGCCGATGGCCGCGCCAGCGCTATAATAGTATCTATGATTATCCGGATGGAATCTGTTACCGCCCTGAGCTTTCACCTGGGCATTCTGGGAGACCGTGATGTCGCTGCCGCTGCCATTAATGCCACCGCCGATGCCGGCACCGCCATCCTTGCCCTGGGCTGTGACTTCCGCGCTGCCGCTGATTTCGATGTTGCTGCCGCTAACGCCGCAGCCGCCGCCGATGCCGGCACCGCCCTCGCCGCCGGTGGCCTTGACGCCCGCGCTGTCGGTGATGGTGATGTAGGTGCCGCCGCCGATGCCGCCATCGCCGCCGCCGATGCCGGCAGCTTCAACGCCACCGTTGGCAGTGACTTCCGCGCTGCCGGTGATGGTGATGTTGCTGCCGCTGCCAAACTCGCCGCCGCCGATGCCGGCGCCATGATAGCCGCCGGTGGCAGTCACTTCCGCGGTGTCGCTGATTTTGATGTTGCTGCCGCTGCCACCGCCGCCGCCGCCGATGCCGGCACCTGAAATGCCGCCGGTGGCGGTGACCTCCGCGCTGCCGGTGATGGTGATGTTGCTGCCGCTGCCTCTCCAACCACCTCCGATGCCGGCGCCGAAATCGCCGCCCTGGGCGTTGACTTTGGCGCTGCCGCTGATGGTGATGTTGCTGCCGCTGCCAAACTCGCCGCCGCCGATGCCGGCGCCGTGAAAGCCGCCGGTGGCCTCCAGACTGCCCTGGGTTCCATTTTCGTCGGTGATGGTGAGATTGCCGTTGCCGGTGCCGGAATCGGTGTCCGTAGGGGCAATGGTATTCTTCTCCACACCGGCGTGTTTTTGGCCACTCTGGACGGTATTGCTCCCGTCCAGCTCGATGACTACATCGCCGTTGCCCTTGATTTCAACGGCAGCGCCACCGCTTGTGCCGGTGTCAATATTCACGCCGCTGAGGGTGACATTGGCGGTGGTGTCCGCAGCCGCCGTGATGGTGACGGTGTTGGAGGTGGGGGTACTGCTGTTGCTCTGGGTGATGACAGGTGCGTCATCCGCCACCGCAGCGTTGGATCCGTGGGTAACGGTCTGTCCGGTTTCCGTGGCGTTCACAATCACGCTGCCCTGGGCAAGGTCATATTCTGCCGCGAAAACGGACACGGGAAAGCTGCAAACCAGCAGCAGCGCCATCATAAACGATAGAATTCTTCTCAGCTTCATCGGGATACAGTCTCCTTTCGTGGTTTACGCCGCAGTACATATGTGCCGGGATGCGGTATAAATATCCATAACTTTATGATAGCAGAAAAACCATCCTTTGGGAATACCCACCAGCGGGAAAACATGGGTATTTTTTCTGTATACCTTATATGATATGGGTTCGTGTAATTGCGGTCAAAACACCGGGTACAGACCCGACATTTTGACCGCATAGCAACCCAAAACGCTGGCCGCAGGGACAAATCTTGCGCGCTAAATCGGCTTTTTCCTGCACCTCTTTTCGTGTACACCATATACGAAAAGAGGAAACCGCAGAACATCACCATCGAGCGCCTGTGGGATTGGTATGCCATCGAAAAGCCGGAAGTGGAGCTGCCGCCGTTTCGGTGAGGCATGTCCTCCGTATCCGAAAAATCTGTTTTCTTCCAAAAAGATTCCTCGTCTCCGTTGTCATCATCGCCAACACAACATCTTGTACAGAAAACAAGTGCAGGCACAATATGTATATATTGCAGTATTTTACTCTCTTTTTCCGCTTTGCACAATTTTTGTTTTGACACAACCGGAGGGGTTTGAGCTGTAATTATGCTACTTGCGCGTCTTGACTGTCTGAAAATTCTGAATATAATTATATGTGAGGTTATTGTGGTAGTAAAGACTAGGAGTCGTTTGTGATGGAACGGAATGAAACGAAAAAAGCAGTTGCAGCAATCGTCGTAACCTATAACCGACTGGAGATGCTGCGACAGTGTGTGGAGGCATTGCGGGCACAGACGACAGCCTGCGATATTTTGGTCGTAGACAATGCCAGCACCGACGGCACGGCAGAAACCCTGCAGGCCATGGAGCGAGTTGGAAAAATCCAATACCGCAATACCGGGGCGAACCTTGGCGGCGCCGGCGGGTTTCATTACGGAATGCGCTGGGCGGTGGAAGCGGGGTACCGGTATGTCTGGATCATGGATGATGATTGCCTTCCAAACCCGGACGCGCTGGAAAAGCTGCTGAAAGCGGACAGCGTGCTGGGCGGCCCGGAGAATTACGGTTTTCTGTCCAGCTCTGTTCTTTGGACGGATGGCCGGGAGTGCGTCATGAACCGGCAGAAGATTGCCAAGGACTTCTACCGGCATGTGGAATTGTTAAAACATGGTGTCATCCAGATTCAGCAGGCCACTTTCGTCTCTCTTCTGTTTCCGAGAGAGAGTATTTTACGGTTTGGCCTGCCCATCAAGGAATTTTTCATCTGGGGGGACGACATTGAATACACCCGCCGCATGGCGGTGCGGGGCAATACTCCCTGTTATCTTGCGGGGCAGAGCCAGGTAATCCATACCACAAAGAACAACACCGGCTCCAATATCTCCCTGGACGACGTGGATCGTATTGACCGCTATTTTTACGCCTTCCGCAACGAGGCCTACCTTTACCGGCAGGAGGGCATTCAAGGAAGAACTTACTGTTTTGCCAAACGCTGCCGGGATTTTCTACGGATTATGCGGTACGGAAAGCCAAAATGGCCCCGTTTCGGAATTTTGTTCAAAGGCATCTGGTCAGGATTTTTTTTCCGCCCGAAGGTGGAGTATATTCATCCCGATGAATGCGAAATACACGATAGGAGGATGCTGTGAACATGAAACAGAGACCAATCCTATCGGTAATCATTCCGATCTATAACACCGCGCAGTATCTTCCACAATGTCTCGCCAGCGTCATCGCGTCTATTTCCCATGGGAACGCTGATATTGAAATGATTCTGGTGGATGATGGATCGACAGACGGATGCTCGGGAATATGTGATTCCTACGCACTGAAATATCCGTTTATCCGCTGCATTCACCAAGAGAACGCGGGCGTATCCGCTGCACGGAACGCCGGTTTAGGGCTTGCGAATGGAGACTATATTGCGTGGATCGACTCGGATGATACTGTAGCGGAGGACTGGTTTCCACAGATATATGATGTAATAGCCCGGGAAGCCCCAGATGTCATTGTATTCGACAGTCTTCGTCTGGAAGGCGGACGCCGCATACCGGAACAGTACGGCAGACCCGGTGGAGTTGTTGCCAGGCAGACTATGCTCGACGACATCGCCAGAGATATTCGAATGCTTAGCGGCCTGCCGAATAAGGTCATGAAGGCGACTTGCTATCGTGGTATTCGATTTGGTACGGAAGTAATTCTGGAGGATTACAACCGTATTTTTCCCATTCTGGAAACTGCGGAGACTTTTTTCTATATCCCACGATTTCTGTATTTCTACCGACAGCGGGAAGACAGCATTGTCCATTCCACCACGCCTGAGCAGAGCTTTTTCTGCGTGAACGCGGCGATTCGCAGAAAGCAGATGCTGTATCCCAAGTATCAAACAGCGGCCACCACAGGTGTTGCCGTACAAATGGTTCTGTTTTGCCGGGCGCGCGCCTATGATAAGTGCTATTTGTCCTTTCAAAAGGAGTATCGATTCTGTAAAAAGTATATTTGGCAGCACTGCGCAACATTGCTGTCCGATTCAGAAACGCCTGTCAAGTGGAAAATGAAATTTCTGCTTCTGGGTATTGGCGCTTTGCCGGTAGTTGTAAACATAAAACATTTTAGGAGAAGAGAGAAATGAAAGAGCGGGAATTCTTTTTTTCAGTCATTTTATCGGTTTACAATGTTGCTCCCTATATCAGGGAGGCAATGGACAGTCTGATTTCGCAGGATTATGGATTTGAAAACATTCAAATCATTATGGTGGATGACGGAAGCACCGATGGCAGCGGGGAAATCTGTGATGAATACGCACAGAAATATCCCGATAATACATTGGTGATTCATAAGGAAAATGGAGG
>JAQXJT010000037.1 GCA_029009095.1 bacterium
CCGCTCAACTTTCCAATATAAACGGGCTCCCCGCCCCGCCAAAAAACTAGGGGGGGGGGGCCAAACCGCCCCCCCCGCCCCTTATATCCGGGCCGCTTCAGCGGAAAAGTCCTTTTTTCTTGGCCACGCCCGTGTCGCCCAGGCTCTCCCCCAGGTGGCGGAGCAGCTCTTTCTGCTTCTCCGTGAGGTTTTTGGGGGTGGTGACGGTGACGGTGATGTACTGATCTCCCCGTCCGTTGCCCCGGAGATAGGGGATGCCCTTGCCCTTGAGACGGAACACGGTGCCCGTCTGGGTCCCCTCGGGGATGGTGTATTTCACATTGCCGTCCAGCGTGGGCACCTCCACCTGGGCGCCCAGGGACGCCTGCACGATGGAGATGGGCAGCTCGTAATAGACGTTGCTCCCCTCCCGCTCGAACTTCTCGTGGGGGGTGACGCGCACGGTCACCAGCAGATCGCCGTTGCCGCCGCCGTTGCGTCCGGCGTTGCCCATGCCCCGCAGGGAGATGGTCTGCCCGTCGTCGATGCCGGCGGGAATGTCCACCTTGACGGTGCGGTTGCGCCGCACCATGCCTTTGCCCTTGCAGGTGGGGCAGGGGTGGGCGATGGTCTTGCCGCTGCCGCCGCACTCGGGGCAGGTGGTCTGGGACTGCATGGTGCCGAAGGGAGTGCGGGAGGTCTGCACCACCGTGCCGCTGCCGTGGCAGCGGGAGCAGGTGTCCGCAGTGGTGCCCTCGGCGCAGCCGCTGCCGTGGCAGTCGCTGCACTCCTCCACCTTCTGCACGCTCAGCTCCCGGGTGCAGCCAAAAGCCGCGTCTTCAAAGGAGACGGTCACATTGCTGCGGACACTGGAGCCCTGCTGGGGGCCGTTCCGCCGTCCGCCGCCGCCGAAAATGTCGCCAAAGCCCCCGCCGAAGCCGCCGCCGAACAGATCGTTGAGGATATCGGCGAAGCCGCCGAAGTCCGCGCTACTGCTCTGGAAGCCGGAGGGGTCAAAGGCCGCGAAGCCGTACTGGTCGTATTTTGCGCGCTTATCCGGGTCGGAGAGCACCTCGTAGGCCTCGTTGGCCTCCTTGAAGCGCTGCTCGCACGCCTTGTCGCCGGGGTGCAGATCCGGATGGTTTTCCTTGGCCGCCTTGCGGTAGGCCTTCTTGATCTCGTCCGCCGTGGCCGTCTTGCTGACGCCCAGCACCTCGTAATAATCTCTTTTATCCGCCATATATTCCTCTCAGTTGCCCCGGGGGGCGTCCTTTCCCGCCCTGATCGCCCAGGGCACAAAATGCGTAAATGCGCGCGGGGGAGACCCCGCCGCGCATTTCGCCTGCTTCCTCTCCGGACACGCGGAGGGGGGAAGCGCTTACTTGTTGTTGTCGTCGTCCACCACTTCGTAGTCGGCGTCGTAGTAGTTCTGGCCGCCGTTGTTGCCGCACTCGCCGTTGGCGCAGTTGGGGTCGCAGCCCTGCTGGGGGTTGGTCTGCTGGTAGAGCTTCTCGCTGACGGCGTAGAAGGCCTGGGTCAGCGCCTCGGTGGCGCTCTTGATGGAGGCGGTGTCGGTGCCGGAGAGGGCGGTCTTCAGGGCGGAGAGCTTGCTCTCGATCTCGCTCTTGTCCCCATCGGAGAGCTTGTCGCCCATCTCGGAGAGGGTCTTCTCGGTCTGGTAGACCATCTGGTCGCCGGCGTTGCGGGTGTCCACTTCCTCCTTGCGGAGCTTATCCTCGGCGGCGTACTGCTCGGCCTCGCGGACGGCCTTCTCGATGTCGTCCTTGGAGAGGTTGGAGGAGGCGGTGATGGTGATGTGCTGCTCCTTCTGGGTGGCCAGATCCTTGGCGGACACGTTCACGATGCCGTTGGCGTCGATGTCAAAGGTGACCTCGATCTGGGGGACGCCCCGGCGGGCCGGAGCGATGCCGTCCAGGTGGAAGCGGCCCAGGCTCTTGTTGTAGGCGGCCATTTCGCGCTCGCCCTGGAGCACGTTGACCTCCACGCTGGTCTGGTTATCCGCGGCGGTGGAGAACACCTGGGACTTGCGGGTGGGGATGGTGGTGTTGCGCTCGATGAGCTTGGTGCAGATGCCGCCCAGGGTCTCGATGCCCAGGGACAGGGGGGTGACGTCCAGCAGAAGGATGCCCTCCACATCGCCGCCCAGCACGCCGCCCTGGATGGCGGCGCCCACGGCCACGCACTCGTCGGGATTGATGCCCTTGAAAGGCTCCTTGCCGGTGAAGTTACGCACGGCCTCCTGCACGGCGGGGATACGGGTGGAGCCGCCCACCAGCAGCACCTTGCTCAACTGGGCGGGGGTCAGTCCGGCGTCGGACAGGGCCTGACGGACGGGCACCATGGTCTTTTCCACCAGATCGTGGGTCAGCTCGTTGAACTTGGCCCGGGTGATGGTCACATCCAGGTGCTTGGGGCCGTTGGCATCGGCGGTGATATAGGGCAGGTTCACATTGGTGCTGGTGACGCCGGAGAGGTCGCACTTGGCCTTCTCGGCGGCCTCGCGCAGACGCTGCATGGCCATCTTGTCGTTGGAAAGATCCACGCCCTCGGCCTTCCGGAACTCTTCGAGGAGGTAGCGGGTCACGCGGGCGTCGAAGTCGTCGCCGCCCAGGCGAGTGTCGCCGGAGGTGGCCAGCACCTCGATGACGCCGTCGCCGATCTCCAGCACGGACACGTCGAAGGTGCCGCCACCCAGGTCGTAGACCATGATCTTCTGATCGGACTCCTTGTCGAGCCCGTAGGCCAGAGCCGCAGCGGTGGGCTCGTTGATGATCCGCTTCACCTCGAGACCGGCGATCTTGCCGGCGTCCTTGGTGGCCTGCCGCTGGCTGTCGTTGAAGTAGGCGGGAACGGTGATGACAGCCTCGGTGACGGTGTCGCCCAGATAGGCTTCGGCGTCGGCCTTCAGCTTCTGGAGCACCATGGCGCTGATCTCGGGGGGCGTGTAGCTCTTGCCGTCCACGGTCACCCGGTAGTTGCTGCCCATCTCGCGCTTGATGGAGGCAATGGTGCGGTCGGGATTGGTGATGGCCTGGCGCTTGGCCACCTGGCCCACCAGACGCTCGCCGTTCTTGGAGAAAGCCACCACGGAGGGGGTCGTCCGGGCGCCCTCCGCGTTGGGAATGACAACGCTCTCGCCGCCTTCCATAACGGCGACGCAGCTGTTGGTAGTACCAAGGTCAATGCCGATAATCTTAGACATAGTAAAGATCCTCCTGTAGATCGTATGATTTTATAGATAAATGGTTGATCGCTTTTTCAGTTGGCCACCTGCACCATGCTGAAGCGGATGACCCGCTCGCCCATGCGGAAGCCTTTCTGGAACTCGGTGATGATCTCGCCTTCGCCCCGCTCGGGATCCTCCGTGTGCATCACCGCGTGGTGCAGCGCCGGGTCGAAGGTCTGGCCCTCGGTCTCGATGGGGGTGACGCCCAGACCCCGGAGCACCTCCTCAAACTGGTGCATGGTCATCTCCACGCCCTTGCGGTAGGCCTCGTCGGCGGTCTCCTGCTTCAGCGCCCGCTCCAGATTGTCGTAGACGGGCAAAAGCCGGAGGAGAGTGTCCGCTTTCACATCTGCGTAGAGGTTTTCCCGCTCCCGGGCGCTCCGGCGGCGGTAGTTGTCGTACTCGGCGGCCAGGCGGAGGTATTTGTCCTTCTCCGCGGCCAGTTCCCCGCGCAGCGCCTCCTCGGGGGTCGGTTCCGTTTCGGCGGCGGTCTCTTCGGGGGGAACGCCGGTCTCGTTCTCCTGGCCCGTGGGCTCGGTGAACTGCGCTTCGTCCTTGTTAGTCATCTATCGTATCTCCTTTTAGGATCATTTTTCCAAAGCCCGAGGGGGCCTCCCCACCGCCCAGCAGGCGGCTCAGTCCCTCCGCCACATAGCTGAGCTTGGCGATGACGGAGGAGTAATCCATGCGGGTGGGGCCCACCACGCCGATCAGTCCCCGCTGTCCCTCGCCCGCGTCGTACTCGGCCATGATCACGCTGGAGTCCTTCAGCTCCTCGGCGAGGTTTTCCGGCCCGATGATCAGCCGTACCCGGCTGCCCGTCCCCGCCACATCGGCGCTGGGCAGGTTCATCAGGTGCTCGGAATCGGAGAGGTAGCTGATTACCCGGTGAGCCTTGTCCGGGTCACGGAACTCCGGGTGCTGCAACAGACTGGATTCACCCGTGACATAGGCCTCGCCGCTGCCGCTGTCGCTGAGCACCTCGATGACGAAGGCGGCCACGATGGAGGTCAGTCCCAGATTGTCCCGGGCGGCCCGCTCGGTGGCGGAGATCAGCACCGGGGAGATCTCGCTCTCCACCAGGTTGGTGAAGCCCGCGTTGAACAGAGCCGCCACCTTCTGGATGAGACCCTGATCCACGGAGAAGGGCAGGTGCACCAGCTTGTTGCGCACGGTGTTGTTGGAGAGCAGCAGAACGATGATAAAGGTGTTGGGATCCACATAGAGCAGATCCACCCGCGTCACGGTGACGCTGCGGGGGGAGGAGAGGGTCACGGCGGGGTACCCGGTGAGCTGGCCCACCAGCTTGCCCGCGTCGCCCATCAGGTGATCGAGCTGCTCGGTCTTTTCGCCCAGCCGCCGGTTGATGACCTCCGCTTCCTCTCCGCTGACGGGACGATGCTCCATCAGCTCGTTCACATAGAAGCGGTAGCCCTTGGGGGCGGGGACGCGACCGGCGGAGGTGTGCGGCTGCTCCAGATAGCCCAGGCTGGTCAGCTCGGCCAGCTCGTTGCGGATGGTGGCGCTGCTGCACTGGAGGTGGGCGGTCTCCACCACGGTCTTGGAACCCACCGGCTCGGCGGTGCGGATATATTCCTCCACCACGGCGGCCAGCACCTTCTTTTTCCGCTCGCTGAGCTCCATGCTTGCCCCTCCTTTTTAGCAGTGTGCGCCGGGGAGTGTTGGCACTCTCCTTTTCTGAGTGCTAAATTAACACGAAACCCCAGCCTTGTCAAGGGGATGGAAAGAATTATTTATGGTTTGTTCATAATAGGATACCTTGCCCCCGCCGGGCAGAAAAATGCGCCCTGTGCATCGGCACAGGGCGCGGAAAAGGCGGTATTTTCAGAGGGCGGCGGGGCTTTACGCCTCCTCGGAGCCCCGGAGCACCTCGCCGCCGTAGCGCACTTCCACACTCCCGGCGCTGAGATCCCGGACGCAGCCCCCGGCAAGCTCCTCCTGTCCCCGGGGCACGGTGAAGCTCAGCTCCACCTCCGCGCCGAAGCTGCTCTCCTCGATCCGCGCGCCCCGGTCGGTGAGGGCGCGGCAGAGCCTGTCGTAGAGGGCGTAGGGGCAGCGGAGCGCCCCCTGCCGCCAGGGCGTCATACGCAGCACCCCCGCCTCCTGCAGGGCCAGGCGGGCGGCGTTGCTGTAGGCCCGCACCAGTCCCCCGCTGCCCAGCAGGATGCCGCCGAAGTAGCGGGTGGTGACGCAGCAGAGGTTTTCCAGGCCCGATGTGCGCAGCACATTCAGTGTGGGCTGGCCGGAGGTGCCCCCCGGCTCCCCGTCGTCGCTCCAGCGGAGGATGTTCCCCTCCCGGAGGGTGTAGGCCCAGACGTTGTGGGTGGCGTCGGCGTGTCGCCGGCGGATCTCCTCGATGAAGGCGCGGGCCTCCGCCTCGTCCGCCACGGAGCGCACCCGGCTGATAAAGCGGCTCTTCTTGTCCACATATTCCGCCTCACCCGTCCGGGCGGCGGTGAGATATCCTTCGCTCATTGCAGCGCCTCCACGATCCTTGCGCGCAGATCCTCC
This sequence comes from bacterium, assembly GCA_029009095.1. Classification (GTDB taxonomy): domain Bacteria; phylum Bacillota; class Clostridia; order Oscillospirales; family Oscillospiraceae; genus Apopatocola. The sequence continues at coordinate 5,759 of JAQXJT010000037.1, forward strand.
AGTCCCTCGCCGGTTCGGGCGGAGATGCACACGCTCCGCCGCTCCTGGGGCAGCAGCGAGAGCGGCGGCAGGGCGTCGCACTTGTTGTAGACCCGGAGGCAGGGCGTCCGGGCGGCGCCCAGCTGCTCGATGAGGGCGTCGGTGACGGCGCACTGCTCCTGCCAGTCCGGGGCGGACACATCGATCACATGGAGCAGCAGATCCGCGTAGCGCAGCTCCTCCAGCGTGGCCTTGAAGGCCTCCACCAGATGAGTGGGCAGCTTGCGGATAAAGCCCACGGTGTCCGAGAGCAGCACCTCCCGGCCCAGCTCCCCCACCCAGAGGCGGCGGGTGGTGGTGTCCAGCGTATCGAAAAGCCGGTCGTTGGCGGGGATGTCGCTGCGGGTCAGGCGGTTGAGCACCGTGGATTTCCCGGCGTTGGTGTAGCCCACCAGGGCCACCACGGGCATGGCGTTTTTCTCCCGGCGGCGGCGCTGGGTACTGCGTACCCGCCGCACCTGCTCCAGCTCCTCCTCCAGCTTCTGGATGCGCCGGCGGATGTGGCGCCGGTCGGTCTCCAGCTGGGTCTCGCCGGGGCCGCGGGTGCCGATGGGGGCGCTGGTGCCCGCCTGGCGTTTGAGGTGGCTCCACATACCTGTCAGCCGGGGCAGCAGGTAGTTATACTGCGCCAGCTCCACCTGCAGCCGGCCCTCCCGCGTCTGAGCCCGCTGGGCGAAGATGTCCAGAATGAGGCCGCTGCGGTCCAGCACCCGAAGGCCCAGCGCGTCCTCCAGCGCCCGGGCCTGGGAGGGGGAGAGCTCGTTATCAATGATGGCCAGGTCGCACTGCTGCGCCTGGGCCACCTCCCGAATCTCCTGCACCTTGCCCGCGCCCAGAAAGGTGCGGGGTTCCACGCTCTGCCGGGTCTGGAGGATCATGGCCACCGTGTCCGCCCCGGCGGTGTCCGCCAGCGCGGCCAGCTCGTCCATGGACTGCTCCGTGGAGCGCTCGGCGGGCTCCATGGAGGCGGCGGAGAGCCCGGCCAGCACGGCCCGCTCCCGTTTTTGCTGTAACTCCTGCATAGATCTCCTCCAACTATGGATGTCGCCCTGCCCGAAGGCAGGGCGATCCCGTTTCTTATTCTTCCGTTTCCCCGTGGGGACAGATGGAGACCTTCTCCACCCTCCGTCCGTCCTCGTCCATGGCCAGCACGGTGACGGTCCATGTCCGCCAGAGGAAACTCTCCCCCACCCGGGGGAAGCGGCCGAAGCACTCGATGGTCCAGCCGCCCACGGTGGCGCTCTCGGTGTCCAGCGCGCTCTCGGCCACATCCAGCAGCTCCGGCAGCTCCGTGACGGGCACATCCCCGTCCAGATCCCAGCCGCCGTCCTCGCGCTCGATGATGTAGCGTTCCACCTCGTCGCTCTCGTCCCAGATGTCGCCTACCAGCTGCTCCATCACATCCTCCAGCGTCACGATGCCCAGCGTCCCGCCGTACTCGTCGGTGACGATAGCCAGATGCTGCTGCTGGCGGCGGAAGGTGCTCAGCGCGTCGAAGAGCCGGGTGGTCTTGTAGAAGTAGCACACCGGCAGCAGCAGGGAGCGGAGGTCGATCTCTTCCTCCTCCTGCTCCAGCAGGGCGCGGAAGACCCGGTTGGTGTAGAGGATGCCGATGACATTGTCGATGCTGCCCTCGTACACGGGCACCCGGGAGACGGGCAGGCGGTAGACCGCCTCGATGAGCTCCCGGGGGTCATCCTCGATGTCCATGGCCACCACATCCACCCGGGCGGTCATCACATCCATCACGGGGATCTCCGTGAAGTCCAGGGCGGAGCGGAGCATCTCGCTGCGCTCTTCGTCGATGACGCCCTCGTCCTCGACGGTCTCCAGGATACTCTGGAGCTCCGCGGCGGCGGCCTCGTCGCCGCTTTGCCGCCGCTCCCCCTTGAAGGGCAGCGTCAGCACATGGATCAGCAGCGTCACCAGCGCGATCACGGGCTTCAACAGCACCATGAGCACCCGCAGAAAGGGGGCGAGGGTCATGGCGTAGCGGTTGGCGTTCTTCTTGGCGAGGATCTTCGGGGCCGACTCGCAGAAGAAGATGACCAGCAGGGTCATCACCACGGTGCTCAGCGGGGTGAAGCGCTCCCCAAGAAGCCTGACGCACAGCAGCGTGGCCAGGGAGTCGGAGCAGATGTTGCAGAGGTTGTTGCCGATGAGAATGGCCGAGAGGGCGTCCTCGTCGCGGTCGGCTACGGCGCAGGCCCAGCGGGCCAGGGTGTTGCCCTCCTCGGCGGCGTTGTCCAGACGCATACGGTTGGCAGAGGAGAGCGCCATCTCGGCGGCGGAAAACAGGGCGCTGCCCGTGAGAAAGGCCAGAATGGCCAGTACATAGTAAAGGTTGGTCATGACGCCGCCTCCTCTCCCGGCGCGCCGTCCCGGAGCGAGACCCGGAGCTTCAGGATGCGCCGGTTCTTCATCTCCTGCACGCAGACGGTGAGATCGTGCCATGTAAAGCAGTCCCCGGGCCGGGGCAGCATATCAAACTGTTCATACACCCACTCGCTGAGAAGCTTGTGGTTCCAGTCCACGCCGTCGGGATCCTCGTAGTCCAGTACGGCGAACATATCCTCCATGTCCAGCTCCGCGTCCAGTTCCCAGCTGCCGTCCTCCAGATGCCGGGCGGACTCCTCGGCCTCGTCCTCCTCGTCCCAGATGTCGCCCACCAGCTCCTCGAGAATGTCCTCTACGGTGACGATGCCCACGGTGCCGCCGTAGTTGTCGGTGACGATGGCCAGATTGAGCTTGCGCCGGTTCAGCTCCTCCAGCACCTCGTCGATGCGGGTGGACTGGTGGACGAAGCAGGGCTCATCCAGCAGCGCGCGCAGCTCCATGTCCCCGGGGTTGTGGTGCAGCGCGGTGATGTAGCGGCGGATCTGCAGCACGCCGATGATGTTGTCGATGCTGCCCTCGTAGACGGGTAGGCGGCTGTGGCGTACCGAGCGGATCACGGCCAGGATCTGCTCGCGGCTGCTCTCCACATTCAGCGCCGTGACGTCCACCCGGGCGGTGAGCACGCTCTCCACGGGCACATCGCCGAATTCCAGCGCCGAGCGCAGCAGCTCGCCCCGCTCCTCCTTCAGTCCGCCCTCGTCCGTGAGGTTTTCGATCACATCGTAGAGTTCGTCCTCCGTGACCGTGACCTCCGCCTCCCTGCGGCCGAAAAGCCGGGAGAAGAACTCGCCGGTACGGGCCAGCAGCGCGGCCAGCGGACGGAAAATGCGCATAAAAAAGCACAGAGAAGCCGCCGTGGAGAGCGCGCAGCGCTCACTGTACCTCTTGGCGAGGCTCTTCGGCAGCATTTCTCCGGCAAAAAAGACCGCCAGAGTACAGAGGATCGTGCCCAGCGCCACATACCCCGCGCCCCAGCGCCGGGTCACCAGAAGGGTCACCAGCGTGGCGGTGGTGATATGGACGATATTCGTGCCGATCAGAATGGTGGAGATGGCTACGTCAAAATTGTCCTGCACATACAAAGCCTTATCGGCGCGCCGGTCTCCCCGCTCCTGGGCCATCTTGAGACGGATGCGCCCCACGGACATGGTGCTGGTCTCGGCCACGGCAAAATACGCCGCGCACCCGAGCAAAACGATCACCCATAACCACGGCAACCAACTGTCGCTGTCCATAAAGGAAAAATCAACTCCTCAGTTTATATAGATAGAACGACAATAGCATAGATATACCTCAAAGTCAAGAGTCCTCCCTGCTCCCGCGGCTCCCCCAGAGGAGGGCCAGCAGGGCGAAAAAGAGGGGCGTGGTGGTGCACTGGGCGATGTTCACCACGCCCTGCACCGCGCAGCCCGCCACCGCGCAGAGCAGGGCGGCGTCCTCCCCCTCCGGGGAGAGAACGCGGCGGAGAGCGGCGGCCAGCGCGCCCAGCCAGGCCCCCAGTCCCAGCGCCCCGGAGGTGAGCAGATAGTGGAGGTACTCGTTGTGGGCGCTGTCGATGATGGCGTCGGGGAAAAGGCGGTGGAGGGCGTCGTAGCGGGCGAGACAGCCCGCGCCGCCGCCGATGAGCTTTCTGAGGGGGCCGAAGGAGCCATAGAGGGCGAGACAGTGCCCCCAGATGGCGCCCCGGTCGCTGCCCCAGCTGCCGGAGAACACCGTCCAGCGGGCGATGGACGCGGGGAGTCGGTCACGGAGAAGGGTGTTGCCCAGCAGCAGGAAAACGCCGCCGCCCAGCAGCAGCGCCGCCGGCAGCACCGGGTAATTCCCCGCCAGAGCGGAGAGGGCCTCGTCCGTCTGCCGCCGGGCAAACAGGAGCAGCGCGCCCCCCAGCAGCGCCAGCCCCGCCGCCACGGGCAGGGAGGAGAGCAGCCGCCCCAGGGCCGAGAGGCCGATGCCCCGTTCCAGCAGTCTGCCGAAGAGAGGCAGCGCCGCGGCGAAGAGCAGCAGCAGCCAGGGGAGACGGCGCAGGGCGCGGGGCTCCCGACGCAGCAGCCAGGGGAGCAGCACGGCGGCGGAGAGTACCCCCAGGATCCCGCAGTCGCTGCCCACCAGCAGCGCGCCCGCGCCCAGCAGGCAGACCCCGCCCCGCAGCCACAGCTCCCTCCGGCTCCGCCCCAGACAGAACAGCCCCATGGCCAGGGGCAGCAGCAGCGAGACATAGGCCCCGATGAAGTTCACATTGCCGATGGTGGAGAGGTAGCGGCTCCGATCCGCGCTGCGCAGTCCCACCGCCGTACCCAGCGGGTCGATGTAGAGGGCGTTAAGGACGCAGAGCAGGGAGACCAGCGCGAAAGCGCCCAGGGCCGTGCGCGCCTGCCACTTCCCGAACTTCCCCCCGGCGGAGAGGGCGCAGACCATGGCGGCGTAGAGGAGCCACATCCCCACGCCCTGATAGCGGTTGTTGGCCGCCAGCAGGGCGTCGCGCCCCCCGAAGAGCAGGGAGGAGAGAATGTTGAGCGCAGCGAAGAGAGCGAAGAGCAGCGCTCCCCGGCCCGGACTCCGCCCCCCGGAGCCACCGGCGAGCAGCCCAAAGAGCACGCCCGCCAGATAGAGGAGCGTCAGCGCGGCGAAGAGAACCGTCTTGGTCTCGGTGATGTCGAAATAGCCCCGGTGCAGCCACAGGGGCAACAGCAGGAAAAGGGCGGAGAGGTAGACCCCGCTCCAGCGTTGCAGGAGTTTGTCTCGTTTCATCGTTGTGTTTCCAGCTTCCCCGCCCGGAGGCGGGCGTTTCGTCCGGTCATACGAGAAAAACCACCGGGGATCCCGGTGGTTTTTCTCTGCTTAGCACCACTCGCGGCTGGTGGGCTTGTTCTTGTTGATGGGCTCGTAGCCCTCGGGCATGGCGGGCTGGGCCTTGGGCGCGGTCTCCACGACAGCCGCTTCCACGGCGGGGGCGGCCTCGGGGGCGGCGCTCTCCGGGGCGGGGACGGCGTCCATCACCACGGGCTCGGCGTCGATCTCGGGGAGTTCGTCCGCGCTTCTCTCCACCACGGCGCTCTTCTTCTCGCTGCGGCGGCGGTCCCGACGGTCCCGGTTGGGCCGCTCGCGGCGCTCGGGGGCCTCGGTGCAGCTCACCACCACGCGGCGGTTGGGCTCGGTGCCAATGGAGGAGGTGGTGACCCCCTCGTAGTTTTGCAGCGCGGTGTGGATCACATGGCGCTCGTAGGAGTTCATGGGCTCCAGAGCCATGCTGCGCTTGTACTTAAGGGCCTTGGCGGCCATTTTCTCGGCCAGGTGCACCAGCGAATCCTCCCGCTTGCTGCGGTAGTTCTCGGCGTCCACGCTGATGTGCATGTGCTTCTCGCCGCCCCGGTTGAGGGCGTAGTTCACCAGGTGCTGGATGGCGTCCAGGGTCTCGCCCCGGCGGCCGATCACGGCGCCCATGTCCTTGCCGGAGAGTTCCACATCCAGGCCGCCGCCCGCCCGGGCGGTGATGGCGATGTCGGCCTCGATGTCCATGCGCTCGAGGAGGCCGCTGAGGAACTCCTGCACCTGCGCTTCCCGGCTGCCGCTCTCGTAAACGGCCTTTTCCCGCGCTTCCCCGGCGGGAGCCTCGGCGGGTTTGGCGGCGGGGCGGGGCTGGCGGGGGGCTTTGGGGGCGCGCTCGGCGCTCCGGCGGGCGGGTTTCTCCGCCTTCCTCTCCTCCTCGTCGGGCACTTCCACGCTCACGCGGACCCGGGCTTCCACCGCGCCGAAGCCCAGAAAGCCCTTCTTGGGCATCACAAGGACTTCGGTGGAACCCTCGTCCTCGCCGATACCCAGCGCTTTCCGCGCGGCGGCGGCGGCAGCGGATACGTCTTTTCCGCTTGCTTCAGCTGTCTTGATCATTGATTTCCTCCGTAACAGGCGCGTCCGCTCCGCCCGCGGCGGGCTGGACATTCTCGTAGCGATCTTCCACATAGGCGCGGCCCCGGGCGTAGCGGCGGTTGCCCACCTGCGAGGCGGGGACCTCCTTGTCGAGACCCCTGGCGCTGCGCTCCGCCGCACGGCGGGCGGCGGCCTTCTGTTCGGCCTCGTTGCGCTCCTTGGCGGCCAGACGCTTCTTGCTGGTGCTGGCGTTCACCTGGGTCTTGCCCTCGGCGCGGAGACGCTCGGTCTCCTGGCGCTTGCGCTCGATCTCGGCCTCCCTGGCCTGCTGGGCGGCGTTGAACTCCGCCATCTGCTCGTCGATCTGGCCCTTGTAGAGCTTGTTGAGAGCCACCTGCTGGACGATGCCCAGCACGCTCTGCTCGATCCAGTAGATGCCCATGGCCGCGGGCATGATAAAGCAGATGTAGACGCTCATGAGGGGCATCCACAGCATCATGCTCTTGGAGGTCTGGGCCTGGGCCTGGGCCTGAGCGTCCATGCTGGCGTTGCCGGTGCTGGCGGTGGGCTGGGTGGTCTGGGAGACCTTGCTCTGCAGCCAGCTGAGCAGCGCGGAGATGAAGGGGATGAGGAACAGCCCGATGGCTGCCGCCATCCCGATGGTGTCGGCGTAGTTCCAGAAGAAGACCTTGGGGCGCATGGTGAGGTTCAGCCCCAGGAAGTTGAAGTCGATGTCCTTGAGCTTGTCCGCGAAGGAGGCCACGGCGCCGCTGGAGACCACGGCGGAGAAGTTCTCGTGGAGCACGTTGGCGAGGGTCATCTCCACATAGGCGTCGGCCTTGGCGGGGACGGTGTAGAGCCCCATGTCGCTCAGCAGCGTGGTGAGGGCGGTGACCTCCGTGGCGGCGAGGCCCATGAGATTGCTCAGAGGACGGCGGACCACGGCGTAGAGGGCGATGAGGATGGGCAGGGGCAGCAGAGACCAGAGACAGCCGGACATGGGGTTGATCTTGGCCTCCTGGTAGAGCTTGGCCAGCTCCTCCTGGTACTTCTGCTTGTCGTTGGCGTACTTTTTCTCCAGCTCTTTCATGCGGGGCTGAAGCATGCTGTTTTGCATCATGCTCTTGGTGCTCTTCATCTGGAAGGGCAGGGTGATGAGCTTGAGCACCACGCCGAAGGCCAGAATGGCCCAACCGTAGCTGCCGAAGAGATTATAGAAGAGCATCAGCAGCGCGGAAAAGGGGGCAGTGATAAGATTCATACTTTCTCCCGTCTTGTTCCCTGCGCCTCAGGGCACAGGATCATAGTAGTTGTGTTCTCCCCGGTGGAAGGGGTGGCATTTGCTCAGCCGCCTGAGAGCCAGCCAGCCGCCTTTGGCGGCGCCGTATTTGCCGATGGCTTCCTCCGCGTAGGCCGAGCAGCTGGGGATGTAGCGGCAGCAGCGGGGCGTGTGGGGGGAAATGCTTTTCCGGTAAAAGCGAATCAGGGCCAGCAGCACTTTCTTCATGCCTGACCCTCGATCCGTAAGAGTTCCAGCCTGCGGCAGCAGGAGAGGAAATCCTCCTCCAGCTTCCGGTAGGCGGCGTCCACGCTGCGCCCCCGGGCCACCACGACCATGTCCGTGCCCGGCAGCAGCTCGGCTTCATGGAGCCGGTAGATCTCCCGGAGACGGCGGCGCACCCGGTTGCGCACCACGGCCTTGCCGATCTTCACCGTCACCGTGAAGCCCACGCGGCTGCGGGGGCGCCTGGTGCGGCGCATATAGACCACAAGGGTAGGGGAAACCGCGCTCCTGCCCTTGGCGTACAGCCGGCGGAACTCATAATTATTCTTGATTGTGTCCGAAAATTGCAAACCCCATCACGACCCTTTCCCCGCTGCGGGGCAAAGAAGATCTCTCAGAGGGAGAGTTCCTTGCGACCCTTGGCGCGGCGGCGGGCGAGAACCTTGCGGCCGTTGGCGGTGGACATTCTCTTGCGGAAGCCGTGCTCCTTGGAGCGCTGACGCTTCTTGGGCTGGTAGGTACGGAACATAGTGGGGCACTTCCTTTCAAATTTCTCAACTATACTCGACGGCGCACAGCGCCGCAGTTGGCTTGTCCGGGCCCTCCGCAAAGGGGAGAGCGCCGCGGGCCTCCGGGCAAAATGCGCACGAAAAACCCAGCCGGCGGGAAACCGGCGTTTTTGCATTATAAGGGAAATTCCCGCTTCTTGTCAAGGCCTTTCCCCGCCCCGGCGGCGAAAAAACCGCCGGCGGCTCACTTTTTCATGTAGATGAGTCCCAGCACCCCCGGCCCGGAGTGGCAGGCGATGGTGGCGCCCGCCTGAGCGACGAGGACCTCCCGGAAAACGCCGCTGTCCTCCACCTGCTTCACCACGCCGCCCAGCAGCGCCCCGTCGTCGATGACATGGGTGACGATGGCGCGGGCGGGGTCGATGCTCCCGGCGTCGGCGAGCCGGTCGGCGACGTAGGCCGAGAGGGTGCGGGCCATGGTGCCCCGGTACTTTTTGGTGGGCAGCAGCAGACCGTTTTCCGCCTCGATGCAGGGGTGGAGCTTCAGCAGATTGGCGCCCATGGCCGCCAGCGCGCTGCACCGCCCTCCCATGCGCAGGTACTCCAGCGTCTCGGGCACGAAGCTGACGCTGACCTTTTCCCGCCGCGCCAGCACCGCCCGGGCGATCTCCCCGGCGGCCATGCCGCTCCGGGCCATCTCCGCGGCCTCCAGCACCAGCAGGCCCATGCCGGTGGTGAGACTCAGGGTGTCCACCACGAAGACCCGCCCGGGGAAGTCCCCGGCGGCCACCAGGGCGTTCTGGTGGGAGGAGGAGATGCCCGAGGAGAGGGAGAGGTGGACGATGGCGTCGCACTGCTCCAGGGTCTGGGTGAAAAAGTCCGTGTACTCGCCGATGGCGGTGGCGGAGGTGGAGCAGAGAGTGCCTGTGGACTCGGTGTAGGCAAAGATATCACGGGGGGAGCAGTCCACCCCGTCCCGGAGGGAACGCTCGCCCATGTTGATGTGCAGGGGCGTAATGCCGATGTTGTTGCGTTCGATCAGCTCCCTGCCCAGATCGCAGGGACTGTCAGCGGTGATGCGGACTGTCATAAAGACCCTCCCGGTTTCGTATGAAATCGCTGTATTTTACCACGGTTTTCCCCGCTTGTCCACCGTTCCCGCCCGGGGAAATATACGAATCCTTCGACAAAGTGCGAGCGTTTTTTCACGGAGAAGTGCATAGAATGGGAGCCATATCGTACAAGTCCTCCCGGCGGGGAAAATTGTACATATTACCTATTTCACTATGCCCCGGCCCCATGGTATAATGGGCTTCGCCGGGCGAAAGGAAGAACATGATGCAAAAAACACAGAATCTGCAGGATCTTTTCCTCAACCAGGCCCGGCGCGACAGACAGCTCGTCACCGTTTTCCTCATGAATGGCTTCCAGATGCGCGGCGTGGTACGCGGCTTCGACAGCTTCACGGTGGTCATCGACTGCGAGGGAAAGCAGGAGCTGGTCTACAAGCACGCCATCTCCACGCTCATCCCCGCCCATCCGGTGGATCTGACGGGAGGCGGCGCTCTCTGATCCTTTTTCCCGGGAGACTGCCATGGAACTCAAGCACTCCGATATCGTTATCCGCGTGGTGGCCGTACTGCTGCTGGCCACGCTGCTGGGCTGTCTGGCGATCCTCGCCTATCAATCTCTCTCCGCGGAGGAGCACAGCGTGGTGGCCACGCTCAGCACCTGGCGGCAGAGCGTGGAGATCAGCGGGCTGATCGTGCGGCAGGAGACGGTGCTCTCGTCCCACAGCCTCTATACCAGCGTCACCGCCCCCAACGGCCGCCGGGCCGCCGCCGGGGACACGCTGGGCCTTGCCTACTCCTCCCGGTCCGATCTGGACCGCGCCCGGCGGATGGAGGATCTGGCCGTGCACATCGCTCTGGCGGAGGAAGTGCTCTCGGGAGCGGAAGAACATACCGCAGCGGAGCGCGCAGAGGATGCGCGCTCCGCCGTGCTGTCTTTATCCGCCGATATCGCCCGGCATGACACCTCCGCCATGCGGGGGGACGCCCTCCGGGTGCGCTCGTTCCTGTTCGAGGACGGGGCGGAGGTGACGCGGCAGGAGCTGAGCGATCTGCGCGCGGAGATGCGCGCCATGCGCTCCCAGGGCGAGAGCGCCTCCGAGGAGCTCATCTCCCCGGCCTCGGGCTACTTCACCTCCCTGCTGGACGGGGGAGAGAGTCTCAGTCCGGCGGTGCTCGCCAATATGACCGTGGGTTCTCTTACCCGGCTTTTCAACCGCTCCGGCAGCGTGGACGGCCGGGCCTACGGCAAGCTCGTCACCGGCTCGGAGTGGTATCTGGCGGCGCTCATGAAAGAGGAGGACGCCGCCCTCCTCGCCGTGGGGGACGAGCTTTCGCTGGATCTCTCCCGTTACCGCTCGGGGCTGTGCCCGGTGAAGGTGGTCTCCGTGAGCTTTGCCGCCGAGGGGCAGCGGGTGGTGGTCTTCTCTTCGGAGCGCTGCTTTGCCGAAACGCTCTCCCTGCGTATGCTGGAGTGCCCTCTGGTGCTCCGGAGCGTCACCGGGCTGCGCCTCCCGCCCGAGGCATTGCAGGAGGGCGAGGGGGGCTACTATGTGACCGTGGACACCGGCTCCTCGGGCCGGCGCTGCGCCGTGGAGCTGCTTTACGACGGGGGCGACTATGTGCTGGTGCAGGGCACGGGCCTCACCGAGGGCAGCGCCGTGGAGGTGCGCGGCGGGCGCTGAGGAGCCGGGACTGGAAGAGCGTGGGAGAAAAAGGATTTATTTCCGCTAAATGCACGAGCTTCTTGTTGACAATCGGGTGAAAAAATACGATAATGTGTCAATGGCCGGGACTCTCCCCGGACACGGGCGGCCCCTGCGTGCCCCCCGGAGAGAGCGGCGCAGCGGCGCGGCCCGGTACAGACATGTTGGAGCGAGAAATTATGGGTCTGTGGGATTCGATCAAAAAACTGACAAAGCCTTACGAGGATGAATATCTGGACGATGAGCTGGAGGAGCCCTCCCGCTCACCTTTTGCGCGCCAGGAGAGCCGCTCCTACATGGACTACGCCGAGGCTCCCGCCGTGCAGGACAACAGCGTCCGCCACACCTTCCTCAACTCCGTGCGGAGCGCCGCCGGGGGAGAGAAGAGCGGCGGGGAGAGGGGGAGCGTGTCCCTGGGCGGCGGCGCCCAGACGCCCATGAAGCTCATGGTCATGCGCCCCACCCGTTTCGCCGAGGCGGCCGGCATCGCCGACAGTATGCGCGAGCGCAACTCCGTCTTTATCAACCTGGAGGCGCTGGACAGGGACGAGGCGCGGCGGCTGGTGGACTTTGTCTCCGGCGCGGCGTACATACAGGGCGGACAGATCCGCCGCATCGGCACCAACACGTTTATCGCCACCCCGGCCAATGTGGATCTCTCCGGGGATGTGCTCAGCGCCCTGGACGGGCAGAGCATGGCGGGCGGCACACTGTAAAAAGAGACACAGCGTCCAAACTATACAGAGAAGGAGCTATGGACATGATTACTGAACGGGACATCCGGGAAAAGACCTTTGGCAAGGCCACCTTCGGCGGGTACGATATGAGCGAAGTGGACGAGTTTCTGGAGGAGCTGGCCGCTTCCGCGGCGGGCACCCAGAAGGAATTCGCCACCCTTCGTGGCAAGATGAAGGTGCTGGTGGACAAGATCGAGGAGTACCGCTCCACCGAGGACGCCATGCGCCAGGCGCTGATCTCCGCCCAGAAGGTCGCGCAGGAGGTGGAGAACGAGGCCCGTGCGAAGGCTGAGGCCGTTCTGGCCGAGGCCCAGGAGAAGGCCGGCGCCATCCTCGCCGAGGCCAACGCCAAGGCCGAGGAGATCGCAGGCGACCTCATCACCCGCCGGGAGATGGAGGAGAAGCGCCTTGCCGCCGCCCGGGAGGCTTCCGCCGACTATATCGACAGGATGCTCGATGCCTGCCGCAAGCAGAGCGATTACCTCACCGCCCTGTCCGCCGTGGGCGCGGAGACGGAGGAGGCCGCGGAGGAGCCTGTCCCCGCCGCGGAGGAGATCGCGGAGCCCGTTGCCGCCGCGGAAGAGCCTGCGGAGGAGACCGCGGAGGCGCCCATCCCCGATGCCGGGGAGGAAGTGGACGAACCCACGAGGATGTTCCGTTTCTGAGAGCGGGGAAACAAATCTGAATTTCTCAGGGGGCGGGGATGGACCCCCGCCCCCTTTGCTGTAAAAGAGGAGTAAGAAAAATGGACTACAACGCCACGGTCAATCTGCCGAAAACCGATTTTCCCATGCGTGCCGGCCTGCCCAAGAGGGAGCCGGATATGCTCAAGGCGTGGAACGAGCTGGATCTCTACCACGAGATGTACAGGCGCAACGCCGGCCGCCCCGCCTTCAACCTGCACGACGGCCCCCCCTTCTCCAACGGCATGATCCACATGGGCACCGCCATGAACAAGTGCCTCAAGGACTTCATCAACCGCTATAAGTCCATGGCCGGCTACCAGGTCTGGTACACCCCCGGCTGGGATAACCACGGTATGCCCATCGAGTCGGCCATCATCAAGGAGCAGAAGCTCAACCACAAGAGCATGAGCGTCTCCGAGTTCCGCTCCGCCTGCCGCGAGTACGCCGAGCACTATGTGGGCGTGCAGATGGAGGCTTTCCGCCGCCTGGGCGTGCTGGGCGACTGGGAGCACCCCTACCTGACCATGGACCCCGCCTTTGAGGCGGAGGAGGTCAGGGTCTTCGGCAAGATGTACGAGAAGGGCTACATCTACAAGGGTCTCAAGCCCGTGTACTGGTGCCCCCACGACGAGACCGCCCTGGCGGAGGCCGAGATCGAGTATCAGGACGACCCCTGCACCACCGTCTATGTGAAGTTCCCCCTCCATGACGATCTGGGCAGGCTGCCCCATGTGGACCGTGAGAAGGTCAGCTTCCTCATCTGGACCACCACCATCTGGACCCTCCCGGGCAACCTGGCCATCTCTCTGGCCCCCGAGGAGAGCTATGTGCTGGCCAGAGTGCCCTCCGGCGAGATCTATGTGCTGGCCGAGGCTCTCTGCGAGCGCGTCATGAAGGTGGGCGGCGTGGAGAGCTACGAGATCCTCGAGCGCCACCCCGGCTCCTTCTTCGAGAATATGCTGGCCTCCCACCCCTTCCTGCCCAAGACCTCCCGGCTGCTGCTGGCGGACTATGTGACCATGGACTCCGGCACCGGCTGTGTGCACACCGCCCCCGGCTTCGGCGCCGACGACTACCAGACCTGCCGCCGCTACGGCATGGAGATGGTGGTGCCCGTGGATGATCAGGGCCGCCACACGGACTACGCCGGAAAGTACGCCGGCATGAAGACCGAGGAGTCCAACCCCGTCATCCTGGAGGATATGCGCCGGAGCGGTATGCTCTTTGCCAGCGAGGACATCGTCCACAGCTATCCCCACTGCTGGCGCTGCAAGAAGCCTATCCTCTTCCGGGCCACCCCCCAGTGGTTCTGCTCGGTGGAGGCTTTCAAGGACGAGGCCTGCGCCGCCACCGACGCGGTGAACTGGTCCCCCGACTGGGGCCACGACCGCATGGTGTCCATGATCCGGGAGCGCGCCGACTGGTGCATCTCCCGCCAGCGCCGCTGGGGCCTGCCCATCCCCGTGTTCTACTGCCCCGACTGCGGCAAGCCCGTCTGCACCCCCGAGACCATCGAGAAGGTGGCCTCCATCTTCGCCGCGCAGGGCTCCAACGCCTGGTTTGACCTGCCTGCCGCCGAGCTGCTGCCCGAGGGCTTCGCCTGCCCCCACTGCGGCTCCCAGTCCGGCTTCACCAAGGAGGAGGACACTCTGGACGGCTGGTTCGACTCCGGCTCCACCCACTTCGCCTCCATGCAGAAGGATCAGGGCTTCTGGCCTGCCGACATGTACCTGGAGGGCCTGGATCAGTACCGCGGCTGGTTCCAGTCGAGCCTGCTGACCGCCGTGGGCGCTCTGGGCAAGGGCGCGCCCTTCAAGGAGTGCGTCACCCACGGCTGGACCGTGGACGGCGAGGGCAAGGCCATGCACAAGTCCCTGGGCAACGGCGTGGACCCCGCTGAGATCTTCCAGAAGTACGGCGCCGACCTGCTGCGTCTGTGGGCGGCTTCCGCCGACTACCACGTGGACGTGCGCTGCTCCGATAACATCTTCAAGCAGCTGAGCCAGAACTATCTGAAGTTCCGCAACACCGCCAAGTACTGCCTGGACAACCTGGTGGACTTCAACCCCGACACGGACCTGGTGGCCCCGGCCGATATGCTGGAGCTGGACAAGTGGGCCGTGACCTGCCTGAACGGCCTGATGGAAAAGGCTGAGACGGCCTATGACAACTACGAGTTCCACGTGGTCTCCCACGAGATCAACGACTTCTGCGTGGTGGAGCTGTCCTCCTTCTATCTGGACATCATCAAGGACCGGCTGTACTGCGAGGACAAGAACGGCCTGGAGCGCCGCTCCGCCCAGACTGCCCTGTACCTGATCCTGGACACCATGACCAAGCTCTTCGCCCCCATCCTGGCCTTCACCTGCGACGAGATCTGGCTGGCCATGCCC
>JAQXJT010000038.1 GCA_029009095.1 bacterium
GTCTCCGCGGTTTTCGCCGAGGTTCAGACCTTTTAAATGGTCTTCACTCACACCGCCGATGCGGGTGGTGAAGCAGTGCTTTGTGCCAATGGTCGGCGCGGTCAGATACAAAACGCCGTTTTCGTGTTTGTGCTCTTCAAACTGCATAGTAAACCGAACTTGCATCAAAATTTAATCGTTTCTGCCGCAGCAGTCCTTATATTTCATGGGCAGCCCGTTGGGACGGAGCTTCCCGCAGGGGCAGGGGGCGTTTCGGCCGGGTTTTTTGGCCTTCTTCACCGGCTGGCGCTTCGCGCCGCTCTCCCCGCCCACATTGTTGAGGTTGGCCCTGGCCACGCTCTGGCGCTTCACCGGCTCCTCCACGCGGATACGCACGGTGTAGATCCTCCGCACCACCTCGGCGCGGATGCCCGCGATCATCTTCTCGAACATATCGAAGCCTTCCTGCTTGTAGGCGTCGATGGGCTTCACATTGCCGTAGCCCCGGAGTCCGATGCCCTGGCGCAGATCGCTCATGGCGTCGATATGATCCATCCAGTACTCGTCCACCACCCGCAGCAAAATGACCCGCTCCAGCTCCCGCATCAGCGGCGTGCCGTCCGCCTGGAGCCCCAGCTCCCGCTCCCGCTGCGCATAGACCCGCTCGGAAATGTCCACGAGCGTCCCGTTCAGTTCCTCCACGCTCATCCCGCTGTGGAAGGCCACCTCGCCGGGGCGAACGAAGAGCTTGCAGAGGGGGGCGAGGCGCTCGTGGAGCTCCTCCTCGCTCTCCACGGGCAGGTTGCCCACCGCCTCGGCGATGACCTCCCGCGTCATGGCGCGCACGTTCTCCCGCACATCCTCCCCGTCCAGCACCTTCCGCCGCTCGCCGTAGATCAGGTTGCGCTGCTGGTTCATCACATCGTCAAACTCCAGCGTGCTCTTTCTGGCCTGGAAGTGGCGACTCTCCACGGTTTTCTGGGCCTGCTCCAGCGCGGAGGTGAGCATCTTGTGCTCGATGGGGGTGTCCTCGTCCATGCCCAGCCCCTCCATGATGCTCATGATCCGCTCGCTGCCGTAGAGGCGCATCACATCGTCCGTCAGTGCCAGGTAAAACCGGCTCTCGCCCGGGTCGCCCTGGCGGCCGCTGCGGCCCCGGAGCTGGTTGTCGATCCGGCGGCTGTCGTGGCGCTCGGTGCCCAGAATGTAGAGGCCCCCCGCCTGGCGCACCCGCTCGGCCTCTTCGGCGGTGACGGCCCTGTGCTCCTCCAGCCGCTCCTTGTAGAGCGCACGGGCCGCGAGGATGTCCTCGTCCCCGGTCTCGGCGTAGCCCACGGCCTCGTTGATGACCTCCTCGGCGTACCCGGCCCGGCGCAAATCGGAGCGGGCCAGAAACTCCGCGTTGCCGCCCAGCACGATGTCGGTGCCGCGCCCGGCCATGTTGGTGGCGATGGTCACCGCGCCGAACTTGCCGGCCTGGGCCACGATCTCCGCCTCTTTCTCATGGTACTTGGCGTTGAGCACATGGTGGGGCACGCCCCGCTTTTTCAGCAGGGAGGAGAGGTATTCGCTCTTCTCGATGGACACGGTGCCCACCAGCACCGGCTGGCCCTTCTCGTGGCAGGCCACGATCTGATCGAGAATGGCCCGGTTTTTGCCCGCGTCGTTTTTATAGACCACATCGTTCCAGTCCTTGCGGATCACGGGCTTGTTGGTGGGGATCTCCACGATGTCCAGCCCGTAGATGGCCTCGAACTCCTCCGCCTCGGTGAGGGCGGTGCCGGTCATGCCGGAGAGCTTGGAGTAGAGGCGGAAGTAGTTCTGGAAGGTGATGGTGGCGAGGGTCTTGTTCTCCTTCTGCACATCCACGTGCTCCTTGGCCTCGATGGCCTGATGGAGTCCCTCGCTGTAGCGCCGCCCCAGCATGAGACGGCCGGTGAACTCATCCACAATGATGATCTCCCCGTCCTTCACCACATAGTCGATGTCCTTTTTCATGACGCCGTGGGCCTTGATGGCCTGATTGATGTGGTGGGAGAGGGTGGTGTTCTCCAGATCGGAGAGGTTTTCCAGCCCGAAGTACTGCTCGGCCTTGGCGATGCCCCGGGCGGTGAGCGTGGCGGTGCGGGCCTTCTCGTCCACCACATAGTCCGCGTCCAGATCCTCATCCTCCTCGGCCTTCTCGTCCACGCTGGCCACCACCAGCGGACGCAGCCGGGCGACAAAGTCGTTCGCCTGCCGGTAGAGATCCGTGGACTCGCTGCCCTGTCCGGAGATGATGAGGGGGGTGCGGGCCTCGTCGATGAGGATGGAGTCCACCTCGTCCACCACGGCAAAGTGATGGCCCCGCTGCACCATGTCGGACTTGTAGAGGGCCATGTTGTCCCGGAGGTAGTCAAAGCCCATCTCGTTGTTGGTGCCGTAGGTGATATCCGCGGCGTAGGCCTCCCGGCGCTCGGCGCTGCTGAGACCGTGGACGATCAGCCCCACGGACAGCCCCATGAAGCGGTGCACCTTGCCCATCCACTCGCTGTCGCGTCTGGCCAGGTAGTCGTTGACCGTGACGATATGGACGCCCTCGCCGGTGAGCGCGTTCAGGTAGGCGGGCAGCACGGCCACGAGGGTCTTGCCCTCGCCGGTCTTCATCTCGGCGATGCGCCCCTGATGGAGCACCACGCCGCCGATGAGCTGCACCCGGAAAGGCTTCATGCCCAGCACGCGCCAACTGGCCTCCCGTATGGCGGCAAAGGCCTCGGGCAGCAGCTCGTCCAGCGTCTCCCCGGCGCGGTAGCGGCTCCGGAACTCCTCCGTCTTGCCCCGGAGCTCCTCATCGGTGAGCGCAGCGAAGTCCGGCTCCAGCGCCTCGATTCTGTCGATGATGGGCTTCAGCTTTTTAACCTCCCGCTCGCTGCGGGAACCGAAAAATTTATCCAGAAAACTCATGAACTCGTCCTTTCCGTTCTCCCGGCCCCGAGAGGGGGCGTTCATGGAGATACATAGTGATTATATCATGTCCTCTTCCGGAAAAAAAGGGGATTTTCTCACATTTGCCATTTGAAGATGGGTCGCATTTGTACTATACTGTAAAAGATTTGTGAATACGGAGGATTCTGCATGGAACATCACGCCTGGCACGCGTTTATATGGAAGATCTTCGGACCTGCTGTCCGGCTGATCACCCGCATACTCTTCGGTTACACCTGCGAGCGGGTGGAGGTGGACGGGCCGTTTCTGCTGCTGTGCAACCACAACACCGATCTCGACCCGCTGATGCTGCGCACCAGCTTCCCCCAGCAGATGTATTTCATCGCCAGCGAGCATGTGGTACGCACGGGGCTGGGCGGGCGGCTGATCCGCTGGCTGCAGGACCCCATCCCCCGGCAGAAGGGCAGCAGCGCCTCCTCAGCGGTGCTGGCGGCGCTGCGGCGGCTGAAAGCAGGCTGCAATGTGGCCGTCTTCCCCGAGGGGCACCGGAGCTGGGACGGCGTCACCGACTCCTTCCCCGCCGCCACGGGCAAGCTGGTGCACTCCGCCGCCGCCGCGGGAGCCTCGCTGGTGACCTACCGGCTGGAGGGCGCCTACTTCGCTTCGCCTCCCTGGGGCGGCAAGCGCATCCGCCGGGGCAAGTGCACGGGGCGACTGGTACACATCTACTCCCCCGAGGAGCTGCGCGGTATGCGCCCCGCGGCCATCAACGAGCTGGTCGCCGCGGATCTCTACTGCGACAACTACGCCATCCAGCGGGAAAAGCAGATCCCCTTCCGGACCCGCCACGGCGCCGAGCACATGGAGACGCTTTTCTTCCTCTGCCCCCGCTGCGGCGGCGTCTCCACCCTCCACAGCCACGGCGACACCGTGCAATGCTCGGACTGCTCCCTCACCGTGCGCTATCTGCCCACGGGCTTTCTGGCGGGGGACATCCCCTTTGACAACGTCCGGGACTGGAACCTCTGGCAGAGGGAGCAGATCCGCTCGCTCTGCGAAAGCGCCGGGGAGGCGCCCATCTTCACCGACGAGGCCATGGAACTCTACGCGGTGGAGACCGCCCGGGGCCGCACTCTCCTCCACCGGGGCGGCCTCGCCCTCTACCGGGACAGGCTGGAGATGCCCGGCGTGACGCTCACGCTGGACGAGATCGTGGGCATCTCCCTGCGCAGCGACCAGGATCTCTATGTGGGCGCCGCCCGGGACTTCTATCTGCTGCACTCCGACCGGGTGTGCTGCACCTCCCGCTACCTCACCGCCATCGCCATCCTCACCGGCCGGGAATTCGGCGTGTGAGCAGATTATTGCAATCCAGTATACAGACAGATATATGGGGGTACATGATGAATCGCATGGGTTTTGACAACGGGCAGTATTTGCAGCTCCAGTCCCGCCGCATCCGGGAGCGGATCGACCAGTTCGGCGGCAAGCTCTATCTGGAGTTCGGCGGCAAGCTCTTCGACGACTACCACGCCTCCCGGGTGCTCCCCGGCTTCCAGCCGGACAGCAAGATCCGGATGCTGCTGGAGATGAAGGACGAGGCGGAGGTCATCGTGGCCATCTCCGCCGACGACATCGAGCGCAACAAGCGCCGGGGGGATCTGGGCATTTCCTACGACGAGGACGCCCTGCGGCTGATCGACGCGTTCCGCTCCTGCGGATTGCTGGTGAGCGGCGTGTGCATCACCCACTGCCGGGGTCAGGAGGCCAGCAAGGGCTTCCAGAAGCGGCTGGAGGCGCTGAACGTGCCCGTCAGCCGTCTCTACTACATCCCCGACTACCCCACCAACCTGCCTCTGATCGTCAGCGAGCAGGGCTTTGGGAAAAACGATTTCATGGAGACCCACCGCCCGCTGGTGGTGGTCACGGCCCCCGGCCCCGGCAGCGGCAAGATGGCCGTGTGCCTCTCCCAGCTCTACCATCACCACACCCGGGGGGAGAAGGCCGGCTACGCCAAGTTCGAGACCTTCCCCGTGTGGGATCTCCCGCTGAAGCACCCGGTGAACCTGGCCTACGAGGCCGCCACCGCCGATCTCAACGATGTGAACATGATCGACCCCTACCACCTGAGCGCCTACGGCGAGCAGGCGGTGAACTACAACCGGGATGTGGAGACCTTCCCGGTGCTCATGGCCATGATGGAGCGTATTCTGGGCAAGAGCCCCTATCAGAGCCCCACGGACATGGGCGTGAACATGGTGGGCAGCTGCATCTCCGACGACGTGGCCTGCCAGGATGCCTCCCGGCAGGAGATCATCCGCCGCTGGTTCGCCGCCAGGATGGACTGGCGCAACGGTCTGGGCAGCGAAAACACCGTGTACAAGATCGAAATGCTCCTCAACCAGCTGGGCCTCTCCCCGGAGGACCGTCCCCCGGTGCTCCCCGCCCGGGCCAAGGCCGAAGACACCGGCAAGCCCGCCATGGCCTTCGAACTGCCCGACGGGCGCATGGTCACGGGCAAGACCTCCTCGCTGCTGGGAGCCTGCGCGGCGTGTATGCTCAACGCCCTCAAGGCCCTGGCCGGGATCGACGATAGCGTGCCGCTCCTCTCCCCGGAGGTCATCCGGCCCGTGCAGCGGCTGAAAGTGGAGTATCTGGGCAACTCCAACCCCCGGCTCCATGTGGACGAGGTGCTCACCGCCCTCTCGGTCTGCGCGGTCACCGACCCCACCGCCGCGGCCGCCATGGAGGCCCTCTCCCGGCTGCGCGGCACCGAGGCCCACTCCACCGTCATCCTCTCCGCCAACGATGCCAAAACACTGGGCAAGCTGGGCGTCCGGCTGACCTGCGACGCCGCCTACGAGACCCACCGGCTCTACCACGCCGGGTGAGCCTCCCCCCGGCGGCGGCGCCGCCGGAGGGGAAAGGGGCTTGACACCCGCCGCCGCAGGTGATATGATATCATCTGCCTCAGGCGGGTGTAATTCAATGGTAGAATACCAGCCTTCCAAGCTGGGTACGTGGGTTCGATTCCCATCACCCGCTCCATTTTGTCAACTGTGGATCAAAACCACACAGATGACTGTGGAAGAGAAGAAACCTGAAAAGAGCCAAAGCGCTTTATGCGCTTTGGCTCTTTTTGCGTACTGCCGTCTCCACCCGGGACCCAGCGGCGGGGCATTTCATTCTCCCAGCAGCGTTACGGTCTGCATCCCGTGGCCGGTGGCGCGGAGAAAGGGGCCCAGGGCGTCGGCGGTGCGGAGGCGGAGGCTGGAGGTGTTCCGGCAGGGGTGGCAGCCCAGCCACTCTTCGCCCAGCAGCTCCTCGTCCACCAGGAAGTGCACCCGCCCCTCCCTGTCGTTCATCAGTCCCATGATGCTCACGCTGCCCGGCGTCACATCCAGCATCTCCTCCATCTGCCGGGGGCTGGCGAAGGAGAGTCGGGCCGAGTGGATCTGGGCGGAGAGTTCCTTCGTCCTGAAGGGCTTATCCCCGGGCATCATCAGCAGATAGAACTCCGTCTGCTGCCGGTTGGTGAGGAACAGGTTTTTGCAGATCCTCACGCCCAGCACCGCGTCCACCCGCCGGCAGTTCTCCATGGTGTCGGCGGGGGCGTCGGGGTGGTCGGTGCGGTAGTACTCGATGCCCAGTTCGTCGAGAAAGTCGTAGACGCGCAGCTCCCGCGCCTCGCGCCCCTCGGTATCCGCCGGGCGGCCTTTGTAAAGTTCCATACCGTTTCTCCTCAGTTCAGATAATCCCGCAGCTTTTTCGAGCGGCTGGGGTGGCGGAGCTTCCGCAGGGCCTTGGCCTCGATCTGCCGGATGCGCTCCCGGGTGACATGGAACTCCCTGCCCACCTCTTCCAGCGTGCGGGTGCGGCCGTCCTCCAGCCCGAAGCGCAGCCGCAGCACCTTCTCTTCCCGGGGCGCCAGCGTAGCCAGCACCTCCATAAGCTGCTCCCGGAGCAGAGAAAAGCTGGCGGCCTCGCCGGGGGCGGGGGTGTCCTCATCGGGGATGAAGTCTCCCAGATGGGAGTCCTCCTCTTCGCCCACGGGGCTGTCCAGCGACCGTGTCCCCTGAGAGAGCTGGAGGATGTCCCGGATCTTCTCCTCGGGCATATGGATCTCCGCGGCGATCTCCCCGGCGCTGGGGTCGCGCCCCAGCTCCTGCAAAAGCTGCCGGGAGACGCGCTTGACCTTGTTGATGGTCTCCACCATATGTACGGGGATGCGGATGGTGCGCCCCTGATCGGCGATGGCGCGGGTGATGGCCTGGCGGATCCACCAGGTGGCGTAGGTGGAGAACTTGTACCCCTTGCTGTAGTCG
This sequence comes from bacterium, assembly GCA_029009095.1. GTDB lineage: Bacteria > Bacillota > Clostridia > Oscillospirales > Oscillospiraceae > Apopatocola. Next base: position 7,230 of record JAQXJT010000038.1, read on the forward strand.
AACTTCTCCACGGCCTTCATCAGCCCCATGTTTCCCTCCTGGATCAGATCCTGCAGCGCCATGCCCCGGCCCACATAGCGTCTGGCGATCGACACCACCAGACGGAGGTTGGCCTCCACCATGCGCTGCCGGGCTTCCTCGTCCCCCCCGGCCATGCGCCGGGCCAGCGCCACCTCTTCCTCGGCGGTGAGCAAATCCACTTTGCCGATGTCCTTGAAGTACATCCGCACGGAGTCCTCTGTGGAGGCTTCGCTCTCCTCCCGCTTCAGCTCCCCGGCCAGCTCCTCCGCCTCTTCCATCTCTTCCATCGCCGGCATCGTCTCCTCCGGATCGGGGATGGCCTCCCCCTCCATCTCGATGCCCAGCTCCTCCAGCGCGTCGTAGAATTTATCCATCTGTTCGCCGGAGAGCTTCAGCCCCTCCAGCACATCGGAGATCTCTCTGTAGTTGAGTTCGCCCGCTTTCCTGCCCTTTTGGATCAGTTTCAACAGCGCCTCCTCCCTACTTTTCCGGGGAGCGGGTTCCCCGCTCTCTTTCTCCTTCCGCGCCGGAGCGGCTTCCTCCCCGGCGAACTCCCCATCCTCTTCCGAGAGGATGGCGTCCGCCAGCGCCAGCAGCGATTCCCGCTCGTCCGCTCCGGTGCATCTCTCTTTCCCTTTTTCTGCAGTCAAGATGGCACTCTTCCTTTCGCCCCTCGGTGCTCAGTTCAAAAAGTCCCGGAGCTTTTTCGAGCGGCTGGGGTGGCGGAGCTTCCGCAGGGCCTTGGCCTCGATCTGCCGGATGCGCTCCCGGGTGACATTGAACTCCCGGCCCACTTCCTCCAGCGTGCGGGTACGGCCGTCCTCCAGCCCGAAGCGCAGCCGCAGCACCTTCTCCTCCCGGGGAGTCAGCGTGGCCAGCACCTCCATGAGCTGCTCCTTGAGCAGCGTGAAGCTGGCGGCCTCGCTGGGCTCGGACGCCTCCTCGTCGGGGATGAAGTCGCCCAGATGGGAGTCCTCCTCCTCGCCGATGGGGGTCTCCAGCGACACCGGCTCCTGGGCGATCTTGAGGATGTCACGCACCTTCTCCACGGGCATATTCATCTCCTCGGCGATCTCCTCGGCGCTGGGGTCGTGGCCCAGCTCCTGCAAAAGCTGGCGGGAGACGCGGATGACCTTGTTGATGGTCTCCACCATGTGCACGGGGATGCGGATGGTGCGGGCCTGGTCGGCGATGGCCCGGGTGATGGCCTGGCGGATCCACCAGGTGGCGTAGGTGGAGAACTTGTAGCCCTTGGTGTAGTCAAACTTCTCCACGGCCTTGATGAGGCCCATGTTGCCCTCCTGGATCAAATCCAGG
>JAQXJT010000039.1 GCA_029009095.1 bacterium
GGGGGGGGCCGCCCCCCCCCCCCCCACTCCTTTCAGTCGTCCCCTCCGGATGGGCGGCGGCAGCGGACAAAATCAAAAGGAGCGCAGCTTACGCTGCGCTCCAGTCCCGCGAGTGCCGTGGGGCCCAATTAGAACCTGCACAAACCGGCAGGTGGGTCGCCTCCTCTGAGCTACCACGCTTCCAACGTCCGGCCCCGCAGGGGGGGCCGGGAGGCCTGCAATCCGCCCAGAGAGGCCGGCGTCCCGTATATCTAATGTGGGTTTAAATGGGCCAAATCTTCCGACGGGAAGACCACGCACACCGCAGGAAGGATTTACTCTTCTTCCTCTTCTTCGTCTCCGGCCTCTTCGACCATGTCCATGTAGAACTCATAGACCCGCTCCAGCTCCTCCTCATCGTCCACGGAGCCATAGAGCTCTTCGCCGTTCTCCTCCACGCACTTGAGGATCACGAAGCCGTAGTCGGGGTCGTCGGTGCTCATGCTGTCGATGTCCGCGGGGAGAAAGACCGTGTAGGTGCTGCCCTCAAATTCGATGGTGTCGAGGACCTCCAGCTCAAACTCGTTTCCGTCCTCGTCGGTGAGGGAGATGTAATCAGCGCCGTATTCTTCGTTCATGGGTCGCACCTCTCTGTGTTTGATGGCTGTATTATAACCTCCCCTGAGAGAAAAATCAAGGGATATCCGTCATTCCCCAACATCTTCCCCCGCCCCTTTTCCCCCTCTTTTTTCCCAAAAAGCCTTTCTTTACACCTCTTGAAAAAATTTATAAAAAGGTTACACTAAATGGGCACAATATGGTATAATGGTTTCTCGAATGTCTGCATTTGCCGGGCCTGGCCCGGATCGCTTAGAGCCTTCGGAGGTTTCCATGAGCAAATTGACCGATAACCGGAAGTGGAAAACGGCAGCAGCCGCCGTTGACATGGCCGCGGAGACCGTGAGCGGGGTGCTGCGCGGCGCGGCGCGCGTGCTGGTCACTGTGGTGCTGGTGCTGATTACCACCATCCTTCTCACCATGTGCATCTTCGCCTACTATGTGAAGACCTGCCTCTCCACCGATCTGAATATCAGCCTTTCCGACTATACCCTGTCCCTGTCCAGCACCATTTATACCACCGCCTATAACGAACAGGGGGATATCGTCCCCGGGCAGGAGCTGGCTGTGCTGGAGAGCAGCAAAAACCGCATCTGGGTGGACTACGATCACATTCCCAAAAATATGGAGCACGCCGCCGTGGCCATCGAGGACAAGCGTTTCTATGAGCACAAAGGCGTGGACTGGTACCGCACCGCGGGCGCGTTCGTGAATATGTTTTTGGGCATGAAGAACGACTTCGGCGGCTCCACCATCACCCAGCAGCTTTTGAAGAACACCACCCAGAACGATGACGTCACTGTGCAGCGGAAGCTGCTGGAGATCTTCCAGGCCATGGAGCTGGAAAAGAACTACACCAAGGAAGAGATCATCGAGTGGTACCTCAACGTGGTCTACTTCGGCGAGGGCGCCTACGGCATCCAGATGGCCGCCGACACCTACTTCGGCAAGGACGTGAGCGAGCTCACTCTGGCCGAGTGCGCCAGCATCGTGGCCATTACCAACAACCCCTCCCGCTACGACCCCTTCATCAGCAGCGAGGGCAACGCCCGGCGCCGCCACGACATTCTCTACCAGATGTACGACCAGGGCTACATCGACTATGAGGAGTATCAGCGCGCCGTAGCCGAGGAGCCCCGCTTTGTCCGCGGCGAAAACGACAGCTACGAGGCCCCCATCTACTCCTATTATATTGAGGTCGTCATCGACGATGTGCTGCGGGATCTGGTGGAGAAGAAGGGTCTGGCGGAAACCGCCGCCGAGCAGCTCCTCTATCACGGCGGCTACCGGATCTACACCTGTCTCGACCCCGCCATCCAGTCCATTGTGGACGGGGTGTACCAGGACACCGCCTCTCTGCCCAGCCCCTACCGGGCCACGGACAAGACCTTCCAGTCCGCCATCGTGATCATGGATCCCTACACCGGCGATGTGAAGGCCCTCTCCGGCGGCACCGGCACCAAAACCGACCGCTTCGGCTGGAACCGGGCCACGGACGCCCACCGTCCCGCCGGTTCCTCCATCAAGCCTCTGGCCGTTTACGGCCCGGCCTTCGATCTGGGACTGATCACCCAGTCCACGCTGGTCAACGACAGCGCCTCCATCACCCTCAACGGCACCTCCTGGTACCCGCGGAACTACGGCGGCGGCTACTCCGGCGTGGTCACCATCCGCACCGCTCTCATCAACTCCCTGAACACCGTGGCCGCCCAGATCATGGATAAGCTCACCCCCGCCGTCTCCTATGAGTACCTCACCGAGAGGATGGGCTTCCAGTTGAGCAAGGCCGACGAGGACTACGCCCCTCTCGCCCTGGGCCAGTTCACCAACGGCGTCACCGTCCGGGAGATGGCCCAGGCCTTCACCTCCCTCGTCAACGACGGGGTGATGAACACCGCCCGCACCTACTATCTGGTAACGGACTCCGCCGGGAACATCATTCTGGACAACCGCCTCCCCCAGAGCAGCACCGTCTTCAAGGCCAACACCGCCCGGCAGATCACCAACATCCTCCAGGGCGCCGTGAACGGCGGCACCGCCTGGGAGGCCAATCTGGGCGCCATGCCCGCCGCGGGCAAGACCGGCACCACCTCCGACGAGTACGACCGCTGGTTCTGCGGCTACACCCCCTACTATGTGGCCGCCGTGTGGACGGGCTACGATATGCCTTCCTATATGTACTTCAACGGCAACCCCGCCACCCAGATCTGGAAGCGGATCATGTCCGCCGTCCACGCGGATCTCGCGCCCAAAGCCTTCGCCGAACCCACCTACTGGGGCGGCCCCACCAACATCTTCGGCGATCTCACCGAGAAGCCGGAGGAAGAGGACGACTACACCGATCCCACCGTGCCCGAGCTGCCCGGCGAGGACTACACCGTGGAGGTGCCCCTCTACCCCTCCGACCCCTTTGATCTCCCCGCCCCCCTTCCCCCTCTGTAAAAGCCCAGAATTTTTCATATTTTTCACAAAGGAGAATGAACATGAGCAAGTATTCCGGAACCAAGACAGAGAAGAATCTGGAAGCCGCCTTCGCCGGCGAGAGCCAGGCCCGCAACAAGTACACCTATTTCGCCTCCACCGCCAAAAAGGAGGGCTTCGAGCAGATCGCCGCCATCTTCCAGGCGACCGCCGACAACGAGAAGGAACACGCCAAGATGTGGTTCAAGGAGCTGGAAGGCATCGGCGACACCGCCCATAACCTGGCCGCCGCCGCTGACGGCGAGAACTACGAGTGGACCGACATGTACGAGGGCTTCGCCAAGACCGCCGAGGAAGAGGGCTTCACCGCCCTGGCCGCCAAGTTCCGCATGGTCGCCGCCATCGAGAAGCGCCACGAGGAGCGCTACCGCGCCCTGCTTCGCAACGTGGAGACTGCCCAGGTCTTCGAGAAGAGCGAGGTCAAGGTCTGGGAGTGCCGCAACTGCGGTCACATCGTGGTGGGCACCAAGGCTCCGGCCGTCTGCCCCGTCTGCGCCCATCCCCAGAGCTACTTCGAGATCACCGCGGAAAACTACTGAGTTCCCCATCCTGTGTCCCCCGGCCTTTGCCGGGGGACATTTTTGTTCGCCGCTCCTCCCGGAGCCGCCCGCCGCCGTTCGACAAAATCTTCGCCCGCTCGTTGACAAACCACAGGAGTTAGTGTATGCTAATTACCGTTGGTAAACTCCCCTTGGGGAGCGCAGCACAGACAGGGAAAAGAGAGGGACGAAAGATGAGTGTTTTCGGGTGGATCATTGTGATCACGGCGCTGGCCGGTGTGGGCGGCACAGGTTTGGGCGGACTGATCGGCGCGGTGCTGCGCCGGGACTCCAGCAAGGTGGTCAGTCTGCTGCTGGCCTTTGCCGGGGGCGTCATGATGGCGGTGGTCTGCTTTGATCTGATCCCCGGCGCCTTTTATCCGGAGGGCGCCACGGAGGAGATGTCTCTCTGGCTGGTAGTGGGCGGCGTGCTGCTGGGCTACGGGCTGATCTACCTGCTGAACTTTCTCATTGACCGGAGCACCAACCCGGAGGTGCACAGCCATTCCCACCCCCGGACGGCGGACGATCTGGACGAGCTGATCCACTCCGACCACTATATGGTCCATAAGAATCGCCGCAGTCCCCGGCGGAACTACGAACTGTTCATCGCCGGCCTGGTCATGGCCTGCGCCATCGCGCTGCACAACATGCCCGAGGGCATGGTCATCGGCGCGAGCTTCGCCGGGGACGCCGGCAATCTCACCGGCGGCGCGGGACTCATCATCGCTGTGGTCATCGGCCTGCACAACATCCCCGAGGGCATGGCCGTCTCCGTGCCCCTCATCAGCGGCGGCACCAGCAAGTGGGCCGCGGTGGGCATCACCGCCCTCTCCGGGGCCCCCACCATCATCGGCGCCGTCATCGGCTATTCGCTGGGCCTGCTCAGTCCCCTCTGGCTCTCCCTTTCGCTGAGCTTCGCGGGCGGCGCCATGCTCTATGTGGTGTTCGGAGAGCTGCTGCCCGAGGCGTTCCTGATCTGGAAATCCAAAGCCCCCGCCGCCATGACGCTGGTGGGCACGCTGGTGGGGCTGATCCTTGTCCATGTGTAAAGCGTCGCAATAGCCCGCCCCGGTGAAAAGCTCTTGCTTTTCCCGGGGCTTTGCTGTACAGTGATCCAAAATCGTACTGGAGGCGGCATCTATGAACCCTGTCCATCTGGAAAAAGCCGTGGCGCTGCGCCACGAGCTTCACGCCCACCCCGCCCTCTCGCTGGAGGAGGCCCCCACCATGGCGCGGCTGACCGCTTTTCTGCGGGAACATACCACGCTGGAGATCGTGGAGCGCGGGGCGTGGTTTTACGCTCTCTACCGCGCGGGAGAGGGGGCGGAGAGCATCGCTTTCCGGGCGGATATGGACGCTCTGCCCATGGCGGAGGAGCCCGACCTCCCCTACGCCTCCCAGACCCCCGGAGTCTCCCACCGCTGCGGCCACGATGGGCACTGTGCCGCTCTGGCCATGCTGGCCATGGAGATCGACGAGCAGGGAGCTGAGAAAAATGTCTATTTCATCTTCCAGCACGCTGAGGAGATCGGCGCGGGCGGCAGAGTCTGCGCGGCACTGATCCGGGAGGCGGGCATCTCCCGCGTCTATGCCTTCCACAACTGGAGTGGCTTCCCCCAGAGCGGCGTGGTGCTCATCCACGGGGTGGCCCAGTGCGCCAGCATGGGCTACACCGTCCTCCTCCACGGCCGGGCCGCCCACGCCGGGCAACCCGGGGACGGGGCCAACCCCTCCGAGGCTCTGGCCCGGCTGCTGCTGGCCCTGCCCGGGATCCACGGCGCCGCGGACTACCGGGGCCATATTTGGCTGACGGTGGTGGGTTTTGGCGCGGGAGGGCGGAACTTCGGCATGGCCGCCGCCGAGGGCTATCTGGCCATGACCCTCCGATCGGAATACGAGGAAGATCTCCGCGCCATGCAGGAGAAGATCCACGCTCTGGCTGCGGAGCTGGCGGAGGAGTACGGACTGGGACTGGACACGGAGGAGCAGGATGTGTTCCCCACCACCGCCAACGACGAGGAGGAGCTGCGGCGCGTCCGGGCGGCGGCGGAAGAGCTGGGGCTGCCCATCATCGAGCGCCGCGACCCCATCCTCCCCTCGGAGGACTTCGGCTACTATCTCAAGGAATGCCCCGGAGCGCTCGTCTATGTGGGCAACGGGGAGGACTACCCTGCCATCCACACCGCCTGTTACGATTTCAACGACGCCATCCTCCCCGCCGTAACGGAGCTTTTCCTCCGTCTCGCCGGAGGGGCGTGTGGGAGCGGGGCAGACAGTTGTCCTGCGCTTAAGTTGACATAATATAACCGCCAGAGGCTCTTTTCCAATGCGGTACTTTTGCGGCAATTGGGCGAGGCATGAAAGACCTATCCGCGATCCCCTGTGCGTCGCTTGCCAAGCTGTATGAAGTTACTGCTGAAAACGAAAAAAGAGGGCTGGCTCTGCTGAGAAATCAGCGAAACCAGCCCTCAAATGCTTACTTCGGTCGTTCGAATCCATCAAGTAGGTGTTTTGCACCTATGAAAATCGAGCGATTCTTTTAAACATAAAAACACGAAAACCGCCAGAACCTCTGGCGGTTTTCGGTGCGCAGTCATTCAGACCACACATTTTGGTGGGGGCGGGTGGATTCGAACCACCGTAGGCATTGCCAGCAGATTTACAGTCTGTCCCCTTTGGCCACTCGGGAACACCCCCATATTGACTTTGCGTGGAGCTGGTGGACGGACTCGAACCCCCGACCTGCTGATTACAAATCAGCTGCTCTACCAACTGAGCTACACCAGCAGGATTACCAGCAAGGGATAATATAGCAAAAAGCTCGTGGTTTGTCAACCTCTAATTTGCGTTTTTTTCGTTTTTCTCCCCACGGCCCCGCCTTTTTGGAAAGCGGGGCAAAGCGTCTCAGCCCTCCGACGCACGCCGGATCAGCCGGCGGCAGCGCCACTCCCCCGCCAGCTGCAATCCCAGCGGGAGCAGGCAGGTGAGAACATAGGCAGCGTAGAACACATAGCTCCAGCGGGAGACTGGGTTGATCTGGATCCGGGTGGCGTAGAGCGTGCGGGTCTGATCCAGCAGAACCCCCATGAGCAGCACGGTGAAGAGCGCGAAGAGCGTCACCACCAGGCAGCGGTCCCGGTTATCGAAGCGGTAGATGGAGAAGGCCGTACGCCCTTTCAGGGCATAGCCCCGGCTGCGCATGGACTCGGAGGAGCCCATGAAGTCCTCCAGCGTCCAGGTAGTGACCACGGAGACGGCGCCCAGGGCGTTGCGGAGCCGGGCCGCCGCGCCTCCCTCCCGGGCGCTGCGGCCGATGCAGCGCCGGGCGTCCTCCACCTTCTGCCAGCGCTCCCGCACCCGGGGTGCCATCCGCAGCAGGATGGCCACATAGACGGAGAGCCGGGGGCAGCAGCGCCCCAGCAGATACACCACCTTGTCGCTGCTGATCACCGCGTGAAGGCAGCGGCACCACATGAGCACGCTGGCGATCTTCACCGACAGCACGGAGCCGTAGACGATGGCCTCCAGCGTGGTGTGATTGCCCACAAAGTTCACCGAGAGCTCCGTCACGCCGAAGTGGTGGTAGTAGGCGTAAAAGACGGTGTAGAGCGCCATCAGCGGCAGCAGAAGCAGGTCAAAGCGAAGCGCCCGCCGCCCCTCCAGCGCCACGGAGTAGAGGAACGGGCAGAGATAGCCCAGCAGCACAAAGACGGGGTGGTCGAAGGTGACGGCGGCCAGGATGACCGCGGTGAAGAAGATGAAGTTGATAGCGGGATGGTAGCTGTCAAAGCGCACGGCTCACCCCTCCATCATGCCGTATTTGTCCTTGATACGCTCCAGCTTCTCGAACATGGGCTGGGACACCAGCAGCAGCGTCAGCGCCACGCAGAGCCCGTGGAGCAAATTCACGGGGACGCCGGAGAGGTAGAGCATTTTCATCAGCTGCCAGTTGATGGCGGCCGGCTGGAGGAAGATGGCGCAGGTATCCAGCACCGGGCCCACCAGCAGAAAAACAGTCAGAAACCCGAAGACAGCGAGGGGAACGCGCTTTTTCGGGAGCAGCCCGGCCTGGTAGAGCACTCCGGCGAGGAAGCCGCCGAGACCGTAGGCAAACATCTGCCAAGGCGTCCAGGCCCCCTGCCCAAAGACGAAGTTGGAGACGAAGGCCGCCAGCGCCCCGGTGAGGAAGCCGCTCTCGGGGCCAAAGGCGATGCCGGTGATGATCACAAAGGCCAGCAGGGGCTTCACCGCGGGCGCCCAGATGAAGAGCACACGGCTCACCACCGCGATAGCGGTGAGCACGGCGATGACCACCAGCTCCCTGGCCTGGGGGCGGCGGCGCTCGAACATCAGGAAGAAGGGCGCCATGAAGTAGAGGATTAGCAGCACGCTGACCACATAGTACTGCCGGTTGGCGTAGCGCCAGCCCAGATAGATGGTAACTGCGGCGGCAGCCATGGCAAGCAGCATGGCGATCAGGCTGCGGGGACTGTTCTTTCTTCTCTGCTCCATGCTTACGCTCCCTTTCTGTTCTCTCTGCACAGCGCCACCACGTCCTCGTTGGTGACGGCGTTGGCGAAGAGGTGACGGCTCATGCGGTTGGCGGCGGTGGTATAGAAACTGTTGCGGGCGAAGAAGCTGTTGGGGGTGTTGGTGGTGATCACGCTGCCGTCGAAGAACATACTCACCGCGTCGGCATAGCGGGCGCAGAACTCCACATCATGGGAGACCATCAGGATGGTCACGCCCCGCTCCTTCAGCCGCCCCAGCAGCGCCGCCAGCTTCTCCTTGAAGTAGTTGTCAATGCCCTTGGTAGGCTCGTCCAGCAGCAGGATCTTCGGCTCGCAGAGGAGAACCTTGGCCAGCGCCGCGCGCTGCTGCTCGCCGCCGGAGAGGTCGTAGGGGTGGGTCCGGAGCAGCGCCGTGACCTCGCAGAGCTCCGCTATCTCCGCCACCCGGGCCTTGCGCTCCTCCGCGCTCTTCCCGCTTGCGTCCAGCATCTCCATGAGATCCTCCTCCACGGTCTTTTTCACGAAGAGGCTCTTAGGATCCTGGGGCAGCATGGCCAGACAGCCCTGGAACAGCTCCGAAGATCTGTACTGTTCCAGCTTCTTCCCGTGGATGTACACCTTGCCCCGGTAGGGCTTCACGATGCCCGCCACCGCCTTGAGCGTGGTGGATTTGCCGGTGCCGTTGCCCCCCACCAGCGCGTGGAGGGTACCGGGGGCAATCTTCAGATCCACCCCCCGCAGCACATCGGGCAGGTCTCTCTCGTAGCGGAACCACAGCTCCTTCAGCTCCACAGCGGGCTCGTCCGGCTCCAGATAGGCGTCCTCCTCCGGAAGGGCGGTGACGGTGATGGGGGTGTCCGCCATCTCCTCGGAGAGCCAGCGGCGGCCCTCCCGGACGGTCAGGGGGCACTCCAGCTTGCTCTCCAGCGCCTGATGGATACGCACGCTGGCGGGCAGGGAGGCGAGCATATCGCTGCCCAGCAGCCGCAGCCGCTCCCCCACGGTGTAGGGGCTCTCATCGGCGATGACGCGCCCATGCTCCATGACCACCACCCGGTCGGAGGCGGGGAACACATCCTCCAGACGGTGTTCCGAGAGGATGATGGTAGTGCCCAGCTCCTGATTGATCTTTTTGACGGTGTTGAGGAAGTCCGCCGCGGCGATGGGGTCCAGCTGGCTGGTAGGCTCGTCCAGAATGAGCACCTCCGGCTGCATGGCCATGATGGAGGCCAGGTTCAGCAGCTGCTTCTGCCCCCCGGAGAGTTCGCTGACATTCTTATGGAACCAGCTCTGGATGCCGAAGTAGCTGGCCATCTCCGCCACGCGCAGGCGCATGGTGCGCTGGTCGCAGCCCAGGCTCTCCAGCCCGAAGGCCAGCTCGTGCCAGACCTTGTCGGTGACGATCTGGCTGTCCGGATCCTGCATCACATAGCCGATCTTGCTGCTCTGGCGGCGCTGATCCACCCCGGAGAGCTCCTCTCCCTCAAAATACACTCCGCCCGTGCGCTTGCCGAAAGGCGTCAGCACGGTTTTCATATGGCGCATGAGCGTGGTCTTGCCGCTGCCGCTGCGCCCGCACAGGCAGATATACTGCCCCTGTTCGATCTCCAGATTTACATGGATGAGAGCTTCCCTGTCCGTGTGTGGGTAGCTGAAGCTCAGATCCTTGACCGCAAAATGCGCCATGTGACATCCTCCCCTATATGTATGGCCGACGGCGTGAGCAGAAATACGGCATAGCCCAGCGCCCCCAGCAGCGTGTATCCGTTCCATTCTCCCAGCGTGATCCGGGGGTAAAACTCCGCCCGGGCCGCCCCGTGGGACACGCCCACGAGCAGCAGCGCCAGTCCTCCCAGCAGCACCCCCGCCGCGACGGTGTCCCGGGAGCTGCGGCGAAAAATATTGAAATTGCTCCGCTCCCCGCTGCCATAGCCCCGGCTCTTCATGCTGTCCGCCGTGACCACCGCCCCCTCCAGCGCCCAGGAGGTGAGCACCGAGAGGATATCAGCGCTGTGGCGGAGCCGCTCCCGCTTCTCCCCGTTGTCCGGGGACATACCAATGCACCGCCGGGCTCCCATGATGGTTTTGGCCTTGTTCTCAAAGTTGGGGATCAGCCGCAGGATCATGGACAGCAGCAGCGAGAGGGAGGGGATGAGCCGGCCAAAGAGACAGATGAACTTGTCCGAAGTCATCACCACGTTGTAGCAGGAAAACCAGAGCATGACGCTCAAAAAGATGGACCCGGCGCAGATGCCGTAGAGCAGCGCCTCCCGGGTAAAGACCCGGCCGCCCCAGTAGGTGAAGAGGACAGTGTCCCCCTCCTGTACCAGTACGGCGTTCAGCGCCGCCATCGCAGCCCAGAGCAAGACCATCCCGCCCAGAAATTTCAGCCCTTTTCTCCCCCGGAGCAGCAGGTAGTAGAGCAGTGAGGAGAAGAGGGAGATGGCCAGGAACAGCGGGTGGGAGAAAAACATTCCCGTAATAATGGCTCCCAGAAAAAAGAGGAAGCCCACCGCCGGATGATAGGCGGCAAACGCATCTTCCATGGCTTATCCTCTCGTCCCGCCCCCGGCGGCCAGATCCCGGCAGGTGTAATACCATGTCACCGCGTCGCCGTCGGAGAGCAGATAGCAGTCGCTGGTATAGTTGGGCGACCAGCCGTTGACCAGGTAGAGCCAGCCGGACTGCTCCCCGCAGTCGAACTCGTAGAGATGGTTCACGCCCTGCACATAGTAACTGTTGTAAAGGGGCGTCCAGGCGCTCTCCATCTGGATCCCGGCCAGAGTGCAGGCCCGGTTGAGGGCATCGTAGGCGCTCTCCCCCTCGTGGAAGGTGAGGCGGGTGGCGGGGAGAATGACCCCGTCGGCGGGCACATAGGCGTCCTTGCCCTCGGCGAGGGAGTCCATATTCTCCAGCACCTCCGTGCAGAGGATCTCAATGGTGCAGACCGGCAGGGTCTCGCCCTCCCCGTTCTGTCCGTCGCCCTCCAGGAAGCTGGCCTCCAGCGCCTCGCTCCGCTCCCGCTGCCGCTGATGCGACAGATCCCGGAGCTCCCCGGCGGTGAAGCACAGTCCCTCCGCACTCTCGTCCAGACAGCGCAGGGCAAAGTCCGTCAGGGAGGTGAGGCGCAGCGGGAACACGTCGCCCTCCTGCCCCTCGGGCAGCGAGAGTTCCTCCCCCGCGCGCAGATCGACGCCGCCCAGCGCCGCCGTACCACGCAGCAGAGAGAGCGAACTGTTGCCGTGTCCCGTGGAGGCGAGGATCACAGCGTCCTCCCCCACGCGGATATCCTCCCCCCGGAGTCGCAGCGCCGCCCCCTGGGGCAGCCGGGCACAGAAAGCGCCGGAGAGCAGCTCCAGCGTCACGCGCCCGTCCTCCGTGCCCACGCTCAGGCGGCTGCTCTCATCCAGCACCAGCCCGCTCTCCCCCCAGGAAAGGGTCAGCTGGGAGAGGCTCAGCGTCTCCACCTCGTCTCCATCCCGGAGACGGGTGCTGTCCTGGATGGCGTAGGCCACGCCGCCGCGGTAGATGTTGGCGCTGCCCATTCTGTCGCTGACGGCGATCTCCACGCCGTCCTCTCCGGCGCCGGGCGCAGTCTTTTCAAACCAGCCCTGCACCTCCCCCACCATCAAAATACCGGTAACGGCGATGACCACGACAGCCGCCACCATGACGGTGTTCAGCAGCACTCTCTTTTTGGCCGCTTTGCTCTTCACTGCGCCTCTCCCTTCTTTTTATCCGTTTTTTGTCTTATCCGTTTCCGCTCAAAGCGCCTCAATGGCGGCGCGCAGGATCTCGTTGAATTTGACAGGGTCGTCGATGCCCGCCGGGGAGATGGGCTCGCCGAAGACCACGTCCACCCGTCCGCCCACCGGGGGCAGGAAGGTGCGGTGCGCCTCGTCCATGGGCTTCACGCCCTTGATATGTACCGGCACCACGCTCACCCCGGAGGCGATGGCCAGCCGGGCAGGCCCCTCCCGGAAGGAGAGGATGGCGTTGGAGGTGTCGTAGTTGGTACCCTCGGGGAAAATGAGCACGTTCCAGCCGTCACGCAGCAGCTCCAGGCAGCGCTCCAGCGTGGCCATGGAGTTGCCCGTGCGGTCCACGGGCACCAGATTGTAGCCCCGGAGCAGAGCGGAGTACTTCCTGTAGCTCTTATCCTCCAACAGATCTCTCTTGCCCACCACGGCGGTGTTGTTCCTCTGCTCCCTGCTCAAAAAGCCGCCGATCCACGCGGGGTCGATCACCGTCTCATGGTTGGAGCAGATCATGTAGTTGCCCTCGGCGGGGATATTCTCCATGCCGCTGCCGCAAACCTTCCAGTGCCGGAGCGCCACCCGGGTGAGGGCGTCGCTGACGGCGCGGTCAAAGGAGCTGGAGTTCATGGGATAGAGGGAGAGATCCAGCGCTTTCTTGTTGTTCTTCTCCATCACATCGTAGGATGTCACAGCCTCCAGCAGCGCGCCAAAGGTCTCGGGGACTTCGGCCAGCTGGAAGAGGTCGACGCCGAAGGTCTCCTCCACGGACGTGGCCAGGTCGATGGCCTGCAGGGAGTCCAAATCCAGCGGCAGCCCCTCGGTGAGCTCCACGGTGTGCCACCAGGGCCCGGCCACCTCCGCCAGCAGCTCCCGCAGCTCGGCGGCGGGGCCGTTCTCTCCCACAGGACGGAGGGCCGCTTCAGACACCGGAGCGGAGAGGCCCTGCTCCACCATCTCCGTGAGGCGGAAGCGCTGGGGCTTGTTGGTGGAGGAGAGGGGCAGTTCGGGGAGCATATAGACCTCCCGGGGCCGGAAGGCGGGGGGCAGCGAGGAGGCGCGTTCGAGAATATGGAGACGGGCAGACTCCTCGGGGATGCCGTTGCGCACCGCCACCACCGCCAGCGCGAAGGCGTCGCAGCCGCCCTCGTCCGGCACCCGGAAAGCGCAGATGCTCTCCACATCATTGATGTTGCGGTACCTGCTTTCGATCTCCTCGGGCAGGAGCTTCTCCCCGTTACGCAGCACGATGGCCTCCTTGGCCCTGCCTGCGATGACCAGGCAGCCTTCCTCATTGAACCAGCCCAGATCGCCGGTCTTGAAGTAGCCGTCCTCCGTGAAGCAGCCCTCCATGTCCTCAGGATCCAGGTAGGAGATCATGCGGAAGGGAGAGAGCACCTCCACCTCGCCCCGGCCATGCCCGTCCGCGTTCACTACGCGGATATCCAGACCCTCGCCGTGCCGGGACATTTTCCCCGTGGAGTTCAGGTAGTAGCCCGTGCCGGTGACGGCCAGCGGCGCGCCCAGCTCCGTCAGGCCATAGGCCAGGGACACGTCGATGCCCATGTCCAGGAAAAAGGCCATGGTCTCCCCGTCCAAGGGGGAGGCGCCGATCATAAAGCTCCGCAGCTCGCCGCCGAGCGCCTTATTGTTGAGGAAGTGCAGCAGCTTCCGCCCGGCGCGCCAGCCGAAGCGGCGGCGCAGAAATCCGCTGACGCCCAGCAGGGCGTTCACCAGCATCCGCTTGGCGGGCTTGTCCAGCCCGGCGCGGATCTTCTTCATCAGGGAGGTGAGCATACTGGGCACGGTGCAGATGTTGTCCGGGTGCAGCTCCTGCAGGACGCTCACCAGCGCCCGGGGACTGATCCGCTCCACGATGATGACCTGGGTGTTGCAGTAGAGACCAAAGGTGGTGCACAGCAGCCCCGCCACATGGTAGGGCGGGAAGAGCATCAGCTCCCGCTCCTTATTGTAGTTGTAGGGCGGCTCGTTCTTATAGATCCCGCAGTCGTCGGCGGTGTGCCACTCGATGGCGTCGGCGATGCTGCTCTGGGGCAGCAGCACGCCCTTGCGCCGCGCCCCGGTGGTGCCGGAGGAGAAGAGCACATAGAAGGTGCCCTCCGGCAGGGCGGACGCCGGGGCCAGGATCTCGTCCAGCCGCTCGCTGCCCCCCTCTTTCAGCGGGAAATCCTCCTCCACCGCGTAAAAGGGGATGCGATCCCTGAAATTGGCGGGGAGGGTAAAGGCGGGGTCGGTGGTGAACACCGCGCGCACCTCCGTCTGGCGGAGCATGGTGTGGATCTGGGCCTCGGGGATGCCCGGGTCGATGCAGACCATGATGTAGCCCCCCTGAGAGGCGGCGAAATAGAGACTGTACCACCAGGGCCGCAGCGCCGCCACCACGCCGATGCGGTCGCCCCTGCGCAATCCCGCCTCACGCAGCCGCTCCAGCAGCCGCTCGCCGGCCTCCCGGATGCGGCGATAGCTGACCTCCTCCCGGCTGCCGTCTGCATGCTGGTAGATGGCGAAGATCTTGTCTCCGCCCCGGCGGAGGCCGCTGTCCAGCATTTCCTGTACGGTGAGCTTTCCGGTAAACAGGGAACGATTGTCCAATTCTTCCTGACCTCCTTTTCGTTCAGCCCTTGATCTGACGGCGCCGGGCCAGATTGATCATCCCTTCGGGCATATTGTTCAGTTTGGACAGCATACGCCCGGCCCCGTAGACGGTGCAGGAGAGGGGATCGTCCACCACATGGGCGGCGATGCCCGTGCGCTCGGTGACCAGCTTGTCCAGCCCGTAGAGCAGGCTGCCGCCGCCGCAGAGGACGATTCCGTTCTCGCTCACATCCGCCACCAGCTCCGGCGCGGAGCGCTCCAGCACCATGTGAGCGGTCTCCAGCACGATGTTCACCGGCTCCTCCAGCGCCTCCACCATGTCGTCGCTGCTGACGGTGACGCTGCGGGCCAGCCCGGTCATCAGGCAGCGGCCCTTGACCTCCTCGTAACTCACCTCGCTCCGGGTCTTCACGCAGCCGATGCTCTTTTTCAGAGCCTCGGCGGTGGGCTGGCCGATGAGCAGGTTGTGCTTGCGGCGGATATACCGGATGATGGCCTCGTCAAAGCTCTCTCCGGCGGTCTTGATGGACTCGGACTCCACCACGCCTCCGGCCGAGATCACCGCCGCCTCGGTGGTGCCGCTGCCGATGTCCAGGATCATCTGGCCGTTGGGCCGGTTCACATCCAGCCCCGCGCCCACGGCGGAGGCCACGCTGCTCTCCACCAGATAGACCTTCCGGCACCCGGCCTCGGCGCAGGCGTCGATCACGGCTCGCTCCTCCACGCCCGTGATGCTGCCGGGCACACAGATGAGCACCCGGGGCTTGAAGAGGGAGAAGGCGGTGACCTTCTTCACCAGTTCCTGAAGCATCAGCGTGGCCATGTCGTAATCGGAGATCACCCCGTGGCTGATGGGATGGATGGCGGCCACATTGGCAGGGGTGCGCCCCAGCATTTTTCTGGCTTCCTCGCCCACCCGGAGCATACGCCCGTCCTGCTTGTCCATGGCCACCACCGTGGGCTCGCGCAGCCGGATCCCCTTGCCGTCCACATAGAGCAGCGTGCTGTCCGTGCCCATATCGATGGCGATATCCCGTTCTACAAAGACTATCATCGTTTCACCTCAACATTCCTCCGCACTCCGGGTCATTCTCCCCGGGAGCAGGCCACCACCGCGCCGCAGACCTCCGCCGCGCCGTGCATTTTCAGTATTCTCGCGCATTCGGACATGGTGGCGCCGGTGGTGAAGATATCGTCCACCAGCAGCACCCGCCGTCCCTCCGCCGCCGCGCCCTCCAAAAGGCCGTAGCAGCCGGAAATATTCGCCCGCCGCGCCGTCGCGTCCCCGGTACGGGACTGGGGCGGCGCGTTGCGCAGCTTTTTCAGCAGCGGCCTCCACTCCACATCCAGCCGCCCACTCAGCTCCCTTGCCAGCTCCTCAGCCTGGTCGTAGCCCCGCTGCCGCCGCCGCACGGGGTGGAGGGGCACATGGCTTATGAGGTCGTAGTCGTCCCGCCGCTCCGCCAGCGTCTCCGCCATCAGCGCGGCGTAGCTCCCGGCGTAGTGCGCCCGGCCGCCGAACTTGTAGCGGTGCAGGGAGTCTTTCACCTTTCCCTCGTAGTAGAGGGGCGACGCCACCCACGCCACAAACCCGGTCGTTTTCTCCCCCGCGCGGCGGTAGGGGAGGCTTTTTCTGCACGCCGGACAGACCTCCCGCTCCCCCCTGGGGAGGACGCGTTCGCAGAACACGCATTTCCCCGGGAACAGCAGCTCCGCCAGGATGTCCACAAGGCTCATACCTCGCCCGCCAGTCTGGCCCGGAGGCCGCTGTAGCGCCGGGTCTTTCTCGCGTTGTCGATCATGCTCTCGGCCACGGCCTGATCGCCCACGATCACCAGCAGCCGCCGGGCCCGGGTCACCGCCGTGTAGATCAGATCCCGGCTCACCAGACGCTGGGGGCTGCGCCCCAGGGCCAGCACCACCGCCGGGTACTCGCTGCCCTGGCTCTTGTGCACGGTCACCGCGTAGGCCAGCTCCAGTTCTCCCAGCTGCTCGAAGCCGTAGGGAGCCAGCTTCTCGTCAAAGTCCACCCAGAGGATCTCGTTTTCCGTGTCCACCTGCCGGATGACGCCCACATCGCCGTTGAACATCCCCGTGCCGCTCTCCTGGCCCCGCGTCCAGAGAATGTCGTAGTCGTTGCGGATCTGCATGACCTTGTCCCCCTCCCGGAAGACGGTCTCGCCGAAGAGCTTCTCCTTCTTCTTCCCGTCCGGCGGGTTCAGCGCCGCCTGCAGGGCCGCGTTGAGGGCGTAGGTGCCGCTCTCCCCCTTGCGCGTGGGGGTGAGCACCTGGATCTCCCGGGACTCAAAGCCCATGCTGCGGGGGAGGCGATCCCGGCAAAGCTCCACCACGGTGCTGCCGATCCGCTCTCCCGTGCCCCGCTGCATGAAGAAAAAGTCTCCCTTGTTCTCCCGCCAGTCCGGGAACACCCCCTCGTTGATGCGGTGGGCGTTGCGGATGATGCGGCTCTCCTCCCCCTGCCGGAACACCTCCCGCAGCCGCACGGAGGCCACCGCGTGGGAGCGGAGTATGTCCAGCAGAACGCTGCCCGGCCCCACGCTGGGCAACTGGTCGGCGTCCCCCACCAGCACCAGCCGGCAGTCCCGGGGCATGGCCCGGAGCAGAGCGTGAAACATAGTTATGTCAACCATGGAACACTCGTCGAGAATGACCGCGCCGCAGCGCAGAGGATCTTCCTCGTCTTTGCGGAACACCAGCGCGTCCCCCTCGGCGTTCCAGCCCGCACCCAGCAGACGGTGGACGGTGTAGGCCTCCTGCCCGGTGAGCTCGCTCATGCGCTTGGCCGCCCGGCCCGTGGGGGCGCAGAGGACAGTCTCGATCCCCATGGCGTCATAGAGGGCGATGATGCCCCGGACGAGGGTAGTCTTGCCGGTACCGGGGCCGCCGGTGAGAGCCAGCACCCGGTTTTCCGCGGCCAGGCGCAGTGCCTGGCGCTGCAAAGGGGCGTAGGTGATGCCCTGCTGCCGCTGGATGCGTTCGGTAAGCTCCTCCATATTCCCCGGGGTGGGAAACGTGGCTTTGGCCATCCAGCCCAGGCGCTCAGCCACGCCCGTCTCCGCCTGGTACAGCCCGCGGAGGTAGACGGCGTTGACCCCGGCCACCGTCTCGCAAAAGACTTCTTCCTCGTCCTCCAGCACATCGAGACACTCTCCGGCGCTCTCCTCACTCACGCCGATGAGGGAGGCGGTGGCCGCGATCAGCTTCTCCCGGGGGAGGAAGCTGTGGCCGTTCTGGAGGTTGTGGCGCATCTCGAAAACCAGCGCGGCGCTGATGCGCTCGGGGCTGTCGTCCTCGAAACCCAGGGACAGGGCCAGAGCGTCGGCCTCACCGAAGTTGCCGCCGATGCGCTCGGTGGAGAGGAGGTAGGGGTTTTGCTTCAGCCGGGTAAGCGCCTCGGCAGCGTAATAGCGGTAGAGGCGCATGGCGTACTCCGGGCGGATGCCGTTGGCGGCCAGAAACTCCATCAAAGCACGCAGGGCGGACTGGCGGCGGAAGGTCTCGGAAAACTCACGGGCCTTCCGCAGCGTGATGCCCCGGATCTCCGCCAGCTTTTCCGGCTCCTCGCTGAGCACCTCCAGCGTGCGCGCGCCGAACCTGTCCAGCATCAGCGTGGCGGTGGCCGCGCCGATGCCCCTCACCGCCCCGGAGGAGAGGTAGGCGAAGATCTCCCTCTCCCCCGCCGGCATCCGCCGCCGGGCGGTGACGGCCTTGAACTGCTCCCCGTGGGTGGGGTGGCGCTCCCAGCCGCCGCTCACCGTCAGCCCCTCGCCGGGGGAGGCAAAGGGCAGGCAGCCCACCACCGTGACGCCGTCCCCGGCGCCCACATCCAGCCGCAGCACCGTGTAGCCGTTCTCCTCGTTCTGGAACACCACGGATTTGACCGTGCCGCTGATCTCTATGAGTTGCTGCTCGTCTCTCTCTTCCACAGTTTCACTCCACGCACTTCCCCGGCCAGTTTCTCCGCCTGGAGCCGGGTCCTCTCATCCATTCCGTCGTCCCGCAGGACGATCTCTCCCGGCAGCACCCCTTTCCATCGCAGGAAAGCGAGGGTGTCCACCGTCTCTTTCAGTTCCGGAGCCTCTCCGTCCACCCGCAGCAGCACGGAAAGGCGGATGTGCCCGCCCAGACGCAGCGGCGTCAGCAGGGCGCAGCGGGCGCCCCGGCAGAGGAGCCAGACGCCCAGCAGCGTCAGGGCCGCCGCGCTCAGTTTTCCGATCATCTCCACCCCCCCTGCCCATTCTATGCAGGGGGCGTCCTTTACGTCCTGTCCCGCTCCAGAACGGGGGCCAGGAAACGGCCCGTCAGGCTCTCGGGGCACCGGGCGCAGTCCTCGGGGGTGCCGGTGAACACCAGCTGTCCGCCCCCGTCGCCGCCCTCGGGGCCCAGATCGATGATATGGTCCGCGCACTTGATCACATCCAGATTGTGCTCGATGACGATAACGGTGTTGCCCGCATCCGCCAGCCGTTCCAGCACATCCACCAGCTTGTGGATGTCCGCCATGTGGAGCCCGGTGGTGGGCTCGTCCAGCACATAGACCGTCTTGCCCGTGCTCCGGCGGCTCAACTCCGTGGCCAGCTTCACCCGCTGGTCTTCGCCGCCGGAGAGAGTGGTGGCGCTCTGGCCCAGCTTCACATACCCCAGCCCCACATCCAGCAGCGTGCGCAGCTTGGGCAGGAGCCTGGGCTGGTTTTCAAAGAAGGCGTAGGCCTCCTCCACGGTCATATCCAGAATGTCGGCGATATTCTTGCCCTTGAACTTCACTTCCAGTGTCTCACGGTTGTAGCGCCGGCCCTTGCAGACCTCACAGGGCACATACACGTCGGGCAGGAAGTGCATCTCGATCTTCAGCAGTCCGTCGCCGGCGCAGGCCTCGCAGCGGCCGCCCCGGACGTTGAAGGAGAAGCGGCCCGGGCCGTAGCCGCGCATATGGGCGTCCCTGGTGGCGGCCATGACCTCCCGGATGTCGTTGAACAGGCCCGTATAGGTGGCGGGGTTGGAGCGGGGAGAGCGGCCGATGGGACTCTGGTCGATGGCGATGACCTTGTCGCACCACTCCAGCCCCTCGATGTCCTCGCACTTGCCCGGGCGGGTCTTGACGTGCATCTTCTCCGCCGCCAGGCGCTTATAGAGCACCTCGTTCACCAGCGAGGACTTGCCCGAGCCGGAGACGCCGGTGACGCAGATGAAGGCGCCCAGAGGGAAGGTCACGTCGATGTGCCGGAGGTTATTCTCCGAGGCCCCCCGGACCACCAGAGCGTGGCCGTTGCCCCGCCGCCGCTCCGCGGGCAGGGGGATGCGCTTTCTGCCGCTGAGATAGTCCCCGGTGACGCTCCGGGGGCAGTTGCAGATATCCTCCACGCCGCCCGTGGCCACGATCTCGCCCCCGTGGATGCCCGCCCCGGGGCCGATGTCCACCAGGTAGTCCGCGGCGCGGATGGTATCCTCGTCGTGCTCCACCACGATGAGGGTGTTGCCCATGTCCCGCAGCTCCTGCATGGTTTTCAGCAGCCGCTCGTTGTCCCGCTGGTGCAACCCGATGCTGGGCTCGTCGAGGATATAGAGCACGCCCATGAGGGATGAACCGATCTGGGTGGCCAGGCGGATGCGCTGGGCCTCCCCCCCCGAGAGGGTGCCCGCTGCCCGGGAGAGAGTCAGGTAGCGCAGTCCCACGCTCTGCAAAAAGCCCAGGCGGGTGCGGATCTCCTTGAGGATCCGCTCGCCGATCATCTTCTGCTGCTGGCTGAGGGTGGGTTCCAGCGCTTCGAGAAAGCGCAGCGCCTCGGTAACGGAGAAGTCGCAGAAGTCCGTGATGGACTTATCCCCCACGGTGACGGCCAGCACCTCCGGACGCAGCCGCTTGCCGCGGCAGTCCGGGCACTGGCACTCAGACATACACTGCTCGATCTCGGCGCGGACAGCGGGGGACTGGGTCTCCCGGTAGCGCCGCTCGAGATTGTTGACGATGCCCTCAAAGGGCTGGCTCAGCGTGCCGCGGCCCCGCTCCTGCTCGTAGTGGAGCGTGAGCTTTTCCCCGCCGGTGCCGTAGAGGATGACCTTTCTGGCCTGCTCGCTGAGCTCCCGTACCGGGGTGTCCAGCCGGAAGCGGTACTTTTTGGCCAGGGCCTCGAAATACATCCGGGAGATGGTGTCGCTGCGGACGTTCCCCCAGCCCGAGGCCGTGATGGCCCCGTCCATCAGCGAGAGGGAAGGGTTGGGGATCACCAGCTCCGGATCCACCTTCATCTGCACCCCCAGACCCGTGCAGGTGGGGCAGGCCCCGGCAGGGTTGTTGAACGAGAAGGCCCCGGGGTTCAGCTCTTCGATGGACACGCCGCACTCGGGGCAGGCGTAGTTCTGGGAGAAGAGCATCTCCCGCTCCTCCTGGGGCAGCTCGATGATGACGACGCCCCCGGAGAGGGAGGTGGCCACCTCTACGCTGTCGGTGAGGCGGCGGCGGACGTCCTCCCGGATGGCGATGCGGTCCACCACGATCTCGATGCTGTGCTTTTTGTTCTTATCCAGCGAAATGCTCTCGCCCAGATCGTAGATGCTCCCATCCACCCGGGCGCGGACATAGCCGCTCTTGCGGGCGTCCTCCAACACCTTGACATGCTCGCCCTTCCGCTCCCGAACCACCGGAGCGAGCACCTGGATCCGCGTCTTTTCCGGGAGCGTCATCACCTGGTCGATGATCTCGTCCACGCTCTGGCGGCGGATCTCCTTGCCGCAGCTGGGACAGTGGGGCGTGCCCACCCGGGCCCAGAGGAGGCGGAGATAGTCATAGATCTCCGTAACGGTGCCCACCGTGGAGCGGGGGTTCCGGGAAGTGGTCTTCTGGTCGATGGAGATGGCCGGAGAGAGGCCCTCGATATAGTCCACATCCGGCTTGTCCATCTGCCCGAGAAACTGCCGGGCGTAGGAGGAGAGGGACTCCACATACCGCCGCTGCCCTTCGGCGTAGATGGTGTCAAAGGCCAGCGTGGACTTGCCGGAACCGGAGATGCCCGTGAAAACGATGAGTTTGTCCCGGGGGATCTCCAGGTCGATATTCTTCAGATTGTTCTGCCGGGCGCCCCGGACGATGATGGTATCCTTCAATGTTTTTCCTGCCTCACATACTGCCGCAGCGGCGCGTCTTTTCCCGCTGTTGTACTGAAATCTCAACATAACATTATACACGCTTTCCCCCTCTGTGGCAAGCGTTACCCGGCGCTTTTTCCGTAAAAAACGCCGTCCCGGGAGAGAGTCTCTCCTCTCCCGGGACGGTGTTCCATTTTTTCTCAAAGGGCCCCCACACAGCGGACGCAGCCGGGCGCGGCGGAGCCGTCCAGCCGCTTCACGGCCCGCTCGAAGGCCTCCGAGCGGGCGGTAACGCAGTAGTCCGTCCGCCCCTCTCCCGACGCCTCCCGGAGGATCTCCGACAGCTGCCCGGCCAGGGCCTCCCCGGAATCCACCAGCTTCACCCCCGGCAGCAGCGAGGCGATGGCGCCGCTGTACAGCGGGAAGTGGGTGCAGCCCAAAACGAGAGTATCCACGCTTTTCCCCACGATAGGGGCGAGGTAGGCGCGGCACTGCTCCACCGCCTCCTCCGCCTCCTCCGGCACGCCCCGCTCGATGAGGCTGACCAGCTTCTGGCAGGGCAGGAAATGGTACTCCCCGCCCGGGCGCAGGGCGCGGAGGGTGCGCTCGTAGCTGCCGCTGCGGACGGTGGCCTCCGTGGCCATCACCGCGATGCCCCCCCGGCTCAGCCGCACCGCCTCCTCCGCCGCCGGAGCAATGACGCCCCAGACGGGCACATCCAGTTCCTCCCGCAGCGCATCCAGCGCGGCTGCCGTGGCAGTATTGCAGGCGATGACGATGGCGTCCGCCCCCTGGGAGAGGAGGAATTCCGCATCGGAGCGGGCATAGGAGAGAATGGTGGGCTGGTCGTGGACGCCGTAGGGGACCCGCGCCAGATCGCCCAGAAAGACAAAGTCCGCCCGGGGGGCCCGGCGGCGGAGAGCCCGCAGCACGGTAAGTCCGCCGATCCCGCTGTCAAATACGCCGATTTTCTTCATGGGAGCAGCGCTTCCTTTCCCTGAAAGTTCATTTGCACGCTATAGTAGCGGGATTTGCTCCCCCTGTCAAGGGAAAAGGCAGGGGAAAGCGTCTTGACGGCGGTGGGAGGCTCATGCTTTAATGGACAGAACACCCATATTATGCAAGGAGGCCACCCCCTATGAAAGAAGCGCTTTCCACCCCCGCCGCTCCCGCCGCCATCGGCCCCTACTCCCAGGGGATCCGGGCGGGCAATCTGGTATTCACCTCCGGGCAGATCCCCCTGGATCCCGCCACCGGGCTGATCCCCCAGGGCATTGAGGCGCAGACGCGCCAGGCCATGGAGAATGTCCTCGCCGTTCTGGCACAGGTCGGGGCCACGGCGGAGAACATTGTCAAAACCACCGTTTTCCTCCGGAACATGGACGATTTCGCCGCCATGAACGGTGTTTACGCCACCTTCTTCTCCGGCCCCGCCCCCGCCCGCAGCGCCGTACAGGTGGCCCGGCTTCCCAAGGACTGCCCCCTCGAGATCGAGGCCGTCGCCGTGCTTTGATCCGCCGTTTTTCCAAAAGAGCGAAAAGAACGCCGCCGGGGGAAAACCCGACGGCGTTCTCTTTTTCACTGTGCGGCGGCCACCGCCGTCGGCTCCGGGCGGGTCTCCATCCCGGGAGCGAACTCCAGATCGTTGGTGTAACCCGTGCGCTCCAGATAGTCCCAGAGCGTCTCCAGCTTCACCCCGCGCGCTTCCAGCCAGGCGTTGGTGCGGTGGGAGTTCACGGTGGGCACCGTGTAGAAATAGGCGTACTCGTCCGTGCGCCCGTTCTCGCCCAGCAGCGTCAGCGTCATCTCAAAGCGCAGATTGTAGATGCTCCTGGCGAAGCTCTCGTCCTCCACCAGCCACAGCCGCCCCAGACTGCCCTCCAGCAGGTCGGGCAGGATGCACTCGCTGTAGAGCTCAAAGGCCTCCTGCCGGGTCAGCAGCAGCGAATTGCCCTGCTGTCCTTCCAGACCCTCGAAGTAGCTCCCCCCGTCCTCGTAGGACCGGTAGTTGATGAGGCTGGCCGAATCGATGGTATCCGGCAGCACGGGTATGTTCAGCTTTTTGCGCTGTTCGATGCACTCGGCGCGGTTGATAAAGCGTTCCAGCGCGCGGATGTCACTCTCGTGGTCGGCGGCGTCCTGGGCGGTAAAGGCCACCCGGTACTGCCGCCGGAAGACCACTTCGTCCCCCCGGTAATAGCGGATGTTCACCGTGGTGCAGCGGCTGGCGGCGCGGCTCTCGTGGAGGGCTTTGTTCCCGACGATGCTTTGCTGGATCTTCCGCAGCTCCCGGAGACTCTCCTCGCCGGTGATGTCGGTCTGCTCGGTGCCCGACACCCACACACTGGCCATGTCATACTCTCCGATCTCCGGCGAGCGCTTTTCCACGCCCAGCACGTCCAGCTCGGTCAGGACAGGGAAGGCGATGAGCAGGGCCGTCAGCAGCAGGGCGCCCCGGCCATGGCGGCGGAAGACATGGAAGCTCTTATAGATCAGCATATCCGCGCCAAACCAACCCAGCAGCCCGCCCAGCACCAGCAGCGCCGTGATCAGCAGCGTGTGGGGCCAGTCTCCGGGGACATAGCGCCCCTCGTTGAGCAGGTAGTAGACCCCCACGGCGGCGCAGAGGGCGCAGCCCAGGGCCATGCACCAGCGGAAGGTAGGCTTGAGCAGGGAGATGGCCACCGTGTCCCCGGCGCTCTCCATGCGCCGCTTCTGATAAAGCCGCCAGGCCAGAAGGAAACAGAGCACGCCGAACAGGGCATAGCACGCCATGACACCCCAGCCGGAGAAGCGGTAGGCGACGATGTCATTGTAGCTGCCATACTGGGTGACGACGGGGGTTTCGGAGTAAATGGCCTCAATATGGCACTTCAGCCGCGTCCAGATGGGCGAGAGGAAGGACAGCGTGGAGCCCACGGGGTCGAGACCGAAGAGGATATGCCGCAGCAGGTAGTTGAACAGGGTCTCCACCACCACGGCGGTGAACTGCAACACCGCGTACACCAGCGGCAGGATGAGAAGGCTGCCGGTGAGCTGGGCGCAGAGCAGAGCGAAGCCGTAAAAGCAAAGCGCGTCCAGGGTGCTCACAGCCAGAAAGGCCAGCAGCGCCTCCCCCACCTGGAGCCCGGTACACAACGCGCAGACCCACGCCGTCAGGGCGGTGAACACATTCACGCCCAGCAGCACTGCCGCCCCCGCCGCCGCGGAGGAGAGGAACATCCCGCTGCGCGTTACGGGCAGCGCCGCCGTGAAGGAGGCGCTACGGCTCTGGTAGAGCCAGCCGAAGGCGGCCATGGCCGTCAGGACGGAGAAGGCGAAGAGCAGCAGCGGGGAGGCCGCGGCGGCGATCTCCAGAATCCCCCGCTGAAGCTGGAGGGAGCTGTCCCCCTCCACGCCCGCGCGGATGACGCTCAGCGGCAGCGTGAGGAACCACACGGCCCCGTAGCCCAGCCACAGCGGCCAGAAGCGCCGGAGCGTTTTGGTAAAGACGGTTCGGTTAAAGCAGGATGTCTTTGACTGCATAGTCCACCCCTCCCAGTTCGTAAATAAAGATCTCCTCCAGCGTCAGCGGCACCGCGTCCATATAGAGCGGGTTGAGCGACGCGAGGCGCACGGTGGCCTCCTGGGCGCTGCCCCGGAGGATCAGCGTGTGGAGCCGGCCCATGGTGCTGCTGTGCACCACGTTCAGATCCGCGGGCAGCTCTGTGCTCTCGGGCAGGGCGATGAGCACCTTCACGATGTTGTCCTGGAGCTGCGAGAGGGAGCGCTGCAGCAGGCACTTCCCCTTGTGCAGGATGCCCACATGGTCGCACACGTCCTCCAGCTCCCGGAGGTTGTGGGAGGATACCAGCACGGTCATGCCCTCCCCGGCCACGCTGCCCAGCACCAGACTCCACACCTGCCGGCGCATCACCGGATCCAATCCGTCCATGGGCTCATCCAGAATGAGCACCTCCGGCCGCGCCGCCAGCGCCAGACGGATGGCCGACTGCTTCTGCATACCCCGGCTCAGCCGACGCATAGGCTGGGCGTCGTCCACGCTGAACACCTCTCCCAGCCGTTCGTACAGCCCCTCGTCAAAGCGGGGGTAGATCCCCCGGTAGAATTTCATCATGTCCCGGGTGCTGTCCTGGCTGTACCAGAACACGTCGTCCGGCACGCAGACCATCTTCTCCTTGATGGCCAGGTTCTCGTAGACCTTCTCCCCGTCCACGAGCACCTCGCCCTCGTCCTGCCGCAGCACCCCGGCCAGATGACGGATGGCGCTGGTCTTGCCCGCGCCGTTGGGGCCCACCAGCCCGTAGACCGCCCCCGGCTCCACGCTCAGATCCAGTCCGTCCAGCGCGCGAAAGCCTTCGAAGCTCTTCACCACGCCTTTCATTTCAATCTTCGGCATCTCTGTCGCCTCCTATGATGTGTTCCAGCAGCTCCTCCCGGCTCACGCCCAGCCACCTGAGCTCCGCCGCTGCCGCGTCCAGTGTCTTCCAAAGCTCCGCCCGGCGCTCTTCCCGCGCCCCGGTGCACTCCATGGCAAAGCTCCCCCGACCGGGCTGGGAGGTGATGTACCCCTCGCTCTCCAGTTCCCGGTAGGCCCGCTGTATGGTATTGGGATTGATCGCCAGCTCCGCCGCCAGCTCACGCACCGAGGGCAGCTTGCCCCCCGGCGGAATGGCTCCGGAGGTGATCAGCTGGCGCAGGCTGTCCCGCACCTGCTCGTAGATCGGTCGGTTGTCCCGGTAATTGATCGAGATCATGCCTCATCACTCCGTATTAATTGTATTAGTATATATAATACAGTTTTCCGAAAATGTCAACCCGGTTTTTTCCCGCCGGACAGAAAAATGCCGCCGCTGCGACCATGCAGCGGCGGCATTTTTCCGCGAAAATATGTCTCACTTGACCAGTACTCTGCCCCGGGCTCTGTACCCCTCCAAAGCTTCCTCGCTCGTGTCGGCGGCAGTGACCACCACGGGTTTTTCCGGGGTCATGCCGTAGCCCACGAAATGGCGCAGATAGCGCTCATAAGGCTCCACATAGAACTCCCGGTCGCCGTTGCCCTGGGCAAACACGCCGATGAGCTTCTTCCCGCCGGGCAGGCGGCAGACACGCTGGCCCATTCCCCTGCTGGAGTCCATGACGCTGTAGTGCCGGTTCATAAAGGAGATGGCCTGTCCCTGCACATCGCCCATATAGTTGCCGGCGCCCAGGATCACCATGTCTGCGTCCCGAACCTCCGTCCAGTAGTCCTCCAGACCGTCTTTGACCACGCACACCTCGCTCTTGCCGCTCTGGCAGGCGCGGCAGCCCCGGCAGCCAAGAATGGTGTTGCCCACGCTGAAGCGGCGCACGGCGGCGCCGGCCTCCTCCGCGCCGGAGAGCAAAGCGTCGATCACTTTGCCGGAAACGCTCCCCGGGCGGGAGCTCAGATACACTGCTACGATCTTCATGGCAGATCCTCCTCCTGTATATTTTCAGGTTTTGCGCGCTGAAAACAGTGGGACCCCATCCCGGTCGGGCTCAGTGGATGTCGGGGACGATCTCCTCGGGCGCATCCGGTTGTTCCGCGCTTTCTTCCTCAGTCTCCCCGGCAGAGGGCGCCCCGCCCATGGCGCTGCGGAAGCCGTCCCGGGCCGTGCGCACCTCTTCCAGCGAGGCGGAAACGGCCTCCTCGGTCCGGCGCAGGGCATCGTCCAGAAATCCGCTGGCCACCCGCATCAGCTCCCGGCTGCGGTGCTCGGCGGAGGCGACCATGTCGGCGGCCCGCTGGCGGGCGGTACGCATGATCTCCTTTTCATCCACCAGACGGCGGGACTGCTCCTCGGCCTGGGCGCGCATGGCCTCGGCCTCCTTCCGGGCGCTGTTGATGAACTCGTTGCGGCTGTTCACCAGACGGCGGGCCTCCGCCAGCTCCACGGGCAGTCCGGATTTCAGCTCGTCCAGCAAGCTGAGCACCTTTTCCCGCTCGATGATGCACTTTTCGTTGCCCAGGGGCACGCCCCAGGCCTCCGCCACGATCTGATAAAGCTGCTCAATGATCTCCAGGGAGCTGTTTTCCATGGTCAATTTCTCCTTACGTTCCTTCCCTTATTTCGCCCGGCCGCGCTCGGCGACCTCCTCCAGAATTTCATAGGGCACATAGCTGGAGAGATCGGCCCCGTAAAGGGCCAGCTCCCGCACCGCGCTGGAGGACAGGTATGTATACTTCTCGGCCGCCGCCAGGAAGATGGTCTCCACGTCCTTGTTGAGACGCTTGTTGAACATCTCCATCTGGAACTCGTACTCAAAGTCTGTGATGGTGCGCAGTCCCCGCACCAGCACGGGGTTTTCGTAATTCTTGGCAAAGTCCACCTGAAGGCCGTCCCAGCTGGCCACCTCCACGTTGCCCAGCCGGGCCGTGACGCGGCGGATGTGATCCATCCGCTCTTCCAGCGTAAAGAGGGCGTGCTTGCCCGCGTTCACCCCCACGCAGACCACCACTTTGTCGAAAAGTCTGGCGGCGCGGCGGATCACATTCAGATGTCCGAGGGTAATGGGGTCGTAGCTGCCGGGGCAGATGGCTGTTCTCATTTCAGGCACCTCTCGTCACAACGGTCAGTTTTATCTTCCCATAGTTATACTCCCGCAGGCTGCCATAGCCCTCGGGGACGGTCACCGTGGGCGTTTCCCGACGGGTCTCCACGGTCATTATACCACCCTTTGAGAGAATGTCAAACTCTGTAATGGCTTCCACAGCCTGGATCTCCAGACCTTTCCCGTAGGGCGGGTCGATGAAGATCACATCGAACTGCTCCCTGCTCCGCAGATAGCCCAGGGAGTCGCAGCGGAGGATGCGGGCGTTTTCAAAGCCGCAGCGGCTCACATTCTCCCGGACGATGTCCACCGCCGCCTTGCTCTCGTCCAGAAAGAGGCAGCTTTCCGCCCCCCGGGACAGGGCCTCGATCCCCAGCTGGCCCGTACCGGCGAAGAGATCCAGCACCCGCCGTCCCTCCAGATCGAACTGCACGATGTTGAACAGCGCCTCCTTCACCTGGTCGGTGGTGGGGCGGATGTCCATATTGGCGGGCTGGAGCAGCTTGCGCCCCCGCGCCGAACCCGTGATCACTCGCATGGCTCATTCTCCTTGTGAAAATATTCATAGACTGCCCGGGCCGTGGGCCGGGGCAGCACCGACTCCAGCTCCCCGAGGGAGGCCGCCCGAACCGAGCGGAGACTGCCGAAGCGCTGCAAAAGCGCCCTGCGCCGCTTCTCCCCCACGCCGGGGATCTTCTCCAGCGTGGAAACGGGCACCGCGTCCCGGAGCTTCCGGTGGTACTCGATGGCGAAGCGGTGGGTCTCCTCCTGGATGCGCCCCACCAGCGCGAAGGCCGCGGGATTCGCCTGTATGCCGATCTCCCGGCCCTCGGCGTCGATGAGCGCCCGGGTACGGTGGCGCTCGTCCTTCACCATGCCGAACACCGGCAGCGCCATGCCCAGCGCGGACAGCGCTTCCTCCGCCGCCGCCGCGTGCTCCGCGCCCCCATCGATGAACAGTACATCCGGCAGCTCCGCGAACCCCGCGTCCCCTTCCAGATAGTGGGTGAAGCGGCGGGTGATGGTCTCGCGCATGGAGGCGTAGTCGTCCGGCCCCTCGAGAGTTTTCATCCTGAAGCGGCGGTAGTCCTTCTTTCTCGGCTTCCCCTCCACATGGACGGTCATAGCCGCGACGATGTCGCTGTCGCCGGTGTTGGAGATATCGTAGGCCTCGATGCGCACGGGCGGCACGGGGAGGCCCATGGCTTTTTGGAGCCACTCCAGCGCTTTGGCGTGGCGCTCCGCCTGGGTGGTGGCCCGGAGGATCTCCTCCCGGGCGTTGAGCTGGGCCTTTTCCACAAAGGCCGCCCTGTCCCCCCGCCGCGGCACCTCCAGCGCCACCCTGTGCCCGGAGAGCTCTCCCAGCCAGGAGGCGATCTCCTCCCCGTCCTCCACCTCAAAGGGGAGGAGAATGGTCCGGGGCCAGAGATTTCGGTTGACATAATATTGCCGCAGCAGCTCCGAGAGAGCTTCGCTGTCCTCTTCGAGGGGTTCGGGGAACAGCGTGTAGTCCTTCCCCGCCAGATCCCCGTCGGTATAGTGCAGCACGCTCATGCAGCACCGGGCGCCCCGCTGGAAGCCGATGGCGTCCGTGTCGCTGCGGGCGGTGGCGATGACATGCTGCTTATGCTCCAGGGTAGACACGGCCCGGTAGCGGTCCCGGAGCCGGGCGGCCTCCTCAAAGCGCAGCTCTCCGGCGGCCTCTTCCATCTGCCGCTGCAGCTCCTTCCCCAGCTCCGCGCCGCGGCCCTCCAGGATCAAAATGAGCTGCCGGACGGCCTGGCCGTACTCCTCCCGGGAAGTCTCCTCCCGGCACCAGCCCCGGCAGGCCCCCAGCTGGTACTGGAGGCAGGGCCGCTCCTTCCCCACATCCCGGGGAAACTGCCGCGAGCAGGTGGGCAGGCCCAGAGCCTTGCTCACCGCGTCGATGATGGCCCGGCTCTCGTGCCGCGCGCCGAAGGGGCCGAAGTAGCGGGCCCCGTCGTTCACGGTGCGGCTGGCCAGGGTCAGCCGGGGGTAGGGGCTCTTTACATCCAGACGCAGGAAGGGGTAGCCCTTGTCGTCCTTGAGGAGGATGTTGTACCGGGGACGGTGGCGCTTGATGAGGGAATTCTCCAGAATGAGCGCCTCGAACTCCGTGGCGGCGATGATCACATCGAAATCCTGCACCTTGTCCACCATGGCGGCCACCTTGGGCAGATGGTCGCCGTGGAAGTAGCTGCTGACCCGGTTTTTCAGTTTTTTGGCCTTGCCCACATAGATGACCTCGCCCTGGGCGTTTTTCATGATATAAACGCCCGGCAGCAGCGGCAGCCGGGCGGCTTTCTCCCGCAGCGCGGCAATATCGGCCATGGTATGCTCCTTTCGCAGGCGGCAGGATAAATTTTCCGCCCACAGTAAGAGAAGGGCGTGCTCCAAGAACACGCCCTTGCTTTTTCACGTCTCGGGGAATTACTCGAAGTCGGAATTGACCAGCTCCACCAGCGTGGCGATGGCCTCCTCCTCGTCGCTGCCGTCCGCGATGATGTTGACGGTGGTGCCCTTCACGATCCCCAGCGAAAGGACTCCCAGCAGAGACTTGGCGTTGACCCGGCGCTCTTCCTTCTCCACCCAGATGCTGCACTTGTATTCGTTGGCTTTCTGAATGAAAAAGGTCGCCGGTCTGGCGTGCAGCCCAACCTGATTGTTGATGACAACTTCTTTGCTGACCATACTCGCCGCTCCCATCTAAAGATTGTTTCCGGATATAGGCATAAACGCTATACTCTTGCTCTCATTTTAGCAAATGGCTTTCCCAGCGTCAACCGCTTTTCCCGGATTTTGGGATTTTGCACAGCCCCCCTCAGGGAAAGCCCGCCCGCTTATTTCAATTCCACAACGGTCACACCGGTCTCACCCTCGCCATAGCGGCCCAGCCGGTAGGACTTCACCTGTTTTTGCCGCTTAAGACACTGCTGCACGGCGCTGCGCAGAGCGCCGGTGCCCTTGCCGTGGATGATGCGCACGCTCTCCAGCCCCGCCTGGGCGCAGGAGTCGATATAGCGCTCCACCACAGGGATGGCCTCGATGGTCTCCATACCCCGGATATCCAGCTCCGAGGAGGTGCTCTCGGTACGCAGCGTGGCGGGAGCGCCCGCCGAGACCCGGACCTTCTCCGGCTTCATGTTCTCCAGCAGCACCACCTCGTCCTCCCGGACGGTGAGGCTCAAAATGCCGGCGCGGAGCTTGAGCACCCTGTCGGGGCTGACTGACTCCACCGTAGCGTGCACGCCGCCCATGCCCGTGACCTCCACCACATCGCCGGGCTGCACCGGCCGGGCGGAAGCGCGCTTCTCTCCCGGCTCGATGCTGCTGCGCAGGGCGCTGCGGGCCTCGTTGAGCTGCCGCAGCACCTCGCTGCGGGCGTCGTTCTGCTTTTTGTGGTCGCCGCCCATGCCGGCGGCGTCCTCCCGCATCCGGCTCAGCTCCCGGAAGGTCTGCTCGGCCACCTGCCGGGCGTCGGCAATGATCCGCTCGGCTTCGTGTCTGGCCTTGTCGCTGGCCTTGTCCAGCTTCACCTCCAGCTCGCTGCGGAGCCGGGCGGCCTTCCTGGCCTCCTCCTCGGCCTGGCGCAGCAGCTTCGCCTCCTCCAGCCGGTCCCGGTCCAGCAGCCGCCGTGCCTCCTCCAGCTTCTCGATGGTCTCTTCAAACCGCGCCCCGCTGACGCCCACCCGCTCCCGGGCGTCGTCGATGATCTCCTCCGGGAGGCCCAGGCGGCGGGAGATGGCGAAGGCGTTGGACTTGCCGGGAATGCCCAGCAGCAGTCGGTAGGTGGGCTGGAGGGTGTCCACATCGAACTCACAGGAGGCGTTCATGACGCCGCTGCTGTTGGTGGCGTAGACCTTCAGCTCGGAATAATGGGTGGTGGCGGCCAGCAGGCTGCCCTTGCCGCGGGCGTGCTCCAGGATGGCGATGGCCAGAGCCGCCCCCTCGGTGGGGTCGGTGCCGGCGCCCAGCTCATCGAAGAGCAGCAGACTCCGCTCCCCGCACTCCTCCAGCACGCTCACGATGGTGCGCATATGGGAGGAGAAGGTGGAGAGGGACTGCTCGATGCTCTGCTCGTCGCCGATGTCCGCGAGAATGTTCTCCAGCACCGGCACGCAGCTCCCGTCCGAAGCGGGGATGTGGAGGCCGCACTGGGCCATCAGGCAGAAAAGGCCGATGGTCTTGAGGGTGACGGTCTTGCCGCCGGTGTTGGGGCCGGTGATCACCAGTGTGTCGTAGCTCCCGCCCAGCTCCACATCAATGGGCACGGCCTTGTCCCGAGGCAGCAGCGGGTGCCGGGCACGGCGGAGGCGGATCTCCCGCTCGCTGAGCTCCGGGGCGCAGCACTCCAGCTTGTCCGCCAGCTTCGCCCGGGCGAAAATGCAGTCCAGCTGCAGAAGACAGCGGTAGTCGGTGTCCAGCGCCTCCCTGTACTCGGCACACTCCCCGGAAAGCTCGCCCAGGATCCGCTCGATCTCGGCTTTCTCCCGGGCCTTCAGTTCCCGGATCTCGTTGTTGGCTTTCACGGCAGCCATGGGCTCCACGAAGAGCGTGGCCCCCGAGGAGGACACGTCGTGGACCAGGCCCGAGACGCTGCCCTTGTACTCCGCCTTGACGGGCACCACGTAGCGCTCGCCCCGGGTGGTGATGATGGGCTCCTGCAACATACGCTGCATGGAGGGAGCAGAGATGATCTTTTGCAGGGCGTCCCGGACCCGGGAGGCCGCGGCGCGGATCTTCCGGCGGATCTCCGTCAGCTCCGGGGAGGCGCTGTCGGCGATCTCGTCCTCGGAGATGATGGAGGTGACGATCCTGTCCTCCAGATAGCGGTTCACCGCCAGGGCGGAGAAGAGCGGGTCGATGCAGCTCGGCTCCGCGGCGGAGAAGCCGTAGGAGCGGACGGCCCGGGCGGACTGGAGCACCCCGGCGATCTCCAGCAGCTCCCGGGTGTTCAGCACGCCGCCCATGTCGGCCCGGGCCACCGCGTTGCGGATATCCCGCAGCCCGGTAAAGGAGGGGCTGCCCTTATAGGAGAGGAGCTTTCTGGCCGCGGAGGTCTCCTCCAGCCGCCGCTCCACCTCCCGACGGTCCGTGGACGGACGGAGGGCGGCCAGCTCCTCCCGGGCCGGGGCGGACACGGCCTGTTCCCCCAGCAGCGAGAGCACCCGGGGCAGTTCCAGGGTGATCTGGGATTTTTCAAAGAGTGTATCCATGTATATTATGTCAACCTTTCGCAGATTTCCAGTAGTCCAGCGTGGGGAAGCCCCGATCCAGCTGGGTGAGGGTAAAATTCTCGCAGGCGGCGTCAAAGTGCCGGGCGGCGCTCTCGTCCAGCGTAAAGGAGAAGATCTTTTTCTCGGAGGCGTGGGCCACATGGCGCAGCGCCGCCAGAGAGGCCGGGCAGAGGATGGCGCTGCGGCCCGGCACGGGCGGGGGGCAGTGGGCGCAGTGGACGGCGCCGCCCAGCAGACTCAGCCGCGGGTGCTCGATGGTGACGGCCCCGCAGTGGGAGCAGCGCTCCACCTCCGGGGTGAAGCCCGCCAGACACAGCATACGCAGCTCGAACACCGCCTTGATATGCTCGGGGGGGTAGAACTGCCGGGAGAGGGCGAAGAGGGTGTTGAGCCCCAGCCGGAGCATGGCGGGATCCCCCGTCCCTTCCAGAGCCACCGCCTCCAGCACCTCCGCGATATACGCCGAGAGCGCGAAGTCCTCCCAGCGCTCCCGCACCCCGGTAAACTCTTCCAGCACCGCGGCCTCGGTGATCAGGCGCCGCCCCCGGTTTTCAAAGACGGTCATCTCCGAGTAGCAAAGCTGCTGGGAGGCCGCGCCGATGCGCGAACCCTTCCGCAGCGCCCCCCGCGCCTCCGCCGCCATCTTTCCCTCGTCGGTGAGCAGCGTGAGCATCTTGCTGGATTCCTTATATTTCACTTCCCGCAGCACCAGGCCGCGCACAGTCTTGTACATAGAATTATGTAAACCATCAGTCCGGGGCGGCGGGGCCCTTTTTTCCCGCCGCCGTCTTCTGCGTTTTCCCGTCTCTCTCCCACCGCCGGGCGGCGCGGTACAAAAGCCACGCGGCCACGTCCCCGGTATCCCGGAAGAGCTCCCAATACAAATCCTTGTCCATGCCCCTATTATGCCCGGGGCGCGGCGGGGTTATGGATGGGAAAAACAGGGGGCGGCTCTCACTCCCGGTAACCGAAGTTCCGCAGCTGGGCCTGGGAGTCCCGCCAGTTCTCCCTGACCTTCACCCAGGTTTGGAGGAACACGCGGGCGCCCATGAAGCTCTCGATGTCCTGCCGGGCCATGGCGCCGATCTTCTTGAGCATGGCCCCGCCCTTGCCGATGATGATGCCCTTGTGGCTGGCCTTCTCGCAGTAGATGGTGGCCTCCACATCGATGACCGGCTCCCCGTCGGCGGCGTCCCGCTCGGAAAATCCGGTGATCTCCACGGCGGTGCCGTGGGGCACCTCCCGATCCAGGCAGAGCAGCAGCTTTTCCCGGATCAGCTCCGCCACCACCTGCTTTTCCGGCTGGTCGGTGACCATGCCCTCGGGGAAGAGGGCCTCGCCGGGGGCGGCGAATTTTTCCAGCTCCTTCAGCAGCTCCTCCACCCCGTCTCCGGTGAGGGCGGAGAGGGGGATGATGGCGCTGAAGTCAAACTCCCCGGCATAGAGAGCCATGACCTCCAGCAGGGAGGAAGGCTCCACGGTGTCGATCTTGTTGATCACCAGCACCACCGGTACGCCGCTCTCCCGGAGGTTGTCCAGCAGCGCCCGCTCCTGGGCTCCGATGACGCTCACCGGCTCCACCAGCAGCAGCACCGCGTCCACGTCGCTGACGCTCTGGCGCACCACGCCCACCATGTAGTCGCCCAGGCGGTTCCGGGGCTTGTGGTAGCCGGGGGTGTCCATGAAAACGAACTGGGTCTCCCCCCGCTCCACCACGGCGGTGATGCGGTTGCGGGTGGTCTGGGGTTTGTCGCTGACAATGGCGATCTTCTCCCCCACCAGACAGTTGGTGAGGGTGGACTTGCCCACATTGGGCCGTCCGCAGAGGGTGATCATGGCGGTTTTAGTAATCATATCCGAGCCTCTTCATAATTTCTTTTTCTCTTGCGCGCATCCGGGCCTTTTCCTCTCCCTCGTCGAGATGGTCGTAGCCCAGCAGGTGCAGCACGCTGTGCACGGTCAGGTACTGGAGCTCGTGGACGAAGCCCCCGCCGTACTCCTCGCCCTGCCGGGCGCAGCGCTCCAGCGAGATGACCATGTCCCCGAGGAAATACAGCCCCCTGTCGTAGTCCATCTCCCCCATGGGGAAGCTCAGCACGTCCGTGGGGGCGTCCACCCCCCGCACCTCCCGGTTGATTTCGTGGATGCCCCCGTCGTCGGTGAGGGTGACGCTGATCTCCGCGTCTCTGTCCACGCCCTCCGCTTCCAGCGCGGCCCGGGCGGCCTTTTTCACATGTCGGTAGGCGTCCTCCCAGCCAAGGCGGGGCTTGTCCCGGGTGACGGTGATCACATATCTCATCTCTCTTTACCTCCTCGTCCTGGGGGATCTGGGCGCGGGGATGCGGGAAGAGGCGGGGGGATTTTTGCCCTCGCCGTATTTCTCGTAAGCCTCGATGATGTTCTGCACCAGCACATGGCGCACCACGTCCGCTCCGGTGAGGGTGCAGATGGCGATGTCGTCCACCCCGTTGAGCACCTTCACGGCCTCCTTCAGCCCCGAGGGCTTGTCGTCGGGCAGGTCGATCTGGGTCACGTCCCCGGTAATGACCATGCGGCTGTTGAAGCCCAGGCGGGTCAGGAACATCTTCATCTGCTCCCGGGAGGTGTTCTGTGCCTCGTCAAGGATGATGAAGGAGTCGTCGAGGGTCCTCCCGCGCATATAGGCCAGCGGGGCCACCTCGATATTGCCCCGCTCGAGATAGGTATTATACGTCTCCGCCCCCAGCATATCGAAGAGCGCGTCGTAGAGCGGGCGCAGGTAGGGATCCACCTTGCTCTGGAGATCCCCGGGCAGGAAGCCCAGCCGCTCGCCGGCCTCCACCGCCGGGCGGGTGAGGATGATGCGGTTGACGCTCTT
Source organism: bacterium (assembly GCA_029009095.1). Taxonomy (GTDB): domain Bacteria; phylum Bacillota; class Clostridia; order Oscillospirales; family Oscillospiraceae; genus Apopatocola. Next base: position 36,295 of record JAQXJT010000039.1, read on the forward strand.
GTCCCGGAAGGCCGCCACCGCGGCGGCCACGGCCAGATAGGTCTTGCCCGTGCCGGCGGGGCCGATGCCCAGCGTCACGGTATTTTTGCGGATGGCCTCCACATACTTCTTCTGCCCGAGGGTCTTGGCTTTCACCGGGCGGCCCTTGGCGGTGATGCACACCACGTCCCCGTCCAGCGCGCCGATCTCCCTCTCGCGCCCCTCGGCCACCAGGCGGAGGATGTAGCGCACCCGCTGCTCGTCGATGTTCTCTCCCCGGGACGCCAGCGAGAGCAGCGCCTCCACGGCTTTCTCCGCCATGGCCGCGTTCTCCTCCCCGCCGCTGATGTGCACCTCCGCGTCCCGGTCGGTGACGCGCACGCCCAGCTCGCTCTCGATCAGACGCAAATTCTGATCGAAGGAGCCAAACACGCTGAGGATGTCCTCCACCCGATCCACCGCGATCACTCGTTCCATATATCTTTCTCCTTTGGATGCCCGGAAATTCCGTAGTTTACCCATGGGGCTGCTCCCCGTCGATGCGTTCGAGACACTCGGCCCGGAGCGTCACATAGAGGATGTCCCCCTGCCGCTCCGAAGTAAAGTGCAGCCGCGTTACGCTTCCCTCTCCGCCGATCTCCTCCAGCAGCCAGTTCCGCAGCGTATCCTCCGCCGTCTCCCGCGCCGCCTCCCCGTCCCACTCCGATGCACGGTACTCCCCCGTGGGCGTCCTCCGGCTCAGCAGAGCCAGCGGCAGGGCAAAGGTGCTTTTCTTCGACAAAACATGGGCAGAGTATATTGTATCACAACCCAACTGTGAAATTCTACTGCTTCTTGCAAAAAAGACGCCGCATTTTCCCGCCCGGACGCCCCAGATCCGCCGTCCCGCCTCCCCCTCTTCCCGTACCCGGCACGAAAGCGGCACGGCGGCGGTCTTTTCGTACCAGGTGCGGGCGGTGATCTCCGCCCGGGCGTGGACCAGTCTCTCCCCGCCCAGCGCGCAGCCCCGCCGGGCGGAGACCAGCACCTCCCCCGCCGCCACCGTGTCGCCTTCCCGGCACAGCCTCTCCCCCTCCAGCACCCGGACGGAGGTGATCACGCCGCTTTTCCGGGCCACCACATCCATCTTCTCTCCCCCGTCGTAGATCTCCGGCCTCTCCTCCGCCCCCCGCACCAGCACCTCCGCCCTGCTGCCGTGGACATTCACCGTCAGGTAGCTCAGCTCCGGCAGTTCCCGCAACGCCCGGGAGCGGACCATGTCGATGGACAGACCCGGCCAGAAGCTGCCGATGCCCACCCCCGCATCCTCCAGCGCCGAGAGGATCAGCTGGTCGCTCACCTCCGTGAGATTTTCCGTCACCTCGATCTCCCAGATGAACAGCGAGGAGACAAAGAGCGCCACGGCCACCCCCAGCGCTCCGGCGAAGAGCGCCCAGCGCTCCCGCCGTCTCCTCCACCAGACCCCCAGCCCGCCCCGGCACAGCAGCGCCGTCTCGCACCCTCCCGCCGCGGCCGACTGCTCCAGCAGCGTCCGTTGCCAGAGGGGGAAGGCCACGAACAGCGTCAGTTCGTCGCGCCGCTCCGAGCGCAGCAGCGTGACGCCCCGGCGGGCGCACTCATTCAAAAAGGCCTCGGGCATCACGCCCCGCACCTCGGCCTCCGCCCAGCCCAGCAGGGCGTTGGCAAGGCCGTAGCCCTTCTCCTTACGCATATTCCACCGCCTGTATCCTCCCCGTGATCACCAGCGTCTCCCGGTCCATGGCGCCCAGCCGCAGCTCGCTGCCCATGATCCGCAGTTTCCCCCGCCCGGCGCCGACCTCCACCAATGCATCTCCATAGGCCAGCAGCCCCCGGTGGTGCTCCACCATGGCCTGCCTCTGCCCGGTGAGCGTCACCTTCACCACCGGCGACACGCTCTCCTCCGGCAGCTCCCAGCGCTCCGCCAGATCCCGCACCGACTCACGCATTCCCCCGTCACCTCCCGGAAAACTTTATGTTGTCCCCGGATATTTCAGCACTGCCCGTTCATAGGGTGGGACCATGAAACGTTTTACTTCCTTACTGATCCCCGCCGCCCTCTTCCTGGCTCTGGCCTGCTGGAACGGCGCGGCGAAGGAGGGGGCTGCGTGGGGAGCGCAGCTTTTCGCGCAGCTCCTGCTGCCCTCGCTGCTCCCCTTTTTCGTACTCTCCCAGCTGCTCAGCCGTCTGGGCCTTCCCAAGATCCTCGAGCGGCGCTGCGGCGGGGTCATGGAGCGGTGCTTCGCCCTGCCCGGCTGCGCCGCGGCGGCCCTGGTGCTGGGGCTCTGCGGGGGCTATCCTCTGGGGGCGGCCACGGCCGCCGCCCTCCGGGAGCGGGGGGAGCTGGAACAGGAGGATGCGGAAAGGCTGCTCTTCTTCTGCGACAACACCGGCCCCTCCTTCGCCGTGGCGGCCATGGGCGGCGGGGCGCTGGGCAGCGCGGCGGCGGGAGCGCTGCTCTACCTGGTCCACGCCCTCTCCGCGCTGCTGCTGGGGCTGCTCTGCGCCCGGGGCAAAAGCTGCCCCCGCCGCGTTGCCCCGTCGGGGGAGGCCGCCCCCGTCCCGCCCTTCTCAAAAGCCCTCACCGAGAGCGTGGGGGCGGCGGGCGGCGCCATGCTGAATGTGGGATTCTTCGTGGTCTTTTTCTCCGCGCTGCTGTCCGTGGGGCGCTCCACGGGACTGCTGCGCGCCGCGGAGAGGCTGCTCTGCGCCCTCACCGGCTGCCCCGGCGGCAGCGCGCAGACGCTGGTGTGGAGCTTCTTCGAGCTCTCCGGCAGTCTGGGGCTGCTGCGGGAACTGCCCCTCTCTCCCGCCACCCTCTCCCTGGCCGCTTTCGCCCTTAGCTGGGGCGGGCTCTGCGTCCATTTCCAGAGCGCCGCCGTCACGGCCGGGGCGGGGCTGGCCGGAAAATGGCGTCTCCCCGGCAAACTCCTTCAGGGGCTGCTCTCTGCGGGCCTTATGTACATTATGTCAACCATGATCTTCGCTCTGCGGCCTTCTTTTTTCTCTTGACGGCGCTATCCTTTCGATATAGAATATAGTAATGAATAATGTAAAGGAGCGTTGTGACTTGCGCAGAAGAAAAAGGCCCGTGGGGCCGATCTATACCTTTTTGCTGATCTATCTGGCATACGCCCTCTTCCTTCCTCTGCTGCGTTTGAGCACGGTGCTCATCGGGCTGGGGCTCTCCACGGCGGCGGCCCTCGGCGTGGCGGCGATGCTGAAAAGGAAGCTCCGGGAAGTGGAGGAGGCGCCCATCTTCACCGCTTTCACCGAGGAGAGCGCCAAAGAGGCGGCCAAAGAGGACAAAGAGGGCGGAGAGAAGAAGGAGACACACTACTCTCCCCAGGTCAACGCCATCATTGACGAGGGGCGGCTGGCCATGAAGGAGATGGGGCGGCTCTACGCCAGCATCCGCAACGAGAACGTCCGGAAGAAGATCAACGAGATCATGGCCGTCTCCGACAAGATCGTCCGGGACGCCATCGAGGACGAGAGCGACGTGCCCCAGATCCGCAAGTTCCTCGATTACTACCTGCCCACCACCATCAAGCTCCTCAACGCCTACGACCGCATGGACGAGCTGGACTTTGAGGGGGAGAACATCTCCGGCAGCAAGCAGAACATCGAAGAGATGCTGGACACCACCATCGAGGCCTACAAGCGGCAGTTGGACGCCCTCTTCCGCAATCAGGCCATGGACATCGACGCGGAGATCCGCGCCATGAACAGCATGATGGCCCAGGAGGGCATCGGCGGCAAGGGCACGCTGGACTGGAACACATTCAAGAAAGAATACGACAAACAGAAAGGAACCGTGCAAAATGGCTGAGAACGAGTACGTCCCCACTTTGACCCTGCACCCCACCGCCACGGAGAGCGCCATGCAGGAAGCCCCTGCCGCTCCCGGCGCCCCGGCCCCCGCCGCCCAGGAAGCCGAAGCTCCGAAGGACCGGCTGAACATTGACAGCCTTTCCCCCGCGGAGCAGGCCGCCGTGCGGGAGTTCTCCCGGCAGATCGACGTGACCGACACCAATCTGGTGCTCGCCTACGGCGCCGGAGCCCAGAAGAACATCTCCGACTTTTCCGGTCAGGCCCTCAACAACGTCCGCACCAAGGACATGGGCGAGGTAGGCGACATGCTGGCCAGCCTGGTCACGGAGCTGAAGGGACTGGAGTTTGAGGAGAAGGAGAAGAAGGGCTTTCTGGGCTTTTTCAAGAAAGCCGAGAACACCCTGGCGGAGACCAAGGCCAAGTTCGACAAGGCCGAGGTGAACGTGGATAAGATCGTGGGCGAGCTGCAAAAGCACCAGGTGGTGCTCAGCAAGGACATCGCGGCCATGGATCAGATGTTTGAGCTCAATCAGGCCTATTTCAAGGAACTGACCATGTATATCATCGCCGGCAAGCTGCGTTTGCAGGAGCTGCGGGACACGGAGCTGGCGGAGATTCGCGCCAAAGCGGAGAAGTCCGGGCTGCCCGAGGACGCCCAGGCCGCCAACGACTACGCCGAGCTTCTGGGCCGCTTTGAGAAGAAGCTGCACGATCTGGAGCTGACGCGCACCATCTCCATGCAGATGTCCCCCCAGATCCGCATGATCCAGAACAACGACCTGCTCATGAACGAGAAGATCCAGACCGCCATCATGAACACCATCCCCCTCTGGAAGAGCCAGATGGTGCTCTCGCTGAGCATGTACCACTCCAAGCAGGCCATGGAGGCCTCCTCCTCCGTGACAGACATCACCAACAAGCTGCTGATGAAGAACGCCGAGGATCTCCACCAGGGCAGCGTGGAGATCGCCCGGGAGGCGGAGAAGGGCATCGTGGAGCTGGAGACGCTGCGCAAGACCAACGAGCATCTGATCAGCACGCTGGAGGAAGTCCGGCAAATTCAGGACGAGGGCCGCACCCGCCGCCGCAACGCGGAGGCGGAGCTGAGCGCCATCGAATCGGAGCTGCGCCAGAAGCTCCTGGACATGAAGGGTTGATGGGTTTGAAATTCCTGAAAGATCAAAGGACCGCCGTTATCCTCACGGTGCTCTCCGTTCTTGCGATCACCGTGGGAAATGTGAACTACCATCTGGATCGGCGCGCCGCGGCGGCCGCGGCGGCCTGGGAGGAACGCCAGGGCGCCCGGGCCCAGTTGAAAGGCCGCTGCTCCTACGCCTCCCAGCTCTACGGCCTGTGCCGGAGCCACGACGAACTCTCCGCCCAGTGCGAGGCGCTGCGCCGCGACTATAACCTCCTCTATGAGAGCATGGAGCAGGGGGACAGGGCGGCCATGGCGGAGGCCAACGCCGCCCTCACCGTCAGCGCCCGGGCGGCGGGAGACGCTTTTCTCGCCCTCCCCGGGGTGGAGCAGGGCGACCGGGACTACGCCGAGCGCTATCTGAGCTACATGGACAACGCCGCGAGGCTTTTGCAGGACAGCAGATACAACGCTCTCTGCGCGGATTACGCCCGGCTCTGTGAGGAGCCCTGGCTTCGGGCGCTGAGCGCGCTGATCTTCGTGGACGCGCCGCTGAGCGTGGGCGCGTAAAAGGAAAAAGGAGCCGCCCATGAAAAAACGACTTGCCCTTCTCCTGGCCCTGCTTCTCTCCCTGGCCCTGCCCCTGCCGGCCGCCGCGCTGGTGGACAAGAGCGGGAGCTACTACGTCTGCGACGACGCCGGCGTGCTCGGCGGGCAACTGGAGGATCACATTGTGGAGGCCAACGGCGCGCTGGAGCACTACTGTCAGGGCGCGCAGATCGTGGTGGTCTCCGTGGCCTACACCGACGGGCTCTACGCCGACGAATACGCCTACACCCTGATGAACGACTGGGGCGTAGGCGACGGGGAGAAAAACAACGGTATGCTCCTCCTCTTTGCCACCCGGGAAAACCGGGCGTGGCTGGCCGTGGGCGACGGCATCTTCGGCAGCTTTGACGAGGATACCGCCTCCCGTTACCTGGAGGACTACTTCTGGGACGGATACGACGCGGGGGAGTATGAGAGCGCCGTGGAGGGTCTCTTCAACGCCTTGCTGGGCTGGTACGAGGGCTACTACGGGGTGTCCCTCACCGGACAGGAGAGCGCCGCCCCCATGCAGCAGCCCGCTCCCGTCCAGCCCTCCGCCCAGCCGAACAGCGGCGGGGGAGGCGGAGGCACTGTCCTGCTGTTCCTTCTTTGTGCGCTGATCCTCTTCTCCCTGCTGCGTACCCGGCGCCGCTGGGGGCACTGGGGCGTGTGGCCCTTCTACTGTTTCTCCCCCTGGTGGCGCGCGGCCCGGGCCAGCTATGTCCGCCCGATTGTCGCTCCCCGTCCGACCCAGCCCCGACCCCGCCGGGACGATTGGGACGACCGGGACGATCACGATCACCGCGGCGGCTTCGGCGGCAGCGGTCGTGGCGGCAGCGGCTTCGGCGGAGGAAGCAGCTTTGGCGGCCGCAGCGGCGGCTTCGGGGGCTTTGGCGGCATCGGCCGCGGCGGCGGAGGACACTCCGGCGGCGGAAGCGGGCGGCGCTGAACCTTTCTGCCGCCCAGACGGCAGGACGCATATCACGCATACTTCGGGTGGGGTGGCTCCCCGGGCTTACCCCGCCCTTTTTCACGGAAAAATCCAAGGTACAGGAGTTATTGAGATATGTCCATTGAAACAGGCCGCGCCTTTTTCCGCGCCAGGGGCATGGAGGAGCGGGTGATCGAGTTCACCGTGTCCTCCGCCACCGTGGAACTGGCCGCGCAGGCGCTGGGCGTGGAGGGGGCGCGGATCGCCAAGACCCTCTCTTTCCAGAACAGGGCGGGCGACGGGTGCATCCTCGTTCTGGCCGCCGGCGACGCCCGGATCGACAACCACAAATTCAAGGAGAAGTTCGGCTGCAAGGCCAAGATGCTCTCCGGAGACGAGGTGCCGGCGCTGGTGGGCCACCCGGTGGGCGGCGTCTGCCCCTTTGGCTGCCGGGAGGGCATCCCCGTGTATCTGGACGAGTCCCTGCGGCGCTTTACCACCGTCTTTCCCGCCGTGGGCAGCCCCTCCAGCGCCATCGAGCTGACGCTGGACGAGCTTTGGGACTGCTCCGGGGCACTGGAATGGGTGGATGTGTGCCGGCTGCCGGAATAGGTGAGAGCCATGTCCAAACTCCTGCTCCATTTCGCCAAGGGCCTCTGCCTTCTGCTGCTGCTGGCCATCGCCTTCAACGCGGCGGTGGTGCTGCTGGACGCCCGGGCGGCCACGGAGATGCTCGCCCACAGCGACACCGCCTCTCCCCCGCCCACGCCCCTGCCCACGCCGGAGCCCACCCCCGAACCTACCCCGGAGCCCACCCCCGAGCCTACTCCGGAGCCCACGCCCGAACCCACCCCGGAGCCCACGCCCCAGGTGTTCACCGTGTCCATGGTGGGCGACTGCACCCTTGCCAGCTACCCGGAGATCCGCAACCTGCCCAATTCCTTTGAAAACACCATCGGCACGGACTGGGAGCGGCCCTTCGCCAACACGGCGGAGATCTTCCGCGGCGACGATTTTACCATCACCAATCTGGAGTGCACCCTCTCGGACACCCAGGGCTGGTCGGGGAGCACTTTCTCCTTTCTGGCCCCCGCCGCCGCCGTGGAAATCCTCCGAAGCGGCAGCGTGGAGTATGTGACCACCGCCAACAACCACGCCAGGGACTTCGGGAATGATCGGTATAACGACACCGCCGCCATCCTCGACGAGGCGGGCATCGGCCACAGCGGCGACGGAGAGTACAGTCTCTTCACCACGGACAGCGGTGTGAAGGTGGGCGTGTACAGCGTATTCAACTACTACGCCCCCGCCGTGGACAACATGGGCGAGAGCATCGCCGCGCTGCGCCGGGATGGCGCGGAGGTGGTCATTGTGGCCGCCCACTGGGGTCTGGAGGGCACCTACTACCAGACGGGCGACCAGACAAGGGTGGGCCGCGCCGCCATCGACGCGGGGGCGGACATCGTTTTCGGCTCCCACCCCCACCGTCTCCAGCCCATGGAAGTCTACAACAACGGCATCATCTTCTACAGCATGGGCAACTGGGTCTTTGGGGGCAACACCAACCCCGAGGACAAGGACAGCGCCATCGCCCAGGTCCGCTTCCAGCGGGACGGCGACGGGGTGCTGCGGCTGCTGGACTATACGCTCATCCCCTGCTCCATCAGCAGCCTCCCGGACGTCAACGACTACTGCCCCACCCCCTATGAGGAGGGCAGCGAGGAATACCGCCGCGCCTACGCCAAGATCAGCGGCCAGTACGACGGCCCCAACAGCAACATCGACTATTCCTTTATGCATCAGAATGAGGAGGGCAATCCATGAGCGAAAAAGTAACGGCGCCAAGGGAAAAAAAGGGCTGGATGTGGTTTTTCCTCTCCGTGCTCGTCTGCGTTGCCGCGGCGGCGTTCTGCATCCGCCTTTTCTACGGCGACCGCTTTCCCACCGGCTCCCGGCTGGGCGGGCTGCTCTGCGGCGGCATGAAAACGGAGGACGTGTCGCTGCTGCTGGCGGAGACCGTGGAAAAAAAGACCGTCATCCTCTCCGGCGGAGAGGGTGAGGAGATCTGCACGCTGCCCCTTTCCGAGGCCGTGGGGACGGCGGACTACGCCGCGCTGGCCGCCGCCGCGCTGAAGTCCTCCTCCGGGCCGGACTATCCCCTCTCCTTCGCCGTGGAGAGTGAGACGCTCCTTCCGCTGCTGGAAGAGCGGCTCTTCGGCGGGGACTATGTGGAACAGCAGCCCCGGGACGCGGAGATCGTGCTGGATGAAGACGGGGCGCATATCGTCCCGGAGGAGCCGGGCAACCTCTACCTCCCGGAGGCGTTTGCCGCCGCCCTCTCCCAGGCTCTGGCCGCCGGGGTCGATCTGAGCGGGGACGCCATCCGCGTGACGGTGCCCAACGAGCGCACCATGCCCGCCCTGCTCTCCGATGACCCCCTGCTGCGCAAGCAGTTGGCGGACATCCAGCGCTGGACGGACAAGAGTGTGGACATCTTCTTCCTGCCGGGGCTGGAGCACACCCTCACCCCCGGGGAGATCGCCGCCATGCTGGACATCGACTGCCATGACAGGGGCGCCGATGTGGCCGTGAACGAGGAGAAGTTCCGCGCGGAGATGGACAGGCTCATTGAGGAGCTGGGGGCAGACGGCCCCATGGCCAAGTACGGCCGCTGCGCCGGGACGAGACAGTATCTCTACCTCCCTGCGGAGGACACGGGCTTCCCCCTGGACAGGGAAGCGCTCTACGAAGCAGTGCTCGCCGCGCTGCGGGGCGAGGGCGGCAGCGTGGAGGCCGGCTATGACTACACCGCCTGGCTCCGCGCCCGCTACGGCTGGATGGGCGATCTCCACGACTGTCTGGAGATCAGCATCGACAATCAGTATATCTGGTTTTACCGGAACGGGCTGCTCCTCACCGAGTGCCCCGTGGTCACCGGCGATCTGGCCACCAACTCCATCACCCGCAAGGGCATTTTCCAGATCTACGGCATGGTGACCGACACCAACCTCAAAGGCCCCACCTGGGACGACCATGTGGACTACTGGATGCCCTTCGACGGGGACATCGGTATCCATGACTCCTCCTGGCGGGACGAGTACGGCGGAGATATCTACCGGGAGAACGGCTCCCACGGCTGTGTCAACACCCCGCTGGAATCCATGGGGATCATTTACGACAACTCCTTCTACGGATTGTTGGTGATCGTGCGATAAGCGGAAAAAGCGCCGCCCGACGGGGCGGCGCTTTTGTGGTACATTTTGGTAATAATCTCATATTTTTTCATTCTTCTATAGATTTTTCTTAATCCTCATGCTATAGTGGCAGCAGAAGTCAATTTTCTGGGAAGCGAGGGGATTTTTGTGGTTTTCAATTTGAGCTACGATGTGGCGGCGCTGGTGTTTTTGCTGATCATCTGCTGGCAGTTTTTCTCCCAGCGGCAGTTCCCCCTGCTGTCCAACCATGTCTTTGCCCTCTTCCTGCTGCTGGCCGTTCTGGCTCTCGTGATGGACATCGGCGGTACGCTGATGCTGAACCCGGAGCTGGGGATGCCGCTCTGGCTGTGCTACGCGGTAAACGCTCTGTACTATATGGTTCTGATCCTCTTCCCCTCCGTGCTGACTGTGTACATCCTCGCCCGCAGCGACAACACCAACCCCCGCGACTATCTCACCGCCCTGACCCCCTCTCTCCTCTCCGAGCTGGTGTTCCTGTTCGCCCTGCCCTTCGGTCTGGTGTTCCGCATCTCCCCCGCCATGGTCTATTCCCACGGCCCCTTCTCCCCCATCACCTATGTGAATTTGCTGGTCAATCTTCTGTTCGGCATCTGGATGCTGCTGCGCTGCCGCAAAAATCTGCCCCAGCAGGAGCTGCTCTCCCTCTCCGTGTCCATTCTTTTCGTAGTGGCCGCCGCCGTTTTCCAGTTCCTCCATCCCGACACGCTGCTGGTGTGCGCGGGCATCGCCGCGGCGCTGACGCTGATGTTCTTCACCATCCAAAACCCCGGCCGTATGCTCGATGAGACCAGCCACCTTTTCAACCTCACGGCCCTGCGCATCTATCTGCGCTCGCTGCTGGTGGGGCGGCGTACCTTCCATCTGGCCGCCGTGAAGCTCCACAGCCTCCACCGGATCAACACCGTCTACGGCGTGGATGTCACCAACCGCCTGCTCCGGGATTTCGGGCGAAATCTCGTTTCCCGTCCGCAGATCTGGGCTTTCCGCATCGGCGGGAGCCGCTTTGTGGTACTCTCCCCCAACGAGGACTCCTTCAAGGCCTTCCTCTACGATCTGACCCGCTGCGAAACCCTGCAGGGAAACCGTCAGGTCTCCATTTCCGTCTGCCACATTCTCCCCGTGGACACCTTCCGCAGCACCGACGACGCGCTGGGCGTGATCGAGGGCGTTCTCTCCTCCCGGCAGGTGCGGGAACAGCACATCCCCTTCTGGGAGGTGGACGCGGACGCCGTGGCCGCCGTGCGGCGGGAATCGGACATCGAGAGCGCCATGCGGGAATGTATCCCCGGCGCCACGGGCTTCGCCCTCTTCTGCCAGCCCATCTACCGCTGCGACAGCGGCAGCTTTGAATCCGGAGAACTGCTGCTGCGCTTCTCCACCCCCGAGCTGGGGAACGTCTCTCCCGGCGAGTTCATCCCTGTAGCCGAACACAACGCCCTGTCCTCGGAGCTGGACAGGATGGTGGTGGACTTGGCCTTCCGTGCCATTGCCGCCGGGCGCTTCGCCGCCTCCGGCTTCCACCATGTGCAGATCAATCTCTCCGCCGCCACCGTCATCGACAGCGAAGCGGTGGACGCCATCCTCCTGAGCGCCATGGAGACGGGCGTGGATCCCTCCTTTGTGATCTTTGAGGTCACCGAGACCACCGCGGACTGCTCCAAGGAGCTGATGCGGAGGAATATCGAGCGGCTGTGCGAACGGGGCTTCCACTTCGCGCTGGACGACTTCGGCACCGGCTTTGCCAACATCGACCGGCTCTCCGCCCTGCCCATAAGCATGATCAAGCTGGATCGCGCCATGCTCAACTTCTCCCCGGACATTTTCCGGGGCATCGTAGGCGCGTTCCGGACTCTGCCCGTGGAGCTGGTGGCCGAGGGCGTGGAAACCGAAGAGCAGTCCCGGTTCGTGGAAGGCGCGGGCATCCGGCAGATCCAGGGCTTCCGCTACGCCCGCCCACTGCCGCTGGGAGAACTGGACGGCTTTTTGCGGGACGCCCTTGCCCTTGCGGGTAAAGCAGAAAACGAGAGCCCTGCTTAAAAAGCAGGGCTCTCGTTTTGCGCGCGGCGGCGCGGTTTTTATTCCCTTCCCCGGCGGATCTCCTCCGGTGCGATCTCATAGACCGCGTCGCAGAAGCGGCAGGTGACCTCCACGGTCTTTCCGTCCCGGGTAAGCTCGTCGAGATCGGCGTCGGACAGGGTTTGCAGGGCGCCCACCACCTTCTCCCGGCTGCAAAAGCAGCGGTACTCCATGGGATGGCGCCCGGTATAGTGCCAGGGGAGCCCCCGGAGCACCTGCGCGATGACCTCCTCCGCGCCGTCCTCCGCCAGAATGGTGGTGAGCTGATCCATCATGAAGATGTTCTCCTCCAGCCTCTCCACGGTCTCGTCGGGGGCGAAGGGCAGCAGCTGCACGATGAAACCCCCGGCGGCCCGGACAGTACAGTCCGTGTCCACCAGCACGCCCAGCCCGCAGGCCGCGCCCAGCTGCTCGCTCTCGGTCAGGTAGGCGGCCAGATCCTCTCCGATCTCGCCGCTGACCAGCTCCGTGGAGCCGGTATAGGGCTCCCGGAGGCCGATGTCCCGGCTGACGGTCAAAAGTCCGTTTTTCCCCACGGCGCCGCCCACATCCAGCTTGCCGTCACTCTCCCGGACGGGCAGATCCACCTCAGGGTTTTCCACATAGCCCCGCACGTTGCCCTGACTGTCGGAGATGGCCAGCACGGTGCCCAGCGGCCCGCCGCCGTTCAATCGCAGCGACAGCTCCGCCTCATCCTCCTTCATCCACTCGCCCATCATGGCCGCGCCGCAGAGGGCCCGCCCCATGGCCGCCGTGCCCGTGGGGCGCAGACTGTGTATCTGCCGGGCCCGCTCCACCGCGTCCCGGGCGGTGATCACGGAAATCTTCGCCGTGCCCTCGTCGGTCACGGCGCGAATAATCTCACCCATGGTTTTTTACATCCTTTCCGCTGTGATAAACACCCGGCCCTCCTCATGTTGGGGGCCGTCGGTAAACATCTGTACGTTCCCAAAGCCTGCCGCTTCCAGCATGGCTCTCAGATCCTCCGTCTCGTGGGCGTACTCTCTGTGCTCCTCCTGCTCCCGCTCCCAGAGTCCGTCCTCCCCCTCGGAGAAGAGGTCGAGGTCGTAGTGGAGCACGCCGCTATCAAAGGACGAGCGCCACAGGCACAGCAGCCCCTCCCGCTCGTCCACAAAGCAGCCCCCGTCCAGAGACTGCATCCGCGCGGGGGTGAGCACATCAAAGGCGAAGATCCCGCCCGGCGCGATAAAGAGCCGCAGCCGGCGCAGCACCTCCGGCAGCAGCGCCCCGGGCAGGTAGTTCATGCCGTCCAGAGAGCAGTAGGCCCCGTCCACCGTGCCGTAGAGATCCAGCTCCTCCGAGCGCTGGCAGAGGAGCAGGGGCGGCGTGGCGTCCCCCGTCCGCTCCCAGAGTTTCTGCTGGAACACACTGAGCATGTCCGCCGAGGCGTCCGTGCAGATCATCTCGTAGCCCCGCTCCGCCATGAGCAGGGAGAGTGTGCCGGTGCCGCAGCCCAGATCCAACAGCGTATGGACGGCTCCCCCCCTGCGGGTGAGAGCCGTTTCATACCAATCTGCAAATTCTTCGTAGGGCACGTCCCCGGTGAGGGCGTCATAGGGCGCGGCCAGAGCGCTGTAGGCGCTCACTCCCCCTCCTCCTCTTCTCCCGCCTGTTCCTTCATCCGCTCAAAGGCGATGGCGTAGCCGTCCGCTCCGTACTGGAGACTGCGGTTCACCCGGGAGATGGTGGCGCTGGAGGCTCCGGTCTCCTCCAGGATCTGGTTATAGATAAGCCCCTTATTCAGCAGCGCGGCCACCTGGTAGCGCTGCTCCATGGCCTGCAGCTCCGTGACAGTGCACAGATCGTCGAAAAAGCGCATCAGCTCATCGGTGGTCTTCAGCGTCAGGATGGCGCGGTACATATCCACGTTTCGGGGCTTACGCATATGTTTGTTCATAGCACACCTCTATGCTCATTATTTGTCTCCCGCATATTGTATAGCACTAAATTGTAAAAGTAAAGAGTCTCTTCTCCTCCTTCCACGGAATTTTCATTATGACAGTATCTCACGAAGACCCGGCCCATTTTTGCGGGGAATTATATTTCTATTGAACAGCGGGGAAAAATGTGATAGGATAGGATTGGATTAGGAGGTGTTTTTTCCATGCGCCTTACCGTTATGCTCTGGTGCGCGGCGTTTGTGGGCTTTCTGGTGCTGGAAGCGGTCACGGTCTCGCTCACCTCGCTCTGGTTCGCGGCCGGGGCTCTGGCCGCCATGCTCTGCGCCTGGCTCCATGGCCCGGTGTGGCTCCAGCTGCTGTGGTTCGTGCTGGTGTCCGCCGCGGCGCTCTACCTCTGCCGCCCGCTGGTCGCCAAATATGTGAACAGCCGCGGTCAGGCCACCAACGCCGACCGCTATCTCCATCTGCGCGGCATCGTCACCGAGACCATCGACAACGCCGCCTCCAAAGGCAGCGTGAAGATCGAGGGCCGGCTCTGGACGGCCCGCAGCGCCGACGGCAGCATCATCCCCAAGGGCAGCATCGTGGCCGCCCGGGAGATCCGGGGCGTCAAGCTCATCGTGGAAGAAGTCAATCAAAATACAATTTCCGGGAGGTAAAAGTTTATGGGCTACTTCATTATCGGCATTTTCCTCTTGCTGATGGTCATCATCGTCCGCAACGTCCGGGTGGTTCAGCAGGCCCGGGCCTACGTTATCGAGCGCCTGGGCGCTTACAGCACCACCTGGGGCGTGGGTCTCCATCTGAAGCTCCCCTTCATCGAGCGGGTGGCCAAGATCGTCTCCCTCAAGGAGCAGGTGGCGGACTTTCCCCCCCAGCCTGTGATCACCAAGGATAACGTCACCATGCAGATCGACACGGTGGTGTATTTCCAGATCACCGATCCCAAGCTCTACACCTACGGCATCGAGCAGCCCATGGTGGCCATCGAAAACCTCAGCGCCACCACCCTCCGCAACATCATCGGCGATCTGGAGCTGGACCAGTGCCTGACCAGCCGCGATGTGATCAACACCAAGATGCGCGCCATCCTCGACGAGGCCACCGACCCCTGGGGCATCAAGGTCAACCGGGTGGAGCTCAAGAACATTCTGCCTCCCAAGGAGATCCAGAACGCCATGGAGAAGCAGATGAAAGCCGAGCGCGAGCGCCGCGAAGCCATTCTCCGGGCCGAGGGCGAGAAGCGCGCCGCCATTCTGGAGGCCGAGGGCGAGAAGGAGTCCGCCATTCTCCGGGCCGACGCCAAGAAGCAGCAGCAGATCCTGGAGGCCCAGGGCCAGGCCGAAGCCATCCTCACCGTCCAGCGGGCCACCGCCGACGGCATCAAGCTTCTCAACGAGGCCGCCCCCTCCGCCGCCGTCATCCAGCTCCGCTCCCTGGAGGCCTTCGCTGCCGCCGCGGACGGCAAGGCCACCAAGATCATCATCCCCTCCGAGATCCAGGGTCTGGCCGGACTGGCCAACGGGGTGATCGAGAGTGTGAAGGAGCCCAGCAAAGAGTAACATGATCCCACCGGCCCGGGCGGCAGGAGCGTCCTGCCGCCCGCGTCTTGTCCCTGGAAAAAACTGCCGGGAGGACATGGGTTGACAAAAGCAAAACAATGTGTTACATTTAGTTACAATATTGAGGTGATTTGTATGGCAAAGAAGGTACTTGAGTACAAGGGTCATCCTCTGCGGAGGAAGGACAACATCATTTATTACGGCAGCATGAGCGACAAATACATCATCATGATGCAGGTAATGGACAGCAAGAGCGTGATGCCCCTCTCCGGCGGCGTCGCGGAAGACGAGCTGAAGGTGGCCAGCCGGGTCTCCGTGCAGCTCCAGCTCACCGACCCCGCGGTGAAGTCCCGGGATCGCGTGGTCAAGCGGACAGAGAAGGACAGTCTTTACAGCGCCATCGATGTGGCTGCCGTCTGGCTGGAGAGGGCCCTCTCCCAGAAGTAAGGAACCGTCCCCGTACAATCGAGGTCTACCATGAAGAAACAGAGAAAAGCACTGGCACTGGCGCTGGCCGTTTTGCTCCTGGCCGCCGCCCTCCCCCTGGACGCACGGGCGGCCAGCAGCTGCGACGGGGTAGTGATCGCCTCCTCGCTGAATATGCGCAGCGGCGCGGGCGCGGAGTATGATCTGCTGGCCAACGTCCCCCGGGGCACCACCCTGACGGTCATCGGCATCGCCACGGAGAACAGCGACTGGTTCAAGGTGAGCTACAACGGCCAGGAAGGCTACATGAGCAGCGAGTACATCATCAACGCCGGCAGCTCCCAGGCCGCGGCGGCCATCGCCGACGCCGCAGCGGCTGCCGCGGCCGCTCAGGCGGCGGCGCAGGCGGCCCAGAACGCCCCTCAGCCCACCCCGGCGCCCGCCCCCGCTCCCACCCAGCCCCCTGCCCCCCAGGAGGCTCCCCCGGCGGAGGAACCCCAGCCGGAGAGCAGCGCGGAGGAAGTGATCTTCAGCCCCACCGGCGCCAGCAACGCCGTGGTCACGGGGGATCTGGTGCGCTTCCGCAGCACCCCCGGCGGCGAGATCCTGGGCAGCTTCCGCAGCGGCACGCGCATCTATGTGAACGCCCTGTCAGGGGCCTGGTATGAGGTAAACTGCGACGGCACCGTGGGCTACATCCACTCCAGCTACGCCACGCTGGACAGCGAAACGCAGGCCCCCGCCGCCGGAGGGGAGGAAACGCCCGCCGCGCCCGCCCCCACCCCGGAGCCCACCCCGGAGCCCACCCCCGCGCCCACTCCCGTCTACGTCCCCGCCAACAGCGCGGGCGGACAGCAGATCGTGGACACGGCCATGCAGTTCCAGGGCGTGCCCTATGTCTGGGGCGGCACCTCGCCTCAGGGCTTTGACTGCTCGGGTCTGGTGTACTACACCTACCAGCTCTGCGGCTACTCCATCAACCGGGTGGCCCAGTCCATCTACACCGGCACCGGCACCGCCGTGGGCCGGGATCAGCTGGCTCCGGGCGACATCATCTGTTTCGGCAATTCCTCCTATGTCTGGCATGTGGGCATCTACATCGGCAACAACCAGTTCATCCACGCCCCCAACACCGGCTCGGTGGTGCGGGTGGAAAGTCTCAGCGGCACCTATGCCAACAACTTCGTCTGCGCCAAGCGCGTGGTGTAAAAGGAACAGAGCAGCCCCCGTCCGCTCCCCAGAGGGAGCGGACGGGGGCTTTCCTATTCTTGCGTTCTTGCGGCGGTTTCTATTTCCCCACGCGCATCATGGAACGGATGTGCTCGCCCAGCCGCCCGCTTTTCAGATCCTCCAGATCGATCACATCGATGCCCAGCTCCGCGGCCCGGTGTCGGGTGATATTCCGGCAGCTCTGGGTGCTGACGATGGCGGCCCTGGCGGCCTGCCCCCCGAAGCGGTCCCGGAGTATGGCCAGTTCATTGAGGGCCTCGGTGCCGATGTCGCAGGTCTTGCAGCTGAGAAACGCCGGGAGGATCCCCTGCATGGCCATCACATCGATCTCGTTGGTCACATTGTCCTGCCTGCCGTCCCCCTGCCAGTCCACCACGGCGCTGGTGCGCACGTCGTTGAACAGTCCGCTGTCCACGCAGGCCTTGTAAACATAGAGTTCCAGCACGCTGCCCACATCCCGGAGCCAGGCGCGCACCTGCTCGTCCCGGAAGCGGAAGGACACCCTTCCCCCTTCGGCCTTTACGCTCTTGAGGAAGCCGATCTCTTCCAGTGCCTGGAGGGCGGGGATGTTCGCCCGGATGGGCTGGCCCCGCTCCCCCTTGACGGTGAGCCCCGCCTCCACATAGAGGGGGATGGGTTGGCCCTTCTCCACCTGGGAGGCGCGCTGGATATAGTTGACGATCCGCGTCCAGTCCCGGCGGAAGCGGAGGTACACCCGGAAAAACGGCTCCACGCTGTCCATATAGCGCGAGAGGACCCCATTGTCCACCCGCCCCGGGCGCAGCGCGCCGCCGGCCATGCGGAAGCAGTCGTCCACCGTGTGCTGGATCTCGCAGGGGAGGCCGGCGGCGAAGGCGGCGTTATGGATGTCGAAAAAGCAGTTGCGGCGGCGGCTGTAGGTGAACACGGGGATCTCCCGCTCCCCGCAAAGCCGCCCGGCGGCGAAGAGGGCCGCGTCCGTGCCGCCGGTGATGTCCAGCACGCAGTCAGGGTACTCCTCCACCACCCGCCTCAGTTGCCGGAGCACCTTGTTGCTGTTGTAGAAGCTGGACTCCAGAAAGACCAGCTCCGTTTCCAGCCCCCGGGAGAGGATGTAGTCCCGGAGCTTCTCCTGCAGCACCCGGTTCTGCGCCACCTCCGCCTCGCAGAGGAACACCGTCCGCTCCGGACGGAACACCTCCGTGCCCAGCACATTCTCGATGGGGCGCTCGTCATAAAGCTCGATGAGGGTTTTCATGTTCTCCCCTCCCCTTTCCCTTTTTCTCCCAGTATAACACAGTTTTTTCTCTCTGTCACAGCTTTTTCCCCTCTTTGCCCCCTTTCTCTTTGGCGCTTTCCCGGTTGAAATATGGGAAGAACTGTATTATAATGTACGACTGGTAAAGGAGGCGGGAGATGTGGAGGAGCTGGAAGCACTGCGCCGGCGCTGTCTCAACTGCCGGGAGTGTCCCCTTTCGGAGCAGCGGCGTCATGTGGTGTTCGGCGTGGGCCGGGCGGACGCGGAGCTGATGTTCATCGGGGAAGGCCCCGGCGAGCAGGAGGATCTGACGGGGGAGCCCTTCGTGGGCCCCGCGGGACGGCTGCTGGACGATATGCTGGAGCTGATCGATCTGCACCGCTCCCAGGTCTACATCGCCAATGTGGTCAAGTGCCGCCCGCCCCGCAACCGGGACCCGCTGGGCGAGGAGCAGAACGCCTGCCGCCACTGGCTGGACGGGCAGCTCGCCCTTGTGCGTCCGAAGATCGTGGTCTGTCTGGGCCGCATCGCCGCCGCTGCCTACATCAAGCCCGATTTCAAGATCACCCGGGAGCACGGGGTCTGGTTTGATGTGGATGGCGTGCGCGCCATGGCCATCTACCACCCCTCGGCCCTGCTCCGGGATGTGAGCAAGCGTCCCGAGACCTTCACGGATCTCAGGGAGCTGCGGAGAACGGCCCGGGAACTTTGCCAACATCTTTATTCGTAACAGAAGGTTCTTTATGTCGGAATGGAAAAGTCTTGAACTGACTGACGCCCCCTTATACCGCGCCCACACCTCCGCCGCTCCCAGCCAAAACGCCTGGCTCTCCTTTGGGATGCCCTATCTCTGGGATGTGAGCGGCGCGCACCGGCTGTGGGAAGCGGGCGGCTGTCTGGCCGTGGAGTGGCGTGGCACGGAAAAACCACCCTTTTTTACCTTCCCCGTGGGCGCGGGCGACCTCGCCGCCGCCGTAGACGCCCTCCGCCGCCATGCCGCCGGGGAGGGGCGGCGTCTCACGTTCCGCTATGTGGACGAGGACTGCCGCGCAGCCCTGGAAGCGGCCTGCCCGGGGCAGTTTGTCTTTACGGAGGATCGGGGCGCGGCGGACTACCTCTACGGGATCGACGCCCTCTCCACCCTTTCCGGAAAGCGGCTCCACGCCAAGCGCAATTTCTGCAACCGCTTTGAAAAATCCCACGACTGGCGCGCCGAGCCGGTGACGGGCGAGCGCTTTGACGGCTGCCGGGCCGTCTTCGCCCGCTGGGCGGAGGGCCGGGAGGCCACGGGCGCTGAGCACCTCGCCATCGAGCGGGCCTTTGCCGGCTGGGAGGCGCTGGGTCTGGAGGGCTGCATCCTCTATGACGGGGAGGAGCCCATCGCTTTCGCCGTGGGCGAGCTGCTGCGGGAGGACACCTTCGATGTGCACTTTGAGAAGGCCGTGGAGCACATTCCGGGAGCCTATCCCATGATCTGCCGGGAGTTCGCCCGGCAGGTGGCCGCAGCCCACCCTCTTGTTCGTTATGTCAACCGAGAAGAGGACATGGATCTCCCCAATCTCCGGCAGGCCAAGGAGTCCTGGTTCCCCTGTTCTCTGCTGAAAAAATACGTGGCAGAGGAGAAAACGGAATAAAAGCAACGCAAAATGGACTGTCCCCATGGGGATAGTCCATTTTTATGTCAACTATATTATGGTAACTTATTTCGCCTCCCAGCGCTCCCTCTCCCGGCGGTATTTCTCCCGCTCCAGCGTGGGGAAAAGCCCGGCGAAGAGCCCCTCGTCCTCCACGAGCCGCTCCTTATCCTCCCGCCGGAGCTGCTTGAAGCGGTACTCCAGGCGCATGGCGTCCCCCTTTTCCCCGCAGGACCACAGAGCGGAGAGGGCACGGGGCGGGTGGGCGCGGGTATAGCGGGCGCTCCGGGAACCTTTGGCGGCATGCTCCTCCACCCTCCGCCGCCAGTCGGCGCTGTAGCCGCAGTAATAGCTGCCGTCCGCGCAGCGCAGCACATAGACATAGTACAAGCGTCCCCACCCCCTTTCAGTCATTATATCCCCTGCGCGATGCAAAAACAAGCGCCGCAGCGTCCCCGCCCCCTTGCCAGAGGGGCGGAATTGTTGTAAGCTGGACACAACACCGGAAAGGGGCTTTCTTCCATGGAATTTGATTTCACTTCGATCATCGACCGCCGGGGCACCGGCTCTCTGGCGGCGGAGGTCATCCCTGTTGAGGGCGCCGTGGTGGATGAGGGCTTTGACCGCATCCCCATGTGGATCGCCGACATGAACTTTGCCACCGTGCCCGCGGTGACCCGGGCACTCCACGAGCGTGCCGACCACCCCTGCTTTGGCTACTTTCACACCTCCCCCGGCTACGCCGCGCGCATCATCGACTGGCAGAGCCGCCGCCACGGCGCGGAGGGGCTGACGGAGGAGTGCATCGGCTATGAGAACGGCCTGCTGGGCGGGCTGGTCTCCGCGGTACAGGCTTTCTCCTCCCCCGGCGACCCTGTCCTCGTCCACGCCCCCACCTATGTGGGCTTTACCCGCCTTCTCACGGACAACGGACGCAGGATCGTCCACTCTCCGCTGCGGCAGGACGAGTACGGCGTGTGGCGCATGGACTACGAGGACATGGAGCAGAAGCTACGGACGGAGCGCATCCATGTGGCCATCCTCTGCTCCCCCCACAACCCCTGCGGCCGGGTCTGGGAGCGCTGGGAGCTTGAGAAGGCCATGGAGCTTTACAAAAAGTACAGCTGCGTGGTCATCGCCGACGAGATCTGGGCGGATCTGGTGCTCCCCGGCAACCACCACATCCCCACCCAGTCCGTCTCCGAGGACGCGCGGCAGCGCACCGTGGCTTTCTACGCCCCCTCGAAGACCTTCAATCTCGCCGGGCTGCTGGGCTCCTATCACATCATCTATAACCCCTTCCTCCGGGATCGGGTCACCAAAGTCAGCTCCCTCACCCACTACAACAGCTCCAGCATCTTTGCGGAGGTGGCGCTGCTGGCCGCCTATACCGACGAGGGCTGCCGCTGGGTGGACGAGCTGTGTCAGGTGCTGGACGAGAACGTCCGCCTGGCCTACGACTTCTTCACCCGGCGCTGCCGGGGCGTAACGCTGCCCCGACCGGAGGGAACCTATCTGCTCTATCTGGACTGCACGGAGTGGTGCCGCGAGCACGGCGTCAGTCTGGACACCCTGCTGCGCATGGGCGTGAGCAAGGGCGTGATCTGGCAGGACGGCCGCCCCTTCGGCCTGAACTGCTCCATCCGCATGAATGTGGCGCTGCCCACCGCGCGGGTACAGGAGGCGCTGGAGCGGCTGGACAAGTACGTTTTCAACGCCTGATACGCCGCCTTTTGCGGAGGACAACGCCATGCACTTTACAAACGCCAAAGGGATCCTCTCCTCCTCCAACGGCATGAATCTCTACCGAGGCTGCACCCACGGCTGCATCTACTGCGATTCCCGGAGCAGGTGCTACCACATGGAGCACGACTTTGAGGATATCGAGGTCAAAGCCAACGCCATCGAGCTGCTGGAACGGGAGCTGAGGGGGAAGCGCAGCCGGTGTATGCTGTCCACAGGCTCCATGACCGACCCCTATATCCCCCTGGAGGAGGAGCTCGGCAGCGTGCGCCGGGCGCTGGCTCTCGCCCACCGCTATGGCTTTGGCTTTACGCTCATCACCAAGTCCGCCCGGGTACTGCGGGATCTGGAGCTGTTGAAGGCGATCAACGACGACACCAAATGTGTCGTGCAGATGACGCTCACCACCTGCGACGAGGCGCTGTGCCGGAAGATCGAACCCCATGTGAGCACCACCCGGGAGCGGGTGGAGGCGCTCAAAGAGCTGCGAAAGGCGGGTATCCCCACCGTGGTGTGGCTCTCCCCCATCCTTCCCTTCCTCAACGACACGGAGGAGAACATCCGGGGGATCGTGGAGCATTGCGTGGACACGGGCGTCCGCGGGGTGATCTGCTTCGGCATGGGCCTCACGCTCCGGGATGGGAACCGGGAGTATTTCTACCGGCAGCTGGACCGGCTCTTTCCGGGCATGAAAGAGCGGTACATCCGCGCCTACGGATCGCGCTACCAGCTTCTCAGCCCCCGCAACGGGGAGCTGATGGAGCTTTTCCACACACTTTGCGAGGAGGGCGGGCTCCTGCACGACAACGGGGAGATCTTCGCCTACCTCTCCGCCTTTGAGGACAAACGCGCCGGGGCGCAGACGAGCCTTTTCGATTGAGCTTCCGGAAGAGAAAAACCCCCGCCGCGGCGGGGGTTTTTCTCTCTACAGGTTCATAAGAGCGAGCAGCAGGAGGGTCTGGATCAGCAGGAGCAGCGGCAGGCCCAGGGAAAAGCGGTTTTTCCTGATCTTATGCCGGAAAAGTACCATCGCCAGCATACCGCCCACCGACCCGCCCAGAGCCGCCAGCGTCAGCAGCGTGGCGTTCCTGATGCGCCGTCGGCGGCGGACGGCCCTGTACTTGTCGGCTGCAAAGGCGGCAAAGGCCGCCAGATTGATACCCACAAGATACCACGCGAGCAGTTTATGCGCCGCAAAGAACTGTCCAAAGGCAAAGGCGATCTCCCCACGGCGCTCTCCGAACAGGAATAAAGCCAGCGCCATCTGGCTGAGCAGCACGCAGAGGCTGAACGACCGGGTCATCCTGTCCTCCTTTTCCTCCTTTACCGGACGGCAGAACAGCGCGGTGCGAAGCCACGCTGTTCTGCCGGAGCATGATCTCATGGGCCGGGTATCCGCCAGCGGCTCAGTGGTGGTAGCTGTAGAAGTCGCCGCGGATCAGATCCCAGAGCTTGTCGCAGCGCTCCAGCACCTCTCCCTCCAGCCGGGTCTCGGCGTAGGAGAGGTTCTCCTCGATGTGGCTGCACCTGCTGGCCCCGCAGATGATGCTGCTCACATAGTCATGACTCAGCAGCCAGCCCAGGGAGAGCTGGATGGGGCTCATGCCGCAGTCTGCGGAGATGCGCACCAGCTCCTCGATGGCATCCCAGTTGCGCTCCTTCCAGTAGCGGGCCCTGTAGCCCCGGTCGGAGTCGTAGCGGCTGTTGGCCTCGGCGTGGTCGCGGGTGTGCTTGCCGGTGAGCAGGCCCCCCGCCAGGGGGTTATAGACGGCCAGACCCATGCCGCTCTGCTTCAGGAAGGGCACCATCTCGTCATCCAGGCCCCGGGTGATGAGGTTATAGACGCTCTCGGTGACCACGGGGGCCAGGCAGCCCATCTCTCTGGCCTTGTGCACAGCGTCGCAGCACTGCCAGGCAGAGTAGTTGCTCAGCCCGTAGTAGCGGATCTTGCCGCTGCGCACCAGCATATCCATGGTCTGAATGGTCTCCTCGATGGGGGTGGCGGGGTCAGGGAAGTGCAGGTAGAATACGTCGATATAGTCGGTCTGCAGCCGCCGGAGGCTGTCCTCCACGCTGCGCACCAGATGCGCCCGGGAGAGGCCTGAATCGTTGACGCCCCGGCCCATGCGTCCGCCGGCCTTGGTGGCCAGCACCACCTGATCCCGGACGCCCCTGAGGCTCTCCCCCACGATGCTCTCGCTGACGCCGCCCTTCATCACCGGGTAGATGTTGGCCGTGTCGATGAAGTTCACGCCCTTGTCCATGGCCGCGCGCACGATGCGCCCGGACTCCTCTGCGTCGCTCTGGCCACCGAAGGTCATGGTGCCCAGACAGACCCGGGACACCTTCAGTCCCGATGTTCCCAAAGTGGTATACTCCATACGCTGCCTCCTATATTATGTAAACTCATGATGCGCGCAATTTAAACCTCGATCTCCCCGACAAACTCCGTCACGGTCACATCGCGGCAGAGACTGCGCAGCGCAACGGCGGCCTTCTGCGCCTCGCCGTCCCCTGCGAAGAGGCCGAACACAGCGCTGCCCGTGCCGGTCATCACCGCGCCCAGCGCCCCATGGTCCAGCAGGGCGCTCCGCACGGCGCCCACGTCCCGGCAGCTCCGGGGCAGCACGTCCTCAAAGACGTTGAACATCCGCCGGGCCACGCCGCCCAGATCGCCCTGTTCCATGGCCCCGATCATGCCCGCCGTATCCGGGCGGGTGCGGCCGGCGCGCCCGTCGATGCGGGCAAAGAGGCTGGCGGTGGAGATGGAGAAGGAGGGTTTGGCGATGACCACGCGGCACTCGGGCGGCATGGGCAGCGGGGAGAGCACCTCACCCCGGCCCTCCGCCAGGCGGGAGCCGCCGCAGACGCAGTAGGGCACGTCCGAGCCGATGGCCAGGCCCAGCTCCCGGAGTTTCTCCCCATTGAAGGGGCGGCCGGTGAGGCGGTTCAGCCCCCGGAGCACCGCCGCGGCGTCGGCGCTGCCGCCGCCCATACCCGCGCCCACGGGGATCCGCTTGGTCAGGAGGATATCCGCCCCCAGCGTCTCCTCGCCCAGGGCCTCCCGGAAAACGCGGGCCGCCTCCACGGCCAGATTGCGCCCGTCCCGGGGCAGCCAGGCAAGCCCCGTCTCCAGACGGATCTCCCCGTCCTTCCGGAGGGTAATCTCCAGCGTGTCTCCGAAGCTCACGCTCTCCATGACCATGCGCAGCGCGTGGTAGCCCCCCTCCAGCCTGCCCAGCACATCCAGGGAGAGGTTGAGCTTGGCCGGCGCTTTTTCCGTGATATGCTCCCCCATGATCCTCTCGCTCCCTTTCTCCGTACTTATTTTATATCCTACCACGCCCACGCCGGAAAAGCAACCGTCTCCGCCGGGGGCAAAGATTTTACAGATTATTCATTCACCCCCTTGGATTTGCGCTATAATGGCATTATAATGATATAATGTGATTTGAGAGGATGGCGATCGATTTGAGCAACAAGGCGCTGATCGTGGAAGACGACATCAACATTGCCGACCTGCTGCGGCTGTACCTGGAGAAGGACGGCTTCGAGGTCTACCGGGCGGTGGACGGAGGCGAGGGCGTGCGTCTCGCCCGGGAGAAGGAGCCGGATCTGGTGCTGCTGGACATTATGCTGCCGGTGATGGACGGCTGGGCCGTGTGCCGGGAGATCCGCAAGACCTCTCAGGTGCCCATCATCATGCTCACCGCCAAGGGCGAGACCTCCGACAAGATCAGCGGTCTGGATATGGGCGCGGACGACTATGTGACCAAGCCCTTTGAGATCGGGGAGCTTCTCTCCCGCATCCACGCGGTGATGCGCCGCAGCGGCGGCGGCACGGAGGAGGGCAGCAGCGTGAAAAAGCTGGTCTTTGACAAGCTGGTGATCAATCTCGACTCCTACGAGCTGCTGGTGGACGGCAAAAAGATCGACACGCCGCCCAAGGAGATGGAGCTGCTCTACCATCTGGCCGCCTCTCCCAACCGGGTCTACACCCGCAACCAGCTCCTCGACGAGGTCTGGGGCTTCGACTACTTCGGAGATTCCCGGACGGTGGATGTACACATCAAGCGTCTCCGGGAAAAGCTGGAGGGCGTGAGCGAACAGTGGAGCCTGGCCACCGTGTGGGGCGTGGGGTATAAATTCAAGCTGGAAGAGTAAGGATAGTGTGGTTCCATGCACAGTCTGTACTTCAAAAACTTTCTCGCCACCGCCACCATGGTCATCTGGAGCTTTCTGCTGCTGGCGCTGGCGTTTATCTCCATCGGCCGCTCCATCTTCGTCAACGAGGTTCAGGAGAATATGTACAACAACGCCGTGGAGGTGGCCGCCACCGCCGAGGCCTACGCACGGAACGGCGATCTGAGCAGTCCCGATCTGCGCATGAACCTCTCCTCCCTCTCCGCCGCCACGGGCCGGCACATTTTTCTCACTACCACCGATGGCTTCATCTTCTCCTGCTCCGACCGGCAGCCCCGCTGCGAGCATCTGGGCAAAACGGTGAGCGCGGAGGTCATGGCGCAGCTCCACGAGCAGGGCAAGCTCCTCTACTCGGGCAACCTGGGCGGTATGTACGACGACCCCCGCTTCGTGGTGGCCGAACCGTTCCACTACGGCAACGCGGTGCTGGGCTACGCCTTCGTCTCCCATGTGAGTTCCAACGCTCTCTACACCTGGCAGGCGGTGCTGCCCCTCTTCTGGAGCATCAGCATCGTGGTGCTGCTGCTCTCGCTGTCCCTCTCCTACTTCTTCTCCTGGCATCTGGCACAGCCGCTGAAAAACATGGCCGACGCGGCCAGGAGTTTTGGCCACGGGAACTTCTCCGTGCGGGTGGACGACACCGGGCGGAACGACGAGCTGGGCGAGCTCACCGAGGCCTTCAACAACATGGCAAGTTCGCTGGAAAAATCCGAGGAGCGGCGGCGGGAGTTCATCGCCAATGTCTCCCATGAGCTCAAAACCCCCATGACCACCATCTCGGGCTTTGTGGACGGGATCCTGGACGGCACCATCCCCCCCGAGCAGGAGCGGCATTATCTGGAAACCATCTCCGCGGAGACCAAGCGCCTCGCCCGGCTGGTGCGCAGTATGCTGGAGCTGAGCCGCCTGCAGGCGGAGGATCGGAGCATACTGCTCTCCAAGAGCTTCGACGCCGCCGAGATGATGCGCCTCACCCTGATCAACTTCGCAGACAAGATCACCGCGCGGCACCTGGACGTGGACTTCCGCGTTCCGGAGGAGGCGGTGGAGGTGCAGGGCGATGTGGACGCCATCACCCAGGTCTCCTACAATCTGCTGGACAACGCCGTGAAATTCGCCCGGGAGGGCACCACGCTGACTCTCTCCCTCTGGAAGGACAGCAGCAAGGCCTATATCTCCGTGCGAAGCTGCGGCGACACCATCCCCGCCTCCGAGATCCCCCTGCTCTTCGACCGCTTCCACAAGAGCGACCGGAGCCGCAGCAAGGACCGGGACGGCGTGGGACTGGGCCTGTACATCGTAAAGACCATACTCAACAACCACGGCGAGGACATCGCCGTCACCAGCCGGGAGGGCGTGACGGACTTTGTCTTTACACTGACGCTGAAAAAAGGCAGGTAAGCATATGACGGAAAAGAACTGGTATGAAACAGAGGCCGACGGCGACCGGGGCGGCTGGTACGCCCCGCTGTCCGACTCGCCCGCTCCCGCCCCTTCCCGGAAGCCCCACAGCCCCTGGAAGGCTGCGGCGCTCGTTCTGGGACTGCTGCTCCTGCTGGTCAGCTCCTGTCTCTTCTTCCGCCGGGACGGCGAGGGGGAGGAGCCGGAGAGCCCCGACAGGGACTTCGCTTTTCAGTGGGATTTCGGCCGGGACGGCGCGCCCTCTCTCCCCGACGGGGACAAGGACGGCTTTGCCGACAGTTTTCAGGACTTCTTTCAGGAATACTACTCCTCCGTGGAGAGCGCCGAGCCGTGCGACATCCCCACCGTGGAGGCCCCCGAGGGGCTGAGCATCGAGCTGCGGGAGACCCGGGAGGAGGAACTGAGCCTGCAGGAGATCTACCGCCGGTGCAGTCCCTTCATCGTGGCCGTCTCCGCCTACCCCGACGAGAGCAGCGATCTGCGTTACTCCTGGGGCACCGGCGTGGTGCTCACCCGGGACGGCTACATCGTCACCAACTCCCATGTGGTGGAGGGCGCCTGCCGGGCCAGAGTCACCTTGCAGGACGACAGGGAGTTTGAGGCCCGGCTGGTGGGCAACGACAGCCGCAGCGACATCGCCGTGCTGAAGATCGAGGCCAACGACCTGACCCCCGCGGAGTTCGGCCGCGCCGACACCCTCCAGGTGGGCGACAGCGTGGTAGCCCTGGGCAACCCCCTGGGCGACTCCTTCCGCTGCACCATGACCGACGGCATCATCACCGGCATTGGCCGGGACATCTCCTACCACGGGGCCACGCTGACCCTGCTCCAGACCAACGCCGCCATCAACGAGGGCAACTCCGGCGGCGCGCTCATCAACAGCTACGGCCAGGTGGTGGGCATCACCAACATGAAAATGAGCAACACCTATGCCGGCTCCGTCACCATTGAGGGCGTGGGCTTCGCCATCCCCTCCGAGACAGTGAAGGACATGGCCGACGCCCTGCTCCGCGACGGGGCGGTGCTGGGCCGTCCGGCTCTGGGCATCACCGTGGGCGCCATTCCTGAGGACGCCGCCGAGCACTATGACCTCCCTGACGGTCTCTATGTCTCCGCCGTGTCCGAGGGCAGCGACTGCAAGGCAAAGGGCATCCGGGTGGGAGACGTGCTCACCCACGCCAACGGCAAACCCCTCACCGTCACCGGGGATCTGGTGGGGATGATCGCGGACATGACCGTGGGCGACACGCTGACGCTGACAGTCTTCCGGGACGGGGAGAGCTTCGAGACCGTGGTGGCGCTGGTGGATGTGAACGACGTATATTGAAACCATAACGGCGTGACGGTCGTCACGCCGTTTGTTCGGGAGAGAAAGAGATGGAACGAAAAGGGAAACTTTTGGGGTACTACAACTATACGGTCATCCTGACCTATGTGGGACTGCTGGCAGGCTTTTCCGGCATCCTCGCCGCCCTGGAGGGAAGCTACCGCAGCGCCATGCTCTGTCTGATGACGGCGGGGTTTTGCGATATGTTCGACGGGGCCATCGCCTCCACCCGGAAGCGGACGGAGCAGGAGAAATGCTTCGGCATCCAGATCGACTCGCTCTGCGATCTGGTGTGCTTTGGAGTACTGCCGGCGGTGCTGGTGTACTGCATGGGGCAGCGCACCCTCGGCGCGCGCTGCGTCGCCGCTTTTTATGTGCTCTGTGCCCTGATCCGTCTCGCCTTCTTCAATGTGGACGAACAGGAGCGGCAAAAGCGCACCTGCGCCCGCCGGGAGAGCTATCTGGGGCTGCCGGTGACCCTCTCCGCGATCTTCGTCCCCGGACTCTACGGGGCGGGCAACTACTTCTCCTGGCAGAAAAATCCCGCTCTCCCCTCCGCTCTGGCCGTGATGGGCGTGATGTTCCTGCTGCCCGTACCGCTGAAAAAGCCCGGTCGGCCGGGGAAGCTTCTGCTGCTCTGCTGCGGCGTGCTGGTGTTCTGTCTGGCGGCTTTTGCCTGAGAGGAGGCGCGACATGAAAGCCGATCTCTTCTACAATAGCGCCCCGGGGCGGATGCTGCTGCGCTCTCTCCAGTCCTCCGGCGCCTTCAAGGCCGCAGCCCTCTTTCTCCGCAGTGGCGCTTCCCGACCCCTGATCGCCCCGTTCATCCGCAAAAACGGCGTCGACATGACCCCCTTTCAGGGGCAGAGCTACCGCTCTTTCGCGGACTTCTTCGCCCGGGAGAAAGCGCTTCCCCCTTACATAGAGGACGAAGACGTGCTCATCAGCCCCTGCGACGGCCTCCTCAGCATCTACCCCGTCACCGGGGACATGGTCCTCCCCATGAAAGACTCCCACTATCTCCTCTCCGACCTCCTGCCCCGGGAGGAGACGGCGGCGCTGTTTGCCGGGGGGCTGTGTCTCGTGTACCGGCTTCAGGCCACCGATTACCACCACTTCTGCCACTTTGACGACTGTGTCCGGCGGGAGACTCATTACATCCCCGGGCAGCTCCACAGCGTGCAGCCCATCGCCTGCCGCACGGTGCCGGTGTACCGGCTGAACCGCCGCTGGTGGACGCTGATGGACACCGACCACTTCGGCCCCGCCGCCCAGATCGAGGTGGGGGCCATGCTGGTGGGCGGCGTGACGCACGCGGGGGAGCCGGGCCGCTTTCCAAAAGGCTCGGAGATGGGGAACTTTGAACTGGCCGGCTCCACCATCGTCCTGCTGCTCACCGCTCAGGCGCGGTGCTCCCTCACCTTTTTTCCCCGCTTTGTCCCCGCTCTGGAGGGGGCCGGGGAGGTGGCCGTTTCCATGGGCGAGGGCGTCGGACGGCGGCAAAAAGAGGCCGCGGCGGCAGCGACGGCGGCTTTGGCCGGGGGAAATGTGCCTCTCTCCCCCTGAAATGCCCCGAAAAGCCCGATACTTTTCACGAAAACGCCCCTCTCTTCCGGGAGAGGGGCGTTTTTTGTGCCGGAAATACAATTTCCGGAATAAATGGGCATAGTAAAGCGGGGGTTTTCCCCTACAGCAGGGACTTTTCCGAAGAAATAACGGCTCAAAAACTTTCAGTTGCAATCTTTTTCCAATCCTGATAGAATACGCCACATCGCAAAACGCCGATCGAAGAAAGAGGGGGACATACATTTGAAATTTTACTGTGAAACCAAAGAGGCCGTGCTGGCGGAGGTGGCAAGCTCCGCGGAGGGTCTCAGCGGGGAGGAGGCCGCGCGCCGTCTGGAGAAAAACGGCAAGAACAAGCTGGCCGAACCGGAGAAGCCCAGTCTCCTGCGCCGCTTCCTCAGCGCGCTGAACGATCCCATGATCTTCCTGCTGCTGGGGGCCGCCGCCATCTCCACGGCCACCACCATCTACCAGAACACGGCCTACGGCGCCCACGAGAATTATGCCGATCTCTTCATTATTCTCTTTGTGGTGCTCATCAACACCGTGCTGAGCATGGTGCAGGAGTCCAAGGCCGAGCAGGCCATCGAGGCGCTCATGGAGATGACCGCCGCCACCAGCCGGGTGCTCCGGGACGGCAAGATCGTCACGGTAAAGAGCGAGGATCTGGTGGTGGGCGATGTGGTGGTGCTGGAGGCCGGCGACGCCGTCCCCGCGGACTGCCGCATTCTCGAGAGCCACTCCATGAAGGTGGAGGAGGCCGCCCTGACGGGCGAGAGCGTCCCCGTGAGCAAGATCATGGATCTGCTGATGCTCCGGGAGAGCGGCAAGGACATTCCCCTGGGCGACAGGGTGAACATGGTCTACTCGGGCAGCACCGTGGTCTTTGGCCGGGGCGAAGCCGTGGTGGTGGCCACGGGCATGGACACCGAAATGGGCAAGATCGCCGACGCCCTCACCCAGGCCAAAGACGAGGAGACGCCGCTGAGCCGGAAGCTCAGCGATCTGTCCGTGACGCTCACCAAGCTGGTTTTGGGCATCTGCGTCTTTGTCTTTGCCTTTGGGGTTCTTCGGGATGTTTTCCTCTTCCCCAAGGCGGGCAGCAGCGTGTTCACCACCGTGCTGGACACCTTTATCATCGCCGTGGCTCTGGCCGTGGCGGCCATCCCCGAGGGACTCCCCGCCGTCACCACCATCATCATGTCCATCGGCGTCACCGCCATGAGCAAGCGGCAGGCTCTCATCCGCCGGCTTACCGCCGTGGAGACTCTGGGCTGCACCCAGATCATCTGCTCGGATAAGACCGGCACCCTGACCCAGAACCGCATGACCGTGGTGGACACCTTCACCGACGAGCCCATGCTGCTGGCCAAAGCCATGGCCCTCTGCAACGATGCCAAGCGCTGCCAGGGTATGCACGAGGCTGAGGGCGAACCCACCGAGGCCGCGCTGGTCAACCACGCCCACGACCTCATGCTCTATAAGGATGAGCTGGATGTGAAGTACCCCCGGGTGGGGGAGGCGCCCTTCGACTCCGGGCGCAAGATGATGTCCACCGTCCACGAGGAGGACGGAAAATACCGCCAGTACACCAAGGGCGCCACGGAGATCCTGCTGGAGCGTTGCGTGGGCTGCTGGCGGGGAGGCAGAGTCGTCCCCATCACCGAGGAGTACAAGGCCTCCGTTCTGGAGCAGAGCAAGCTCTTTGCCGACCGGGCACTGCGGGTGCTGGGCGCCGCTTTCCGGGACTACGACAGCCTGCCCGGGAGCTTTGAGCCGGAGGATCTGGAGCACGATCTGGTGTTCATCGGCTTCACCGGCATGATCGACCCCTGCCGTCCCGAGGTCTACGAAGCCATCCGCGAATGCCGCATGGCCGGCATCCGCCCCATTATGATCACCGGCGACCACATCGACACCGCCGTGGCCATCGCCCGGGATCTGGGCATCATCTCCGACGAGAGCGAGGCCATCGAGGGCGCGGCGCTGGAGGACATCAGCGACGAGGAGCTGGTGGAGGCCGTCACCCGCTACAGCGTCTACGCCCGGGTGCAGCCCGAGCACAAGACGCGCATCGTCCGGGCCTGGAAGGCCCGGGGCATGGTCACCGCCATGACCGGCGACGGCGTCAACGACGCCCCCTCCATCAAGGCCGCCGACATCGGCATCGGCATGGGCATCACCGGCACCGCCGTCACCAAGAGTGTGTGCGACATGGTGCTGGCCGATGACAACTTTGCCACCATCGTCAACGCCGTGGAAGAGGGCCGCAAGATCTACGACAACATCCGCAAGGTGGTGCAGTTCCAGCTCACCACCAACCTGGCCGAGATCGTCTCGGTGTTCGTGGCCTCTCTCTTCGGCTTCAAGCTCCTCTCCGCGGCCCATCTGCTGTGGATCAATCTGGTCACCGACTCCGCCCCCGGTCTGGCGCTGGGCATGGAGCCGGCGGAAGACGGCATCATGCGCCGCTCCCCCCGTCCCTCCGACGAGAGCCTTTTCGCCAACGGGGCCGGGCTGGGCATGGCCGTGCAGGGCGTTTTCATGGGCGCGCTGATCCTCTTCTCCTACTTCTTCGGGGAGCGTCTGGAAAACGGCGTGTGGAGCTTCGCCCAGAGCAACGACGGCATGACCATGGCGTTTTTGACCTGCAACTTCGTGGAGATGTTCCGCGCCTTTACGGCCCGCTCCGTCCACAGCTCCATCTTCACCATGAAGACCCAGAACAAGTGGCTCTGGCTGGCGCTGGTGTGGACGATGGTGCTGACCTGCGGCGTGATCTTCGTGCCGGGCCTGTGCAGCCTCTTCGGCTTCACCTCCGTGAGCATGGAGGAGTTCTTCATCTCCATGGGTCTGGCCGCCACGCTGATCCCCGTCACGGAGATCTGGAAGGCCATCCAGCGGAGAAAGGCGAAAAAAGCGTAACGCAATACCCTCAGAAAGGACGGCCCGCCGGGGCCGTCCTTTTTTGCCGCGCACGGACGCAGCGGCGGGCCGGTGTTTCTTCGCCGCCGCCCTTGACCGTGGGGGGAAATCGTGGTATTTTTATCTGGCGTATTTCGCAGCAAGAAACAAAGAGGGTCTTTGCATGAGAGCCAGAAAGAAAAGGAACAATACCGTGCTGCTCTCCGTTTTCGTCCTGCTGCTCGCCGCCGTCTTTTTTGTGGCGGGCTTCTACAGCGGGCGGAGCAGCGCCCCGGAGGGGACGGCCGCCGAGCGGCTGTGCACCGTGGCGTACTACATCGACGGAGAGCTTTACCGGAGCGAACAGGTCAGCGCCGGCAGCGTTCCCCAGGGAGTGGGCTACCCCCTGTTGGATGGACAACGGGTGCTGGCATGGCTGGACGGAAACGGCCGGGAGGCCCGGGTGGAGGATCTGAAGGTCTACAGCGACCTGCGCTATACCGCCGTCACCGCGCCGCTGCTGGCCGCGCAGCCGGGCTATTTCCCCCACACAGAGGAGGTGTTCCGCCCCGACGCTCCCCTCAGCCGCGCCGAGGCCGCGGAGATCCTCTGCGTCCTGCTGGGACACCCGGAGGAGGAGATGGAGCCGGAGGAGGCCCCCGCGCTGCGGGATGTGGATGAGAATGCCGGCGCCTTCCGCAGCGTCTGCTACCTGGTGAGCCGGGGGCTGATGGACGCGCCCAACGGGATGTTCTCCCCGGAGGAGAGCTTCTCCGAGGAGGGCTTTGCCGCCCTTCTGTCCCCCTTCTTCCGCCGTGACGACATCGCCGCCGCCGTGGGGCGCGTGGCGGGCGTGGGCGCGGATACCGTCTCCCGGGCCGAGGCCGCCGTGACGCTGAACGCCCTGCTGGGGCTGGACGAAGAGGAGCGGGAACTCTACCTCCCCGATGTGCAGCCCGGCTACTGGGCCGAGCGCGATGTGCTCCTGGCGGCCCAGGGCGGGGGAAAGCGCCGGGACGAGGGCTTTTGCAACATCGACGGATATCTCTACGCCATCCAGTCTGACGGCTACGCTCTGAAGAACGGCTACATCGGCTCCCTTTTCTTCGATCAGAACGGTCGCTACACCTCCGGCAGTCAGGAGCTGGACGGCTATGTGGCGGACGCCATCCGGGAATACACCGACCCCGGCATGGAGCGGGAGGAGATGCTCCGCGCCATGTATCTCCATGTCCGGGACGACTTTACTTACCTGCGCCGCAACTACTATCAGGTCAGCGACATCGGCTGGGCCATGAAAGAGGCCCTGACCATGTACTCCACCGGCCGGGGCAACTGCTACTGCTACGCCGCCGCCTTCTGGGCCGCCGCCCGGGGGCTGGGCTATGACGCCACGGTGGTCAGCGGCACCATCGGCAGCGAGAGGAGCCCCCACGGCTGGGTCATCATCTCCATGGACGGGGAACACTACGTCTTCGATGTGGAGATCGAGATGGCCTACCACCGGGACGGCCAGACCCATATCGACGTATACAAAATCGAGCACAGGGCGGCCATCGGCCAGTGGCTCTATGTGGAGGCCTATGCCTACAACCAGTCCGTTCCCCGGGAAGAGGAAATGGGCTTTGCGCTGCGCTGAGGGAGGGAACTGACTATGAAATACCGGAAACTTCTTCCCCTCCTGCTCTGCCTCCTCCTTGCCGGCTGCGGAAAAAGAGCGGGCGGCAGGGACATTACGCTCACCGTGGACGGCATGGTCTGCCCGGGGAGCTGCGACGCGCCGCTGGTGGACGGGCTCCCCCAGGGTCAGGGCAGCTTCACCGCCCAGGAGGGCTGGCGCTACGAGGGAGAATTTGAACAGGGACAGTTTGCCCGCGGCAGCGTCACCGATCTTCCCGTGAGCATGACTCTCGCGGGAGTGGAGAGCCGGGGACTTTACAGCGGCGAAGTGGACGCCCTCCGCCCCCAGGGCGAGGGCCAATTCACCGTGGGAGAGGGCAGCTTTACCGGCTCCTTTGCCTCCGGCAGCCCCCTGGACGGCGTGTGCGAGAGCTTTCCCGCCGCGGTGACACTCTGCGCCGAGCCCATTCAGGGGCTCTACAGCGGCAGCGTGGCCGCGGGCAAACTCCACGGCAGCGGCAGCGGCGCTTTCAGCGGTCGGTTCGTGAGCCGGGAAAACGGGCGCAGCGTGGAATTTGAGGGAAACTGGGATATGGGCAGCGTCGTGGGCGAGGGACAGCTCACCTACGAGGGCTTCACCGTCCACACCCCCACCGGGGACGACCGGGGCGCCTACACGGGCAGCACCCTGGACGGGCTTCCCCACGGGCAGGGGGTCTTCATCGCCCGCAACAGCGAGGATGTGGACTACCGCTACGAGGGAGAGTGGAAAGACGGGCTCTGGGACGGCCAGGGCTCCCTCACCTACGATTCGGAGCTGTATTATGACCGGATCGGCACCTTCTCCCAAGGGCGCTTCACCCCCACCGGGAAGGAGACCCTCGCCGCCCTGGGCTCCGCCGGGGTGCGCTTTACCGTGCCGGAAAAGACCTGGGAATTCCTCGAGGGTTACCCCGAGCTCTTTGACCGTTCGGCGACCCTCCCCCCCTACGCCACCTGCGACTACCGCCTGCTCTGGAACCTCTACCAGACCTACCCGGTCTATAGCCGGGATCCGGAGAAGTACGAAGGCACCTGGATGTGCTTTTATAACGAGCGCATCCTCTACCGCTGGCGGGAGGACAGCTTCGGGGAGGACTATCGCGTCACCTGCCTCCTCGCCACCACCACCATCTACACCGAGCCGGTTCTGGCCATCGTCTTCGGCAACGTGGACAATCTGGACACCGCCGGATCCTACAACGCCTACGGCGTCCCTCTGGGCATGAGCACCTATACCAATGTGGACGGGGACGAGGTGCCCGTTATGGTCATGCTGGTCGGCGCCATGACCACCTACCGCTAAAAAACCTGTTGGGAGGTCTTTCGTATGAAAAAATTCGTATCGGAGTTCAAGGAATTCATTTCCCGCGGCAATGTGGTGGATCTGGCAGTGGGCATGATCGTGGGCAGCGCCTTTACCGCCATCGTCAGCTCGCTGGTCAACGACGTGGTCATGCCGGTGGTGGGCATGCTCTTCCACGGCATCGACTTCACCACGCTGCGCTATGTGATCACCCCCGCCACGGAGGACATGGCCGAGTCCGCCATCCGCTACGGAAACTTCATTCAGGCCGTGGTGAACTTCCTGCTGGTGTCTCTGGTGGTCTTTACGGCTGTGAGGGCCATCAACCGGCTGCGCCGGAAGAAGGAGGAGGAACCCGCCCCCGCTCCCGAACCCGCTCCCGAACCCGCTCCCGAACCGGAGCCCAGCGAGGAGATCCTGCTGCTGCGGGAGATCCGCGATCTGATGAAAAAGTAAGATTTTGGGTCTCTTTGCCCCCCGGAAGCCCGGGGGGCTTTTTCTGTTTCCGTCCTTTTCCCGGCTTTCCCCCCCTTCCTTTCCCTCCGACATCTTTGTGCAGAATTATCTACGAGCACAATTTTTTCGAGGGATTTCTTTGTGCTTTTTGTACTCTTAACACCTTGTTAAAAAATCAGGGGAAAGGTAGTATGATGACAGTTCTCAACGGAAAGAGAGAGCAAAAAAGAATCGGAGGTTATTTTCATGCAAGTTACTGCCAGTAAAAAACAGATCTGGACTGCGGGCAGTTATTCTCTGCTGACGCTGTCCATCATGGTCGGCTTCATGTACCTCAATGCGTTCGCCACTGAGGTTCTTAAGATCCCCGCCAGCACCCTCGCCACCGTCCTGCTCATCGCCAAGTCCATCGACTTTGTCGTGTCCATGTTCGGCGGCGTCATCATTGAGAAAGTCAAGATGGGCAACAAGGGCAAGTATCAGGGCTGGCTGAATGTAGGCCGTTGGATCCTCTTCATCTGCATTGCGGTTGAGGTGTTCCCCACCGCCGGTCCCGTGTGGCTGCGCTGCCTGATCATGGCCGCCGGTTACACCGTGCTGAACTCCCTGATGAACCTGATCCAGACCGCTTACTACGGCATCATCGGCATCGTGGCCGGCCCCAACCCCGCCAACCGCTCCGCCATGACCGTTAACATGACCCGGCAGGGCACCGTGGTCACGCTGATCACCTCTTTCATCCCCACGCTCGTCTCCAAGCTGCAGTTTGGTCAGTGGAACTACTTCATTGTAGCTCTTGTCTTTGCTCTCCCCATGCCCTTCGCTCTCGGCGCCATCGCCAAGATGGCTGACGGCAAGGATCAGCCCATCGTCAAGGGCGGCGCTGCCGCCGGCGCTCCCCGCATTACCATCAAGGACATGATCGACTGCCTGATCCACAACCCCATGCTGCTGGTGCTGTTCCTCGTGAACGTCATCCTGAACATCGGCAACAACATTCTCTCCAACCAGAATGTGTACTACTGGATGTATGTGGCCGGCGACTTCTCCAAGATGACCGTTAACAGCCTGTTCATGGCCTTCGTGGCTTTCTTCGCCGCCATCATCATGCCCAAGCTGGGCGCCAAGCTCGGCAAGCGCGGAGCCATGTGCTTCGGCTACATCTGGTCCGCCG
This sequence comes from bacterium, assembly GCA_029009095.1. GTDB lineage: Bacteria > Bacillota > Clostridia > Oscillospirales > Oscillospiraceae > Apopatocola. The sequence continues at coordinate 73,866 of JAQXJT010000039.1, forward strand.
TCTCCTTCTTCCTCCGCTGGTACGTGGCCCGCTTCGGCTGGGTCTGGATGATGATCAGCAACGCCGTGGCCGCCGTCGGTATGTACACCTACATGCCCTACGCCATGCTGCTGTGGATGGACGTGGGCGAGTGGTACCTCCACAAGACCGGCAAGGATACCCGCGGTATCTGCATGGGTCTCGCCTCTCCCCCGATGAAGATCGGCATGGCCGTGGGCGGCACCATCGGTCTGAAGCTGCTGGCCTCTTCCGGTTATGTGGCCGGCTTCACGCCCGACGCCGCCTGGGTGACCAAGTTCATGAACGGCGCCTACCTGGTGCCCGCCATCTGCGTGACCATCAGCGCTGTGATCTTCATCCTCTTCTACCGCATCTCCGACGCCGACGCTACCCGCTACGCGCAGGAGAACGCCGCCAAGATGGCTGCCCAGAAGCAACAGTAATTCTTCCCTCCGCTATCACCGGCTCCCCCGACAACAGTCGGGGGAGCTTTTCAAAGAAGATCTCCCACTCTGCATTTTCCTACGCCGGTGCAAATATCCATATAGAGTACGCTCCCAAACTTATTATTCTGAAAAGGAGAACTACCCAATGGCCAAAATCCCTTTTGATGAGAAAGAAATGACAGTGGCTTCCGAGATCCCCAACTTTATGAATCCCGGCGCCCCCGGCACCCCCGTCTGGACCTACCCCTGCAGCCCCATTGAGAATGAGAAGGCGCTCTTCGCCGGCGAGCCCCATTGGTGTCCCGCCGGTACCGAGACCGGTTTCTTCTGCCCCAGCGTCATCCCCGACCACAACGCCCGCGGTTTCATCTTCGCCGCCGACCGCCCCGCCGACACCTCCGGCTATGGCGGCAAGGATATGTTCGGCGTGGAGTGGGAGTATGTGCCTCTGGTGGGCGGCTCCATGGTTCGCCCCGGCAAACCCATGCTGGAGGACGCCAATGACTGGGAAAAGGTTTTGCAGTGGCCCGACATCGAGCAGTGGGACTGGGAGGGCGACGCGAAGAAGAACGAGGCGTTCCTGCATAACGGCAAGGCCAACTTCCTCTGGCTCCTGAACGGCGCCTGGTACGAGCGTCTGGTCTCCTTCATGGAGTTTGAGGGCGCGGCCATGGCTCTGATCGACGAGGAGCAGAAAGACGCCGTGAAGGCGCTCTTCGAAAAAACCACCGAGCTTTACTGCCGGATCGTCGACAAATGCTGCGAGGTCTACGGCGACGGCATCGTGGGCTTCACCGTCCACGACGACTGGGGCGCTCAGGCCGCTCCCTTCTTCTCCCCCGCCGTTGGCGCGGAGATGATCGTCCCCTACATGAAAAAACTCACCGACTGCATCCACTCCCACGGCAAGATCGCCGAGCTGCACTCCTGCGGCAAGCTGGAAGCCCAGGTGGGCAACTTTGTGGCCGCCGGCTGGGACGCCTGGACGCCCATGGGCATGAACGACTACGAGGCCATGTACGACGCCTGGGGCGACAAGATCGTCATCTCCTGCGGCCCCGCCGCGCAGGCCCCCGACGCCACCTACGAAGAGCAGGTCAAGGCCGGTGAGGAGTGGGTGGCCAGGTTCTTCCAGCCGGGCCGCTACGCCATCCCCAACTATATGTACTTCCCCGCCGGGATGACCCGCGGTTTCCGCGAGGGTCTCTACCGGGCCTCCCGTCAGTAAGACGTCAACAGGCAAGAGCGCTGCAAAACCGAAGTTTTGCAGCGCTCTTTTTGTATGCCCGGGGCTGCCGGACTCTCAGTGGATGTCCAGCTCCGGCGGGACGTCAAGATCCTCGGAGACATATTTGCCGTTTTTCTTCCTCTGCCGGACGCACTCGGTGAGCAGGTACTCGATCTGGCCGTTCACCGAGCGAAAATCGTCCTCCGCCCAGGCCGCGATGGCGGCGTAGAGCTTGGCGGAAAGCCGCAGGGGAACCTGCTTCCTGGGTTCGTCCGCCATATCAGTAGAGGCTGCCGGAGTTCACGACGGGCTGGGCGTCGTGGTTGCCGCAGAGCACCACCAGCAGATTGGAGACCATGGCGGCCTTCCGCTCCTCGTCCAGCGTCACCACCTGGTTTTCGTTCAGCCGCTCCAGAGCCATCTCCACCCTGCCCACGGCGCCGTCCACGATCATCTTCCTGGCGTCGATGATGGCGGACGCCTGCTGCCGCTGGAGCATCACCGCCGCGATCTCGGGGGCGTAGGCCAGGTAGGTGATCCGCGCCTCCACCACCTCGATGCCGGCCATCGCCACCTTGCTCTGGATCTCGTTGCGGATTCGCTCGGCCACCAGCTCGCTGGAGCCCCGGAGACTGCCGTCGTCGGCCACGCCGTCGCCGGTGGTATCCACATTGGGGGCCACATCGTAGGGATAGAGCCGCACCACATTGCGCAGGGCGCTGTCACACTGGAGGGAAAGGAACTCCTTATAGTTGTCCACATTGAACACCGCCCTGGCCGTGTCCACCACCCGCCAGATCACGGCAATGCCGATCTCCACGGGATTGCCCAGGCAGTCGTTGATCTTCTGGCGGCTGTTGTTGAGCGTCATGGCCTTCAGGGAGATCTTTTTGCTGCTGTGCTGGGCAGCCGTCTGGGCGCCGTTCTGTCCGGTCAGCTGGTTTTTCTTGGAGGGATTGTCCACATCGCCGCTCTGGTTGAGCCTGGTCTCCGCCGCGGGATTGACCGCCGTGCAGAAGGGATTGACGAAGTAGAAACCGTTCTCCTTGATGCTGCCGTAATACTTGCCGAAGAGGGTCAGCACCAGCGCCTCCTGGGGCCCCACCACCTTCAGTCCGCACAGGGGGATCCACCCCAGCGTCACATACGCCATGGACACGATGAAGAGCAGCGGCCCTCTCCCGCCGTCTATGCGCATGGCCCCGAAGATCACGCCCGCCACGGCGGCGATGTAGAGCGCAAGGGTCAGCAGCAGCACCGGCATCCCGTTCTTTTTCCCGCTGAGAATTCTCTCTTCCATACTGAACTCCTTTCGAAGCATTTGCCTCTTTATGATATCAAAATCATATCATTCCATTTTCTTCCTGTCAAGACCTTCCCGGGAAAAACGGAAAAATCTACGGTTCGTGGGTTCTCCGGCGGAAGTGCAGTGTGCTATACTCATACAATGGAGGGGATCGGTATGGATCAGGAAAAAACGGGACGCTTTATAGCCGCCGTGCGGCGGGAGCGGGGCTACACCCAGCGCGCGCTGGCGGAGGCGCTGGGGCTCAGTGAAAAGACCGTCTCCAAATGGGAGTGCGGGAAGGGGCTGCCGGAGCCGGGCTATATGCTGCCGCTGTGCCAACTGCTGGGCGTCAGCGTCAACGAACTGCTGGAGGGCGAGCGCATCCCGCTGGCAGACATGATCCGGAAGATGGAGGACAATATGGCCGCGCTGGTGCAGCAGATCGGCCATGAGCAGCTTCGGCAGCGGCTCTATAAGCTCTACGGGCTGGAGGCCGGGTCCATCCGCACCGCCCGGTTCGGGGCCGGCTCCCTCACCTACCTGGTGGACTGCGCCGGGGAGAGCTATGTGGTGAAGTACCCCAGCGAGAACAGCATGAACCACCCCGAGGCGGAACCTGCCCTCTGCGAATTCCTGCTGGGCGCGGGGGTGAGCGTGTGCCGTTTTCTCCCCGATCTCCACGGCCGCATGATCTCCGCCGACGAGAACGGCCGGCTTTTCCATGTGCAGCGGCTGCTTCCCGGGGAGACGCTGCCCTACCACAGCGCGCCGCCCTGGCTCATGGAGCGCTCCGCGGCCCTGCTGGCGGACATCCACCGCGCCCTGCTGGACTATCCCACGCTGCCCACGGGCATCGGCGGGGAGTTTTTCCGCCGTCGCACCCCGGAGCGGACGCTCGCAGGCTACGGGAACACCCTGCGCCGGGCGGAGGAAGCGGGTCACGGGGAGATGGCGGAGGAGATCCGCTCCAACATGGAGATCCTGCGCCGCTTTCCCTCCTATGAGTTTGACACCCGGCGTCTCACGATGGTGAACACCCACGGGGATTACACCATCACCCAGCTTCTTTGCGGGGAGGGGCAGATCAACGCCGTGATCGACTGGACCACGGCCTGCGTCCACCCGGCCGTGTGGGAGGTGATGCGCTCCTATGTCTACGCCTCGCCCCTGTGCGCCCGGGGTGAGATCGACATTGGCGATCTGCTGGACTATGTGCGCGCCTACATCATTCGCTTTCCCCTTACGGACTACGATCTGGAGAACATGGGGCGGCTTTTCTTCTACTTCACCGCGGTCTGCGACTTCTACGGGCAGTACTTGGGGGCCATGACCCCCAACCGGGATATATATTGGCAGCAGGCGCGGCTCTCCTCGGGGCTGCTGCGCTGGTTTGAAGGGCACATCGACGAGCTGACGGAGGCCCTGCGGGGGCTGGGCCGGGGGAGGTAAACGGCATGGAGACACGGGAACAACGGGAAAAGCGGGCCGATGGCTTTTATGACGGGGAGGGCCGGCTGCTCCGCTACCCCCGGAAAAAGCTCCTGCGGGAGATCGTCCTCGCCCGCATCGCGGAGCGGCTGGAATATGGCCGGGACTATACCGAGCGGGAGGTAAACGGGATCATCCGCGGCAGCATCGCCTTTTCCGACATCGAGCTGATCCGCCGGGAGCTTTGCAACCAGCACTTTGTCGGCCGCCTCCGGGACGGGTCGAAATACTGGCGGGAAGAGAGAGAAGAATAGCGTCAGAGCGGGGGCTTTTCCACAAAAGCCCCCGCTTTTCCGTTGAGCCGGGGCGGCACGGTGCACGGAAAGTAAAAAAAGGATTGGCGAAATTATATAAAACTGCAAAAAATAACCAAAACCGAAAAGAGGCATTGAAAACATCCATGAAAGGGTATATAATTCATTGAAAATACAGGTTTTTTTCGTTTTTTCGGGGTTCGCCCCGGGGGTGAGAATGGCAGGAGAGGGATATGCTGCTGGAGATCATCGTGGTTTGTCTCTTTGCCCGGTGGCGGGGGTATAAGCTCAGTCGGATCTTTTCCGCCGCTGCGGTCTATCCCGTTCTGCTCGTGCAGGCAGTGGCCATCGCGGCGGAGTTCAGTCTTTTCTTCCGCGTAGACTGGTTTTACTTCCTGCTGCCCTATCTGGAGGGCGCGTCGATCCTGTCCTTTCTGCCCGCCATCCTGATATACCGGCTGTACCCCGCAGCCATGGGCGGCTCCGCCTGTGTGCTGGCAGGAACGGCGCTGAACCGGTTCGTCATTTCCCAAAACGGCGGGAAGATGCCCGTTTTCCCCAGTCTGTCCTACCTGACCGGCTATGTGACGCCGGATATGCTGGATTCCCTGGACACCCTGCACACTCTGGGGGACGCCGGGGCAAAGTATAGATTTCTGAGCGATGTGATCGATTACGGCTACTGCATCCTCAGTGTGGGCGACCTGCTGATCCATTTCTTCTTCTGTTTGCTGTTCTATGCGCTCATCAGAGAGGTCTGCCGCGATGCCGCCGCAGAGTCCGGAAAAGAAAGTTGAGGAGAGGTTTTCCGTGAGTAACATTTCCATCACCGTCGCCGAGCTTCTGCTCCGGGGAATTCCGGAGTGTTTGCTGGTGATGTGGGCCCTGCACGTATTTACCAGGACAAAGATCATCCCCACCAAGTATTTCCTGCTGAGTCTTTTTCAGTTGATCCTTGTCTATCTGGTTCGCTTTCTGCCCGTGGCGCTGGGCGTGAATTCGGTGCTGTCGCTGGTGATCGCGGTCGTCATTTTCCAGTTCGCCTATCAGACCCAGATCAGCGAGACGATCCGGACCATTCTGGCCGCCGCCATCGCGCTGCTGCTGCTGGCCGTTTCCGAAGCGCTGAACATGGGCCTGCTGATCTTGCTTTACGGCTATGAAGAGACGGAGCAGCTTCTGCTTTACGCCAACAGCGGCTGGCAGCGGAGTCTTTACTCCTTCCCCTCCATCCTGTTTTTGGCCCTGTTTATTCTCCTGTCCCAGCGGATCCTGAAGAAAATGGACGGTAAGAAAGCGAAACATGGAGAAACTGGCGAAACAACTGGCCCATAAGATCGCCCTCACTCTGCAATACGACGCTGAGAGGGAGGCGGTCGTTGCCTACGGCCTGACGGCGCTGCTGCAGATCCTGGCGACGCTGCTTTTGCTCGGCGTCTTTGGCGGGATCCTGGGCGTTTGGCCGGAGGCGCTGCTGGCATGTCTGGCCGGCAGCAGTCTGCGAAAATACAGCGGCGGAGCCCATGCGTCCAGCATCGGGTTCTGCACGGCGTTCAGTGCGGTCTACTGCCTGTCCGCCGCTCTGCTTGCCCGGTCGTTCCTGTTGGAATACTATCACCCCGTGGGGATGGGGCTTGGGCTCCTGGCCCTGTACGGTTTTGCCTGCCGGATGGTGCGCCGGGTGGTTCCGGTGGATTCCCCCCACAAGCCCATCCGCTCCGCAGAAAAGCGCGCCCGTATGAAAAAGGGCAGCTACCGTGTGCTGTGCGTGTGCGCGGCGCTGTCGCTGCTGCTGTACGGCGCGGGCTTCTCCCGGGAGCGCGGCAGGTCGCTGCTCATGGCACTGTCACTGGGCGTTCTCTGGCAGGTCGTCACCCTGACCTCCTTTGGAGCGCGTCTGGTTGCAGCGATAGACCACATTTTTTGCTCTGAAAAGAGGGAGGTGAAATCATGAAAAAGCTGTTCTCTTTTATCGCCGCCGCGTCCACGCTGCTCGCAGCTCTCGTCGCGTCCTCCGCTTGCTTCTTCTTTATGTATCAGCCTGAGGAGCCGAAGAGCCTGAGTGATGAACAGTAAAGTGGGGATGTATAGGAGGCAGTTATCTGCCTCCTATCTTCCGCGTTAAGAGGATGAGGAAGTGAGATCGGATGTCCAACTTGGATCACGAATCCCAGATCAATCAAATACTGAATATTGAGAAGCTTCTCTCCATATCCTTCCCGGCCATCGCTTTTCTCCAGTACTATGCCGCGAAGTATTCCGGCGGTCTGTTCACTCTGCAGTACAGTCTGATCATCGTGTCGCTGCTGCTGGCGATCCTGCTGGTTTATTACCTGTGGTCTTATCTGCAGGAGAAGGTCTCCCGCACGGTGAAGCAGTGGCTGGACATTGGCATCCCCACCCTTTTCGCCCTGGGAGCCATCCTGCTGACAGGCGCCTATGAGAGCAATTACAAGTTTCTCTTCTTTTTCGTGGTGATCTCCTCCAGCATCGAGTGCAGCCGCAACATCAGTCTGGCGATCTCGGTCGTAGTCGCCGTGCTGACGCTGTGCATCGATCTGTTCCTCGCGCCCAGCATGACCATCAACCCCTATTTCGAGAGCGACATGATCCTCGCCTGCGCCTTTTTCATCATCTCCTGGGTCATCAGCTACTATGTGGATATGCGGAAAAAGAGCATCCAGCTTTTGCAGGATCAGTCCATCAACGACGGGCTGACCGGGCTGAAAAACCACCGCTATTTCTACGACTATCTGGAAAAGCTCATGCAGTCCGCGGAGACGGACGCCGTCGCCCACTCCCTGCTGTTCATCGATCTGGACGATTTCAAGTGTTACAACGACCTCTACGGCCACCAGCGGGGCGACGACGCCCTGCGCAGCATCTCCGGCATTATGAAGGAACTGTTCCCGGAGCCGGCAGTGGTGGCCCGCTACGGCGGCGAGGAGTTTGCCATACTGCTCCCCCATGTGGGCGAGACCGAGGCGCTGGAGAGGGCGGAGATCCTCCGCGCCCGGGTACAGGATCATGTTTTCCCCGGCGAAGAGCGTCTGCCGCGAAGGCAGCTCACCATCTCCGTAGGCGTGTCCTCCTATCCGGACAAGGCCAAAACGGGGGCGGATCTGGTGAAAAACGCGGACGAAGCCTGCTATCGGGCCAAGTTCCTGTATAAGAACCGGGTAGAGACCTACTACTCCGTTCTCGATCGCTTCTCCAACAGCGAAACCGTCGGCGCCGCGGAGACCATCTCCTCCATCAAGACGCTGATCGCGGTGATCAACGCCAAGGATCGCTACACCTACGGCCATGTGGAGCGTGTCGTTTTCTACTGCGCGCTCTTTGCCGAAAAGCTGGATTTCAGCGAGGAGGAGAAAAACAAGCTGATCTTCGCGGCATATCTGCATGACATCGGCAAGATCAACATTCCCGAGAGCATCCTCATGAAGACGGATCCCCTCACCCGGGAGGAGTGGGAGCTTTTGAGAAGCCATCCCCAGAAGGCCGAGGAGATCATCCGCAATATCGCGTCCCTGCAGGATATGATCCCCATCGTGCTGCAGCATCACGAGCGTTACGATGGCAGCGGTTATCCCTACGGACTGAAAGGAGACGAACTCCAGTACCTGTCCCGGGTATTGACCGTGGTGGACAGCTTCGATGCCATGACCTCCAACCGGCCCTACCAGGCCCGCAAGTCCTACAAGGAGGCAGTGGAGGAGCTGAAGCGATGCAGCGGCACCCAGTTCGACCCGGAGATCGCGGCGCGCTTCATTGACTTGATCTCTCCCATCATCGCGCTGAACATGGACAGCAGCGCCAATATGCCTGTCGCCTGGTAGGGCGCGGGCCGCTGCAAAAAGCCCGGAGACTTCCCACGGGGAAGTCTCCGGGCTTTTTGCACGTATGGTGCCGGTGGTGGGGCTCGAACCCACACGGTGTTGCCACCAAAGGATTTTGAGTCCTCCTCGTCTACCATTCCAACACACCGGCATACAAGCGGATTATACTCTATTGCCCCATGGTTTGCAAGGGAAAAATTCACAGCGGAAAAAACTTTGGATTGTGCTATTCCTTTTTGTGGCAGATATGGTATAATAGCTTTGTCTAATTGCGCGATGCCGCGCGCCGACAGGTGGTGCCATGTTGAAACGATTGATCTATCTGCTGCCGCTGCTGCTGTTGCCTCTGCTGGGCTGCGGCGCGGGGGGCGATATGGAACGGTATTTTGCCCTTCCCCAGCCGGTGGAGGAATACAGGCAGCTCTACTCGCTCATAGAGTCGGAGCAGGCGGAGGGCTTCGAGCTGGCCGCGCCCCGGGGGGGCGAGCGGCGGCAGGCCATACAGATGGGGGATCTGGACGGGGACGGCACAGCGGAGGCCATGGTGTTCCTCCGTTCCACCGTCAACGACACCGTGGAGACCCTCTTTTTCCATCTTGACCGGGGCAGCTACCGCCAGGTGCTCCGGCTTCGGGGCGCGGGCAGCTCCGTGGAGGCCGTGGATCTGTACGATCTGGACGGGGACGGCACGGACGAGATCATCTTCCTCTACGGCACCGGCGCGGAGCTGGGGCTGATGGAGGCCTACAGTCTCGACGGCTGGGGCGGCGCGGTGCTGCTGACGGCCCCCTGCTCCCGCTTTCTCTGCTGCGACGCCGACGGGGACGGCCGGGGCGACCTGGCCGCCGTCACGCTCACCGGCCCCTCCCCCTCCGTCACCGTGTACACCTTCCCCAAGGGCAGCGAGACCCTCTCCAGCTCCGCGCCCCTCTCCCGGGGGCTGGACCGCTGCGTCCGGTGCCGGAGCTGCACACTGGAGGGGAACACCCCCGCCGTGCTGGTGGAGAGCTTTCTGGAGAGCGGCGAGCTGGTCTCCGACCTCTTCACGCTGCTGGAGGGCAGCCTCTTCAACATCACGCTGGATGTGAACTCCGGCGTGTCCCGTACCCGGCGCAGCTACGCGGTCTATGCCGCGGACATCGACAACGATCACTTTCTGGAGATCCCCATGCCCACCAGCCTTTTCTCCCAGTCCTTCACGGACCACAACTGGGCCCTCAGCTGGATGGGCTACAGCCGCTACGGCCAATCCCAGATGAAGCTGGAGACCTACCACTGCTTCTCCGACGGCTGGTATCTGGAGCTGCCGCCCCTCTGGAGCGACTCTCTGACCGTCCGGCGAGCGGACAACGCGGCCGGCGAGCGCTGCGTGATCCTCTCGGACATCAACCGAAGCACCGGCGAGATCACGGACAAACTCATCATCTACACCCTCAGCGGCGAGAGCCGCGCCGAGCACGCCGCGCTGGCGGGGCGCTTCATCGTGGCCGAGGACGACTCGGTGATCTACGCGGCGCGTATCCTCACGGGGCTGACAGAGGAGGAGATGCGCGAGCGCTTCCACCTCATCTACACGGAGTGGAGCCCCGGCTCGCTATGAAAGATAAGGAGAGAACATCATGAGAAAAGTTCTGGTACTGGAAGACGAGGCCAGCATCCGCAGCTTTGAGGTCATCAACCTCCGGCGGGGCGGCTATGAGCCCATCGAGGCCGACTGCGGCGAGGCGGCGCTGGAGCAGCTCAAGCGCCACCCCGACATCCGTGTGGCGCTGCTGGACGTGATGCTCCCGGACATCGACGGGTTTGAGGTCTGCCGCCGCATCCGCGCCGCCGACTCCAAGATCGGCATCATCATGCTCACCGCCAAAAACCAGGAGATGGACAAGGTCACCGGACTCATGACCGGCGCCGACGACTACATCACCAAGCCCTTCTCCCCCGCCGAGCTCACCGCCCGGGTGGACGCGCTCTACCGGCGGGTGGGCGACGGGGCGGCGGTGGAGGACAGCGGCGAGCTGCGACACGGCCCCTTCAAGCTCAACACCCGCAACCGCACGCTGGAGAAAAACGGCGAGCGCATTCGCCTGACCCAGATCGAGTTTGCCATCATGAAATACTTCATGGACAACCCCGGCAAGGCTCTCTCCCGGGAGGACATCCTCAACGAGGTCTGGGGACGGGACTACTTCGGCGAGCTGAAGATCGTGGATGTGAACATCCGCCGCCTGCGCATCAAGATCGAGGATGACCCCACCATGCCCACCTACATCACCACGGTCTGGGGCTACGGCTACAAGTGGGGTTTTTGAGGAGAGCGGGACGCCTTGAAGAAACTGCGTGATTATTTTGCCCGGCTCCGCCGCAGGACGCCGCGGCTGCACAGTATCCGCTCCCGGGGCATGCTGGTAAGCACCGCGCTGGTGCTCTCGGCGGTGCTGATCGCAGTAGCCGTGTTCGCGCTGACTCTCCACACCTACTACTATGCCTCCATGGGCGCGGCTCTGGAGAGCCGTGCCGAGACGGCCTCTTACCACTTCGCCGCCTATGTGGGGCGCACCCGGGAGGACTTCAACCGCAGCGCCCAGTTCTATGTGGAGAACTACGCCGACCGGGACAAGCTGGAGGTGCAGTTCATCAACAGTGAAGGCCGGGCGCTGGTCTCCTCCACGGGCATTTCCGGGAGCATGGAGAAAGCCGACGGCGATGTGGCCCGGGCCCTGCGGGAGGGCGAGATCAGCCGCTACCGGGGCGTGCGTGCCTCCACGGGAGAGAAGATCCTGGCCGTGTCCGCGCCGCTGCGCTACACCGACGGCACCGTGGCCGGGGCCATGCGGTTTGTCACCAGCCTCCGCTCGGTGCAGGGGATGATCTGCGAGCGCTGTCTGCTGGCGCTTCTGGTGGGGCTGGCCATACTCTCGGTGGTCACCGTCTCCAACCTCTACTTCCTCGGCACCATCACCCAGCCCATCCGCTCTCTCACGGCCATGGCCCGGCGGATCGCCGGCGGCAGCTACGGTACGCGGGTAGAGAAGCGCTACGATGACGAGATCGGCGAGCTGACCGACACCATCAACGATATGTCCCAGAAGCTCTCCCAGACGGAGAAACTCCAGACGGAGTTTATCTCCAGCGTCTCCCACGAGCTGCGCACCCCCCTCACCGCCATCACCGGCTGGAGCGAGACCATGGCCTACGACGACGCCATCCAGGGCGACTCCCGGCGGGGTCTGGAGATCATCACCCGGGAGGCGGGCCGGCTCACCAAGATGGTGGAGGATCTGCTGGAATTCACCCGCATCCAGGACGGGCGCTTCACGCTGCAAATGGACACCATCAACCTCCCCGAGCTGGTGGAGGACACCCTCTACACCTACAGCGAGCTTTTCCGGCAGGAGGGCATGGAGGTCTCCTACACGCCTCCGGAGGAGGACTTCCCCGACATTCCCGGGGACGGCGCCCGGCTCAGCCAGGTGCTGCTGAACATTCTGGACAACGCCTGCAAGTACGGGCGCAGCGGCAAGCACATCGAAGTGGCGCTGAAAATGACCGGCGACGCCCAGGCGGTGTCCGTCCGGGATCACGGCCCCGGCATCCCCCCCGAGGAGCTGCCCCATGTAAAGACCAAGTTCTACAAAGGCTCCTCCAGGGAGCGGGGCAACGGCATCGGTCTGGCCGTATGCGAGGAGATCGTCAGCCGTCACAACGGCAAACTCACCATCTATAACGCCGAGGGCGGCGGACTGCTGGTCACCGTAACGCTGCCCATGTGAGAGAGAAGGGAACAAAAAACGCAATGGCAAACAATCATGAAGTGAATGCCTGCTCTTTCCGCACCAGCATTGGCGGACAGGCTCTGATGGAGGGCATCCTCATGCGGGGCCCCGAGCGGCAGGCGGTAGTCTGCCGGAAAGCCGACGGCTCGCTGGTCACCAAGATCGACCCCATCCGCCTGATCAAGGACCGCTATCCCATTCTGGGCCTCCCCGTCATCCGCGGCGTGGCCAACTTCCTGAGCACCATGGTGCTGGGCGTACAGGCGCTCAGCTGGAGCGCCGAGCAGCTCCCCGAGGAGGAGCAGGGGGAGCCGGACAAGCTCGATCTCTGGATCCAGCGGCACTTTTCCTCCGAGACGGCCGGCAAGATCATCGTGGGCATGGCCGTGGCGCTGGGCATCCTGCTGTCGGTGGGGCTCTTCGCCGTGCTGCCCACGCTGCTGGCGGGACTTCTTCACCGTGTGCTGCCCCTGGGGCGGTTCCGGGGGCTTGTGGAGGGCGTGCTGCGCATCGTGATCTTCCTCTGCTATCTCTGGGCCTGCAACCACATGGAACAGGTGCAGCGGATGTGGATGTACCACGGGGCCGAGCACAAGTCCATCTTCTGCTACGAGCACGGAAAGGAGCTGACCGTGGAGAACGCCCGGGCGGAGTCCCGGCTCCACCCCCGCTGCGGCACCAGCTTCCTCTTTATCGTGATCTTTATCAGCATCGTGGTGTTCTCCTTCATCCCAACCGAGGGCACCCTGCAGCGGCTGGGACTCCATCTGCTGCTGCTGCCGGTGCTGGTGGGCGTCAGCTACGAGGTCATCAAATGGGCCGGGCGGCACGACAACGCTCTGACGCGGCTGATCTCCGCCCCGGGCAAGGCCATGCAGCGTCTCACCACCGCCGAGCCGGACGACTCCATGCTGGAGGTGGGCCTGGAGGCGCTGAAGCTGGTCATCCCCGAGGAAAAGGGCAAGGACAGCTGGTGAGAGGACATGGTACAGACCTTTAACGACCTATATCTGGACGCCCGCCGCCGCCTCCGGGCCGCGGGGGTGGAGAGCAGCGCCCTGGAGGCCCGGCTGTTGCTCTGCCATGCCGCCCGGTGCAGCCGGGAGGAGCTTTTGCAGCGGATGAACATGTACGCCGGGGACAGCCTCCGGCGGCAGCTGGACGAAGTTCTGGGGCGGCGGATTGCCGGGGAGCCGGTGGCCTATATCACCGGGAGCTGGGAATTCTGCGGGCTGCCCATGGTGGTGGATAAGAGCGTACTGATCCCCCGGATGGACACGGAGGTGCTGGTGGAGACCGTGGTGGAGAAGTACAAGGGGCGGATGAACGCCCCCCGGGTGCTGGATCTGGGCTGCGGCAGCGGCTGCATCTCCTGCGCCATCGGCCGCTTCCTCCCCTCCAGCCGCCTGACGCTGCTGGATCTCTCCCCCGAGGCGCTGTCCATCGCCCGGCGCAATCTGGCGCTGAACCATCTGAGCCGCCGGGCCGTATGCTTTGCGGCGGATATGCTCGCCCCGCCGCCGCTGCGGCTGGGGGAGTTTGACCTGATCGTCAGCAACCCCCCCTACATCACCTCCGCGGAGGTGGAGACGCTGGACGCCTCCGTCCGGGACTGGGAGCCCCGTCTGGCACTGGACGGCGGCGAGGACGGGCTGCGCTTCTACCGCTCCATCACCGCCCGCTGGCTCACCGTGCTCGCCGGTGGGGGCTGGCTCATCATGGAGGTGGGCGAGGAGCAGGCCGGGAGCGTCATGGAGCTGATGAAGGCCGCTTCGCTGCAGGACGTCCACGCCGTTTTGGACACCGCCGGGGTGGAACGGGTGGTCTGCGGCAGAAAAGAATGAACATTTTTTGCATAAGCGATAGAAATTTGGAGGTACATCATGGCCAAGAAAACTACGGCTGCGCCCGTCTCTCCCTCTCCCGCCAGCGACAAGAAGAAGGCGCTGGAGACCGCGCTGGCACAGATCGAAAAGAACTACGGCAAGGGCGCGATCATGCGCCTGGGCGAGGACATCCCCATCAACGTGGACGCCATCTCCACCGGCTCCCTCTCGCTGGATCTGGCGCTGGGCGTGGGCGGCGTGCCCCGGGGACGCATCATCGAGGTCTACGGCCCCGAGTCCTGCGGCAAGACCACCCTGGCTCTGCATGTGGTAGCCTCCGCCCAGAAGCTGGGCGGCGAGGCCGCGTACATCGACGTGGAGCACGCGCTGGAGCCCGCCTATGCCCGGGCCCTGGGCGTGGACATCGAAAATCTCCTGATCTCCCAGCCGGACACCGGCGAGCAGGCCCTGGACATCACCGAGGCGCTGGTGCGCTCCGGCGGTGTGGATGTGGTGGTGGTGGACAGCGTGGCCGCCCTGCTGCCCCGGAGCGAGCTGGAGGGCGAGATGGGCGAGAGCAGCGTGGGCGTGGTGGCCCGGCTCATGTCCCAGGCCCTGCGCAAGCTGGCCGGCGCCATCAGCAAGACGAACACCGTGGTCATCTTCATCAACCAGCTCCGGGAGAAGATCGGCGTCATGTACGGCAACCCCGAGACCACGCCCGGCGGCCGGGCGCTCAAGTACTTTGCCAGCGTGCGCATCGATATGCGCCGGGTGGAGACGCTGAAAAACGGCAGCGAGATGATCGGCAACCGCACCCGCGCCAAGGTCATCAAGAACAAGGTGGCGCCCCCCTTCAAGGAGGCGGAGTTCGACATCATCTACGGCGAGGGCATCTCCAAGGTGGGCGAGATCATCGATCTGGGCACCAAGCTGGAGATCATCGACAAGGCCGGCGCCTGGTTCACGGTGAACGGAGAGCGGATCCAGGGCCGCGAGGCTGTGAAGGAGTACCTGATGAGCAACCCCGAGGTCTGCGACGAGATCGAGTCCCAGATCCGCGAGAACGCCCACAAGCTCCTGACGCCCCAGGCCAAGCGGGCCGCCGTGGCCGCCGGGCGGGCCATCGACATCTCCGCCGACGACTTTGAAGGATGAATGAGGAGGCCAGAGAGCGGGCGCTGAGACTGCTGGACAAGCGGGACTACTCCCGGAAAATGCTGCTGGACAAGCTCACGGAGAAGGGTGTCGCTCCCGCGGACGCGGAGGAAGTGACCGACTGGCTCTGTTCGCTGGGCGTGGTGGACGATGTGCGCTACGCGGGGCTCGTGGTGCGGCACTATGCCGCTAAGGGCTACGGAGAGCGGCGCATCCGGGACGAGCTGTACCGCCGGGGCATCGATAAGGAGCTTTGGGACGAGGCTCTGGAGGAGATGCCCGGGCAGGACGGCGCGCTGGACGCTTTTCTGCGCGGCCGGCTGCGGGGCAAAACCGACCCCGACAGTCTCCGCCGGGCCGCCGCCGCCGCCCAGCGGAGAGGTTACGGCTGGCAGGAGGTTCGTCAGGCCCTCGAGCGGCTGGAGAGAGAGGAAGAGACATGAACGAACAAACCCCCAAGGGCCGCCTGGCGATGATCTCGCTGGGCTGCGCGAAAAATCTGGTGAACAGCGAGGAGATGCTGGCGCTGCTCACCCAGGCGGACTACGAGATCGTGCCGGACATGGCCGAGGCCGACGCGGTGATCATCAACACCTGCGGCTTTATCAACGACGCCAAGACCGAGGCCATCGACTATATCCTCCAGGCCGCGGCGCTGAAGCAGGAACGGCCGGAGCTGAAGATCGTGGTCTGCGGCTGCCTATCCCAGCGCTACCGCCGGGATATGCCCACGGAGCTGCCCGAGGTGGACGCCATCATGGGCACCTCCAACTACGAGGACATCGTCGCCGTGGTAGAGCGGGTGCTCGCCGGGGAGCGGGCGGTGGAGGCCTTTGCCCCGCTGAACCAGCCCGTGCCCGAGCTGCCCCGGCTGGTGACCACCGGCCCCCACTGGGCCTATTTCCGCATCGCCGAGGGCTGTGACAATCGCTGCGCCTACTGCGTCATCCCCTCCCTGCGGGGGCCCTACCGCAGCCGCAGGATGGAGGAGCTGCTCGCCGAGGCCCGCTCTCTCGCCGAGGGCGGCGTAAAGGAGCTGATCGTGGTGGCCCAGGACATCACCCGCTACGGGCAGGACCTCTACGGCAAAGCCTCGCTGGCGGCGCTGCTGAAAGAATTATGTAAACTGGATTTCCATTGGATCCGCCTCCACTACCTCTACCCGGAGATGATCGACGAGGAGCTCATCGATGTGATCGCCTCCGAGGAGAAGATCGTGAAGTATCTGGACATTCCCATCCAGCACATCAACGACGGCATCCTCCGCCGGATGAACCGCCGGGGGGACGGACAGATGATCCGCAGCCTCTTTTCCCGGCTCCGGGAACGCATCCCCGCTCTGGTGCTCCGCACCAGTCTGATCGTGGGTCTGCCCGGCGAGGGCGAGGCGGAGTTCGAGGAACTCTGCACCTTCCTGCGGGAGGCGAAGATCGAGCGGGCCGGGGTGTTCCCCTTCTCCCCCGAGGAGGGCACGCCCGCCGCCGGGATGGAGGATCGCTGCGACGGCGACGAGGCCCAGCGGCGGGCCGGGCTGGTAATGGAGCTGCAGGGGGAGGTCATGGATCGCTGGTGCGAGAGTCTGGTGGGACAGACCATCGAGGTCTTCGTGCAGGGCGAGGAGGACGGCAACCTCTGGGGCCGCAGCTACGCCGACTCGCCGGATATCGACGGGCGCGTGGTCTTTGAGGGCTGGGCGGAGGACGGGGAGTTCGTCCCCGTAAAGATCCGGGGCTGCGAAAACGGCGAGCTCTGGGGCGTCCAGGTGGATGAAGAATAAAGCAGGCGCCCGGGGAGAGAGCCCCGGGCGCTTTTTTCAATGATTCCCCCGCCGCTGCCGTTCCTCCCGGAGGGCGGAGAGGGCCAGAAACACCGTCAGATGCTCCCGCGGATCCTCCAGATGGAGTTTGACCACCTGCTGCAGCCGGCTCATCCGGTGGGAAAAGGTGGTACGGTGGATGTGGAGCTGCTCCGCCGCCTGTACGGCGTTGAACCGGCAGGAGATGTACTGGTAGAGGGTCTCCGCCAGCTCCAGCTCCGGGTGGGCCTCGTCAAATTCCAGCAGCCGGAGCAGCGTGGGGCTGCACAGCTCCTCCACCGGGTAGGGCCCCCGGGCGTGGCGCAGCGCCGCTTCGTAGAGGTAGTCGGCGTATTCGTAGCGCCACAAGCTGGGATCCCGCTGCTCGCCCAGACTCAGCGCCTCTCCGGCCTGTACGCTGTAGATGCGGCTCTCATAGAAATCCCCGAAATCGCTGCTGACCCCGCATTTGAAAAGGTTCTCCCGGAGGAAATAGGAAAAGCGCCCCTGAAAGTCCCCGTCCTCCTCCCGGCTGAGATTGTGGAGGCAAAACAGGCTGTTATCCCGGTAGACCACGATGCACGCCGGGAAAGCGCCCTCCAGCTCCGCGGCCAGATACTTCATGGTCTGCCCGTCGTAGAGGTAGCCCAGCGGGCGGAGACAGAGCACCTGATAGCGCTGCCTCTCCTTCCAGCCCAGGGACATCAGCATACTTCCCGCCACCAGACTGTCCACGGCGCCGCTCTCCAGCAGCTCCCTCCACACGTCGTGGGGCTTCCTGCCTCCGCTCCGGTAGCGCCGGATACGGCAGCAGGCGTTGAGCGCCTCCATCAGCTGTTCGATCAGATCCCCCAGCCCCTCGGGCAGCCGGTCCGAGGGGTAGGAGATCAGGATACGGCCGCAGTACACCCCGTCGCAGTGGACATTGTAGTAAAAGACCCCGGGCAGCGGGCCGCCGCGTCCCGGATAGAAGCGCAGCTCCTGCCCCTCGAAGGTCCTGGCAAACTCCGGGTTGTTCTCAAAAAGGCCCTTCACCTGTTCGGCGCTCAGCTGTTCGCTGCCGTAAATATTCCGGAAGCTCCCGCTTATGCCCTGGAAGCGGTAGCTCTCGTCCACAAAGGTCATGTCCAGCGACAGATACCGGGCGGCGCAGTCCACCACCGCGGCAATATCGCCCCCCGCTCCGGCGCCCATCAGCTCGCTCCGCCAGCGGTGGAAGCCCACAAAGGCACTCATCACGGCGCTGTAGCCCCCGGCGGTGTCGCCGCACAGAAGGTACCACCCCGGCCCCACCGGCTCCTCCTCCCCTGTCCACAAAATGAGCCGCCGCTCCTCTCCGCCGCTCACGCAGAGGACGCTCCCCTCCTCCAGCCGAAGATCCTCCACGGGCACGGACCCCGCCCCACACCCCCGGCGAAGGGTGCGGCAGGTTTTTTGCAGCAGGTAATCCATCGCGGCCACAGTCAATTCCATATTCTCGCCTCCATACTGCACAGTGTAGCGTATACCGGGTAAAATGTCAATTATTCCAGCATTTACATAGGACAGATTGCTGCGATATAATGGAAATACCCCAGAGAGAAGCGCTCGACACCATACAGGAAAAGGAGATGCATTTCCATGATGAATCGCCGCGATAACATTCTGGCGCTGCTGCACCACCAGTCCCACGACCATATCCCCGTCACCGCCGACATCGCCATGACCGGTGGCTCCCGGGAGACCTTTGAGAACGGCCCGGCCGGGGGCGGCCCGGACGGCTTCGGCCTTGTCTGGCAGGGCTCCGCCTCCGCCATGGGCGCGGGTCTGCCCGCCCCGGGCCAGTATGTGCTGGACGATGTGACAGAGTGGAAGAAGCAGGTGCGCTTCCCCGACGTGACCTCCTACGACTGGGAGGGCATGGCGGCAGAGCAGCTGGCCCGCTTCGATCCGAAAAACCAGATCCAGGAATACGGTCTCTGGAACGGGCAATTCCTCCGTCTCACCCACATGATGGGCTTTGAGGAGGGTCTGATGGCCCTCTACACGGAGCCGGAGGCTTGCAGGGAGCTGCTGGACGCCATCACCGACTACCGCATCAGCACGCTGGAGTACATCGTCAAATACTTCCGCCCGGACTCCATCTGCCTGTACGACGACTTTGCCACCGAGCAGGGGCTCTTCCTCTCCCCCGACACATACTACGAACTGATCGCCCCCCAGCACAAGAAGCTCTTCGACGCCGTCCGCTCCTACGGGGTCATCCCCAACCTCCACATCTGCGGCAAGCCCGAGGAAGTTGTGCCCCGGCTGCCCGAGGAGGGCTGCGAGGCCTGGGAGGTCTGCCAGCCGGAGAACGATCTGCTGCGGCTCCAGCAGGAGGTGGGCGACAAGCTGGCCTTCATCGGCTGCTACGACATGATCGGCAAGTCCAACGGCTTCAACATCCATGAGCCCACCGAGGAGGAGCTGCGCCAGAGTGTGCGGGACTGCATCGACAAGTACGGCCCCGGCGGCAATGTGGGCATTATGAGCATGATCATGTACGCCGACCCCCAGAAAATGGTCAGCACCATGATGACGCTCAGCGACGAGGCCATCCGCTACGGCACCAATTACTACTGCAAATAAGGCCCTGCAGCCATGGAAAAGGAGACATCCCCGGCGGGATGTCTCCTTTTTCGTATATACCCGGTCATTTCACGCTGAACAGGGTGGCGCCGATGCTGGGGTAGGGCCAGTGGGCGCAGAGACTCTCCATGGCGTCCACCGCCGCGCGGAGGTCGTTCATGTGCCGGAGCATATGATCCCGGTGCCACTCAGCCCGCTCCTGGGCCTCCATGCTCTCCGTGTCCGTGGCCAGATCGCTCTCCAGGGCGGTGAGCTGCCGGTAAGCCTCCCCCAGCAGGGCGCTCAGCCGCGCGGTGGTGTCCTCCTCGTAGCTCACATCCACCTCCGGCAGGAAGCTGCGCTTCTCCCGGGCGGCCCGGCTCAGCTCGCCGGTGAAGGCGCTGATGTTGGGCAGTATCTCCTTGCGGGCCATACCCGCCATGGTGCGTCCTTCGATGCGCAGCACCTTGCTGTAGGTGTCCAGCATAATACGGCGACGGGAGAGGAGCTCGGTGCGGCTGTAGACCCGGTTGCGCTCCATCAGCGCCACGTTTTTCCCGTCCATCATGTGCTCGGCACACTCGGGGGTGGTGCGGAGATTGAGCAGACCCCGCCGCCCGGCCTCCTCCACCCAGGCGGGATCGTAGCCGTTGCCGTTGAAGAGGATGCGCTTATGCGCACGGATGCGCTGCTGCAGCAGGTCGTGGAGGGCCGCATCGAAGTCCTCCGCCCCCTCCAGCATATCGGCGTAGCTCCCCAGCACATCCGCCACGGCGGTGTTCAGCACCACATTGGCCTCAGCGATGGAGGCGGAGGAACCCACCATGCGGAACTCGAACTTATTGCCCGTAAAGGCGAAGGGGGAAGTGCGGTTGCGGTCGGTGGTGTCCTTGGGGAAGCGGGGAAGGGCGTGGACGCCCACCTTGAACTGCTGCCGCTCGCTGCCCACATACTCGCTGCCGCTCTCGATGGCGTCCAGCACCTCCGTAAGCTCCTGTCCCAGATAGATGGACACCACAGCGGGGGGCGCCTCGTGGCCGCCCAGCCGGTGGTCGTTCCCGGCGCTGGCCACGGCGCAGCGCAGCAGGGCCTGGTACTCGTCCACGGCCTCCACGACAGCGCAGAGCAGCAGCAGAAACCTGGCGTTCCCGGCCGGGGTCTCCCCGGGCTCCAGCAAATTCTCCCCTCTGTCCGTGGCGAGGGACCAGTTGTTGTGCTTGCCGCTGCCGTTGACCCCCTCGAAGGGCTTCTCGTGGAGCAGGCAGACCATGCCGTGCTTGGTGGCGATGCGTTTCATCAGCTCCATGGTGAGCTGGTTCTGGTCGGCGGCCAGATTGACCGTGGTGAACACCGGCGCCAGCTCGTGCTGGGCGGGGGCCGTCTCGTTATGCTCCGTGCGGGCAAAGACCCCCAGCTTCCACAGCTCCTCGTCCAGCTCCGCCATAAAAGCGGCCACCCGGGGCTTGATGGCGCCGAAGTAGTGGTCGTTCAGCTCCTGTCCCTTGGGGGGGTGGGTGCCGAAGAGGGTGCGTCCGGCGTAGATCAGATCCTTGCGCCGCTCGAAAATCTTCTCGTCAATGAGAAAGTACTCCTGCTCCGCCCCGGCGGTGGCCCGGACGCAGCGGGTGCTCTCGTCCCCAAAGAGCCGCAGGATGCGGAGAGTCTGGCGGTTCAGCGCCTCCATGGAGCGCAGCAGCGGGGTCTTGCTGTCCAAAGCCTCGCCCCCGTAGGAGCAAAAGGCCGTGGGGATGCAGAGCACGTTGTCCTTCACAAAGGCGTACGAGGTGGGGTCCCAGGCGGTGTAGCCCCGGGCCTCAAAGGTGGCCCGGAGGCCGCCGGAGGGAAAGGAGGAGGCGTCAGGCTCGCCGTGGATCAGCTCCTTGCCGGAGAACTCCAGCAGCGGCCGCCCATCCTTGCCCGGGCTGAGAAAGCTCTCGTGCTTCTCGGCGGTGATGCCCGTCATGGGCTGGAACCAGTGGGTGAAATGGGTGGCCTGCTTCTCGATGGCCCAGATCTTCATGGCGTGGGCCACCACCTCCGCCGCCTCGGGGCTCAGCCGGTTGCCAAAGAAAATGGCGTCCTGTACCGCCTGGTAGGCCGCCTTGGGCAGCCGCTGCTGCATGACGCTGTCCGAAAACACCATGGAGCCGAAGCTCTCGTCGATTCTGCTCATTCCTTATCCTCCCACAAACCCTGTTTCCGACCCGTTTGGGCAGAGTAGTCGGCAAGATTTTATCCTGCCCCCCATAGACTGTCAAGGGTCAATTTCGTAATTCCGCGCCGTCTCGCCGTAGTAGGCCACCAGCAGATCCACACACGCTCCGTAGGATTGCAGCCCCCTGTCGTCCCCATAGGTGCGGAGAAACGCCGTGTACACCCGGTCGGACACCTCCTTCACCGGCTGGTCAAAGCGATCCCAGTAGGCGTTGTGGGCCCCGAGATCCCGCCGCACCGCATCGCTGAGCGTGGCGTACACCGCCGCCCAGCGGGCGCTGTCGGCCTTGCAGAGGGCGTTGCCCAGGTAGATATAGGCCATGACGGCGGCCGAGTAGACGTAGTCCTCCTGCCCATTCTCCAGCGAGGCCAGCACGGCTACAAAGTTGGCCTCGTCCTCTGCGGCCACGCCCCGCTGGTGGGCCAGCTCATGGGCAATGGTGGCCGGCAGCAGCGTCAGGGGCATGTGGGTGTTGACGTTGGCCTCCGCCGTGTAGGGGCAGAAGAAGCCGGTACAGTTTACATAACTCAGTATCAGGGAGCCGCCGATGGGTTTGGCGTGAAGCTCCTCCCCCGCGAGACAGGGGAAGCGCTCGCTGACCTCCCGGTAGAGCGCCGGGGAGTGCGCAAAGATGGCCGCCTCGTCCCCCGCGTAAAGCCCCTCGCTGTCCCGGGGCACCCGTTCGGCATAGTCGTTGCAGAGGGAGACAAAGTAGCGGGTGACGCTCTCCAGCTCCGCGGCGGAGACGGGCCGCGCCTCCAGGCCGCTCTGCGCGGAAAAGGAGGGCGCGTAGTAATAGACCCCCCAGAGCAGGCAGAAGAGCGCAAAAAGCAGCGCCCCCACGCTCCCCACGGTGAGAGCCCAGCGGTTCAGGGCCCGCCAGTCCCGGGGACGCCGCGCGGCCAGACGGACGAGCCGCACCAGCGCCCAGAGCGCCAACAGCCCGCCGCCCCAGCCAAGGCACTCCGCCAGGGAAAAGGGCAGGAAGTCCGCCGCCCGGCCCATCCACCGGTGCCATGGGCGCACCAGGGCGCGGCAGATGGCGTCCATCCACGCCTCCCGCTGCCGGAACGCAAAGTAAAACCCCACCCACAGCAGCGAGAGCAGCAGCGTCAGCCAGCGCATGGGGCAGCATATTCTCTTTTTCGCCGTTTCTTTCTCCATGTCAGCATTATACCCTACAAACTGCCACGCCGCAAGGGTAAGAAACGGGAATCGACTGTAATTATGTTAACTTAAATCTATATTATGTTAACTATTATAAATGGAAAGGAGCGCCGGGTCGTCCGGCGCTCCCTTCCCTGCGCTCCTGCGTCACTCGGTCGCGGCGTCCTCGTTCAGCAGGTAGCCGTCGATGAGTTTGGCGTGTACCACCAGCCGGTCCTTGCCGTGGAAGGCGCAGGTGGAGAGAGTCAAAATCCGGTCATTGACCGTGGCACTGACGCCGGTTTCCACCTGGCTGCGCTCCACCATGCCCTGCACGAACTCCTCGAACTGGGGGCTGGGGCAGAAGCCCACCGTGTAGACGATGGGGTCAGAGTGGTTGACCTCCTCCACGGAGAAGATCTGGTAGGTCAGCCGCCCCTCGGGGGTGTAGATATAGATGATGTCCTTGTGAGTGTCGTAGTAGCTCTGCTTGAGGTATTCCTCGATCCAGCCGAACATGGTGCGGTCCACCATGCGGTGGCCGTAGAGAATAGTGTGGTAGTCGGTGAAGTCGGGGTTGTTGGACTCCTCAATGAATATAGAGCCGTAGGGGCTGCTGACGCCCTTCCAGGTGCGCTCCAGATAGTACTCGTCCGTGCGCCAGACCACCGGGTAGTCCATGCAGTATATGTCGGGCATCTGGATCCAGGCGTATACATCCCGATTGACCTCCCAAAGGCCCTCAAAGTCGATCTCCACATTGTTGCTCTTGACGCCCAGCTTCAGCTCGCCGCTGCCGCTCTGCCCCTCGCCGCCGCCGGCCTCCCCGGACTCCTCCGCAGCTACGATTTTCACATACTGGGCGGCCGCCTCGTCATAGACCCGCTTGTTGTTGCGCCCGGTGAAAACCCAGAAAATGACATAGCCCGCCGCGAAAAACAGCGCCACGAAGGCGATCGTGCGGATGGCGGCCACCAGCGGATTTCTCTTCTTCGTTTCCATAGAGCCTCCCATGCGAAAAATGCCTGCCTCCTGCGCCGCAGCATGGCCACGCGCCGGGGGCAGGCATTTTCAGTTCGTGTTGTTTCAGGCGACCTTCTTGCGGAGGAGGTAGGCAGCCAGTGCGGCCAGCAGCGCCACGCCGCCGATGCACAGACCCACGACCACGCCGGTGCCGATGCCGTTGTTCTCGTCAGAGCCGGGGGCCAGCGGGGTGTCCTCATCGCCGATGGTCTCGCCGGGATCCTCCGCGTTTTCGTTCTCCGCCGTCTCATTGCCGGGGTTCAGCGGGGTCTCGTTCCCGGGGATCGTCTCGCCGCCGTTCTCGGTCTCGTTCTCGGTCTCGGTCTCGTTTTCGGTACCGGTCTCGGTCTCGGGCGCCTCAGGCGTCACATCCGTTCCGTTCTCCGGGGTCTGCGCGCCCTGCTCCTGCCCATTGGGGGCCACAGGGACCACCTCCACGACCACATTGTTGGGGCCATAGACATAGTTGGGCTGGAGGGTGTAGAAGAAGCGGAGCTGCGCGCCGTCAGCCACGGTCAGGGTCTTGGTGGCGGTGTCCACGGCGTAGCCCTGAACGGTCTTGGCGGTGGCGGTCACGCTCTCGCCGGTCTGTCCCACGGCGATGGTGGGCTCAGCCACCTCGGTGCCGGTGGTGGCGTCCACATAGAGGATGCTGTAGACCACGCTGTTGCTGGGGACGATGCCGTACTCGGCCACAAAGTCCATGTCGCCGTTCACCACGCCGCCGTTCAGGCCACCCTTGTAGTAGTAGCCGGCGTTGGGAGTCAGGTAGCTGGCAATACCGACGGGGAAGCCGGAGCCTGCCTTCACTTCCACAAAGAGGTTGCCCACGGCGCTGCGCTGCACGGTACCGAAGGAGGAGAGGTAACCCTCCGCGGCGGGGCTGAAGCTGCCGTAGGCGCCGGGGCGGAAGCTGATCACATAGGTGACGTCCTCCCCGTCGGCGGCCAGGGCGGAAGTGCCAAGGAACGCACAGCAGAGGCACAGCATCGCGCAGAGAAGGAAAACGCGCTTAAACTGTTTTTTCATGTTCGTACCTCCATCTTATCAGATCCGTGGGGAAAGCCTCTGCTCTCCCTTCCGGTTTTCGGTGTCCTGTTCTTACTGTGGCCAGTATAGCAGGCACCGGTCATAAAACCGGTAATAAATCAGTAATAAAAAGGTATTTATTACGAATTCTTTACTGCTTTTTTGTCCTCGCCCTTGTCCTTCTTCTTGCCGGTGAGGATCAGCACCAGTGTGGAAAGGAGCATCACGCCCGCGGCGGCGTAGATCCAGCCGTTTTCACCGGTGGAGACCACCTTGGTGACGGTGGTGCCGGGGATATAGATGGTCTCGCCCGCCACGACCTTCTCGGCGAAGAACTGGAACTGCAGCGTGCCGACGCCGCTCTGGTAGGCGTTGGACATGGTGGCGTCGGGGGTGATGGAGAGGGTCAGAACATCGCTCTTGCCGGGTTCCAGGGTGCTGACGAGGATGCCGTTGCGGTCGCTGCTGTAGAGGGCGTCGTCCAGATCGCCCAGCTCATTGCTGTCGCGCCCGCCGATCAGGGTGCCGCCCACATTGCCGGGAGCGGAGGTGAACAGCGTCTGGGTGCTGTTGCTCAGGGTGACGGTGTATCCGGCGCCGTCCTTGGCGGCGTTGATCAGGGTCTTGAGCACCTGCACGGACATGAAGAAGCGGATCGAGTCCTTGCTGCCGTTGTTTTGCAGAGCGATCTGCTGGGTACGGGTCACGCCGGGGATCATGTTCTCAAACGCGTCGCCAAAGGTGCCGTTGGTCAGGGAGTATTGCAGCACGGAGGAGCCGTCGTTGTAATACACGGTGGGGATGGCGGCCAGCGCGTTGATGCTCAGGGCAAAGACGAGGACGACCGCCAGAAGGGAGCTAAATAACCGTTTCATTCTCTCTTCCTCCTTATTCAGACACGCTGAGGATGTTGCCGTTACCGTCCAGCTGGGCGACCACGCCGAAGGCATCCAGAATACCGGTGGCGTTCAGGCTGTTCTCGCCGCTGACGAACTGCACGCCCTCGGCCCGGGCATCCACGGTGATGCCCAGACCCTGGTAGCTGTTGTCCAGCTCATCGCTGACGATCACTTTGGTGCTGAAGTTGACGCTCTCGCCGCTCTGCACGGGTCTGGCATAGTAGAAGGTCTGGGTCTCTCTGCTGCTGCCCACCAGAGGGGCGGCGGCCTTGATCCAGCCCTCGCCCGCCTCCAGCTCGAGACTGTCGGCGCCGCGGCCGATGAGCTTCTGGCCGTCCTCCGTCCAGTAGTGGGAGACGGTGATCTTCACATAAAAGGGCAGCTCGCCCCTGTTAGTGACAACGAAGGAGCTCTCGCCCAGCTCGTCGCCGGGCATCACGGTGCCGCCGTCGCTCTGGAGCGCGGCCTCGTTCTCAGCGGAGGTAACACCGCTGCTGAGATTGAGACGCAGTGTGGGCGCGGCCAGTTCGCTCTGCACCTTGCTGCCGGTGGCAGAGATGGCCGCCAGCGACGTGCCCACTATGGAAACAGTGATCAAGAGCACTGCAGTAATCAAAAGGTAATACTTTTTCTTCATTCGTTCTTCCCCCTCGGTTCTATCCGATCCGCAGCCACATACATCAACAGCACCGCCGCAAACAGCGCGGTACACACGGCGATGCCACGCGGGCTGTGCAGCCAGTCGGCCAACAGGCCGTAAAGCGGGATATGGAAAACTACCTTACCCATCACGCTGGAAAACAATACGGGGTTTTGATCTTCGGTAAAGTTGGCGTCACCTTTGGTGGTGAACATCTGCCGGTCTTTGTCCACATGGACAATGCGGTGGGTCTCCATGGTATCCAACCCACCGGCGATTTGGAACACGATCACATCGCCCTCCTGCAGCGCCTCGGGATCCACGCTGCGTACATAGACGATGCTGTCCATCCAGATAGCCGGCTCCATCGACGGAGTCAGGATGTGATAGAGCCGGTATCCGAACAGTTTCGGGAGGGTCAGGGGGAGAACCGCCGCGATGAGGAGCAGCAATATCATCGTGCCGATGATATTCAGCGCTTTCCGCAGCATCGCTCTTCCCCCCTCCCTTATGGTTGATTCAGATCATGCCGGGCTGATCACGCCTCGGAATCGGGCGCGGGCGTGGCAGGCGTGGCGTTGATCATGTTGGTATACCAGTCGAAGTTCTCGGGGGAAACCTCGCCACTCTCGCCTTCCATCAGCTCCTCCATGTTGTCGGCCTGCACAGCGTAGGCGTTCAGCACCAGAGAGAACTCCTCCTCGGCGAGGTTGTTGCCAAAGACGAACTTGTCGCCCAGAGGCAGGGTGATCTCCTCGAAGAGGACGACCTCGGCCTCAGCCACGGAGGCTTCCTTGTAGATGCAGAGCAGGCTGCCGTCGTTCTGGGGCACCACAGTCCACTTGTCCGCGTCAATGGCGTTCTTAACGGCGGTCATCAGCATGGACTTCTCCTCATCGGTGAAGCCCTTGCCGGTCTCGGCGTCGTAGTCGTTGCACTCGAGGGCCACGGTCATGGCAATGTAGCAGTCGTTGCTGTCCTCGGCCACAGTGACTTTGGCCATCTTGGGGGTGGTGTCGCCGGGGACGAGCTTCTCAAAGGTGAGGCCATCGTCGGTCCAGGTCTCGCCGCCGTCGTCGCTTTCCTTCAGGTCGATGTCGACCTTGCCCATGGTGAAGGTATTGGTGGCCGTATCTTCATCGGAGAAGAAAGCCAGCGTAGCGCCCACCGCCAGCGCGGCGACCAGCGCCAGCGCCACCACGATGGAGAGAATGTTTTTCTTCGTCATGTCACATATACTCGTTTTTCAGATGTGAACGGGTCCGCTCAGCCCGCGGGAGTGGGGGCGGGAGCAGCCTCCGCGGCGAAGCTGGCGGCAGCCGCAGCGCAGGCATCGGCAAAGGAAATGTTATCGAACTGGATGGCAAACACATCGATGTAGACGGTGGGCAGGGTCTCGCTGCCGGTGCAGGTGCTGGAAACGGTGACGGACTCAAAGGCGTTGTCCACGAAGGTCATGGCGTTGTTGGCCTCCACGACCTTATAGTAGGTGCCGTTGCCGTAAGTATCGGTGGTGCCGTCCACAGCAGTCCAGGTGCTGTTGATGCCGTCGCACTTCAGGTTGGCGTTAAAGCCGGAAACATTGATGAAAACATAAGCCTTGACATCGGTCTTGACGGAAACGGCGGGCTGCTTGGGAAGCTGGACGCCCGGGGTGACTTTGGTGTAGCTAACGCCCTTGCCGGCGGCAACAGCCTCCACGTCGTCGGGCAGATCGGTCGGAACTTCCTCAGCGATCTGCACGCTGATAGAGCCGAAGGAGAAGTTGTTGATGACCCGGGTGTCCTCAGCGGACAGGAAGGCGAGGGTAGCACCCACGGAGAGGGCCACGACCAGCGCCAGAGCGAGCACGCTCAGAAGAATGCGCTTGATTTTCATAATTGTTTCCTCCTATGTGTAACAGTTATGTGCTATGCTTCGGTTTCTTGCGGGTGCTTCAGCTCTGGAACACAGCCTGAGGGTAAGCAGCGGCGGCATCGTTAAAGCCGACCTGCTGGATGGCAGCCACCTCGATCACGACATCGGGGATGTTGAGGTTAGCGCCATTCGTG
>JAQXJT010000040.1 GCA_029009095.1 bacterium
AACAGAAGAAGCAGTTCATAATGCATTTCAGGTTTTGAGCGCTGGAGGAGTAGTTCTTGAACCTATCGGCGAACTCCCATGGAGTAAATGTTGTGCTACAATTATTGACAAATATGGAGTGTGTTGGTGGATTTCAATTTAACAAATTCCAATTTGTCGAACAGATAAGGGCGCGCTTCTATACGGGGGTAATCCCGTATGTGCGCTCTGCGAGGCAAAACGCCTCAGGAACCTTTCCGTGTCCAGGGCATTTTATGTCACTGCATTCCGAACAAGGGACCGTATCCCTTGCGCCGTTTTTCGGCTATCCAATTAAAGCAAAAGGCGTGACCACTTTCGTCACGCCTTTTGCATATTGAACTGTCTTACGAACACCCCACAAATGGCCGGGGGATTTTTCTTGCTATTTTCTTCCGGATGTGCTACGCTGGGGCCATCACAATGCGTCGAAAGGCGGCCATCCATGAGCGTTCTGCGTTAAGTTGGAAAAACCATAAAAGCGGCGAAGTCTGGCGGAGAGCGTCAGGCTTGGTCGTTTTGCTTTTTCCACGCTTGACGAAAGGACGCTGTTTTTATGTTCCAACGCAACATTTCCCTCCTGTACGCCATGTCCTTTTTGCAGGGACTGGTGTTCTACGCCCCCGTGGCCACCCTCTACCGCCGCGCCGCCGGCGTGAGTATGCCGGAGATCGCCGTGATCGAGAGCATCTCCCTGCTGCTCTCGCTGCTGCTGGAGATGCCCTGGGGTATGGCGGCCGACCGCATCGGCTACAGGCGTACCATGATCCTTTGCAGTTTTCTCTTCTTCCTGTCCAAGCTCATTTTCTGGCGGGCGGATAGCTTTTTCGACTTCCTGCTGGAGCGGATCCTGCTGGCGGTGGTGGTTTCCGGGCTCTCCGGCGTGGACTCGGCGCTGCTATACCTCTCCTGCCGGGGAGAGCGGGAACAGCGCGTTTTCGCCGTCTACACCAATCTTGGCACGGCGGGGCTGCTGCTGGGCGCGCTGCTCTTCTCCCTATTTTTTGGCGCAGATTACCGCGCGGCGGCTCTCTGGACGGCGGCGAGCTACGGCGCTGCGGCGCTTCTCTCCCTCTTTCTCCAGGAGCCGCCTCACGCCGCGGAGCAGCGCTCCGGCCCGGCGGAGCTGTGGGAAGTCATCCGCTCCGTGCTGCGCCGTCCCCGGCTTCTGTTGCTCCTTTTTTCCATCGGGCTTTTCCAGCAGACGGTGCAAAACCTCACCGTCTTCCTCAACCAGCTCCAGTATGAGCGCGCCGGGATCCCCGGGGCGGCTATGGGCTATCTGCTGACGGGCGTCAATTTGCTGAGTCTGCTGGGGGTGCTCTCCCCCGCCCTCTCCCGCCGTCTGGGCGGGCGCCGCGCCGCGCTCCTGCTCTTTTCGCTGGGCGCGCTCGCCTGTGCTGCCATGGCCCTGACGGTCTCGCCGCTGCTGTCCGTGGCCGCGGTGGGGCTGCTGGCGCTGTGCGGGAGCCTGTTCGCGCCCATGCAGGCCGTGGAGCAGAACCGCCAGGTACGCTCCTCCCTGCGCTCCACGGAGCTTTCCGTGTACGCCATGCTGCTGGACAGTCTCGCCGCCCTGACCAACCTGCTCTTTGGCCGGGCCGCCGGAGCATCCCTGCCGCTGGCGCTGTGGCTGGGCTGCGGGATGTGCCTTTTGGGCGGGTTCTGCTACGCCGCCGCCATAAGCCGAGCCGCCTGACATCTTCCCCTATTTCAGTCCCCTTTGTAACCGTCGAATCAGCCCCGGCCGCTCGCCCCTGTGCGCCCGCTGAACCGATCAAAACCCCTGCCGGGGAGATTGCTCCCCGGCAGGGGTTTTTTCCTGTATTGGCCGATGTCAAGCGCGGGAGATACCTCACGCCGCGGCGTGAGGTATCTCCGGGAAGATGCGCCCCGTTTGTGTCAGGGGGTTTCCGCCTCCTGCTCCGCCATTTCCTCCCCGCTCTCCTCCACCGCTGTCTCCGCCCCGCCGTAGAACTCGCTGAGATCCGTCTCCTCCGCACGGGGCGCGGGCAGGGCCTCCTCCTTATCCGTGAAGAGGTAGACCCGGCACTCGTAGGGCCGCAGGGTACAGCCGTTTCCCCGCAGCTCCGCGTCCGGGTAGCTCCAGAGCAGCAGACGCCCCTTTCGCAGGTCGTAGCCCCGGGGCGGGCGGAAGCTCAGCTCCTTATCCGCGTAAGAACAGATCACCAGCAGCCGTACTCCCCTGGCGCAGCGCTCATAGACGTGCAGCCGGAGGGACAGGGGCCGAAGATCCCGGTAGCTGCCAAAGCGCACCACCGGCAGAGACTTTCTCAGTTCCATGGCCCGGCGGTAGAAATTCAGCAGAGAGTTGGGATCCTCCTCCTGCTGGAGGACATTGACGGAGCGGTAGTTTTGGTTAACATAAAACCATGGTTCTCCCTCGCTGAAGCCCCCGTGGGGCCCGTCCGTCCACTGCATGGGCGTGCGGGAGGACTCCCGGGAGGCCCGCCAGACGCGCTTGAGGCGCTGATCCTCCCGCAGCCGCTTCATACCCGCATACTTCCGCTGGGTCTGCACATCCTCGTAGCAGTCGATGGAGTCCAGACGGATGTTGGTCATGCCGATCTCCTGACCCTGATAGACGAAGGGGGTGCCCTTCTGGAAGAGGTAGGAGGCCGCCAGCGCCTTGCCGCTCTCGCTGCGGTACTTCTCCGAGCCATAGCGGGAGATGACGCGGGCGTGGTCGTGGTTTTCCAGATAGAGCAGGTTCCATGCCTTTCCCTCGTCCATGCGCCGCTGCCAGCGGGCCCAGAGGTACTTCTGCTTGGGCAGAAAGAAGGGGTGGGGAGAGTAGCTGGTGAAAAAGCTGTCGCCCCGCATGGCGTCAAACTGGATGAGCATATCCAGCTCGCCTCCGTCCTCCCGGATGTACTCCAGCGCCTGACCGGGCCTGGTCATGGGCGCTTCACCGATGGTGACGCAGTCGTAGCGGCTGAGTACGTCGTGACGGAATTCCTGCAAATAGGCGTGGACGCTGGGGCCGTGGTTATACAGCTCGATGCCCCGGGCAGTGGGCAACGGGAAGCCGTCGGGCAGTCCCCGGGGCTTGGAGATCATGGTGATCACATCCTCCCGGAAGCCGTCCACGCCCTTGTCCAACCAGAAACGCATGATCTTCTTGATCTCCTCCCGAACGGCGGGGTTGCGGAGGTTCAGATCGGGCTGGTGGGGCGAGAACAGGTGCAGGTAATAGGCCCCCCGCTCCTCGTCCCAGCTCCAGGCGTCCCCCTCGAAGAGGCTCTGCCAGTTGTTGGGCAGGGGATTTTTCCCCTCTCTGGCCGGACGCCAGTAGTAGTAGCCCTTATAGGGTTCCAGCCCCCGGCGGCTGGCCTGGAACCAGGGGTGCTGGTCGCTGGTGTGGTTGATGACCAGATCCATGATGATCTTCATCCCCCGCCTGTGCAGCTCCTCCACCAGCTGCTCAAACAGCTCCATCCCCCCGAACTCCCCGGCGATGTCCATATAATCCGCCACATCGTAGCCGTAGTCCGCATTGGGCGAGGGATAGAGCGGCGAAAACCAGATGCCGTCCATGTGCAGGGACTGGATGTAGTCCAGCTTCTCCAGCACCCCCTGCAGATCGCCGATCCCGTCGCCGTTGCCGTCCTTGAAGCTCCGGGGCCAAATCTGATAAAAGCACATATCCTTATACCATCTTGTACGCTCCGCCATGGTTCCTTTCCTCTCTCCGGCCGGGCCGGACAAAATTTACATAATATAAAGCCGCTTTACATAACATTGTTTACATAATTATCGATTTTCCATCCCGTTCCAGCTCCAGCAGCCATGCTTTCCACTCCAGGCCCCCTGCGTAGCCCGTCAGCGAGCCGTCCGCGCCCAGCACACGGTGGCAGGGCAGAAAAATGGGCAGCGGGTTTTTCCCCACCGCGCCGCCTACGGCCCGTGGGGAGGTATGGCGGCCATACAGCCGCTCATAGCGCTCCGCCAACTCCCTGTAGCTGACGCGCTCCCCATAGGGGATCTCCCGCAGCAGCTCCCACACCCTGCTCCGGTAAAGGCTGCCCACCGGGGCACAGGGAGGCGGCTCTCCGGGATCCTTCCCGGCAAAGTACCGCTCCAGCCACGCCGCGCCCTCCTCCAGCAGCGTACTCTCCCCCTCCTCTGCCCCGTCGGGGAGCTGCTCCCCGGGGAAGGTCAATCGGAGAAGGGCGTCCTCCCCGGCGCAGAGGTACAGAGTTCCCCGGAGGGTCGAAAAGGGTCTGCAGATCATATCTTTCACCACCAGTTGAAGTGGCTGTGCTCGCAGAGGAACGGCAGCTCCGTGACCGTCAGCTCCTCCTCCGGCAGCAAAATCCGCCCGCTCACCGTGCCCACGGTGCGGTGGCTGTCCAGATCCAGCATGGGGAACTTCTTCCGCACATAGTGATCCTCCTCCGGATCGTAGTCCAGCACCAGCCGCCCCTCCCCGGTGGAGAAGCGGGATCTCTCCAGAAAGCTCTCCCCCGCCCGTTTTTCCCGGATGCGGTTGAGCTTGATCAGTTCTCCGTCCACAAACAGGGCGTTTTCCGTGCCCGCCGTGGCATAGCCAAAGCCCCAGCCCATGAGGATGGCCACCCGGCGACCCCCCACTTCGCCGCAGCCCACGCCGCAGACCCGGCTCAGACGGCGGGGCAGCAGGCCGCGGCCGCTCTCCGCCACGGCGAAGCTGCGCTCACCCAGGGGGTAGTCCTGGCCGTTGAGCGTCACCCGGCCCCGCAGCTCCGGGAAGATGCGGCGAAAGCCGCAGTAAAACTGCCGGCGGCGGCGGAAGGGGTTGGCCGTGGAGAGGGCGCAGCCGTTTTTCGGCAGCATCAGCTCCACATCAAAGGCCCCGCCCCGGCAGCGCAGCCGCCGGTAGCGCCCGTCATAGTCCAGCGAGAGGAAAAAATTCTCCTCCTCCACATAGAGGTGGTGGGGGTCCTCCGCGCTGAAGTCCAGATCGTAGCTGTCCCCGGGGAAGAACTTCACCGGCCCGGTGACGAAGTGCCGTCCGCTCTCCCGAACCCAAAACTCTCCCCGCGCCAGCCCCACGAAGCGGGAGTGGCCATAGAGCAGCCGGAACACGAAGCGCTCGTCGAAGAGCTGGTAATACTCCCACTCTTTGACTCCGCCAAAGGCGACGGCCTCCTTGTTGTAGATAAAAAGGTCCTCCGCGGCCCAGGATGAACGCAGCACCCGCCCTTTTCTGTCCAGCAGCGGCATGCGCGCGGTGGTCTGTCGTTGTTCGGCCATGGCTCCTCCTATGTTGACGGTTTTCCCCATTATAGCGCGAAATCCCCCGATTGGAAAGAGTCCCGCTCTCCCCTTTTTCCCTTTTTTTCGGGGCGCTTCCCCGGCTCTCGGGGGCAGTTGTCATAATCACTAATTTAGTTGGCATAATTTTTATCGAAAGTTGACGTAATATGGCTTGCTTTTCCCCTATTTTTCCTGTATACTAAAAACATTCAAGATGTATAAAATAATGACTGAAAGTAACAAATTGTTACATTTTCAGAGGGAGGAAGTCCAGCATGAAGAAAGTCACCGCGATCCTATTGATAGTCGCCATGGCGGGCTGTTGTTTCCTGCTGGGTAGCTGCTCCCGCGTCCCCGAGGTGCAGGCCAGAGAGGTGACGGAGTTCAGCAAGGCCTCCTTCCTCGGCTACAAGCCCGGCAGCAACAGCTGGGACGCCACCGATTTTCTGGTGGGCGAGTTTCATGTGAACAGCGGCGAGCTGGCCCGCTTCGACGGGCGGGGCACCGTGACCATCATCCGCCCCGACGGGGTGAACAATGTGGGGCTTTACGCCATGACCGAGTCCGACGGTAAGGAGGCCGTGGTGACCATGCTGCTGGACGGCACGGAGAAGAGCTACTCCTTCGACCTCATCAGCAGCCAGGGCGACTTCACGCTGACCGGCGACGGCGGCGAGATGATCTTCTACTCCCCCGTGCAGTACTGAAAAAGTTCGATCCCGCCCTCTTCCGGGGGCGGGATTTTTTCATGTCCGTACAAAAGCAGAGAGGGCGCGGGGTATCCACGCGCCCGCTCTGCTTTTTCTCACTTATTGAAGATCTTGAAGATGGTGTCGAAGGGATCCTCGCTCTCGGGCACGGCCTCGCCGGACGCGGCCCCGGCCATGTCGGCGGCGTCGCTGAAGAGAGTGGCGTCGGGGTCGTCCTCCTCTTCCTTTTCCACCCGGGCGGCCGTACGGGGTTTTTCTTTCCGTTCGGTCTTTTTCTCATCGAAGCCCGTGGCGATGACGGTGACGAGGATCTCATCCTCCAGGCTGTCGTCGAAGGTGGCGCCGAAGATGATGTTGGCCTCGGGGTGGGCGGCCTCCTGCACCAGCGTAGCGGCGGCCTCCACATCCTCCAGACCCATGTCCTCCGAGCCGGTGATGTTGATGAGCACGCCGTGAGCGCCGTCGATGGAGGTCTCCATCAGCGGGGAAGAGACGGCCATGCGGGCGGCGGTCTCCGCCTTGTCCTTGCCGGCGGCGCGGCCCACGCCCATGTGGGCCAGGCCCGCGTCCTTCATGATGGCGGTCACATCGGCAAAGTCCAGGTTGATGAAGCCGGTGCTCTTGATGAGGCCGGAGATGCTCTCCACGGCCTTGATGAGCACATCGTCTGCGATCTCAAAGGCGTTGGCCAGCGTGACCTTTTCGGGGCTGGCGAACTTCAGCCGGTCGTTGGGGATGATGAGGAGGCTGTCCACCTTGCCCATCAGCTCGGCGATGCCCCGCTTGGCCTGTTCGCTGCGGCGCTTTCCCTCCCAGGCGAAGGGACGGGTCACCACGCCCACGGTGAGCACGCCGGCGTCCCGGGCGATCTCGGCCACCACGGGAGCCGCGCCCGTGCCGGTGCCGCCGCCCATACCGGCGGTGATGAACACCATGTCGGTGCCCTCCATAGACTTGGCGATATCGTTGCGGCTCTCATCGGCGCTGCGCTTGCCCACATCGGGATCGGAGCCCGCGCCCTGGCCATGGGTCACCTTCTCGCCGATCTGGATCTTCTCGTCGGCGGTGGAGACCGCCAGCGCCTGGCGATCCGTATTGACGGCAATGAACTCCACGCCCTTGGTGCCGCCGGAGACCATCCGGTTCACCACGTTGTTGCCGGCGCCGCCGATGCCGATCACCTTCAGCGTTACCACGTTATCAGGGCCAGATTCCAGAGTGAAAGCCATATTATCTTCCTCCCGATTTGTATTTATGGGGATGGTACACCATAGTATATAGAGTTATTTTATTACGATTTTATCCCAAGGTCAACCACATTATGTCCCACGGTTGGGATTTTTTGCAATGTTCAGTTGGGGCTGAAAAAGACCTTGCTGCTCTCCCCCGCCATTTCCAGCTCCAGCGTGCCCGCGTCGCCCTCGGCAAGCTGGGCGATGGCGCTCTCGATCAGGGAGAGGCGGCGGCTGAGATCCGTCGTAGAGGAGAGGATGACGGTATAGCGCCCGTCGTAGCTGAAGCGGGGATCGTTCAGATCGCTGAGATCCACCCAGTCGATCTTTTTGACGATGTTCCGCAGCCGGAACTGCCCCAGCAGCTCATAGAGAAAAACGTCCTTCCCCGTGTTCTCCTCGGAGACGGTCATGATCTCGCCGGCCACCGGCTGGAGCGGCTCCATGCCCTCCACCCGGATAAAGCTGCGGGCTGCCCGGGCGTCGATCTTCTCCAGCAGCTTTCCCGAGGCGTTGATAAGCCAATAGTCGTCCCCGAAGCTGACGCAGGCGGCAGCCTCGCTGCCCGTCACCTCCAGAATGATGCGGTTGGGCATGGCGCGCTTGAGGGAGACGCTCTCCACATAGGGCATGGTGGCGTAGATGGAGGAAACGGCGGAGAAATTGTTGATAAAGAGCAGATTTACGCCCTTTTCGATGCCGGAGGCCGCCATGATCTCCTCGTCGGTGTAGACGGTGTCGTTCTTCACCTGGATGATGGAGACCCGGAAAAAGAGGCTCAAAAACACGATGGCCGCCGCGGCGATCAAAATCAGCGCCAGCGGCGCATACAGGCTGCTGCGAACGTGGTAATTTCTCTGTTCCTCCATGATTTTCCCCGCTTTCTTTTCTCCGGCCTTGCGCCGTTTTCTCCCCGTCTTACTCCGTCCAGAGCTCCGCGCCCAGGGAGCGCAGCACGCTCTCCAGTCCGTCGTAGCCCCGGGCAATGTGCCCCTCGTCCTGAATTCGGCTCTCGCCCTCCGCAGCAAGGGCGGCCGTGATCAGCGCGGCGTCTCCCCGGAGATCGGTGCTCTCCGTCTCGGCGGCGCGGAGCCGCTCCACTCCGTTCACCAGAGCCAGCGAACCCCGCAGCTCAATGTCCGCGCCCATTTTTTTCAGCTCCTCCGCGTAGCGATAGCGGGAGGAGAAAATGTTTTCCATAAATACGCTGCTTCCCTCGGCCACGGTACTGGCCGCCATCAGCAGCGGCGCCGCGTCCGTGGGGAAGCCCGGATAGGGCTGGGTGGCCACCGCGCCCGGCGAGGTCAGCCGCCCGTCGGCCACCAGCCGCACGCCGCTGGCAGAGCGCCGGATCCGGCAGCCCATGGCCTCCAGGGAGCGCAGCACCTCTTCCATATCCCGCCATGCCGCCCCCTGCACCTCCACATCGCCCCCGGTGATAGCGGCGCAGCACAGATATGTAGCGCTGACGATGCGGTCGGGCGGCACCCGGATGCCCACGGCTTTTCCCGGCGCGAAGCCGCGCACCCGGATCACCGGGGTGCCCGCGCCGCTCACCTCCGCCCCCAGAGAACGAAGGTATTCCTGCAAAGTCCCGATCTCCGGCTCCCGGGCGGCGTTATAGATCACGCTCTCGCCCCTGGCCGCGCAGGCGGCGATCATGGCGTTTTCCGTGGCGCCCACGCTGGGCGAGGGAAAAGAGATCTCCGCCCCCCGCAGCCCGCGGCTGCGGCAGACGATCCCGTCGCCCTCCTGCTCCACCTCCGCGCCCAGGGCACGGAGAGCCATCAGGTGCAGATCCACCGGTCTCGGCCCCAGCTCGCAGCCTCCGGGCAGGGACACATGGGCCTCCCCGCAGCGCCCCAGCAGGGGACCCAGGAAGATCACGGACGAGCGCATACGGTGCATCAGCTCTCTGGGGATGGCGCAGCAGCTGAGTCCCCGGGAGTCGATGGAAAGGCTGTCGCCCTCCTGAGCCGCCTCGCAGCCCAGGTGGCGCAAGATCTCGATGGCCGCATCCACATCGCTCAGATGCGGGCAATTCAGTATTTCGCTCTCGCAGCCTGTCAGAATGGAGGCCGCCAGAATGGGCAGCACCGCGTTTTTCGAGCCCTGGGCCCGGATGCTGCCGCGGAGCCTTGTTCCGCCCCGAATATGCCAAACGCTCATATTCCTTCCCCCGTACAGCAGATTTTCATGCCATCCTATGCAGGGGAAGAAAGGGGCGTCACTTGGCCGAGAGGGAGAGGACCAGCGAGGTGATCTCGTCGGTGGCGTTTTCCACGGAGAGGGAGCGCATAACGCGTCCCATCTCCTGCAGCCGCTCCCGGTCGGAGAGCAGCGAGGTGATGGTGTCGTAGAGGCGCCGGGCGGTGGCCTCCCCCTCGGGGATGAGCACCGCGCCGCCTGCGTCGCTGAGCAGTCTGGCGTTCTTGGTCTGGTGGTCGTTGACCACGTTGGGGGAGGGCACCAGGATGCAGGGCTTGCCCATGGCGGTCAGCTCCGCCAGGGTGCTTGCGCCGCTGCGGCAGAGAACGATGTCCGCCGCGGCCATGTTCTCGGCCATGTTGTAGATATAATCCTGGATAAAAAAGCCCTTTTCCTCCCAGCCGGAGAGGCCCAGCTCCTTCTCCATGTAGCCGCGCATGGAGGCGATGCCCCGCTTGCCTGCCGAGTGGACGAAGCGGAAGGAGGGCGCGTCCATGGCCAGCTTGACCAGGCCGCCCACGGTCTTGTTCATCTCCGTGGCGCCCAAACTTCCCCAGACGGAGACCACCAGCGGCGTGTCCTCGTCGAGCCCCAGCCTGCGCCGGGCCTCGCTGCGGCTGCTGCGCATGAACTCCAGCCGCACGGGAGTGCCGGTGACGCGCACCTTGTCGGGGTTCTTATAATTCTCCCGGGCGCTCTCAAAGCCCACCATGATGAGCTTCGCGGAGCCCTCCAGCATTTTGGTGGTCAGCCCCGGCATGGCGTTGGATTCGTGCACCGCCGTGGGGATGCCCATGGCCGCCGCCTCCCGCAGTACCGGGTAGCACACATACCCGCCGGTACCCAGCACCACATCCGGGCGGAACTGCCGGATGATCCGCCTGGCCGCAGGCAGAGAGAATGCCAGATCCCGGGCCGCGCGCAGATTGTGGCGCAGTCCGTCCAGATTGAGCCGGCGGCTCAGCGAGGAGATGCGGATGGTCTCCAGTCTATACCCCTCCCGGGGTACCAGTTCGCTCTCCATGTGCCCCTCCGCGCCGATAAACAGGATCTCGCTGTCCGGCAGAAGCTCCCGGATGCGTCCGGCCACGCTGAGAGCGGGGTTGATATGACCGGCGGTGGCGCCGCAGGTGAAGAGAAATCTCATGTCTGTTACCCTTTCCGCCCCGGGAACCGGGGCGCTTTTTTATCCGTTGCCGGGCATTTCCCGGGATACGCTCAACAGGATGCCAATCTCCGCCATCTGAATGAGCAGGGCCGTGCCGCCGTAGCTGAAAAACGGCAGGGAGATGCCGGTGCAGGGCACCAGGTTGGTGCACACCGCCACGTTGAGGATGGTTTGCAGGGCCAGCATGGCGCTGATGCCGCTGCCCACCAGAAAGCTGTAGCGGTCTCTGGCGCGCAGAGCGATCCAGAACCCCCGCAGGATCAGCGCGGCGAAGAGGCAGAGAATGGCCGTTGCGCCCAGGAACCCCAGCTCCTCGCAGA
This sequence comes from bacterium, assembly GCA_029009095.1. Lineage (GTDB taxonomy): Bacteria > Bacillota > Clostridia > Oscillospirales > Oscillospiraceae > Apopatocola. Next base: position 10,916 of record JAQXJT010000040.1, read on the forward strand.
CCACGGAGAAGATGAAGTCGTTGTGCTCCTCGGGCAGGTAGAGGTACTTCTGCCTGCTTTGTCCCAGGCCCAATCCCAACAGACCCCCGGAGCCGATGGCATAGAGGGACTGGACGATCTGCCAGCCGTCCCCGGTGAGATCGGAAAAGGGGTCGAGGAAGGCGTTCACCCGGGCCGCCACATAGGGCACCTGCAGATAGGCCGCCGTGCCGCCCACTGCGAGGAGGGTAAAGCCGCCGATATACCACCCCAGGGACACGCCCCCCAGAAAGAGCAGCACCGCCCCCAGCATCAGCAGGATCACCGTGGCCGAGAAGTGGGGCTCCAGTACCAGCAGCAGCGCGATCACCCCAAGAATGGCGGCGAAAGGAGCCACGCCGTAGCGGAAGGAGCGCATCCTGTCCCCAAAGCGGCAGATGAGCCGGGGAAAGCAGAGGATCACAGCCACCTTGACGATCTCGGAGGGCTGGAAGGTGGTGAAGCCCAGGCTGATCCAGCGCCGCGCCCCGTTCACCCGCACCCCCACGAAGAGTACCAGCACCAGCGCGAGGAGGGAGACGGCCATCAACAGGGGCGAGAGGCGGTGATAGAGCCGCATGGGTACCCGGGCGCAGAGGAGCATGGCCCCCACCCCCGCCACGGCGAACACCGACTGGTGCAGGAAGTACCAGGCGGCGTTGCCGCCGGTCTCACCCTGCAGATCGTAGTAGGCGCTGGCGAAACTGGCCGAGAGCACCATGAGCACCCCGATGCCCAGCAACAGCAGCGTCAGCAGCAGCAGTGTCAGATCGATTTTCCCGCCGTGACGGGGCGGGGCCGTTTCGGTTTGCCGGAAGCGGACATCGCTGTAGAGCAAAGCTCATCCTTTCCCGGGCGGGAAAAGATCACGCGCCGAACCGGTGCATGGCTCCGAGGACGGAGACCAGGGCCATCAGCAGCGTCACGCCCGTAAAGAGAGTGAAGATCTCTTTCTCTTTCCATTTCCGTCCCGACCAGCCGCCCATCTCCAGATGGTGGTGGAAGGGGGCCATTTTGAAAACACGCTTGCCGTGGGTGAGCTTGAAGTAAGTCACCTGAATGATGTCGGAGAGAGTCTCGATGATGGGCATAAGGCACAGCGTCACCAGGATCAGCGGCATATCCAGCGCGAAAGCCATGCCGCTGATGCACCCGCCCAGAAAGAGGGAGCCGGTGTCGCCCATGAACACTTTGGCGGGGTTGAAGTTATAGATCAGGAAGCCCAGCAGCGCGCCGGTCATGCCCGCGGCAAAGACGCCCAGCCCCATATACTCCGCGCCCCAGCTCCAGACGATGGCGGTGAAGCCGATGAACACCGCCGTGCAGGTGCCGCCCGCCAGACCGTCCACCCCATCGGTGAGGTTGATGGCGTTGACGCAGCCCACGATCACGAAGGAGGCAAAGGGGAAGTAGAGCCAGTCGGGGACATCCAGCGTCATGTTCCAGAAGGGGACATAGAGATGGGACTCCAGATAGCCCATCCGCCGCAGCAGAAACAGGAAGCAGACCGAGGCCGCCAACTGCAAAAGGAACTTGCCCCGGGCTGTCAGGCCCTCGTTCTGGTGGTGGCGCAGCTTCTCATAGTCGTCCAGAAACCCGATGGCGCCGAACACCAGCCCGAAGGAGAGCACCAGCACATGGCCCCACTGCCCCTCCATCACATAGCCGAAGCCCACGGTGAAGCACACCACGGCGATGGCCGCGATAAACATCAGCCCGCCCATGGTGGGGGTGCCGGACTTATGCTGATGCCAGGTGGGACCCACCTCCCGGATCATCTGCTCCGCCTTTACCCGCCGCAGCCAGGGCACCAGAAACGCCCCCACGAGGCTGCTCACCAGAAAGCCTATGGCCAACGCCACGATCAGTTTCATACTTGACATAGTTTTTTCCTCTTATCTTTCCTGTCTGTGCCGGATCTTTATTTCTCCAGTTCTTTCAGCACCTGCGCCACTACCTCGCGCTCGTCCAGATGGATCTTCGTGGTGCCGATGATCTGGTAATCCTCGTGTCCCTTGCCGCACAGCAGCACCACATCGTCTTTCTGATGGTGCTCCATGGCGTAGCGGATGGCTTCCACCCTGTCGGGGATGACCACATAGGGGGTGCCGTGGCCCTCCACGCCGGGGAGGATCTCCCGGATGATGGCCTCGGGCTCCTCCGTGCGGGGGTTATCCGATGTGACGATGACAAAGTCGGAGAGCCGCGCGGCGATCTCGCCCATGATGGGCCGCTTGCCCCGGTCCCTGTCTCCCCCGCAGCCAAAGAGCATCACCAGCCGCCCGGGGGCCACCGCGCGCAGGGTGCGGAGGATATTCTCCACCGCGTCGGGGGTCACGGCGTAGTCGATGTAGATGCTGTAGTCCTTACTGCCCGGCACCCGCTCCAGCCGTCCTCTGGCGCCCCGGCATCCTCCCAGCGCCGCGGCACAGCGCTCCAGCGGCAGCCCCAGCGCCACGCAGGCGCTCAGCGCCGTGAGGGCGTTGTAGACGGAAAACCGCCCGGGTATGTCCAGACGCACCGGGCATCGCTCCTCCCGGCTCACCGCCTCAAATTCCACCCCTCCGCTCTCCAGCCGGACGTTCTCTGCCCGGAGGTCAGCCTCCCGCTCCACGGCGAAGCGCCTTAGCTCGTTGGCCCCGGCGGATACCGTCTCCGCCCAGCCGTCATCGGCGTTGACACAGAAGACGCCGCACTGGGGCGGGAAAAGCGCCTTGGCCAGGGCATAGTTTTCCATGGTGCCGTGGAAGTCCAGATGATCCTGCGTCAGATTGGTGAAAAGTCCCACATCGAAGCGCAGCCCCGCCACCCGGTGGAGCACCAGCGAGTGGGAGGATACCTCCATGACGCAGTAGCGGCAGCCCGCGTCCTCCATCCGCCGCAGCAGGGCGTGGACATCGCAGGATTCGGGGGTGGTGTGCTCGCTGTGCAGTTCCTCGTCCCCCACCATGTTCACGATGCTGCCCATCAGCCCCACCTTGGCACCCTCCACCTTTTCCAGCAGCTGTTTGATCAGGAAGGCGCTGGTGGTCTTGCCGTTGGTACCGGTGACGCCGATGAGGCGCATCTTCATCTCGTCGGTACGGTAGAAGCGCCGGGAGGCCAGGGCCAGACCCAGGCGGCTGTCGGCGGTGACGGCGCAGGGGGCCAGGGGAGAGGCTTCCTCGCAGAGCACGGCCGCCGCGCCGTTCTCCAGAGCTTTGGAGATGAAGCGGTGCCCGTCGGTCTGGAAACCCCGGATGGCCACGAAGAGGAAGCCTGGCTTCACCAGGCGGGAGTCGCAGCATACGCCGCTGATCTCCCTGTCCGGCACGGCGCCCTGCCAGTCGATCTCCATATCCTGTAACACGCGGGATAACAGCATGGTTTCTCCTCTCTCTATGGGGCGTCAGTAGCGCCCGTAGGCGCCCTCGTCCCGATCCAGCAGCGTCACGGTGATCACGGTGCCGTGCTCCGCCGTGGTGTTGGCTTCATAATTCTGTCCGCAGATCTCCACCGTGTCCAGATCGGTCATGGCGGCATTGTCCGAGCGGAGGAAGAGGGCGTATTGCCCCAGCACCTCCCGGGCCTCGGTATAGTGCAGCCCCGTGAGATCGGGGACGATCTCACGCTGCCCGGACGGCTCCGCGTCCGCGTAGAGCAGCACGCAGCTCCCCTCGGCGATGACGCTGCCCTCCGCAGGGAGCTGCCGGGTGACCCTGGCTCCCGCGCCGATGCTGCGGCAGGCAAAGCCGCTCTTTTTCAGCTCCTCCGCCGCCTCCGCCAGGCTCAGTCCCTGCACATCCGGCACGGCGCGGTCCATTCTCCGGCTCTCTTCCTCGCTGTACTGGGGCTGTACGCCCAGCACCGGCAGGGCATCGGCCAGGAACGCGCCCACTACGGGGGCGGCCATCTGGCCGCCGGATATGTAGATCCCGCTCTCCGGAGAGGGGGCGTCCAGAAGCAGCAGCACCACGATTTTCGGATCGTCGGCGGGGGCGTAGCCCACAAAGGAGACGATGTACTCTTTCTCCCCCGTCACCATGTTCTGCGCCACCTTCTCGCTGGTGCCGGTCTTGCCGGCGATGCGGTAGCCCGCCACGTAGGCGTTCTTGCCGGTGCCCTCCTTCTTGTCGGAGACCACCCGCTCGAGGATGGAGTTGACGGTTTTGCTGGTGCTCTCGCTGATCACCTGCCGCACCACTTCCCGGCCGTACTCCGTGACCTCTCCGGCGGGTGAAGTCACCGAGGCGACCACATGGGGCTTTAGGAGATAGCCGCCGTTGCAGCAGGCGCTCACAGCCATGACCATCTGCAGGGGGGTGATGTTGAAAGTCTGGCCGAAGGAGGCCGCCGCCAGCTGGGAGAAATTCTCCTCGTTGCAGAAGACGTCGTGGCTCCACCAGATGCTGCCGCTCTCGCCGGGCAGAGCAATGCCCGTTTTCCCGGTGAGGGGAGCGCTGGTGTCGGGGTTTTCCGCGAAGAAGCCGAAGTCCCGACAGTAGCGGTAGAATGTCTCCTCCCCGATGCGCAGCCCCAGCGTGGCAAAGGCCACGTTGCACGAGTGCTGCACCGCCTGCACCATGCTCTGGGAGCCATGCCCGGCGGTTTTCCAGCATTTGAGCGGCTTGCCCCGCCCCTGCACGTTCATGCTGCCCCCGCAGTAGAAGCTGCTGTGCTCGTTGACCACCCCTTCTTCCAGCCCCATGGCCAGCGTGATGATCTTGAAGGTGGAGCCGGGCTCGTAGGTGTCGGAGATGGCCTTGTTGCGCCACTGCCGCTGCTGCGCGGCGCTGCGGAGGGCAGCGCGCTCGGATTCGGGGGCACGGGCGATCTCCGTCTCCGCCTCCTCCGAAAGGCGCTGGTAGTTGTTCAGATCAAAGTTGCCCAGAGAGGCCATGGCCAGAATTCCGCCGGTGTTGGGATCCACGGCGATGGCCGCCGCCCCGTTGCGGATATCGTAGTCCCGGATGGCCTGGGCCAGATGTTTTTCCAGATAATACTGGATGGTCACATCCATGGTGAGCGTCACATCGCTGCCGTTTTCCGCGTCGATGTAACTCTCGTAGCCGGTAAAGAGCATATCCGTCCCGGTGGAGTTCTTCAGCCGCCGTACGCTGCCGCTCTCTCCGGTGAGCTGTTTGTCGAAGGAGTACTCCACCCCGGCCAGGCCGGTGTTGTCCGCCCCCACGAAGCCGATCAGGTGGGCGCCCAGGGAGGAGTGGGGGTAGCAGCGGAGCACGTCGCTCTCGATCTTGATGCTGCGCAGACCGTGCTCGTTTTTGAACTGCCGCACCGCGTCCGCGTCGGCGGCGCTGCGCTTTTTCGCCACGGTCTTGTACCAGCTGGAGCTGTCCCCGGCCAGGGCGGCGATCTTCTCCCGATCCACGCCGAGGATCTCCGAGAGGCCCGAGGCGATCAGCTCCTTGTCCTCCCCGTAGGTCCTGACCTCCACGGGACTCACATAGATGTTGTAAGCCGTGGCGCTCATGGCCAGGAGCGTGCCATTCCGATCGAGGATCTTTCCCCGCTCCGCCGGCACGGTGGTCTCCCGGAGCTGCTGCTCCATGGCCGCCCCGCCCAGTTCCTCATGGCGGAGGATCTGCAGGTAGAACAGACGCAGAACAAGCACGGTAAAAGCAACTATGCCGCACACGATCATTAAGAACAGTGCGCGGCGAAGCATCCTTCGATTTGGTGACTGATTGGCGATATGCACATCCCATCCCGGCATAGCGGCACCCCTTACGGCAAAAAGATCTCACTCACAGTTTATGTTTCCCGCAAGGCAAACATGCCGCAGCTTTTCCAGAAAAAGCGCCGTGCGCTCCCGGAGAGACGGCCTCTCCCGCTCCACGACCTCCACCCGGTCGGGCAGGCTGACCATCCCGTACAGGATCTGATCTTCCCGGGGCTTGTGCATCCCCAGCTCCAGCTCCGCGTATCTCTCTACCGCTTCCAGATCCCACTTGGCTCCGGCTGCGATCTGCAATTCCGCCCGTTCCTCCTCCAACCGACGAATTTCTCTCTCCTGCCGCACCACCGCGTCCCCCAGCGCCATCAGTTCCGCCCTCCCCGCCAGAGACGCCGCCAGCAGCAGCGCCCCCAGGAGAGCCGGGACTCCGGCGCCCAGCCAGATACGCGCGGTCCCGCCCATTCTCATACCCGTTCCGCCACCCGCAGATGGGCGCTGCGGGCGCGGGGGTTGTCGTTCAATTCCTGCGCGGAGGCCACGATGGGTTTGCGCGTGACGCTGCGCATGGTCTGTACAAAGCCGCACTTGCACACGGGGAAGTCCCTCGGGCAGGTGCAGCCGTTTTCTCTGGCGCGGATGGCCGCCTTGGCGATGCGGTCCTCCAGCGAGTGGAAGGTGATAACGCACAGCCTGCCGCCTGCCTCAAGGCGGTCCATGGCCTCCTCCAGCATCTCCCGCTCCGCATCCAGCTCGTCGTTCACGGCGATGCGCAGCGCCTGAAAGCTGCGCTTGGCCGGGTGCTGCTTCTCCCGCAGCGCCGCGGCGGGCATGGCGCTCCTGATGATGTCCACCAGCTCCAGTGTGCTCTCGACGGCCTTGCCGCGGCGGTAGCGGACGATGGCGGCGGCGATCTGGGGGGCGTAGCGCTCCTCGCCGTAGTCCCAGAGCACCCTTTTGAGCTGCTCCTCGCTCCAGCGGTTCACCACCACCCAGGCGGAGATCCCCTCGCTCCGGTCCATCCGCATATCCAGCGGCGCGTCCGCCATATAGGAAAAGCCCCGCTCCGCCTCGTCCAGCTGGGGCGAGGACACGCCCAGATCGAAGAGGGCGCCGTTGATCTTCCCGATGCCCAGCTTGTCCAGGATGTTCCCCAGATCGCGGAAATTCCCGTGGACAAAGGTGATACGATCCTCCAGTCCCCGCAGCCGTTCCCGGGAGCGGGCAATGGCGGTCTCATCCCGGTCGATGGCGACGAGCCGCCCGGTGGTCAGCCTCCGGGCGATCTCCCCGGAGTGTCCGCCCAGCCCCAGCGTACCGTCCACATAGACGCCCGTGGGGCAGATGTTGAGATTGCTGATACTCTCCGTCAGCAGCACGCTCTTATGCTCCGGCATCAAAAATCCAGCTCCTCCAGCACGGCGGCGATGTTCTCGGGCGTCACCTCGGCGGCGTTGATCTCCTTCCAGGTCTCCAGATCCCACATCTCCGCATGGTCGTTGCAGCCCACAATGGCCACATCCTTGTTCAGATGGGCAAACTGCCGCAGGTTCTGGGGCAGCAGGGCGCGGCCCTGCCCGTCCAGCTCGCAGCGGGCGGCCATGGCAAAAAGCGGACGCATTTTCCGCTGCTTCACCAGGGGCATTTCCCGGCACCGGCGCGTCACTTCCTCCCAGGCCTCCCGGGGGTACACAGTCAGGCACTGCTCCATGGAGACGGTCACATAAAACTCCTCGCCCAGCTCCGCGCGAAGCCGCGCCGGGATGAAAATTCTTCCCTTGGCGTCCAGTGCGTGCTCGTATTCGCCGGTCATGCCGTCCCCTCCTTTCGCGGTGCAAACTGTGGGATCAGCGTGGGAAAGGTACACACTTTCCACCACTTTTCACCACCGCGTCTATTATTATAGGGGGCACAAAATGAAAATGCAAGCAGAAAATTCCCCGAATTTTCTGCCGGATTTTGCCAGCGGCGACGGCAAACCAAACTGCTTGTGCCCCGGCGCCCGTTTTGGACGGAGGGGGCACAAAATATGGGGAAAAACTTTTTTCCGGAGGGGAAAAGCGCCCCCTTCCGCCCTTGCGGGGCGAAGAAACAAGAGAGACGCCGTCCCTGTTGTCCGGCGTCTCTCTTTGGTTGGTATTTTACCCCTCGTAGTAGCTCTGGGTGTGGAGGAAGGCTTCAAACTCGTCCTGGAAGAGGAAGAATTTGTGGGTGCCGCTCTCTTCGTCCAGGGCATAGAAGAGATACTGGGTGTCGCCGGGGTTCAGCGCCGCCCGGAGGGAGGCCATGCCCGGGTTGGAGATAGGCCCGGGGGGCAGTCCCTGATATACATAGGTGTTGTAGAGGTTCTCCGTGTTGCGCAGCATGGTGCCTGTGGGCATGGCCACGCCCTCGGGGTTGCCCTCCCCGTAGAGCACGGTGGCATCCATCTGGAGGGGCATCCCCTGCCGCAGGCGGTTATAGATGACCGAGGAGATCAGGTAGCGCTCATCGTCGTTGGCGGCCTCCCGCTCGATGATGGAAGCCACGGTGACGGCCTCTTTGTAGGTCATGCCCCGGTCATAGATAAGCTGGAGCATCTCGGCGGTGAGCTTATAGTGGAAGTTGGTCAGGAATTTGTTGATGGCCGAGGAAGCCTGCATACCCTGATAGAAGTAGTAGGTATCCGGGAAGAGGAAGCCCTCCAGCCGTCCCGCGTCGCCCAGCGGCGCGTCCTCCAGGAAGGTGTAGGAAAACTCCGTGTTGGCGGCGGCCTCGTAAAGCTCCTCCTGGGAACAGATCCCGTTTTCCTCCAGCCGTGCGAAGATCTGCGCCATGGTGAAGCCCTCGGGCAGCGTCACCTTGGTCTGCACCTGGGAGTCGGAGCCCACCTGCATCTTCTTCACCAGCGCCCGGTAGTCATAGCTGGTGCTCAGCTCATAGGTGCCCGGATCCAGGTGCTCCGCGGCGTGGGAAAAGGAGGCGTAGAATTTGAAGAGCCAGCGGTAGTTGATGAAACCGTAGTCCTTGAGCACCTTGGTCACCGCGTCCATGTCCGCCATGCGCACGGTCTTTTCCGTGGTGGTGCCGTCCTCGTTTTCCACGGAGACCACCTGTTCGGAGAAGTATTCCTCCGGCAGCGTGACCTCCGCCACCAGCGGCTCCTTGTTCAGCGCCAGCACATCCGAGGCGGCCATCCACGCCGCACAGGCCAGCACGATGCTCAAACAGATCACGAATGTGGCGTACATGAGCCCGCCCAGGCAGCCCAGCCGCCCGTCCCGGCGGAAGCGCACGGGGCGGTAATCCCGCTCCTCCTCGCCGAAGTTCCACTTGGGGAGCTTTTCGGGGGGCGGGGCGTCCATTTCGCTCTTTTTGCCGCCCTTCTTCCCCGGGGCGGCGGTTTTTTTCGCCTGAGGGGGCGTCTCCCCCCGGCTTGTCGGGGCGGACGGGGCCTCTCCGGGCACGAGGGCGGGCTGCTTTTCCTCCCCGCCGCCGATCAGCGCCCGGGCCCGGCTCTCGAAATCCGTGCGCTCCCGGGCGTCTTCCCCGCGCTGCTCCTCCCCCCGGCCGGGGGCGGCGCTCTCTTCCCGCAGCGGCTGATCGCCGCCAAACTGTTCTGACATAGCTTCCTCCCATGAGAGTAACCGCCCCCAAAAGGCGGGCATAAGATGGCGCAGACGGTGGATGCGAAAGCTCCTCCGCCCCACGCTCTGTGTAAGGGTCCCGGCTCATCCCGTGCACAGCCGGGTCAATTCATAACTGGTGCACGGAGAAAGGGAAATGAAATATGTTCTGCGGAAACAATAACGGCTGTCTCTGGATCATCATCATTATCATTCTGCTCTTCTGCGGCGGCTGCGGCAGCAGCTTCAGCGGCAACAACGGCTGCGGCTGCGGCTGCGGCTGCAACAATGGCTGCGGCTGCAACAACGGCTGCGGCTGCAACAACGGCTGCGGCTGCTGAGAACGGAAGAATATGCGCCTTCGGCGGGGCCTTCGCGGCCCCGCTCCCACTTTGTGGAAGGGAGTCAATTCAGTATGGCCCCCCGCGCGGTTTTTCAGACCTGGGAGAACACCTCGCCGATCCTGCCCCGGACGAGCAGATCCGCCTCAGAGTCCCGGGGCGTCTCAGAGAGGTTCACCAGCACCAGCTTATTCCCCCGGTAGTAATTGATGAGTCCCGCCGCCGGGTAGACGATCAGAGAGGTGCCGCCCACGATGAGCACGTCCGCCTCCCGGATATACCCGATGGCCTTCCGGAGGTTCTGCTCGTCCAGTCCCTCCTCGTACAGCACCACATCCGGGCGGATCACACCGCCGCAATCGCAGCGGGGCACGCCCTCGCTGTCGTTCACCGTCTCCACGGGGTAGCGCTTCCCGCAGCGCTCACAGTAGCAGCGGAGGGTGGAGCCGTGGAGCTCGATGACCTCCCGGCTGCCGGCGGCCTGGTGCAGCCCGTCGATGTTCTGGGTGATCACCGCCCGGAGCTTCCCCTCCCGCTCCAGCTCCGCCAGACGGAGGTGGGCCCGGTTGGGCCTGGCGCCGCGCACCACCAGCTTATCCCGGTAAAAGCGGTAGAACTCTTCCGGGTTCGCCGCGAAAAAGCTATGGGAGATGATCGTCTCCGGGGGATACCGGTACTGCTGGTGATAGAGTCCGTCTACGCTGCGGAAATCCGGGATGCCCGACTCGGTTGACACGCCCGCCCCGCCGAAAAACACGATATTGTCGCTGCCGGCGATCCATTCCCGGAGCGTGTCGATCTCATGGTTCATGTGCTCTCCCCCCTTGGAAACAGTATTATACCAAACCCTGTCCCCTCTTGCAACCGGGAAAATCACGGGGTGGGGGGACGCGCCCTCCGGGCCAGCCGCATTTCATTGTGTGCAATTCATAGTATCTCAGAGGAATTTCGTAAAACACCCAAATAATTTTGTTGAATTTTGTTACTATTTTCTCTTTTCTTTTTGATTGCCGAATGTTATACTTCCCCTGAAATATGTTCTCTGTGAACAGCAGAGTTTCCATGATCCCGATTCTTCGTTGGAAGGGAGTGTAAGAATTTGTCGGAACAGCAGGCCAAAAAGTTGACCGTCTCCATGCTCGGCGGTTTCAGAATGTACTGGGGCGGCGAGGAGTTCCGCATCAAATCCGGCAGCTCCACCAAGCCCGCGCACATTCTCCAGCTCCTTCTGTATCATGCCCCGGATCGTGTCACCACCGCGAAGCTGATCGAGTGTCTCTTCGCGTATGACGACATCCTCAACCCGAACAATAGTCTCAAAGCCTCCGTCAGCCTTCTCCGCTGCCAGTTGGAGGCCACGCCCCTTCCCCAGATGGATTTTATCACCTTCCAGAACCGCAGCTATGTTTGGAACGAAGCGCTTACCCCCGAGGTGGACGCCCGCGTTTTTGAGCGTCTCGCCGGGGAGGCAGCCAGGGCCGGGGGCGAGGAAGCCATCCGTCTCTCCTACGAGGCCTGCCGGTACTACGGCGGTGCTTTCCTCCCCGCGCTGGTGGGCGTGGACTGGGCAGAGGTGCTCAATGTGCACTACGGCAACCTCTACGCCGCGCTGGTACGGCGACTGGGCAAGCTGCTCTGCGAACGCGGGCGGGTGGAGGACGCCCTTGCCCTGGCCCGGGAGGCCCAGAGCCGTCTCCCCTCCGACGAGTGGCTCATCATGCAGATGCAGTGCCACATGGAGCTGGGCCAGTGGGACAGCGCCAAGCAGGTCTACATGGACGCGGTGACAACCATGGCCCGGGACTACGACGTACAGCCCTCGGCGGAGCTTCTGGCCCAGTACCGGGTGATCAGCTCCAAGCTGGTGAACCATCTGGGCGCCTTCTCCGATATGCTCGACGACATCCGGGAGGAGGCTTTCGTGGGCGGCGGCTATTTCTGCACCTTCCCCGGCTTCATCGACTCGGCCCGGATCACCGTACGCACCATGGCCCGCAGCGGTCTGTCCTGCTTTTTGATGCTGGTCTCCCTCAGCGACGGCAGCAAGCTGCCCATTCCCAGCGGCGCCAAGCTGGACGACGTCACCGTGAAGCTCCAGGAGGCCATCCGCATGTCCCTGCGCCGCAGCGACTTCTTCACCCAGTATAACCAGAGCCAGTACATCATCTTCCTCCAGGGCACAAACCGGGAAAACTGTTCGCTGGTGCAAAAGCGCATCGAGAACAACTTCCGCGCCTTCTCCGTCCGGGACACCCGCCTCCAGTTCGAGTGCCACACGGCGCTGCTGGAGACGCTGGACGAGCTGAAAAATCCCGCCCCGCTCCAGTGGACGGTACGCCAGTGAGAAAACAGGATCGTACATACAGCAAGACCCCCCGGACTCCGCAGAGTCCGGGGGGTCTTGCCGCGGTTTGGCCCCGCGCGTCCTTACGCTCTCAGCCGCCGGGACATGGTCTCATAGTGGATGCAGTAGGTCAGCGCGGTCTCCCGGGAGATCACGCCCTTTTGCACCATCTCCAGCAGGCTCCCGTCCATGGTGCGCATCCCCTGGGCCGCGCCGGACTGGATCACGGAGTCCATCTGGAAGGTCTTGCTCTCCCGGATCAGATTGCGGATGGCGATGTTGGCATACATGATCTCAAAGGCCGGGTGCAGCCGCCCGTCCAGTCCGGGCACCAGTTGCTGGCTGATCACCGCCTGCAGGACGGTGGAGAGCTGGAGGCGGATCTGGGATTGCTGGTTGGCAGGGAAGCTGTCGATGATGCGGTCCACGGTGTTGGCCGCGCCAGTGGAGTGGATGCTGGAGAAAAGGAGCTGGCCGGTCTCGGCGGCGGTCATGGCCGCCTCGATGGTCTCGCAATCCCGCATTTCGCCCAGCAGTATCACATCCGGGCTCTCCCGCAGGGCGCTGCGCAGCGCGCCGAGGAAGGTACGGCAGTCGCTGTAGATCTCCCGCTGGGAGACGATGCACTGTTCGTGCCGGTGGATATACTCCAGCGGATCCTCCAGCGTGATGATATGCCCGCTGCGGCTGCGGTTGATGGCGTCGAGGATGCAGGCCAGGGTGGTGGTCTTTCCGCTCCCGGCGGGGCCGGTGACCAGCACCAGTCCCTTTTTCAGCTCCGCGCAGCGCATCACCTCCGGGGGGATGTCCAGTTCCCGGGCGCTGGGCAGCTCAAATTTGATGACCCGCACCACCGCTGAGAGACTACCCCGCTGGTGATACACATTGATGCGGAAGCGCCCCACCCCCGGCAGGGCAAAGGAGAAGTCGTCGTCCGCGTCCGGGCGGCTCAGGCTCTCCCCATCCCGACCGGCCTGCCGGTAGATGGCGCGGATCAGCTCCTCGGTGTCCCGGGGCAGCAGTCTGCCCGTCTCCGTCAGCCGTTCCTGCCGCCCGTCCACCTTAAAGGTCAGCGGAAGCCCCGGAATGATAAAGATGTCGGAAGCGTCCGCCTCCACGCTGCGCCGCAGCAGTTCCGTGATCTCCATAGCTCAATCCTCCTGCCAGAGCGTCAGGGAGGTGTCCTCCTCCCAGAGCGCCCGCTTTGTCCATTGGGTGACCTCCGTCCCCCCCTCGCCGTCGGGAGCCACGGCCATGCAGAGTTCCCAGCCGTCTCCCTCGATCTCGCCGTAGAGGACGCCATCCTCCACCCGTGCCCACGCGGGCAGCCTGTCCATGTTCCACGCGCCATCCTCAAAGGCTTCGTCCGCCTCCGCCAGACAGCGCTGTCCCCGGCTCTCGCAGCGGTAGATCTCCTTCACCGTGTCGGCGTAGCGCTCGGTCATGGCCCGGTCGGCCTTCACCGTGGCCACGCAGAGGGCCGAGAGCACCGTCACGCACAGCAGCGTCACCGTAAATAGGATCAGCACGCCCGGAAAGCGGGCCGATGCTCTGTCCTTCATGCCCCGCTCCCCCTTTCACTCTCCGGCACATACCGGCTCACCGAAAGGCTGTAGCGCACGCTCTCTCCCCGCCATACCGCGAAGTGGCCCGTGCGCACCACGCCCCGCGCCGCGCTCTCCTCCGTGCTCTCCAGCGTAAGGCGCAGCCAGCCCTCCTCCGCAGGGCAGAGGAAGCCCCGGCTGTCATAGTAGAGCGTCCCGCCGCCGTCCCCGCCCAGCGCCCGGGAGACCTTCTCCGTCTCCGGAGCGGCGGCATAGGCCTCCGCCGCGCTGCGGCAGAGCTGCACGGCCAGGTTTTTCTCCGCCGTCTCCCGGCTGATGCGCCAGCACCCGGCGAAGAGGGGCACCAGCACCCCCAGGCAGAGGAGAAAGATCAGCGCCAGCAGCGGGAGATGCAGATCCCCCAGGGATGCGTATTTGCGTCCGTTCATCTGCCTCTCCCCCCTTCCGTCCGCAGCGCCGCCAGAGCCTGCCGTCCGTCTATGTCGATCCGCAGCAGTCCCCCCTCCTCCGTAACGGAGAAACTCTCCACCGGCGCGAGACAGTTGGCCCACGACGGTTCATAGGGGCTGCCGCAGCGGCTCAACTCCTCCCGGAGCTGCCCCTCGAAGAGGTAGATGCGGGTCTCGTATCCGCTCTCCCCCTCCTGCAGCACCAGCGCGCAGCCCTCAGGGCCCTCCGCCACGCTCACGCCGTCCGCCCGGTCGGCGGCGGCCAGTCGGGTCTGCACATAGGCAAGGGTGCTGCGCAGGGCGTAGTTCTCCTCCTGCCGTCCGGTGACCATCCCATAGATGCTGGCGCCGAAGATGGTCAGTACCAGCGCGGCGATCAGCAGCAGGGCATGGAGCAGGGGAAAGGTGGCTTTTTCCTGTCCGATCATATCAGTTCCCTCCGCCCCGGGGCAGCACCTGCACCTCCGGGGTCAGGTTGCTGGCAAAAGCCTCATATGTCACGATATACCGCCGGTGGTTGATGGTCAGGCCGTAGTGCTCCTCCAGATAGGACAGCTCCGCGGGGTAGACCCCCTCTACAGCGTAGCACTGTCCCATGCTGCGCCGCACAGCCCGTTCCACCGCCTCCCGGCTCTCCTGCCGGAGGGGCCGCTGCCAGAGCAGCACGCCCCAGAGGGCCATGAGCAGTACCAGCAGCGCCGCGGCTCTGACCCGTCTCCGCCGCTCCTCCTGCCGCTCCCGTTTCCACAAAGCGTTCATGGCGTCCTCCTCATCCGATGGCGCTGAGTATGCCGAACAGCGGCAGCATGGCGCTCAGCAGGCTCAACCCCACCGTCACCGTCAGGAACAGCGAGAGACTGGGCTCCACCGCGTCGATGAGATCGCAGAGCCGCTCAACGCCCTCCCGGCTACAGCTCTCCGCGGCCGAGGCCAGGCCCCGGTCCAGCCGCCCGCTCTCCGCCTCGGCCACCAGGAGCCGGGCGGTCACCGGCGGGTAAACGCCGCTCAGCCGCAGGGCGTGGGCCAGGTTCTCCCCCTCCTCCACCGTCCGGATGCACTGACCCAGCTCTTCGTCCAGCGTGCCTCCCGCCAGGGCGTCCCGGCTGCGGAGGAGCGCGTCGGAGGCGGTCATGCCGCTGTAGAGCATGGTGGAGAGCATATCCGCGAGCCGTCCCGCGTCCAGCAGCCGGAGGGCCTTCCCCACCACGCCGACACGCCGTCCCAGGGAGTTGAGAGCCTCCACCCCCTCCCGTCGCACCCGGCCGGAGACGAGCAGCGCCAGCGCGCAGAAGAGCAGTGAGATCAGCAGCGCCACGCGCCCCAGGATCCCCCCCAGCACCACGAAGCCATAGCCGGAGGAGAGCATATCTCCCGCCATGCTCTCATAGACCCGGTGAAAGATGGGCAGCACCGCGAAAACCAGCACGCCCAGCACCGCGCACATGGCCAGCAGCAGCAGCGCCGGGTAGCGCAGGGAGGCCATCAGCCGCCGCTCCAGCATGGCCCGGCGTCCGTAGTACTCGCTCAGTGAGCGGCAGCTCTGCTCCAGATGCCCGGTGTCCTCGCCCATACGGATCACCCGGGCGGTATAGCCGGGGAACGCGCCGCAGCCCTCCAGGGCCTCGGCAAAGCCCGCGCCCTGCCGCTGCGCGCGCAGCAGCTCCCGCAGCAGCTCCGCCGGCTCCTGGCCGTCCTGACACAGCAGCGCCGTGGCCTCCTCGGGGTTCACCCCCGCCCCCAGCAGCACCGCGTATTGTTCGAACAATCCGCTCCACAGGAGCTGTATCTCCGCTTTTTTCATGCCACCGCCTCCTAATATGTATAGCGTTTGGTATAGAGCTTCTCGTTGTCCGTTTTGGACGCGGGCACGCCGTTGGAGGCAAAGGTGATGTCCACATGCTTCCAGTCCCGGCCCCCGGCTTTGATCTTGGCTGTGATCCAGCCCCTGTCTTTGAGATAGATCTCGTTCCAGGCGTGGTAGACCCCGTCCGGCTCCACATAGCCCGTGATGAGCTTGCAGGGGATGCCCTGCGAGCGGAGCATGGCCGCCGCCAGCGCCGCATAGTCAAAGCAGATGCCCTTCTTTTCTTCGAGAGTGGCGTCCGGGTCGGGCAGATAGCCCCGCTGCACGCTCTTCGCCTTCTCGTAGTCGTACTCCACTTCCTCCACCAGATAGGCGTACACGGCGGCCACCTGCTCCACATCCGTTTCCCGCCCGCCCGTGAGCTGCGCCGCCTCCGCCACGCAGTCCGAGTCCGCATCATACCGCACCATAACGCTGGGGCGCAGGAATGGCTGGAACTCGTTGGAGAGCGTGACACGCCGCTCCGCTTTCCAGATGGGAGCGTAGCGGTCCCCCCCGATGTTCTCCATCACCCGGAAGGTGTAGTCCCCGTCCCCCATGTTCAGCGGGCAGACGGTGACCGTCCCGTCCCCGGGGAGGTCGTAGTTATATTTCTCCTCCCCATGGATGATCTGCACTTTCAGCCGCTTCTCATTCTCCGCCCGGAACGCCGCGTAGCCCTCGCTCAGGTGGGACAGATCGGCGCCCACGGCGTGATCGTACTCCGCCGCCGTCTCGTCAAACTCCGCGCCCCGCCACACGGTGGAGGGGGCTGAGGACGCGGCGGGGGACGGCGCAGCGCCGCCTTTGGCCCGGACGCTCCCGCCGTTGCAGCAGGCGGCAAGGGAGAAGAGCAGCGCCAGCAGCGCGGCCGCCAAAAACCGAACCCGTCCGTGTCTCATGGCTCTCTCCCTTCCCGCATTTCTCTATCGAATCATTATACGGGAGTTTCCCGGAAACTACAAGGAAAAAGTCATAAAAGGCTGCTTTTTTGCCGCTCTCACCCACACTCTGCAACCAAAAAAACTGCCATCCCCGGCCGGGGACGGCAGTTTTTCGAGAGAGATGGGAAATTACACCGCGGCCTTGGCCTTCTCGCACAGGGCGGTGAAGGCGGCGGGCTCGTGAATGGCCATCTCGGAGAGCATCTTGCGGTTCATGTCGATGCCGGCAACCTTGAGGCCGTGCATGAAGGTGGAGTAGTTCATGCCGTTGAGCTTGCAGGCGGCAGAAATACGGGTGATCCACAGCTTGCGGAAGTCGCGCTTCTTCAGCTTACGGCCCACATAAGCATAGCGGCCGGACTTCATCAGCTGCTGATTTGCCATCTTATAGTGACGGGACTTGTTACCCCAATAACCCTTGGCAAGACCCAGCTTCTTGTTTCTTCTCTTGCGCGTCATCATCGCGCCTTTGACTCTGGCCATCTCTTAAACCTCCTTATTTGTACGGGACCATGCGCTTGATGGTGGCTTCGTTGGTGACGTCGGCGTAGGTGCCCTGACGCAGAGCTCTCTTGCGCTTGGTGGTTTTGCCGTGGCCATTCAGCAGATGGCTCTTGTAAGCATGGGCGCGCTTGACCTTGCCGGTGGCGGTGAGACGGAATCTCTTCTTGGCGCCGCTGTGAGACTTGAGTTTCGGCATATCGGTTTATCTCCTTTACTTTTTGTTAGACTGTTTATCCGTAGTCCGGGGGGAGAGGAACATGGACATATTGCGCCCCTCCAGCTTGGGATTTTTGTCCATGGTGGCGATCTGGTCGCACTCCGCGGCAAAGCGGGTCAGCAGCTCCTCGCCGATGCTGGTGTGGGCCATCTCACGGCCGCGGAAGCGGATGGTGACCTTCAGGCGGTTGCCGTCCTGAAGGAATTTCTGGCCGTTCTTCAGCTTGGTGTTGAAATCGTTATCGCCAATGCCGGGAGACATACGGATCTCCTTGATCTCGATGACGTGCTGGTTCTTGCGGGCTTCCTTCTCTTTCTTGGCCTGTTCAAAACGGTACTTGCCGTAATCCATGAGCTTGCACACAGGCGGCTTGGCCTGCGGAGAGATCATGACCAGGTCTACTTCCAGTTCCCCCGCCTTTTCCAGCGCGGCCTGTGAGGACATGATACCCAGCTGTTCGCCGCTCTCACTGATCAGACGCACCTCGGCGGCCTGGATCTCCTCATTGATCAAATGGTTCTGGCTTGCGATGTTCAAACACCTCCGTAAACTGTTTTTCCTGTGCCGCTCCCGCGGGGCGGCCCCTCTTTCCTCCGAATGCGAAAAAGCGGATACGCTCACCGTACCCGCCGCAAAAACACCCCCACGCCGTGGGGATACTCACGCTCTTGACCGCGGCAATGCTCTCATCTGGCAGCCGGGTGAGGCCGGTACGACCGAACCTTCTTCTTTTTCACCGAAGAGATTATAGCAGGGCGGGAGAGGATTGTCAAGGAAAAATCCCGCGATTTTTCCCGGAAAACCGCCTCTCCCCCGCCCTCCGTCTCAGAGCCCCTGCTCCATGGCGATCTTCACGATGCGGCTGGTGCCCAGGCGGTCCGCGCCCAGTTCCAGGAAGCGCTCGGCGTCCTCCAGAGAGGAGATGCCGCCGGCGGCCTTGACCTTGACGGCGGGATCGCAGCACTGCCGCAGCAGCTCCACATCCTCAAAGGTGGCCCCGCCCGTGGAGAAGCCCGTAGAGGTCTTGATATAGTCCGCGCGGGCCTCGCTGACCAGCGCGCACATCATGCGCTTTTCCTCCTCCGTAAGCAGGCAGCACTCGATGATGACCTTCAGGATCTTCTCGCCGCAGGCCATGCGCACCCGGCGCAGCTCGTCGAGGATCTCGTCCCGGGCCCGGTCCCTGACCATGCCCAGATTGACCACCATGTCGATCTCGTCCGCCCCATTGCGGATGGCGTCGTCCGCCTCAAAAGCCTTGACGCGGGTGGTGGCGTAGCCGTTGGGGAAGCCGATCACCGTGCAAAGGCGCAACTTATCGCCCACATAGCGCTTCGCGCCCGCCACATGGGCCGGCGGGATGCACACGCTGGCCACGCCGTAGCGGATGCCCTGGTCGCAGAGGGTGCGGATCTCCTGGGCGGTGCAGTCGGTGCGCAGCAGGGTGTGGTCGCAGCGGGAGAGAATGTCCTGTATCTCCATTCTTGTTCATCCTTTCTCTCGGGGACGGGTCTTTCGCCCGGGTCGTCCCCGTGCGTACATTGTACCACAGCCCGCCCCCTTTGCCAAGGGCGGAGCCGGAAAAGTTGCGCTCCGGGCGGCGCGCTCAGCCACCCGTCAGCTCCCGGAGCTTCCGGTGGAGGGGCCGGAGGGTCCTGTAATAGCCCAGGTACACCTCCCGGTAGAGCCGCTCATAGAGCTTATGCTCCTCCATGTCCGGGTAGAAGGTGTCGCGCAGGTGTACCATGCCCTTCACGGCGGCGGCATAGTCGGGGTATTCCCCCCGGGCCACAAAGGCGCAGATGGCCCCGCCCAGGGCGCTGGCGTCCCCGGTACGCACCCGGGAGACGGGCAGGCCGAACATATTGGCGGTGATCTGGCAGATCTCGTCGCTGCGGCTGCCCCCTCCGGCCAGGCGAAGCTCCTTCACCTTTTGCCCCGAGCGGCGCTCCATGTTCTCCAGCCCCTCCATAAGGCCGAAGTTCAGCCCCTCGATGATGGCGCGGTAGACATGGTATTTGGTATGTATGTCGCTGAAGCCGATCATGGCGCCCCGGGCGCCGGGGGTGGTGAGCGTGGGCGTCCAGTGGGGCAGCACCATCAGCCCCTCGCAGCCGGCGGGGACGTCCTTCAGATGCCGGTTGAGAAGATCCTCCGCACTGCAGCCCAGCACAGCGGCCTCGGCCATCTCTTTCTCCGCGAAGTTCTGCTTGAACCAGGTGAGCATCCAGTAGCCCCGCCAGAGCTGCACCTCCCCGTTGTAAAGGTCGTTGGGGATGGCCGGGTAGGCGGGCATAAAGGGCGTTGGCTCGAAGTAGCGGGGGGAGGTGAGCTGCACGGTGCAGCTGGTGCCGAAGGAGAGGGCCGCCTGCTCCTGCCCCAGCACCCCCAGGCCCAGGGTCTCGCAGCCCTTGTCCGATCCGGTGGCGATCAGGGGCAGCCCCTCGGGCAGGGAGGAGAGGGTGGCGCACTCGGCGCTGACGGCGCCCAGCCTTGTGCCGGAGGGCACCAGCTCACAGAGCTTCCCGTCGGGGATGTCGTAGAGGCAGCGGGTGATGCCGTGCCGGTCCCAGCGGCGGCGGCGGTAGTCGAAGGGGATGTGGCCGATCTGGGAGGCCACGCTGTCCGCCATGCGGCGGGTGATACGGAAATTGAGATAGGTGGAGAGCAGCACGAACTTCTCCGTCCGCTCCCAGACCTCCGGCTCGTTCTCGGCAATATAGTTGCACATGCTGGTGCGCCGCTGTATATCCACCGTCTCCCCCACGCCGCAGAGCGCGAAGAGGAGCCGCCGCCACAGCGCCAGGGGCCGGGGATCTTTCACTTTCCGCTGATCCAGCCAGAGGATGCACTTCCGCAATGGCTTCCCCTCTCCGTCCAGACACACATAGCTGTCCCGGAACACCGTCACCGTCATGCACATCACGCGCTCAAACTCCGCTCCGCTCTGCTCCCGCAGCTCTCTGGCCACAGCGCACAGCTCGGAAAAATAATACTCGGCGTCCTGCTCCGCCCAGGACTTCCGGGGGGAGACATAGGGCACGGGGTAGGGCCTTACAAGTTCCGACACCGTGACGCCGGCGCTGTCGATGAGACAGGCGCGGATGCTCTGGGTGCCCACATCCACGGAAAAAACCAGAGGAGATGCCATGACTTCCCTTTCCTCCCATTTCGTGCAGAATGATTGCATTATACCCCGTTTGCCCACGAAAGAAAAGGGCGCAAAGCCCCAAAAAATCCCAAAAACCGGGAAATTTCTCCCACTTTTTCCCTAAAATCGCCCCCGCGGCCCCTTTCCTCCCCCTTCTGCAAAAAATCGGTAAGATCTTCCGTTTGGGGCTTGACAGGAGAAAAAGTTGTGGTATCATCCAATCCGTTGATGCATCAACCTTTCACGGAGGCGAAAGATGGATATTACGAAACGGGAGATCACCAAGATCGCGCGGGAGGCGAGCCGCTTTACGGCGCGCACCCTCCGCTCCACGGGGGTCGGCACCGGAGAGATGGACGTGCTCCACCTCATCCGCAAGAACCCCGGCATCACCCAGTCGGAGGTGTGCAGGGAGTTGGGGCTGGACAAGGGCGCCGTGGCCAGGCAGACCGGCAATCTGGAGGCCAAGGGCTACATCGAGCGCCGGGAAAACCCCGGCGACAGGCGCAGCCGCCTTCTCTACCCCACGCCCCTGGCGGAGGGGCTGAAAAAATCCAAGGCCCATGTGGAGGCGGCCTTTTACCAGTGGCTGCTGGAGGGACTCAGTGAGGAGGAGCGGGCGGAATACGCCCGGATGACGGACATTCTCTACCGCCGGTGCAAGGCGGAGAGCCGGGAGGGCTTCCCGGAGATGACGGAACGAATGGAAAACGAGGTGTAAAAAATGGAAGAACAGAAAACGAAAAAACTCTCCCGGGCGATGGTGTTCATTTTGCTCTTTGGCGTGGTGAGCCTGTTCTCGGACATGACGCACGAGGGCGCTTCCAGCATCCGGGGGGCCTATCTCTCGCTGCTGGGGGCTTCGGCGGGGACGATCGGCTTTGTCTCGGGGCTGGGCGAGATGATCGGCTACTCCATGCGCTATGTGTTCGGGAAGCTGACCGACAAGAGCAAGCGCTACTGGCCCATGACCATACTCGGCTATGTGCTGGACATTGTGGCTGTGCCGGCGCTGGCGCTGGTGGGCGAGCACGGCTGGGTGGCCGCCTGCGCGCTGCTGGTGGTGCAGCGGATGGGCAAGGCCATCAAGAAGCCCGCAAAGGACACCATCATGTCCTTCGCCGCCTCTCAGGAGGGGGCGGGCAAGAGCTTCGGCATCCAGGAGGTGCTCGATCAGATCGGCGCGTTTCTGGGACCGGTGCTGCTCTATCTGGTGATGCTGGGAAAGACCGAGGGCAGCACGTTCGAGGTCTACTCCACCTGCTTTGCGGTGCTGGCCATCCCCGGCGCCATCACGCTGATCCTGCTGCTGGTGACCCGGCGCAAGTTCCCCAACCCCGAGCACTTTGAGCCTGCTCCCAGGGAGTACATCCCCTTCCGGATGAAGAAAGAGTTCATCCTCTACATCGCGGGCATCAGCTTCTTCGCCTTCGGCTTCATCGACTACTCCCTGATCATCATGCATGTCTCCCGAACCTGCGCCGGTCTGGCCGGGAGTCTCTCGGAGACCTCCTCGCTGGTGAACAGCGGCACGCTGCCCCTGCTCTACGCCGGGGCCATGCTGGTGGACGCGGTGGCGGCGCTGGTCTTTGGGCTGATGTACGACAAAAAGGGCGTGAAAGCTCTGGTATGGTCTACCATCGTTTCCGCGCCCTTCGCGATCTTCGTTTTTGCCGCCGGCTCCGTACCCATGCTGCTTCTGGGCATCGCCCTCTGGGGCGTGGGGATGGGGGCTCAGGAATCCATTCTGAAAGCCGCCGTCACCAACATGGTGCCCAAAACCAGCCGGGCCACCGGCTACGGCATCTTCGAGTGCTCCTTCGGTGTGTTCTGGTTCCTGGGCAGCTGGCTGCTGGGCGTGCTCTACGATGTGAGCATCCCCGCCATGGTCGCCGTTTCGGTGCTCTCCCAGCTGGCGGCCATCCCGCTGTACCTGGGCTCCGACAGGTTAAGACGGCAGGGGAAGTGATCCCCTTATTTCCACCCGAACAGGCGGAGAAGTCCGGCAAAGAAGCCGTTCTTCTTCGCCTGTTCCGTCTCTTCCTCCCGGGTCGGCTCCGGATCGTTCTCCACGATCCGCTCAGAGAAGTAACGGTAGAGCCTGTCCTGACTGGATGTGCCCTCGCCCCCCTCTTCGAGGATGTAGCTGCCGTCGCTCTGCATGACCCAGCCGTTCTCCCGGTCCTGCCGCAGCGCTTCCATGATCTCCAGCAGCGGCTCCCGGGTCTCGGGGGTCACCGCCTCGATGAAGCACTCCACCCGGCGGCGGGTGTTGCGGTTGAGCAGGTCGCCGCTGCCCATAAAGATGCGCTGCTCCGCACCCCGGCCAAAGACGAAGATGCGGCTGTGCTCCAGATACCGGCCCACCACGCTGCGCACGGTGATGTTGTCCGTGTAGCCGGGGATCCCCGGGCAGAGGCAGCAGATGCCCCGGATGTAGAGCTCCACCGTCACGCCCGCCCGGGAGCAGTCGATCAGGGCGGACATCACGTCGATATCGTTGAGGGAGTTGACCTTGATGGCCACGAAGCCCTCCCCGCCCTTTGCCCTTTCCCTCTCCAGCATCTCCAGCACCCGGCTCTTGTAGCCCTCGGGCGCCACCCAGAGCCGGTCGGCGGCAGCGGGCACCTCGCCCAGCGCCAGCGCGTCGAACACAGCGGAGGCGTCCTGCCCCACCGCGGGGTCGGAGGTGATCAAAGACACATCGCAGTACTGCTCGCTGGTGACTTCGTTATAGTTGCCGCTGCCCACCTGGGTGATATAGCGCACCTGGTCGCCGCAGCGCCGGGTGATGAGGCAGAGCTTGCTGTGCACCTTCTGCTCGGGGAGGCCGTAGATCACGGCGCAGCCCGCGTCCTCCAGCACCTCGCTGTAGTCGATGTTGTTCTGCTCGTCAAAGCGGGCCCGAAGCTCCAGCAGGCAGAGCACGTCCTTGCCCTGATCCGCCGCGTAGGCCAGCGCCGCGGCCACCTTGCTGCTGGCCGCCAGACGGTAGAGGGTGATGCGGATGGAGACCACCTCCGGGTCGTCCGCCGCCTCGTAGAGCATCTCGATAAAGGGCATCATGCTCTGGTGGGGGAAGCTCAAAAGGAGGTCGTGCTTATCCAGGTAACGGAAGTACTCCCCTTTCCGCAGCTTCACGCTCCGCACGCTTTTGCGCTCGGGGTATTTCATATCCGCCGTGCGGTGCACCTCCCCGCCGAAGCCCAGATCAAAGGGCACGGTGGAGATAAAGGTGTTCTTTTCGTTGACATGGAGGCTCTTCTCCAGCAGCGTGCGGAAGTTCTTGCTGGGACGCCCGTCGATCTGGAGGCGCACCGGCTGCTGGCGCTTGCGCTTGCGGAGCATCTTCTCCATGCTGGCGCGGTAGTCCGCGTCGTAGGAGCGCAGATCCTCCTCGATGAACACGTCCGCGTTCCTGGTCAGGCGCACCACGCAGCTCTCCCGCAGCTCGTACTTCTTGAAGAGCTGGGCGGCCATGTAGCGCACCAGCTCGGACATGATCAGCACCTTCTGCCGCCCGGACACCTCAAAGACGGTGAACTTGGGCAGGCGGTAAAGGGACACGAGGCCCAGGCTGACCTCCTCCCCCTTGCCCAGCAGGGCGGCCATGTAGCTCTCCTTGTTGCCCAGGAAAGGCAGGGGGTGGCGGGCGTCCACCACCCGGGGGGAGAGCAGAGGCCTGTGCTCGGCAAAGACCTTGCGCGCGATGGTCTCCTCCTCCTTGCTGAGGCGGCGGAAGTCCAGCACGTCGATGCCCTTCTCCGAGAGATCGTGCAGCAGCTCCCGGTAGATGCTCTCGGCCTTCGCCTGCTGCCGGGCGGTCTCCGCCAGCACCTTCTTGATCTGGGTGGCGGCGGTGTAGCCGGTCTTGGGGTCGGTGTAGTAGGGCAGCAGCACGTTGCGGTGGGTCAGGGAGCCCACGCGCACCATGAAGAATTCGTCCAGATTGGAGTAGTAGATGGAGAGGAACTTGAGCCGCTCCAGCAGCGGCACGTTGCGGTTCCCCGCCTCGTTGAGCACCCGGAGGTTGAACTGGAGCCAGCTCAGCTCCCGGTCGGTAAAGCAGCGGCTGCCGGAGGCGGGCAGGACGGATTCGTCCTGCCGCAGCTTGGCCTCCAGCTTCTCCCTGTCGGTTTTGCCGTATCCCGTCACGGCGCCGCCCCTGTTGGCAGGGGTCATTTCCTTATCCATTCAGCTCTTCCCTTTCGGCGATGGCCTCTTCCAGCGCCTCCACCGTGAGACGCAGCACCTTCACGCGGGCGTACTTCTTATCCCGGGACTCGATGATGTGCCAGGGGGCGTAGACCGTGGAGGTCTTTTCCAGCATCTCGCCGATGGCCTCCTCGTACTGGGGCCACTTCTCCCGGTTGCGCCAGTCCTCGTCGGTGATCTTCCAGCGCTTGTCGGGGTTCTCCTGCCGCTCGGTGAAACGCTGGAGCTGGGTGTCCTGATCCACGTGGATCCAGAACTTCAGCACCACCGCGCCCCAGTCATAGAGATCCTCCTCAAACTCGTTGATCTCGTTATAGGCCCGCTTCCAGTCGTTCTCGGTGCAGTAGCCCTCGATGCGCTCCACCATGACCCGGCCGTACCAGGTGCGGTCGAAGATGGCCACATGGCCGGTGCGGGGCAGGCGCTGGTAGAAACGCCAGAGATAGTGGCGCGAAAGCTCGTGGGGCTCGGGGGAGGCGATGGGGTACACATCGAAGCCCCGGGGATCCAGCGGGTAGGCCAGACGGCGGATGTTGCCGCCCTTCCCCGCGGCGTCCCAGCCCTCGTAGCAGATCACCACGGGGATGCCCATGCGATAGACGGTATTGTGCAGCTCCCCAAGGCGCTTTTGCAGCGCTTTCAGCTCCGTCTTATACTCCTCGTCGCTCAGCGACAGGGAGAGATCGGCGTCTTCCAGGCGGGGCGGCTCGGTCATGGGGAACTCCTCCTCAAAGGGTTCGCCGTTATACTTGCCCCGCTCCAGCGCCGCGTCCACCTCCTCGCAGATAAGGCGGAAGGCGTCGTGGCGCAGCGCGGCCTTGCTGCCGCCGTCCATGACATGCCAGGCGAACACGTCCCCGGTGCGCTCCATGAACTCCCCGTAGGCCTCCCGGAAGGCATCGTACTCCTTATTCTGCCAGCGGTCGGCGTCCGTCACCCGCCAGGCGGTGTTCTCGTCGTCCCGCAGCGCCTCCAGCCGCTTTTTCTGCTCCTTGCGGGAGATATCCACGAAGATCTTGATCAGGAGATAGCCGTTGTCCCGGAGCTGCCGCTCAAAGCGGTTCACGCTGCGGAGATAAAGCTCGCACTCCTCTCCGTCCAGTTCCCCGGCCACGGCGCCCCGGACGGTCTCCTCCATCCAGCCGCTGTCCATGAAGAGGATCTTCCCCTCCTCGGGAATGGCGTTGAAGTAGGGGTAGAGGAAGGGGTAACGCTCGCTGCCCTGAAGGGCCCGGTCGGCGGAGAAAACGCTGGCGAAGCGGGGGTCGATCTCGCTGATCAGATCGTTGATCAGCGTGCCCTTGCCCGCGGCGGCCCAACCCTCGATCAGCACGATCACGGGGAGGCGGGCAGCGCGCAGCGGCTGCTGCCGGGCGGTAAGCCCCTTCTGGTAGCGTTTGGTCTCCTCCTTGCGCTGCTCCCGGCTCATGCTCTCCGGGGAGCGCTCATATTCTTTCAGCATTGTCATATCCTCCTGTTTCCACAGTTCCTGCTGTCGTATTATATAATGTAAGGTGATTTTACCACGCTGCGGCAATTTTGTCCACAACAAGACGCTTTTCCACCCGCTTTTTCGCAGAGAAAACCCCCGTGTCTGACACAGGGGTTTTCTCTGTAGGAAAATATCAGAGGAGCGCGGCGGCCTCGGGATCCAGATAGACCTCCACGGCGGGGTGAAGCTGCAAAATGGAGGCGGGCACCTCGGTGGTGACCGGGCCCTGAATAAAAGCTCTGACGATCTCCGCCTTGCTCTTGCCGATGGCCATAAGGATGATGCTCCTGGCGTTCATCACGGTCTTGATGCCCATGGTGACCGCGTGGGTGGGCACTTCGTCGAGAGAGGCAAAGAAGCGGGAGTTCACCTCCCGGGTGTTTTCGGTGAGCTCCACCACATGGGTGACGCTGTCCCAGGGGGTGCCCGGCTCGTTGAAGCCGATGTGGCCGTCCACGCCGATGCCCAGAAGCTGCAGATCGATGCCGCCGGCGGCCTCGATCTCCCTGTCGTACTCCGCGGCGATGGCGGTGTTGATGCCGTCGGGCACGCGGGTGTTGGCCAGGTCGATGTCGATGTGTTTGAAGAGGTTCTCGTTCATGAAGTAGCGGTAGCTCTGATCGTGGCTTCCGTCCAGGCCCACATACTCGTCGAGATTGAAGCTGCGCGCCCGGGCAAAGGAGATCTCTCCGGCCTTGCAGAGCCGGGCAAGCTCGGCGTAGAGTCCCAGAGGCGTGGAGCCTGTGGCTCCGCCCAGGATGGCATCGGGCTTTTCCCGCAGCAGCTCCACATAGCGCTGGGCGGCACGGCGGGCAATATTCTCCTCGTTGTCTATGATGATCTTCATATTTTTCTCCTTCCGTTTTTGGGCTGTTTCCCGCCCTCCGGGCGTCTCCATACCCGGAGGCGTTCTTACTTTACCTGAATTATACCGGCATCTCACCTCTTGTCAAGAAAAGCCCCCATATTTTTTCGTCAGTTATGCAAATTCTATATAGCGTTTTGCAAAAAAATATGCTATCATAACTTCCGTGTAAAGGAGAGTGAGCTATGACCATCAAACAGTTGGAATATTTTATGGCCGTTGCCCGTTCACTGAGCTTCACCGAGGCCGCCGCCGAGATGTTTATCAGCCAGCCGGCACTGAGCCGGAGCATCGCCTCGCTGGAGACGGAGCTGGGCGTGCCCCTGCTTACCCGTAACCACCACAGCGTGGCGCTGACCCCCGCCGGGCAGCTTCTGGCATCTGAGCTCCCCAATCTCCGCAAGGAGCTGGAGCGGGTGACGCTGCTCGTGCGTCAGACCGAGAACGGGTTGATGGGTCATTTGAACATCGGCGTTCTGGAGGGACAACAGTTGGACGACTCCCTGCAGGTCACGCTGAAATACTTTGCCCAGAGCCTGCCTCTGGTGGAGGTCTCCCCCGTCCGTCTGGACGAGGATGAGCTGATCACCGGGCTGGAGCAGGGCAAGCTGGATCTGATCTTTACGCTGGATCACGGTCTGGAGGGCATGAAAAACGTGCAGTTCCTGACGCTGGACACCGTGAGCTACTGCATGGTGGTGCCCCCGGATCACCGTCTGGCGGGCCGCCCCGTCTCCACCCTCGAGGATTTTCGCCGGGACACCTTTATCTTCTCCGGCGGCAAGTCCTCCCCGGAGAACCGGTTCCTCCTCAACTGCTGCGCCAAGGCGGACTTCGTCCCCCAGAGCAAGTACGTGCCCGATGTGCGTACCAAGTCCCTGTGGATCGAGTCGGGCTTCGGCATCTCCATCTTCAACGCCGAGAACCGCGCCTGCCACAGCGCCAACGCCCGGGCCATTCCCCTGACGGATATGCCCGACAGCAAGCTGGTGCTGGCCTGGAAGACCAACACCACCAACCCCAGCGTCCGGCTCTTCACTCACATCACCGAGTGCAGTCTCTGAGAGAAAGGAGCTGCCATGCCGTTAGAAGAGGTAAAACGCAACATTATTGGCGGCAAGGTCAAGCGGATCAGCAGTTCTGTACAGTTGGCTCTCACCCGGGGCTACAGTGCTGAGGAGATCATCAACGCCATGACCGAGTCCATGCTTCAGGTGGGCGCGCTTTTCCACAACAACGACATCTTCGTCCCCGAGATGCTGGTGGCCGCCGCCACCATGAAAAAGGGACTGGCGCTGCTGCGCCCGCTGCTCTCCGCCGACCGGCAGACCAACCACGAGAAGTTCATTCTGGGCACCGTGCAGGGCGATCTGCACGATGTGGGGAAAAATCTGGTGTGCTGCACGCTGGAGTCCTTTGGCTTCGAGGTCATCGATCTGGGCGTGGACGTGCCGCCGGAGGTCTTCGTGGAGACGGTGCGGAAAGAGAGCGACTGTCATTTGCTGGGTCTGTCCGCCCTGCTGACCACCACCATTCCCGCCATCAGCGAGACCATTCAGGCCATTACGGAGGCCGGGCTGCGAGAGCAGGTGTTCATTATGGTGGGCGGCGCGCCGCTGACGGCGGAGATCGCCGCAGAGCTGGGCGCGGACAGCTATGAACCCGACGCCTACGCCACCGCCAGAGCCGCCGTGAACTATGTGGAACAGTGCAGGCTCCGCGAACAGGAGGCGGCCCGGGAACG
Source organism: bacterium (assembly GCA_029009095.1). GTDB lineage: Bacteria > Bacillota > Clostridia > Oscillospirales > Oscillospiraceae > Apopatocola. Next base: position 39,884 of record JAQXJT010000040.1, read on the forward strand.
GGAAGCCGCCGATAAACCGGCTGAAGACCGGGAGCAGCCGCAATCTCCCGAGATGCCCGAAGCGCCGGAGGACATACCGGACGAAACTCCATAACCAGCCTATGCAGGAAGGACGGCCAAAAGCCGTCCTTCCTTTTTCCGTTCTGTTCCGCCGCCGCCTGTGCAGACGGGGCGGTTTTTCAGTTCAGCAGCATCCTGTCGTTGTCCAGCGCGCGTCCGGAGGCGGTGCGGAATTTCTCGGTCAAAGACTCCACGGTGAGGCCGCGCCGCTCCTCCCCCTTCACATCCAGAATGATCCTGCCCCGGTCCATCATAATGGTGCGGCTGCCCAGCTGCAGCGCCGAGCGCATATTGTGGGTGATCATCAGACAGGTGAGACGGCGCCCGGCCACGATCTCCCCGGTCAGGCGCAGCACCTTCTCCGCCGTGCCCGGGTCCAGCGCCGCGGTGTGTTCGTCCAGCAGCAGCAGCCGGGGCGGATTGATGGTGGCCATCATCAGCGTCAGCGCCTGGCGCTGTCCCCCGGAGAGGAGCCCCACGCTCTGCTCCATCCGATCCTCCAGCCCCATGTCCAGCTGCGCCAGCTTTTCCCGGAAAAATGCCCGGTCGGCTCGGGTGATGCGCCCCAGCCAGCCGCCCCGTCCGGCGGCCAGCGCCAGATTTTCCTCGATGCTCATATCCGGGGCGCTGCCCCGGAGGGGATCCTGAAAGAGCCGCCCGATGAACTTGGAGCGCCTGTACTCGGGCATCAGGGTGATGTCCTCGCCATCCAGCTCGATAGCGCCCTCGTCGGTGATGAAGCTGCCGGCGATGGCGTTGAAAAGCGTGCTCTTTCCCGCGCCGTTGGCGCCGATGATGGACACGAATTCCCCGTCCTCCACCTCCAGGCTGAAATCGTCCATGGCCTTCTTCTCGTTGGCGGTGCCGGGTGAGAAGGTCTTGGAGACGTGAGAGAGTCTCAGCATTTCTCTTCCCCCTTTCGCTTTTTCAGCTCCCTTCTCCGCTTATAGAGGGGTGCCCGGGCGCGGAGGTAGGGCGCGGAGATAGCCGCCACCACGATCACGGAGGACACCAGCTTGAGCATGAATGCGGGCATATCCAGCCGCAGCGCCAGCGTGTAGACCAGCCGGAAGATCACGGCGCCCAGCACAGCCCCCGCCGCGCGCAGCGGGATCTTTCCCCGGGCGGTGAACACACCGCCGATGAGCAGGGAGGCCAGGGCCACGGTGACCATGCCGGAGCCGATATCGATGTTCACGGACTTCTGGGACTGGGCCAGCAGGCAGCCGGAAAGGGCGGTGAAGGAGTTGGAGATACACAGCCCCACCGTGGTGGTGAGGGCAGGGTTGATGGAAGAGGAGCGCACCATGTCCGGGTTGTTGCCCGTGGCACGGATGGCCAGACCCAGCCGGGTGCGGAGGAAGAGGACGAGGAAGAGCCACACGGCCCCCACCGCCAGCACCGCCGCCACGAGGCGGTACTGTCCATGGAGGACAGTACCGCTGAGCTTGTCGCGCAGAAGGGTAAAGACCGTCTCGGTCTTGTTGAGATTGAGCAGGGAGGACTGGCCCATCACGGCGATGTTCACGCTGTAAAGCGCCGTATTCACCGCGATGCCCGAGAGGAGGCTGTTGACGCCCATCTTCGTTTGCAGCAGGGCGGTAACAAAGCCCGAGGTCATGCCGGCGGCCATGGCGGCGGGGATGGAGAGCAGCGGGTGGCCGGCCAGGGCCACCACGGCCCCCACCGCCGCGCCCAGCGTAAAGCAGCCGTCGGTGGAAAGGTCGCAGACATTCAGCATACTGTAGCTGAGGAAGAGCGCCAGCACGGTCAGGGCGCTGATGAGCCCCAGTTCCAGCGCTGTCTGGATCAGGCTCATGGCAGAGGACAGGGACATGGCGTATCTCTCCTTACTTCAGCTCATCGAAGCTCTCGGCGGTGGTGATGGAGGCCACGCGGGTGCAATAGGGGGCGAAGGCAGCGCTGACCGCGTCGAAGTCCAGACCCAGCGCCGCGCAGGTCTCGGTGTTCACCGTGGCGGTGCCGTTATCGAAGGTGCGCACGGGGACGGCGGCAGGGTCTTTGCCCTCCAGCAGGATCTCCGCCACCATGTCGGCGGTCTCCCGGCCCAGATTGGCGTAGTCCACGCCGTAGCCCAGGAAGGCGCCGTTGAGGGCGAAGGAGTCGGCGCCGGTGTAGTGGGGCACGCCGGCCTGGGCCAGCAGCTCATAGATGGAGAGTTCGGCGGTCATGATGGTGTTGTCGGTGGGAGTGAAGATGGCGTCCGCGCCGTCGGTGATCAGGGCCTGGGCGGCCAGGGTCACTTCCTCCACGGTGGTGCCGCAGCGCTCCGCCACCCGCACGCCCCTGGTCTCCAGATATTCCCTGGCCTGGGCGATGGCTGCGGTGGAGGCGTCCTGGCCCATGTCGTAGAGCAGCCCCACGCAGTCCGCCTCCGGGTCGGCGGCGAAGATCAGGTTCATGACCGCGGCGGTGTCAAGATAGTCGCTGGTGCCGGTGAGGTTGCCGCCGGGGGCGTCCAGAGTGTCCACCAGGGCGGCGCCCACCGGGTCGGAGACCGCGGAGAAGACCACAGGGATGGGGTCGTCCTCCGTGGCGGACTGCATGGCCATGGCCACGGGCGTGGCCACGCCCACCATCAGATCCACCCCGTCGGACATGAAGTTGGCGATGATCTGGGAGAGCACGTTGGCATCGGCGTTGCAGTTATCGTAGTCCACCACAAACTCCACGCCCTTCTCCTCGCCGATCTCGGAAAGGCGGGTGGTGAGCGCGTCCACGATCTGGTTGAGGGAGGCGTCATCCACATAGTTGCAGACGCCCACCTTGTAGACAGTCTTTTCCGTGGGGGTGGCGGGAGCCTCCGTCTGCGCGGCGGAGGCTTCGGTTTTCTCCGCGGGGGCTGCGGTCTTGCCGCCGCAGGCGGCGAGGGTGAGGAGCATGGTCACAGTCAGCAGAAGAGCAAAAAACTTTTTCATGGATGTACTTCCTTTCTCAATTTCGGGGCCGTGGCAGGCCCATGGCGGTTCGGCGTTTTCTCTGTGTCGTTCTTTCTCTCTCCGGCGCCGTGCGCCATCGTTTCGTGTACAGCATACGAGCCTCTCTCCTCTCCGAAAAAACAAAAAAACCTGTCCCTGCAAATCTCTTTGCTGGGACAGGAATATGATTTCCTGCGGTACCACCCGGCTTGACGCGCTTCCCGCGCGCCCACTCAGCGCATACACCCTGTATATGCCGGCCTTTGATTACGGAGAGCCCCGCTCCGTCTCGCATACTCCCCGCTCCGGGTTTCCGCTCGCCCTCAGAAGTCCATTCGGCCTGCACATTCCCTGCCGCAATCCCACCGCCTGCGGCTCTCTGCGAGGGAAGAGGTACGGCCTACTCACTCTTCCTCAACGGTTTGGCACAAGATAGCACACAACCGTCCGTTTGTCAAGCACAAATTTTCCTCATCCGCGGGTTTTATAAAATTCCCGCAGCCGCTCCACGAACTGTTCCGTCTTCCCGGAGCAGCGCTCCCGGCGTACCACCACGCCGATCTCCGTGAAAAGCTTCTCCCCCTCCAGCGGCAGCAGCACCAGATCGCTCATCCTCTCCTCCACGGCAAAGCTGGGGCAGGGCAGCAGCAGATCCTCCGTCAGCAGCGCCCGGACCATAAAGCCGAAGTCCCGGGACTCGATGACGAAGCGGGGGAAAAAGCCCTCGTCGATGCACCGGCTGATATAGCGGTTCATCTCCGCGCTGTGCAAAGCGGGCATAATGTGCGGATAGTCCCGCAGCTGTCCCACCCGGAGCGACTTCTCCCCCGCCAGGGGGTGTTCCCGGCGCATCAGCAGCATCAGCGGCTCCCGCACCAGCGGGAAATAGCGCATCCCGTCGCGCAGCGCCTCCGGCGGGCTGCACACGCCCACCTCCGCCCGTCCTTCCTCCACTTCGCGGATACAGCCCGCCCCGTCGGCGGCCATCTGGGTGGAGACCGTTCCGTCCAGCATCAGCTCCGCCGGGATGGCGTATTTGCCGAAGCCGTTCTCAAAGCAGACGGACACGCGGTTTTTGTTCTGCTCGATGAGCTGCGTGATCATCTCCATGCACGAATCGTACCGGGGCAGCAGCGACTCGGCGATGGCCAACAGCTTGCTGCCCAGATCCGTCAGCTGCAAACCCTGTCCCCGGCTGACAAAAAGTTCCCCGCCCATCTCGTTTTGCATGAGCTTGAGCGTCTTGCTGAGGGCCTGCTGGGTCATGTACAGCTCCTGGGCCGCCCGGGTCATGCTCTTGTACCGGGCCACCGCCGCGAACTGGCGAAGCTGGTTGATGTTCATGTCTCTCTCCCCCTGCCTTTTCTGCCTTCATTTTACCACGCCTGACGCGCCGGCGCAACGATCAGGGACCGAATATGAAACTTTTGGTTGTTTTAATTAAATTCAACAACTTATGATTGTAGGATACAGAAAAAAGCTGTTTGTTTCTCAGGCCCACTTGTAATACCATATTTGCATAAGCTCCATTCGCCGAAGTTATATACCGCTTGCGTATTCTTGAACATTTGACAGGAGGAATCAATCATGGCGAAAGTTACCCCGAAAGAGAACTTTATGAAGCTTCGTCACGGCGGCACTCCCGATTACGTCCCCTTCTACAGTCTCATGGGCGCCCCCTACAAGGGAGAGAGCGCCTGCGGCGGCATCCGTCTGCCCTTCTTTACCTCCACTCAGTTCGTCGACGGCGGCAAGGACATCTGGGGCGTGCCCTACAAGGCTCCCGAGTCCGGCGTGCAGGCCACCATGCCCGACACCAGCTTCGTGATGCTGGAGGACATCGCCGACTGGACCAAGGTCGTGAAGTTCCCCACCCCCAACGACGTCGACGTGGAGAAGGTCTATCAGGACGCCCTCAAGACCTTTGACCGCAGCCAAACCGCCCTGAAGATCGGTTTCGACTTCTCCCCCTTCCAGGAGCTGGTGGCCATGATGGGCTTTGACGGCGGTTTGATGGCCCTCTACACCGACCCCGAGGAGGTCAAGGCCATGCTCAACGCCATGGTGGACTTCCTGGAGCCCTTCTACAAGAAGGCGTTCGACGTCATCCGGCCCGACTGCTGGGGCATCGCCGACGACACCGCCGCCGCGGCCACGCCGTTCTTCTCCCCCGAGATCTACAAGGACATCTTCTTCCCCCTCTACTCGCGTATGTGCAAGATCGCCACCGAGCACGACGTGCCCGTGGTGTTCCACAACTGCGGCAAGATCGAGGAGTTCCTGCCCTTCATGGTGGAATTCGGCGTGGAGATGACCGAGCCCATGCAGGAGGTCAACGACATCCTCAAGGTCAAGGAACAGTACAAGGGCAAGCTCTCCGTGATGGGCTGCTGGGGCTGGGGCGACCACATGCCCCCCGACTTCCCCGAGTTCGACGAGGAGGCGTTCCGTCAGGACATCCGCGACAGCATCGATAAGTATTCCGTGGGCGGCGGCTATGCTTTCGCCGGCTTCCCCATCGGCCTGCCCGGCCAGAACGAGGCCGTGGCCCGGATCACCGAGATCATGCGCGATGAGGTACATACCTACGGCAGGAAGGTCTACGGATACACGGGCGAATAAATTATTCTCATCACACACATCGCGTTCAAATTGATTTAGTGCAAAAATGCATCGGGACATTTCACAGTTTTGTGATGATGTCCCGGTGTTTTTTGTATCTTTTTTCCGAAATAAAGTCTATAAATATTTGTTTTTCCACTTTCATACGATTGGTTGTTTGTAATTTAAATGCCTTTGTTATATTTTATTGACATAAGTTTATTCGAAAAGTGCATGCTTTGAACCGACCGACAGGAGGGCAAGGAAATGGCAAAGATCACTCCGAAAGACAACCTGATGAGATTGGTAGGCGGCGGTCATCCTGAGTACGTCCCCGTCTACACCATGATGGGCGAGCCCTATCTGGGCGAGGCGGCGGACGTTTTCATCAACGCACCGATATTCAAGGACACCAGCTTCCAGGGCGGTACGGATATGTGGGGCGTACCCTACAAGCAGGCTTCCTCCGGCACCAACGCCATGATGCCGGACACCGGTTTCCACCTTTTCGAGGACATCGCCGACTGGAGCAAGTCCATCAAGTTCCCCGAGGCGCTCCCCGTAAACGAGCTGGACTGGCACGGCATGTATGAAAACAGTCTGAAGATGTTCCATGTGGACCGGGAGCAGAGCGCCGTGAAGTGTGGCCCCGGCCTGGGGCCTTTCCAGGAGCTGGTGGCCATGATGGGCTTTGACAACGGTCTCATGGCCCTCTACACCGACCCCGAGGAGGTCAAGGCCATGTTCATGGCCATGGTGGACTATCTGGAGCCTTACTACACCCGGCTCATCGACGAGTTCAAGCCCGACCTCTGGTACATGCTGGACGACACCTGCGCCAAGGAGACCCCCTTCTTCTCCCCCGCCATCTACGAGGAGGTGTTCCTGCCCGTTTACCACCGTCTTGCCAAGCCCGCCAACGACCGGGGCATCCCCATCGTGTTCCACAACTGCGGCAAAGTGGATGAATTCATCCCCTTCATGCTGGACTTCGGCGTGAAGATCCTCGAGCCCATGCAGGAGACCAACGACATTCCCTCTCTCAAGGAGCAGTACAGGGGCAAGCTGGGTCTGGTCGGCGGCTGGGACTGGGGCGTCCGCATCCCGAAGAACTACCCCGAATACGATGAAGAGGAATTCCGCCAGGGCGTCCGGGATGTCATCGACTACGACGCGCCCGGCGGCGCCTACGGTTTCCTGGGCTGGCCCATCAGCTACCCCGGCGACCCCGTCTGCGCCGAGATCACCCGCATCATGCGGGACGAGGCCCACTGGTACGGCCGCAAGGTCTACGGCTACACCGGCGATTGACGGCATGACCCTCTTTCCCCTCCGCGTCTGACCGCAGCGAATAACTGTCTGAGCACAACAGGAAAAGGAGGAACTTACCATGGCAAGGATCACCCCCAAGGAAAACTATCTGCGCATGAGCCGGGGAGAGCTTCCCTATTACCTCCCCATGTACACCATGTTCGGCGAGGAAGTGCACGGGGAGTGCACTTTCAAAACCATCCGGGCCGACCTCTACCCCTCGGATATGTTCCGCGACGGCGGCAAGGACTTGTGGGGCATTGAGTACATAGCCTCCTCCGAAGCCGGCGGCGCCACCATGCCCAACACCAACAAGATCCTGCTCCACGACATCGCCGACTGGCGCAAGGTGCTGAAGTTTCCCAAGATGATCGAAGTGTCCGACTGGAAGGACTGGGCAGACAAGCAGGTGGCGGCGCTGAACTTTGACCACAACGAGACCGCGCTCATGGGAGGCTGCCCGGGCATCGGCTTCTTCCAGGCGCTGGTGGGGCTCATGGGCTTTGAGGGCGGTCTGATGGCTCTCTACACCGACCCCCACGAGGTCAAGGAGATGTTCGGGGCCATGCTGGAGGAGACCATTCTCCCCGCCATCGACATCATCTTCGATTACTTTGACATCGACCTTTTCGGCATCGGCGACGACACCTGCGCCAAGACCACCCCGTTCTTCTCCCCGGAGATCTACGAGGACATTTTCAAACCCGTCTACGCCGCCTGCACCCGCCGGGCCGTGGAGCGGGGCATCCCCGTGGATTTCCACAACTGCGGCCGCATCGACGAATTCCTGCCCTTCATGGTGGACTTCGGCGTGAAGTACACCAACCCCGTGCAGGAGACCAACGACATCCCCGCCCTGGTCAAGCAGTACAAGGGCCGGATGGTGTTCTGCGGCGGCTGGGACTGGGACTTCCACATGCCCAAAAACTACCCCGAGTTCGACGAAGAGGAGATCCGCGAGAGCGTGCGCCACTCCATCGACACCTACGGCAAGGAGGGCAACTATGTCTTCTGCGGCGGCGTGGTAGGCGCCGTGGGAGACGAGACGGCCATGAAGATCAACATGATCGTGCAGGACGAGGTCTACACCTACGGCCACAAGATCTACGGTTACACCGGCGAATAAGCGCATTTGTCATATTTTGAAAACGAGGAGGAAACAACCATGGCGAAGGTAACACCCAAGGAAAACTTCATGATGCTCGCCCACGGCGGTCATCCCGAGTACGTCCCCGTTTACACCATGATGGGCATTCCCTATCTGGGCGAGGTGGCGGACGCGATGATCATGGATCCCACTTTCACGGCCAACCACTTTGTGGACGGCGGCTATGATATGTGGGGCGTCCGGTATGTGGCTCCCGAGGCCGGCGTGCAGGCCACCATGCCCGACACCAGCATCATCATGCTGGAGGACATTGCCGACTGGAGCAAGGTCATCAAATTCCCCAAGCCCAACGATGTGGACTATGACCGCGCCTACAAGGAAGGACTGGAGAAGGCCAACATCGACCGCACCCAGACCGTGCTCAAGGGCGGCCCCGGACTGATGCCCTTCCAGGAGCTGGTGGCCATGATGGGCTTTGAGGGCGGTCTGATGGCCCTCTATACCGACCCCGAAGAGGTCAAGGCCATGCTCAACGCCATGGTGGACCACATCGAGCCTTACTTCATGAAGATGTATGAGGCTTCCAAGCCCGATATGTGGTACATACTGGACGACACCTGCGCCAAGCAGACGCCCTTCTTCTCCCCCGAGATCTACGAGGATGTGTTCCTGCCCATCTACAAGCGTCTGGCCCGGCCCGCCATGGAGAACGACATCCCCGTGGTGTTCCACAACTGCGGCTACTGCGAGCCTTTCATGGAGATGATGACCCAGTTCAATGTGCAGATCCTGGAGCCCGCGCAGGAGAGCAACGACATTATGGCCTGCAAAGAGCGCTTCAAGGGCAAGATGTCCTTCTGCGGCGGCTGGGACTGGGATCTCCATATGCCCAAGAACTACCCCGAGTTCGACGAGGAGGAGATCCGGCAGGGCGTCCGCGACGCCATCGACAAGAACTGCAAGGGCGGCGCCTACGGCTTCGCCGGCGGCGTGGCCAGCCGCGCCGACGACGCGGAGGTGGCTCAGAAGATCAACCTCATCGTCCGCGACGAGGCCCACTGGTACGGCCGCAAGGTCTACGGCTACACCGGCGAGTGATATGTCCTGTCCCGGCCCCTTCGCTCTGCGGGCGGGGGCGGGGCGGAGAAGCTCTCGCATCCGATCAGCCCCTGCCCGCAGCAGTGCGGGCAGGGGTCTTTTGATAAACAGGGAATACAACGAAAACCGCAGGAAAAAGGAGGTATGACCCATGGCAGGCATCACACCCAAGGAGAATTTTCTGAAACTGGCCCACGGCGGACACCCGGAATATGTGCCGGTCTTTACCATGATGGGTACCCCCTATCTGGGTGAAGTGGCGGACGTGATGATGGTGCCCCCGCTCTACGATTCCACCCAGTTTGTGGACGGCGGCACGGATATGTGGGGCGTGAAATACATCGCGGCGGAGGGTACCGCCCGGGCCACCATGCCCGACACCGGCATCGTGCTGCTGCCGGAGATCGAAGACTGGAGCAAGGTGCTGAAATTCCCCAAAGCCAACGAATTCGACTGGGAAAAAACCTATGAAAAGCAGCTCAACGACTTCCACATCGACCGGGAGCGCTCCGCCGTGAAGGTGGGCCCGGGGCTGATGCCCTTCCAGGAGCTGGTGGCGCTCATGGGCTTTGAGGGCGGCCTGACCGCCCTGTACACCGACCCCGACGAGGTGAAAGCCATGCTCAACGCCATGGTGGATCACATCGAACCCTACTTCGAGAAGATGCTGGATGTGTACAAGCCCGACATCTGGTCTCTGGGCGACGACACCTGCGCCAAGACCACCCCGTTCTTCTCCCCCGCCATCTACGAGGATGTGTTCCTCCCCATCTACAAACGCCTCACCAGGCCCGCCGTGGAACGGGGCATCCCCGTGGCCTTCCACATCTGCGGGAAGATCGACGAGTTTACCGACTACATGGTGGACTTCGGCGTGCAGATTACCGACCCCATTCAGGAGATCAACAGCGTGCCCCGGCTCAAGGAAAGATACAAGGGCAAGATGTCCTTCTGCGGCGGCTGGGAGTGGGCTCTCCATATGCCCGGCGACTACCCCAACTACGATGAGGAGGCGCTGCGCCAGAGCGTGCGGGACATCATCGACAAAAACGCCCCCGGCGGCGCCTACGCCTTCTACCACAGCGGTCTGGTGAGCTATTTCGGCGACCCGGTCATCGAGGAAGTGAAGCGCATCGTCCGGGACGAGGCCCACTGGTACGGGCGCAAGGTCTACGGCTACACCGGAGACTGATCGGGCGCAAAGTTCCGTCTTTTCTCCCGGGAAAGCCTTGTATTTTCTCCGTTTTTGTATTATATTATAATGTATCAGGACCGCGCGGGCTTCACCCGGGCAGGTAAAGAGGAGGAATTGTTGTGAATTTCTTAGTTGTCGGCGGTTTTCTCGGCTCCGGCAAAACCAGCTTTATTCTCCGTCTTGCGCACCACATGATCGACGATCTGGGCATTGAGAAGATCGTCATTCTGGAAAACGAGATCGGCGAGATCGGCGTGGACGACCAGGTTCTTCGCGGCGCCGGTTACGAGGTGAAGGGAATGTTCTCCGGCTGCGTGTGCTGCACCATGGCCGGCGAGCTGCCCATGAACGTCCGCACCATCCAGCGGGATCTGAACCCCGACTGGATCATCATGGAGGCCACCGGCGTGGCCTTCCCCCAGAGCATCAAGGACAATCTGGAACACTCCATCGAGCAGGACGTGCGGGTGGCCTGTCTGGCGGACGCCCAGCGCTGGAACAAGCTCCTCCGGCCCATGGAGAAGCTGCTGCCCTTCCAGCTGGCCAAGGCCGACGTCATTTTGCTGAACAAGTGCGATCTGGTGGACGAAGAGACTCTCCGCTCCGTCAGCGAGAGCGTCCGCTCCTTCAACAGTGAGGCGGAACTCTGCCTGGTCAGCGCCAAGGAAGGCATCACCAACGAAGTTCTGGATAAGGTTCTTGGAAGGGAGGATTGACCATGTCCGAGCACGAACACCATCACGACCACAGCGAGGACTGCGGCTGCCACGACCACGAGCACGAGCATCACCATGACCACGGCGAGGACTGCGGCTGCCACGACCACGAGCACGAGCACCACCATGACCACGGCGAGGACTGCGGCTGCCACGACCATGACCACGAGCACCACCACGACCACGGCGACGACTGCGGCTGCCACGACCATGACCACGAGCATCACCACGACCACGGCGACGACTGCGACTGCGGCTGCCACGACCACGAGCACGAGCACCACCACGACGGCATCGACATCACCTACCACGATATGTCCATGATCGGCTCCATGGCCGGTGTGCTGAACGCGGCCGGTTATGAAGAAGGCGAGAAGATCCTCGCCGGGCAGCTCCGGGAGATCGGCCGGCGGGTCAACGAGGCCGGGGGCATCATCGGGCACATCAAATTCGTGCTGACCGCCCAGGGGCAGAGCTGTCAGATTTCCGTGACGGATGAGGAGGAGAGCATCCGCCGCTTCACCTCCAACAGCTGTCATGTGGAGGGCGTAGCCATCGTCTTCAATCTGGAGGAGGACACCCTCCGTGCCATTCTCCGCGAGACGCTGGGCAGCGTACTCACCGTCAGCGGAAGCTGAGTTTCCCCTGTATACATCGTCCGAAGGGCAGTCCTCCCGCCGCTTTGGGGGCGGGAGGGCGACCTTATGGCAGATATTTTGCAAACCATAGAAAAGTGGCGCGGAATTTTGTACATTTTTCTATTTGACAGCTTTCTGATACACTTATATAATAGTAGAGTCATCTTATGGATAGAGGCGCAGCCGATAAGAGTAAGCTCCTGCAAACGGCAGACACCGGGAGCTGAAAGGAGAGGCTGCCGAAGAGGGTTTGGCGCTGTCTGGCGCCCGCTTCTCTGGGCCGGCGGGAGAACATCCCCCGGACTGTCACTTCGGTGGAGAGCTGTCATAGGACGAGTGACCTGGTATTTTGTATAATCGGGTTTTTTCGGTCATGGCTTCTCTTTCCGGAGGTCATGGCTTTTTGCTATACGCAGAAACATTCTGCGAAAGGCCTGCGGCATCCATAAGAGAACACCGCCCCCCTCCCGCGCAGCCGTAAAGATGGGACGGAAAAATTATAACCATACCCGTTCCTTTACTTTTGTTATGCTCGTGTGTTATAATACAGTGAGCGGTCGGAGGGTACCGGCATAGAATGGGATAATACTCTTTTTGGAAAGCTGGCAGAGCATGAAAACACTCATCATCAACGGGCTTGTGATCGACCCCGCCAACGGGGTTCACGCCCGGCTCAACCTGCTGCTTGCCGACGGCCATGTGGCCGCCGTGGGCACGGAGAATTATGCCGCCGATGAGACCATCGACGCCGCCGGGAAGATCGTCTGTCCCGGGTTTGTGGATATCCACATGCACGAGGATCCCGTGGGGGCCGACGGGCGCATTGTGTACAACGAGCAGCGCAGCATTTTCGCCTGTATGCTGCGCATGGGCGTGACCACCGCCGTGGGAGGAAACTGCGGCGACAACGCCTGCGACCCGGGGGATTACCTCGATCTGGTGGATCGGGACGGCGCCTGCGTAAATGTGGGTATGCTGGCCGGACACGGCTACTTCCGGGAGCACAGCGGCGCGGAGAACCGGTACGCACCCGCCACGGAGGAGGAGATCGAGCGGATGCGCGAGGGCATCGCCCGCAGCCTCCGCCGGGGCTGTCTCGGCGTCTCCTACGGCATCCGCTACTACCCCGGCATCACCGTCCACGAGCTGCTGCGCACCGCCCAGCCCCTCCGGGGCACGGACAAGTTCGTGGCCGCCCACATCCGCAGCGACGCGGCCGAGGTTTTCGACTCCGCCCGGGAGCTGCTGGATCTGGGCAAGTCGCTGGGGGTGGGCGTGCAGCTCTCCCACATCGGCAGCATGGCCGGTTTCGGACAGATGGAGAGCTTTCTCTCCCTGGTGGACTGCTACCGGATGCAGGGGCTGGACATCACCTGCGACTGTTACCCCTACGACGCTTTTTCCACCTCCATCGGCTCGGCCACCTATGACGACGGCTGGCTGGAGCGCTACCACTGCGGCTACGGCGTGCTGGAGCTCAGCGAGGGCAAATACAAGGGCCAGCGCTGCACCGCGGAGACCTTCGCGGAGATGCGCCGGGACTTCCCCGAGTGCAAAACCGTCTGCTATGTCATGCAGCAGCAGGACGTGGACCTGGCCTACCGGCACGGCGGCGTTATGCTGGGCAGCGACGGCATCCTCAGCGACGGACAGGGCCATCCCCGGGCCGCCGGGGCCTTCCCCCGCTTCCTGGCGGAGTATGTCCGCAAGGGCAGAGTGCCCATGGACAGCGCCATCGCCATGATGACCTCCCTCCCCGCCCGGCGGCTTCACCTGGAGAACAAGGGGCGGCTCAATGTGGGCAGCGATGGGGACGTGGTGATCTTCGACGCCGCCCGGGTGCGGGACCGCTCCACCTTTGCCCAGCCCCTCCTTGCCCCGGAGGGCATCGAATATGTGTTCCTGGGCGGCCGTCTGGCTGCCAGGAACGGCGTGATCCTCTCCTCCCGGCTGGGACGCGCCGTGCGCCGGTGAGGCCGCGGCTACTTTTCCAAGAATAAGAAGGACGAACATATGGGTCTTCCCGATAACAGTACCCTTCGACTTTTCAACCTTTTTCTCAAAGGGCCGAAAAATCTCATCACCGATGTGTCCGGCGTCACCGTGGGCCACTGCACCCTCAAAGCGGGCACGATCAACACCGGCGTCACCGCCATCATCCCCCACCCCGGGGACACCTTTCACGAAAAGCTCACCGCCGCTGTCTCCGTGCTCAACGGCTTCGGCAAAAGCGCGGGGCTGATCCAGATCCAGGAACTGGGCACCCTCGAAACGCCCATCCTCATGACCAACACTCTCTCCGTGGGCACCGCCCTGAACGCGCTGGTGAAGTATATGCTGGAGCGGAACGCTGACATCGGCGTGGACACCGGCACGGTCAACTGCGTGGTCACCGAGTGCAACGACAGCCGTCTCAACGACATCCGGGGTCTCCACGTCACCGAGGCGGACGCCCGCGCGGCGCTGGACGCGGCGGCGGAGGACTTTGCCGAGGGCTGCGTGGGCGCGGGCACGGGTATGTGCTGCCTGGGTCTCAAGAGCGGCATCGGCTCCGCCTCCCGGCTGCTGGAGGCGGACGGCCAGCGCTACACCGTAGGCTCGCTGGTGCTCTCCAACTTCGGCGCTTCCGGACATCTGACCATCGGCGGCGATCATATCGGCCGGCGGATCCGGATGCGCATGGGCGCCCAGGCCTACCGGGATCAGATGGATAAGGATCAGGGCTCCATCATCATCGTGCTGGCCACGGATGTACCCCTGAACGAACGGCAGCTGGAGCGGGTCGCACGGCGCTCCATGATCGCTCTGGGTCGGGTGGGCTCCTATTGCGGCAACGGCAGCGGCGACATCGCCATCGCCTTCTCCACCGCCCAGCGCCACCCCCATTACAGTGATAAGAGCATCCTCTCTGACCGGCACTTCTTCGACGACGACATTGACGTGGTCTTTGAAGCCGCCATCGAGGCCACGGAGGAAGCCATTGTCAGCTCCCTCTACCACGCGGAGACCACCCGTGGTTTCGGAGAGAGGGAGTTCAAGAGTCTGCGGGAATTTCTCTGAGCGATGTTCCCCCCAAGCCAGCGGCCTTTCCCCCGGAAAGGTCCGCGCCAGTTTTCCAAAGGAGGAAACACAATGAAAAGACTGATCCCCATTCTCCTTGCCCTTTCCCTGCTGCTGTGCCTGACGGCCTGCGGCGGCGGAAAGACGGAGACCGCCCCCACCGCCGCTCCCTCCGGGGACGCCGGTGAGACCGCCGCCGATCAGGTGCTGCACCTGGTCCCCGCCAACGCCACGACCAATCTGGACATTCTCATGAACACCTCCGACGAGGCCTCCCTCGTGGTCAGCGGCTCTGTTTTTGAGCAGCTCGTCACCGTGAACGCCGAGTACCAGCCCATCCCCGAGCTGTGCACCGGCTGGGATGTGAACGAGGACGCCACCGAGTATGTCTATCACCTCCGCGAGGGCGTGAAGTTCCACAACGGCGAGACCATGACCGCCGACGACGTAGTGGCTTCCATGAACCGCTGGGTGGACAACGTGGCCACCGCCAGAGACTTCACCGGCGGCGCCCACTTTGAGAAGGTGGACGAGAACACCGTGCGCATCGTCATGCCCGCCTCCTGCGCCTACCTGAACAACCTGATGGGCACCTACGCCAACCGCCCCATCATCGTTCCCGCCTCCGTGATCGAGAACATTGACGACACGGGCATCCTCACCGAGTTCATCGGCACCGGCCCCTACAAGATCGCCGAGATCAAGGAAGACCAGTTCATCCGCCTGGAGAAGTTCGAGGACTACCAGCCCTACGGCACCGACGGCGACTTCTCCGGCTGGGGCGGCTACAAGCACGCCTACATCAACACCGTGGTCTTCGACCTGATCAGCGACGAGAGCACCGTGGTTTCCGGTCTCCGCAGCAAGCGCTTCCACGCCTCCTCCGGCATTGGCTATGACTCCTATGACCTCTTCGCCTCCGATGATGAGTTCAATGTGACCATGTCCAGCGCCGAGATGCCCATGCTCATCTTCAACAAGGCCGAGGGCCTGGCCTCCGACGCCGCCTTCCGCCGCGGTATCGCCGCCGCGCTCAACTGCGACGAGATCCTCTACGGCGCTTACGGCAGCCGCGACTTCTATGAGCTCAATTCGTCTTACATGTTCCCCTCCCAGGAGGCCTGGTACACCGACGCCGGCAGCGAGTACTACAACCAGGGCGACGGCGAGAAGGCCGTGGAGCTGCTGAAGGAAGCCGGTTACGACTTCACCACGCCCTTCAAACTGCTGGTGGCCTCCGACTCCGCCGACTTCTACAACATGGCCGTGGTGATCAAGAGCCAGCTGGACGCGGCGGGCATCCCCTGCGAGATCCTGACCTACGACTGGTCCACCTTCGTGCAGATCCGTAACAACGAGCCCGAGAACTACAACGCCTTCATCACCTCCTTCTCCCCCAAGACCGTCCCCTCCATGAACCTCTATCTGAGCAGCGGTTGGGCCGGTTGGTGCACCGATGAGCACATCCAGACCGAGCTTCAGCGCATCAACGCCTCCATCAACATGGAAGAGGGCGTGGCCATCTGGCGGGATCTCCAGGAGTATATGTGGAGCGACTACATGCCCGTGGTGAACTTCGGCATCCAGAATGTCTTTATGATCTCCTCCGCCGAGGTGCAGGATCTGGGCTATTTCGAGCGCATCACCTATGTGAACGCTCACTTCTGAGCCGCGTTTCTACATAAGCAAAGGTTTTTCGTACGCCTCTGCCGCAGCGTGGGAAACGCTGCGGCAGAGAGCCATATTTTCCTATCCCGGGGCTTTTTCCCGGGAACGGCGCCGCTTCACGCGGCACACCGGAGTGATCTCAATGAAAAAATACGTCATCAAACGCATACTGACCCTGATCCCCGTGCTGCTGGTGGTATCGGTGGTCATCTTCCTGCTGGTGCACCTGGCCCCCGGCGATCCGGCGGCCATGATGCTGGGCGATCAGGCCCAGGACGCGGAGATCGCCGCACTGCGGGAACGCATGGGGCTGAATGACCCCCTCCCCCTCCAGTACGTCCGCTGGCTGGGCGGCGTGCTGCGGGGCAACCTGGGCGAGTCGGTCTTTATCCGGGACAGCATGGGCAACATTCTGATGGATCACCTGCGTCCCACGCTGGCGCTGACCGTCTACGCTCTCTTCCTCGCCACTCTCTTCGCCGTGCCGCTGGGTATGCTGGCGGCCAAATACCGGGGGCGCCTGCCCGATTCTCTGGTCTCCGTGACCTCCATGTTCGGTATTTCCATGCCGAGCTTCCTGCTCGGCCTGCTGCTGATACTGCTCTTTGCCATCAAGTGGAAAGTTTTCCCCTCCTCGGGCTATGTATCCATCGCCGAGGGCGGACTGTGGGCGCATCTTCGCTCTTTGACGCTGCCCGCCATCGCTCTGGGCTTTATCGAGTCCGGTCTCATCATCCGCATGACCCGCTCGTCCATGCTGGAGGTGCTGGAGAGCGATTACATCCGCATGGCCAAGGCCAAGGGCGTCTCCGTGCGCTCCATTTTCTATAAGCACGCCCTCCGCAACGCCCTGATCTCCATCGTCACGGTGGTGGGACAATCCTTCATGGTGCTGCTGGGCGGGGCCACGGTGGTGGAAAGCGTCTTTGATATCCCCGGCATCGGTCAGCTCACCATCAATTCCGTCATGCGCCGGGACTATCAGGTCATTCAGGCAGTGGTGCTGCTGGTCTCCGTGACCAACGTACTGGTCAGTCTCGCGGTCGACCTGCTCTACGGCGTCATCGATCCCCGGGCGCGGCTGGAAAACAGGGAAGGGGGCTAAGATATGAACGACACCTCTTATACCGCCCGGCAGGAGATCCGCCGCCGGCTCCAGAAGGAACAGCGCGCGCTGATGTGGCGCAAATTCCTGACCAACAAACTGGCCATGGGCGGCGCGCTCATCACCCTGACGGTGATCGTGCTGGCGCTGCTGGCCCCGGTGATCTGTCCCGAGGGGCCGCTGGCCATGTCGGTCTTTGACCGGCTCACCCCGCCCTCTCCGGACGGCTACCTCTTCGGCGCGGACAATCTGGGCCGGAGCGTGCTGGCCCGCGTGCTCTACGGAGCCCGGGTCTCCCTCGCCATCGGCGCCAGTGTGGGGCTGCTCAGCATGATCTTCGGCATGATCCTGGGGCTCTACGCCAGCTACTATCCGGCGCTGGACAATGTGATCATGCGGATCTGCGACGGTCTGAGCGCCATCCCCTCCACGCTGCTGGCCATCGCCCTGATGGCCATGCTGGAGCGCAATATCGGCAACCTCATCCTCTCCCTCACCATCGTGAGCACCCCCCGGGTGGCCCGGGTGGCCCGCTCCTCCGCGGTGGTGGTACGGGAACAGACATACATCGAGGCCATGCGTGCCCTGGGCACCTCCTCCACCAGGATCATCTGGGGCCACATCGCCCCCAACATTCTCTCCGGCGTGGTGGTGCAGTCCTCCTATATCTTCGCCAACGCCATCATCACCGAGGCGGCGCTGAGCTTTCTGGGCGTGGGCGTCCCCGCCCCCGATCCCAGTTGGGGCAACATCCTCTACGACGGCAAGGCCGTGATCCACAAGGCCTGGTGGATGATCGTCTACCCGGGCATCTTCACCGCCGCCACCGTGCTGGGGCTGAACATCTTCGGCGACGGACTGCGGGACGTGCTGGATCCCCACACCAACTGACCTGCCGCCCCTCCCGCAACGGGGCGGGCGGTACGGACTCCGGGCTTTCCGGAGACGCGATAAGGAGCAACATCTATGGCAGAAACCATACTGGAGGTCAAAGACCTTGTGACCTCTTTCAAGACCGAACGCGGCACGGTCAAGGCAGTGGACGGCGTCTCGTTCCGCGTAAACGCGGGGGAGATCCTCGGTCTGGTGGGCGAGTCCGGCTGCGGTAAGAGCGTTACCTCCCAGTCCATCATGCGCCTCTACGACGAGAAATATCTGGCCAGTTACGAGGGGGAGATCCTCTTCAGGGGACGCAACCTCTTCCATCTGAGCGATAAGGAGATGCAGTCCATCCGCGGCCGGGAGATCGCCATGGTCTTTCAGGACGCACTGAGCGCGCTGAACCCGGTGTTCACCGTGGGCAGCCAGATCATGGAGGCGCTGCGCATCCATCAGGGACTGCATAAGGACGAGGCCCGGGCCAGGGCGGTGGAAATGCTCCGCCTGGTGGGCATTCCCGGGGCGGAGACCCGGGTGGACGCCTACCCCCATCAGCTCTCCGGCGGTATGCGCCAGCGGGTGATGATCGCCATCGCCCTCTGCTGCCGCCCCAGCCTTCTCATTGCCGACGAACCCACCACGGCGCTGGATGTGACCATTCAGGCCCAGATCATGGATCTGATCGTGGAGCTCAACCGGAAAATGAACATGGGCGTGATCCTCATCACCCACGACCTTTCCGTCATCGCCGAGACCTGTCAGCGGGTGGCGGTGATGTATCTGGGCCAGATCGTGGAGGAGGCGGGCGTGGAGGACATCTTCGACCGGCCGCTGCACCCCTACACCCGGGGGCTGCTCCGCTCCATCCCCAGCGTGGAAGGCGACAAGCGGGAGCGGCTCTTCGTGATCGAGGGCGTGGTACCCATGCTCAGCGCCATCCCCACGGGCTGCCGTTTCGGCCCCCGCTGCCCCTACGCCACCGAGCGCTGCCGCCGGGAAGCCCCGGAACTCACCGAGGACGGCAGCGGGCACCGGGTACGCTGCTGGAACTACGCCCGGGCAGAGGAGGAGAGCCATGGCTGAAATGCACGAAGTCATTCTCCGCGCCGAGAATGTCAGGAAATACTTTCCCATCACCGGCCTGTTCGGCAAGGTGGAAAACTATGTCCGCGCCGTGGACGGCGTGTCGCTGGAGCTGCGGCGTGGCGAGACCTACGGACTGGTGGGCGAGACCGGCTGCGGCAAGAGCACGCTGGGAAGAACGCTGATCTCCCTCCTCCCCGCCACCGAGGGCAGGGTGCTGCTCAACGGGCAGGACATCACCCATCCCAGGGGAGCGGAGGACAGGGCGCTGCGGCAGAAGGTGCAGATGGTCTTTCAGGATCCCTACACCTCCCTGAACCCCCGGAAGCGGGTGGGCAACATCCTCACCGAGGCCATGGCCATCCAGCACATCGGCCGCCCCAGCGAGCGCATGGATGTGACGCTGGAGCTGATGGAAAAGGTGGGACTTCACACCGAGCACTTCTACCGCTACCCCCACGAGCTCTCCGGCGGGCAGCGGCAGCGGGTGGGTCTGGCCCGGGCGCTGATCGTAAACCCGGAGATCGTGGTCTGCGACGAGCCGGTGTCAGCCCTGGACGTGTCCGTCCAGTCCCAGATCATCAACCTGCTCATGGACATGCAGCAGCAGCGGCAGCTCACCTACCTTTTTATTTCCCACGATATGAGCGTCATCCGCTATACCTCCGACCGCACGGGGGTCATGTATCTGGGGCACCTGGTGGAGGAGGCAGACACGGAGGAGCTTTTCCTCCACCCCCGTCACCCCTATACCCGGGTTCTGCTCTCCGCTGTGCCCGCGCCCAACCCCCATGTGAAGAAAGAGCGCATCGTACTGGAGGGGGATCTCCCCTCCCCCATCGACCCGCCGGGCGGCTGTGTGTTCCACACCCGCTGCCCCTACGCCACCGAAGAGTGCTCCCGGTGCGTTCCGGAGATGAAAACCGATGGCAACGGCCACCGGGTAGCCTGTCACCACGCGGGAGACTGAAAGAAAGAGGGCTTTCCTATGAAAATCTTTATCAGCGCAGATATTGAGGGCACCACCGGCGCCACCGCCTGGCCGGAGACCGAGCAGAAAGACCCCCTCTACCAGCGGCAGGTTCGGCAGATGCAGCGGGAAGTGGCCGCCGCCTGCCGGGGCGCGCTGGCTGGGGGCGCCACGGAGATCTACATCAAAGACGCCCACGACAGCGCCCTGAACCTCTCCTGGGAGGAGCTTCCCCGGGAGGCGCGGCTGATCCGGGGCTGGATGTCCTCCCCGGACTCCATGGTGGCGGGCATCGACGATAGCTTCGATGGCTGCGCCTTTGTGGGCTACCACGCCCCCGCCTTTTCCGACGGCAGCCCGCTGGCCCACACCTCCTCGTTCTCGAAGTTCTTCTCCATCCGTCTCAACGGGGAGCTGGTGTCGGAGTTTGACCTCTACCACATGGCCTGCGCCCAGTACGGCGTGCCCGCCCTGTTCCTCAGCGGCGACGCGGCCATCTGCGAGATCGCCCGGCACCGCGCCGAAGGCATCCTCACCGTGGAGACCAAGCGCGGCGTGGCGGGCGCCACCGTCAACGAGCACCCGGACGACATTGTCGAGCGCATCGAGGCGGGCATGAAGGCCGCCGTCTCCCTGCGTCAGGCCCTCCCCCGGGTACAGCCGGAGGAGCTGGTGCTGGACGTGTGCTTCAAGCTCCACCAAAACGCCGCCCGGGGCGCCTGGTATCCGGGCGCGGAGCGGCTGGACGCCCACACCGTCCGCTACAGGGCCAAAGATTTCCACGATCTGCTGGTGGCCTATATGTTCATTCAGGGCTGAGCCCGGTAAAAAAGCATCAGGAGGACTTTCGCCCTCCTGATGCTTTTTTTACCGTACCGGCGTCAGGAAGCGCTCTGCCGGGCTTCGCCGTTCCCTACTCCGCGCTCTCCTGTCTCAGCCAGCGGAGCGTATTTTCCAGTCCGGCGGCCTCCTCGTCCTCGTCCCTTCGCTGCCGCTGTTCCCACTCCGCCCAGTTCCCCTCAAAAGTACGGATAGTCCCGTTTTCCACAAAGGCCAGACGCTCCGTGGTCTCCTGTACGAAGCGGCGGTCGTGGCTCACCAGCAGGACGGTACCGGCGTAGGAGCGCAGCACCTCCTGCAGCGCTTCCAGCGTGAACACGTCCAGATGGTTGGTGGGTTCGTCCAGCAGCAGCAGATTGACGTCCGCGCAGAACAGCCGCGCCAGCGCGCACTTGGCCACCTCCCCGCCGGAGAGCAGGGAGAGCTTCTTGTGGACGTCCCCGCCCCGCAGATTGAGCCGCGCGAGAATGATCCGCGCCATGCTCTCAGGGTACACCGAGCCGTCCATCACGTTTTCCAGCGCGCTGCGCGCGCCGTCGAGGGTGCCCGCGTGATCCTGGTCGAACCAGCCGATTTTCACCCCCGGGGCGATGCGCAGTCCCCCTCCGCTCTCCCCGGCGGCGATGCGGCGCAGCAGACTGGTCTTGCCGCAGCCGTTGGGGCCCAGCAGGGCGGTGTGGCTGCCGGTGGGCAGCGTCAGGGACGCGCCGCGCAGCAGCGTCCGCTCCCCCGCCGTAAGGGACAGCTCCCGCAGCTCCACGGCGGTCCGGCTCACCACCGGCGTGGCGGCGCCCAGCTTCATGGCGATGGCCGGGTCGTCCCGGGGCCTGTCCGGCCGCTCCAGATGCTCCAGCCGGGACTCCATGGCCCGGCGGCTCTGGCTCAGCTTCGCCTGGGTGGCCCCGCCGGCGCGCTTGTGGAGCCGCGCCTCGCTGTTGCCCATGCGGGAGGGCAGTTTGCCCCGCTGGGACACGGTCTCCGCCTGGCGCTGTATCATGTTTTTCAGCCGCTTCTCCTCGTCCAGCGCCTGCCGGTACAGGCTGTTCTGATACTGCCGCCGGTTTTCCAGCTCGGCGCGGAAAGCAGAATAATTCCCCGGGAACGAGGTGAGACGCCCCTCCTCCAGCAGCACGATGCGGTTGCAGACCTCGTCCAGCAGCGCACGGTCGTGGGAGATGAGCACCAGCGCCTCCGGGAGGCGCAGCAGCCTGCGCAGCCGCTCCAGCCCCTCCGCGTCCAGATCGTTGGTAGGCTCGTCCGCCAGCAGCACGCCGCCTTTCCCGGAAAAGGCCGCTGCGATGCGCCGCCGGGTCTTTTCCCCGCCGGAGAGTCCCTCCCGCAGCGGCTGGACCCGCAGCTCGCCCCGCAGCGCGGGGCTGAACTCCGCCCCCTCCGCCAGTCCGCTCTGCTCGATCACCGCCAACGGCGCGTACTCCGCCCGCCATCCTCCGTCCGGCCACAGCTCGCCGGAGAGCACCCGGAGCAGCGTGCTCTTTCCCGCGCCGTTCTCGCCCACCAGCCCCACCCGTTCCCCGGCATAGAGCGTGAAATCGTCAAAGGCGAGCACCGTTCGCTCCCCGTAGCTCACCGATATATCGTGCGCTTCCAGCAGCAGTCTCGACATGGATGTCACCTCCGGACTCGTTTTTCCTATCCTATCATACTCCCCGCAAGGGGTCAATGGAACGGCGGGGTGCGCCGCGAGGAACAATCATTGACACGAAAGCCCTTTCAAGATTATACTGTACAGGATAAGGAGTGTTGAAATATGCGTACTTTTTCCATATCCGAACTGAAACAGCAGCTCTCCTCCCCCGTCGGGGACAAGTTCCTCTCCACGCTCTACGGAGCGGAGGAGTCGCGGGAGCAGCGGGAGCGGTACCTCGCCGCGCTCGCGGCCTTTGAAGGGCGCTTCGGGGATCGGCAGGCGCTGATCGTCTCAGCCCCGGGCCGGACGGAGCTTGCCGGCAACCACACCGACCATCAGCACGGCTGCGTCCTCTGCGCGGCGCTGACCGTGGACACGCTCTGCGTAGTCTCCCCCCGGGAGGACACCGCCGTGACCATCCTCTCCGAGGGCTACGGAGAGACGGAGCTGGATCTGGCCGATGTGACGCCCGAAGCCGCCGAGGCGGGCAGCACCGCCGCACTGGTGCGGGGCATGGCCGCCGGGGTGGCGCCCTTTGGGGTGATGGTGTGCGGCTTTGACGCCTATGTGACCAGCGGCATCCCCGCGGGGGGAGGTTTCTCCTCCTCGGCCTCCTTCGAGGTGCTGATGGGCGCGGTCTTCTGCGCTCTGGGAGACGAGACGCTGCCGCCGCTGACCGTCGCCAAGCTGGGTCAGCGCACGGAGAACGTCTGGTTCGGCAAGCCCTGCGGGCTAATGGATCAGAGCGCCTGCGCCCTGGGCGGCGTGGTGATGCTGGATTTCCGCGACCCCACCGACCCCGGGGCGGAGACCGTGAACTTCGATTTCGGCGATCACGGCTGGGCGCTGGCCGCCGTCAGCGTGGGCAGCAGCCACGCCGATCTCACGGAGGAGTACGCCGCCATTCCCGGGGAGATGGGCTTGGTGGCGGAGGAGTTCGGCATGAAGGTGCTGCGCTTTGTGGACAGGGAAGAGTTTGAACAGCGCCGCGGGGAGCTGGCGGAGAAGCTGCCCCCTCGGGCCCTGCTGCGGGCGGAGCATTACTTTGACGAGAACGAGCGGGTGAGCAGAATGGCGGAGGCCCTCCGCCGGGGCGATGTGGAGACCTACCGCCGGGAGATGCTCGCCTCCGGCCGCTCCTCCCGGGAGCGTTTGCAGAACATCATCCCCGACTCCCACCCGGAGGAGCGCCGTCTGGCGGAGGCGCTGGACAGGAGCGCGGAGCTGCTGGGCGAGGAGGGCGCGTGGCGCGTCCATGGAGGCGGCTTCGGCGGCTCCATCCAGGCGCTGATGCCCATGGAGAAGTGGGAGGGCTACCGCGCGGCCATGGACGCCGTCTATGGCGCGGGCGCCGCCCAACTCCTCCATATCCGTCCCTGCGGGGCCGCCGTGTTCCCCCCTGAGGGATGAGCCGCCGTCCCCATCCTTGCTTTTGAGGTACCTCTATGTATAACGACATCTGCACCATCTTCGGTCTCACCATCCACGGCTACGGCCTGATGATCGGGCTGGGCACCGTGCTCTGCCTGCTCTGGGCGGAGCGCCGGGCCAAAGAGCGGGGCCTGGACACGGATTTTCTCTACACTCTCTTCCTCCTGGCACTGATCTTTGGCTGGAGCGGCGCCAAGCTCCTCTATGTGATCACCGTCTTCCCCGTCTTTTTGCAGGATCCCTGGAGCGTACTGGGCAGCGAGGGCTTCGTGGTCTACGGCGGCATTCTCACCGGCGTGGCGACGGTCTATCTCCTTTGCCGCCGCCATAAGCAGAGCTTCGCCGTCTGGGCGGATCTTCTGCTCCCCGCCGTGGCGCTGGCCCAGGGCTTCGGGCGTCTGGGCTGCTTTCTGGCGGGCTGCTGCTATGGCCGCCCCACCACTCTGCCTATCGGCGTGGTGTTCCCCGCTGGTTCCTTTGCCCCCGCCGGTGTCCCCCTGCTGCCCACCCAGCTCATTTCCGCCGCCGGTGATCTGCTGCTGGCCGCCCTGCTGGCGCGGCTGGACCGCAGGCCCCACCCCGCCGGGCAGGTGGGCTTCCTCTACCTGATCTTCTACAGCGTGGGGCGCTTTCTCATCGAATTCCTCCGCAACGACTACCGGGGAGAGGTGGGTTTCCTCTCCACCTCCCAGTTCATCTCCGTCGGCGTGCTGCTGGCCGCCCTGCTCACCCTCCGGACCCTATCCGGGAGGGAGGCATCCCATGAGTGAGCCGCTGCACACCCGCTGGGGGCGCTCGCTGGATCGGGAGCACCCCCTGCCGGAATACCCCCGTCCCCAGTTCAGACGGGATAGTTATGTAAACCTGAATGGCCTCTGGGACTATGCCTTCACGGCCTCGGAGAGCCAGCCCGGGGTCTGGGAGGGAAAGATCGTGGTGCCCTTCTCTCCGGAGAGCGCCCTCTCCGGAGTGGGGCGGGCGATACAATCGGGGGAAGTGCTCCACTACCGGCGCTTTTTCACCCTGCCCGGGGACTTCCACCGGGGGCGGGTGCTGCTGCACTTCGGCGCGGTGGATCAGGAGGCCGCGGTATTCCTCAACGGCGCGGAGCTGGGCCGCCATGCCGGAGGTTACACCGCCTTTTCCTTTGACATCACCGACGCTCTCCGTCCGGGCGGGAACGAGCTTCATGTGGCCGTCCGGGACGACGCGGAGGACGCGCGCTTCGGCCGGGGCAAACAGTCGAAGAAGCCCGGCGGCATCTGGTACACCGCCCAGAGCGGCATCTGGCAGACCGTCTGGATGGAGAGCGTGCCGGAGCTGTATATCCGCTCTCTGCGCCTCACCCCCTGCTACGACGAGGAGCGGCTGGAGCTGGAGATCCGGCTCAGCCACGAGGCGGCCATCGTCACCGCCGATGTGTACGATCAGGGGGAGTTTGTGGCGGGGAGCTATTTCAAGGGGGGGCGCTGCGTGATCCCCCTCCCCCGCTTCCGTCCCTGGTCCCCGGAGGACCCCCACCTCTACCAACTGCGTCTGCGGGCCGGAGAGGATCAGGTGGAGAGCTACTTTGCCATGCGGAAGTTCTCCTATACGGACTACCACGGGAGGAAGGTTTTTGCCCTCAACAACCGCCCCTATTTCCACAACGGGCTGCTGGATCAGGGCTACTGGCCCGATGGGCTGCTCACCCCGCCGTCGGACGAGGCCATGGTCTTTGACATCGCCACCGCCAGGGCGCTGGGCTACAACACCCTCCGCAAGCACATCAAGATCGAGCCCATGCGCTGGTACTACCACTGTGACCGGCTGGGGATGCTGGTGTGGCAGGATATGGTCAACGGCGGCGGCGCTCAGGACACGATCCTCACCAGCGTGGCCCCCCTGATGGGGCTGGTGCGCCACAGCGACAGCGACTACGCGCTCTTCCGCCGGGACGCCCCCGCCTCCCGCTCCCAGTACCTCTCGGAGCTGGGGGAGACCATGGCGCAGCTGCGAAACTGCCCCTGCATCGCCCTCTGGACGCCCTTCAACGAGGGCTGGGGGCAGTTCGACGCGGTGCGCATCGCCGCCGCCATGGCCGAGAGCGACAGCACCCGTTATGTGGATCACGCCAGCGGCTGGCATGACCAGGGCTGGGGGAGCATCACCTCCCGGCACGTCTATTTCCGCCCCGTACGGCTGAAAAACGACGGGCGCGCCCTCTGTCTCAGCGAGTACGGGGGCTACTCCCTCAGCGTGCCCGGCCACTGCTGGGGACGCAAGGTATTCGGCTACAAGCTCTTCCGCAGCGCCGCGGGACTCTTGAGAGCCTATGACAGGCTGATCCGCCACCAGATCGCCCCCCTCATCGCCGCCGAGGGCCTCACCGCCGCCATCTACACCCAGCTCACCGATGTGGAGAGCGAGTGCAACGGCCTGATCACCTACGACAGGGAGATGGTGAAGCTGCCGGAGCGGGAGCTGCGGGAGATCAACGAATTGCTCCGCTTCGAGGGGCAGGAGTAAGGAGACGATCCATGCCGAAACAGGACATTTTTTCCATGAAATTTTCCAGGGTCTACCCCCTGCTGGTGCAAAAGGCCGTCCGAAAAGGCCGCACCCGGGAGGAGGTGGACGCGCTGGTGACATGGCAGACCGGCTACACCGCCGGGGACATTGCGGCGTACCTGGACAGCGAGGAGGACTACGGCAGCTTCTTCGCCGCCGCACCCGCCCCCAACCCCCTGCGCTTTCTGGTCAAAGGCAGCGTCTGCGGGGTCAAGGTGCAGGAGATCGACGACCCGCTTCTCCGTGAGATACGCATTCTGGACAAGCTGGTGGACGATCTGGCCCGGGGGAAGAGTCCCGGGAAGATCCTGCCCACGAAATAGCGCCCGCAAATCATAAAGAAAACTCCCCACCCAAGACCGTGGGGAGTTTTCTTTATGCGGCCACGATGCCGTAGTATGTCCTGGCGGTGATGCGGTAGATGAGGGCGTAGACCAGCGTGAAGAGCAGGCAGCAGGCGGCGGTCACCGCCAGCACCAGCGGAAGATTCGTCAGCGCGAAGATCTGCAGCAGATTCCAGATCATGGGCATGGCAAAGGCAAGGTGCAGCACCGCCATGGCCAGCGGGGCGAAGAACACGATACGCACCTGGGCGCGGATGCTCTCGCGGATGTCCTCCCGGGTCATACCCACCTTCTGCATGATCTCGAAGCGCCCGTGATCCTCATAGCCCTCGGAGACCTGCTTATAGTAGATGATCAAGGTGGCGGCGAAGAGGAACACCACGCTCAGCAGGATGCCGATGAAGAAGAGCACCCCGTAGGTGGCGTAGAAATCGTCCCGGGCCTCCGCGGCGGTCTGGTAGTTGTAGCGCGCCTCAGGGATCAGCTCGCCAACGGCTCTGACCTGCTCCTGCAGCAGCTCTCCGCCCCGCTCCGCCCCCTCGGGGAGGTCATAGCAGTAGCGCCATGCCACCGTGAGCATACTGCCGCCGTTCCGGTTGCAGATCTCCTCCATGGGCAGGATCTCCCGGAGGTCGTTCACCACGAAGAGGATCACCGGGGCCACATCGTCCACAAAGGGGCTGCCCTTGCCGGCGATGTCCACGCTGCGGAGCTTGCCCACGATTTCCAGTTTCGCCCCGCCCAGGGAAAAGGAGGGCAGGTCGTAGTCGCAGTGGAGGCAGTAGATCATGCTCTCCCCGCTTTGCAGCGTCACCCGCTCCCCGGTGACATGCTCATAGTCCTGCGCGGAGAGGAAAATCAGCTGCCGGAGGTCGTCGTAGTTCACATTGGATGCGTCGGAGGCGTCGGGCTGAATGGTGCTGCCTTTGGCCAGGCCGGCAATGGAGACGACGCCGCACGCAACGCGCTCCGCCGCCCCCGCGTCCTCCCTCTCCAGCACTTTGTCGCAGCTCGCCCGGAGGCCGGCGCGCCGCGTCTCCAGCTCCTCCACGCTCTGGAGGTAGACCCGCAGCTCATTGTCCCAGGGGTAGCGGCTGCGGATGGAGTCCTCCGCGCCGATGTAGAGACTGGCGGTGGAGGAGAGCATCACCAGCACCATGGTGGAGAGGATGCAGATGGACGCCAGGCCCTCCCCGTTGCGCTTCATGCGGTAGGCCATGGAGGACACGGCCACGAAGTGGCGCTTCTGATAGTAATAATTCCGGTTCTTCTGCAGCCGCCGGCAGAGCGTCACGGAGCCGGTGACGAACAGGAGAAAGGTCGCCGCGATCACCATCAGCACCGCCACGAAGAACAGCAGCAGAGCCGCCAGCGGGGAGCGGATGGTCACGGCCATGTAGTAGGCCACGCCCAGGAGCCCCAGCCCCAGCCCGGCCAGCAGGATGTTGCCCTGGGGCGGCTTCTCCCCCACATTCTCGCTTTGCAGCAGCTCCAGCGTGTTCCGCCGCCAGAGCTGTATCACCGAGCCCAGGAGCAGCAGCAGGAAGATAGCGGCGAACACCTCCACCGTGGTGAGCAGCGCGGAGGGAGAGAAGCGGAAGAGGTAGTCCACCTGGGCGCGCAGCATATTCACGAGTCCCAGCTCCACCAGCTTGGAGAAGGCGACGCCCAGACCCAGCCCGCCGGCGAGGGCAATGGCCGCCGTGATCAGCGTCTCCCAGGCCACCACGCGAACGATGGCTCCTTTATCCATTCCCAGCACATGGTACAGCCCGAACTCCCGGTTGCGCCGCCGCAGCAGAAAGCTGTGGGTGTAGCTCAGAAAGAGCAGGGCGAAAAAGGCCATGACCCACTTGCCCAGCATCAGAACCATGGCCACCGTCCCGCCGCCTTTCATCCCCAGCAGCAGCGGGGAGCAGGCGGTGGCCTCAAAAATGTAGTACATGAACACCATGCCCACGCAGCTTAGCAGCCAAGGCAGACAGAGCCGGCGGTTCTTTGTCATCCCCTGCCAGGCCAGCCGGGGGAAAAAGAGAGGTCTCATCGCCGTTCGCCCCCCGTGGTCAGCATGGTGAGGGAGTCGGAGATCCGCTGGTAAAACCGCTCGTCTCCGTCCTCGCCCCGGTAGAGCTGGTGGAACACCTCGCCGTCCCGGATGAAGAGCACCCGGGAGGCCACGGAGGCCGCTTTCACCGAGTGGGTGACCATGACGATGGTCTGCCCCTGCCCGTTCAGTTCCCGGAAGAGCCGCAGCAGCTCGTCCGAGGAGCGGGAGTCCAGCGCCCCGGTGGGCTCGTCGGCCAGCAGCAGTCTGGGCGAGGTGATCATGGCCCGGGCCACCGCGCCCCGCTGCTTCTGGCCCCCGGAGAGCTCGTACGGATACTTTTTCAGCAGCTCCGAGATGCCAAGCCTGGACGCCAGCGGCAGCAGCGCGTCCCGCATCTCCCCATAGCGCCTGCCCGAGAGCACCAGCGGCAGATAGATATTGTCCTCCAGCGTGAAGTTATCCAGCAGATTGAACTCCTGGAACACAAACCCCAGATTTTCCCGGCGGAAAGCCGCCACCTCCGAATCCCGCAGTCTGGAGAAATCCTTCCCCTCCAGCAGCACCTTGCCGGAGGTGGGGTGGATCAGCGCTGCCAGTATGTTCAGCAGCGTGGTCTTTCCCGAGCCGCTCTCGCCCATCACGGCCACGAACTCGCCCTCCTCCACGGTGAAGCTGATATTCCGCAGAGCCTCCACCTTTTGCGCGCCGAAGCGGCTGGTGTAGGTCTTTTTCAGCTCGCTCACTTCCAATATGCTCATATCCTGTTTCCTCCGTCATGAAAGTGACCCCATTATAGCGCCGGCGCCGGAGCAGGGGCCATCGAAAGCCCTTACATCCGGCGCGTCCTGTCTTACAGAATTGTCACTCCGCTATCCGCCGCTCCTCCGGCAGCGTCATATGCACCGCCGTGCCCACCCCCGGGGTGGACTGGGCGCTGAGGGAGATGCCCAGCGCGGCACTGGCCCGGGCGGAGAGATAAAGCCCCAGCCCGCTGGCGCTCTTATCCCAGCGGCCGTTGCGCCCGGTATAGCCCTGCTCGAAGATCCGGGGCAGATCCTCCGGGGCAATGCCGATGCCCGTATCCGCCACGGTGAGCACCCCCGGCGCGGTCAGAGACAGGGTGATGACGCCCCCCTCCCGGGTGTACTTCAGCGCGTTGGACAACAGCTGCTCCAGCACGAAGGAAAACCATTTCTCGTCCGTGACCAGCTCCCCCTCCACCCCCTCGTAGACGAGGGTGATGTGCCGGTCGATGAAATCCGGGGCCAGCTTCCGCAGGGTCTGCCGCAGCAGACCGTCCAGGCTGTGGCGGCGGAACACATAGTCGTGGCTGCCGCTCTCCAGCCGCCGGTAAGCCAGCACCATCTCCACATACTGCTCGATGCGCCGCAGCTGCCCGCTGAGCCGCCGCCCCTCCGCCCCCTCCTGCCGCTGCAGGGAGAGCTTCATGGCAGCGATGGCGGTCTTGATCTGGTGCACCCAGGCGGTGTAGTACTCCTCGCTCTCCCGCCGAGCCCGCTCCGCGTCCACCCGCTCCTGCGCCAGCCGGTCGCGGAGCAGCGCCACCATCTCCTGATAGTCCCGCTCCAGCGGACTCTCCGGCCCGGGCAGGCTCTCCATGGCCGCCTCGCCGCCCCGGAGAATGGCGTTCAGCTCCCGGTGGCGGCGGAGGTCGCGGAGATAGTCGCGCAGCCCAAGCAGCAGCAACAGCAGCAGACAGAGCGCCGCGGGATAGGCCGCCGCCGCCACGGGCAGGTGGTAGAGGGCGAAGGAGAGGACAAAGAGCAGCGTGCAGAGGGCCCAGCGCAGCCGTCCGCCCCGCCGTAGCCGCCAATATTCCTTGAAGTGCTCCATACCGTCCCTCTCAGTTGAGCATATATCCCATCCCCACCCGGGTGGTGATGAAATCCCGCAGGCCGATCCCCTCCAGCTTCTTCCTCAGCCGGTTCACATTGACGCTCAGCGTGTTGTCGTCCACAAAGCAGTCCGTCTCCCAGAGCCGCTCCATCAGCGTTTCCCGGCTCACCGTCCGCCCCCGGTTTTCCATCAGGCAGTGGAGGATGCGGTACTCGTTCCGCGTCAGCTCCAGCCGCTCCCGCCCATAGAGCAGGGTGCTGTCCCCGGTGTTAAGAAAGGCCCCCCGGTGCTCCAGCACCGGGGCGGAGGGGGCAAAGTCGTAGCTGCGACGGAGGAGGGAGCGGAGCTTGGCCATGAGAACATTGGCGTCGAAGGGCTTGGCAATGAAGTCGTCCCCGCCCATGTCCATGGCCATGACGATGCTCATGTTGTCCGAAGCGGAGGAAATAAACATGATGGGCACCTGGGAGAGCTTTCGGATCTCGCTGCACCAGTGGTAGCCGTTGAAAAAGGGCAGCGCGATGTCCAGCAACACCACATGGGGATTGACCCGGGCAAACTCCGCCGTTACGCTGCGGAGATCCCGGCAGACGCTCACCTCGAAATCCCAGCTCTCCGCCAGCGCCGCCACCTCTCCCGCGATGCCCTCGTCATCCTCCACGATGAAAAGTCTGTACATGGCCGCAGTTCCTCCTCTCCGTCCCGGTCTTCTCCGGGAAAGTCCGCTCCGTCACGCCCCGTTCTTCTCCCGGATACGCCATCCCCGAAGCAGTTCCTTCTGCTCCGGGGTGATCCTCCGGCTCTCTACCGCCTTCTGGATGGTCCTATTATGTACCCAGCTGCTCAGCCGCTGCTCCGTCACATAGCGCAGCGCCGCGTCCCACTGTTTACCGAGGGCCGTGGCAAAAAACCACGCCTGCATCATGTTTACATAATATTCCTCACTCCGTACCTGTGCCACCCGCTCCAGCCACACCTCCGAGAAGTCCTCCCCGAGAAAATGGCTCATGACCATCCCCATGCCAAAGCGCACGGTGTAGGTCTCCCCGGAGGAGAGCCAGCGCTCGATGTCTCCGGCCAGCCGGGCGCGGTGTTTTTGGAACACCCGGGGCTTCAGCATATCGCAGGTGGCCCAGTTGTCCACATAGGGCAGCAGCGCGTCCAGCCGCGCCACGGTTTCGTCGTAGTCCTTCCCCCCGGCCAGGATCAGGCCGTGGAGATTTGTCTCGTCGTAGCTGCGGTGGGGCAGCTCCCGCAGGAACTCCCCCACGTTCTCCCGTTGGCCGTACTCCCGGGCTAGCCGCCGCAGCACGTCCATGCGCACGCCGATGATCCTCTCCCGCGGTATGCCGGGCATGAGCTTTGCCTGAAAGTCGCCATAGCCCTCGTCCTTTTCCGCTTGCAGCCGCTGGAATATCTCTTCGCCGATCATGGCGCGCCTCCTGTGATATGGTTTACATAACTTCAAAACTCTCCGCGCCGCGGGTGCGAAGCCACCGCCCCAGCAGCACCGTGGGCAGCGCCAGCAGCGCCGCCGCCAGCACCAGTCCCAGCTCCGTGGGCAGCGCTCCGCGCAGCAGCACGCACAGCCCGACGCACGCGATGGCGCTGCCCCAGCCGCCCAGCCAGGAGAAGATGACGTTCATGCTCTGCTTGTTCACCGTGGTTTCGGAGGTCCAGGAGAGGTTGACCATCTTCACCCCCAGCGTGAGGCCGAGGAGGGCGGCGTAGCACACAAAGACCAGCAGGAAGAGAAGCACCGAGAGGGTGGGCAGCAGCCCCAGCCCCAGCACCACGCAGATGACCGCGGCGGAGGGCAGGGCGGACAGGGCGTTCAGGAGGATACACAGCTCCGCCTTGGCGCGCAGCACCAGCGCCGCCGGGACGGGCAGCGACTGCACCACCCAGATGCTCTTCCCCTCCAGCGACACGGAGGGGGTGGCGATGCCGTCCAGCCCCACGACCATGGCCACCGCCGAGACCACCGCCAGGGGCAGCATCGTCTCCAGCTCCGGCGCCATGGCGGCGAGTTCGCCCAGCGCGGCGCACACCTCCGCGCCCTTCCAGACCAGCATCGCCGCCACCGCGGGCAGCAGCGCCACGCCCAGGCCGCAGTTGAGCATATAGACGGCGCTGGAGGTAAAGTGCCGCAGCTCCCGATCCAGAAGGGCGGCGTGGACGGAGCGGGCTTTTCCTGCCCCGCGCCGGTAGACGGCCTTTTTCTCCCCCCGGTTTTTGGTGACGATGCCCACATAGCTCCGGCTGAGCAGGACAAAGCAGCCCAGCGCCAGCGCCAGCACCACCAGCGCGTAGAGCAGCATGGACGGCCCGTGGCCCCCGGCGGCCCGGCTCAGCAGGTAGGTGAGCCGGCCCCAGGTACGGATCACGCCGCTCACCTTCTCCTGGTTGGCCACCAGGGACATCAGAAAGTCCTGGGAGCGCAGGCAGACGAAATAATAGGCCCCGATAAAGGCCAGGGAGAGCAGCACCGTGATGAAGCTCTTATTCTTCAGCCGGGAGGCGATCTGCGCCACCGCCCAGCCCAGAATACAGGTGAGCACCGTTACAAAAAGAGCGATGAGCAGCGCGAGCAGCAGATCGAAGAGCACCACCGCCGTCCCCGCGCAGCCATGGAGCCAGGCGCAGAGCACCGCCGGCAGCCACACCAGGGCGCTGTACTGCAGGCTCATCCCGTAGGTGAGCAGCAGCCTGCTCAGCAGCAGCGTGGTGGGCGGGATGGGCATGGAAAGCAGCATCTCGTTGTCCCCGGGCTGGTAGAGGGCGGCGTAGGTATTGAACACGCTGCCGAACACGCCCAGCATCACCGAGAGCAGCCCCGCCACGGCGAAGTAGAGCCAGCGGAAGTCCTCCGTGCCCAGCAGCGGGGTCATGCTGAGAAAGAGCGCGTAGAAAACGCCGCAGAGCAGCAGCATAATGACGCCGTAGAGGGCGAAGAGGGACAGGACCCCGGCGGTGCTGCGGCCCTCGCCGGTCTTTCGGTTTACATAATATCCTTTGAATACCTCCCGGTATTGCTTGATCACCAGAGCTTTCAGCATGGCTCAGTCCTCCAGCTCCAAAAAGACCTCTTCCAGCGACTCGTCCCCCCGGACCTCCTCCATGCTGCCGCTGCGGACCAGACGCCCGCCGCGGATGATGGCCACCTGGTCGCAGAGTTTCTCCGCCACCTCCAGCACATGGGTGGAGAAGAAGATGGCGCCGCCCCGGTCGCAGAATTCCCGCATCATCTCTTTGAGATGGTGGGAGGCCCTGGGGTCGAGTCCCACGAAGGGTTCGTCCATCAAAATGAGCCGGGGCTCGTGGAGCCAGGCCCCCACGATGGCCAGCTTCTGCTTCATGCCGTGGGAGTAGGCGGAGATGGACTGGGCCAGATCGTCCGTGAGGGAGAAGGCGTCGGACACCGCGTGAATGCGCCGCTCCCGCTCGGCGGCGGGCACGGCGAAGATGTCCGCGATGAAGTTCAGATACTGGATGCCCGTCATGTAGTTGTAGAGATCGGGGTTATCCGGGATGTAGGCGATCTTCCGCTTGCACGACAGGGGCTCGCGGCGGATGGAGAGCCCGTCAATGGTGATCTCCCCCTCGTCAAACTGCAAAATGCCCACCACGCTCTTGAGCGTGGTGGTTTTTCCGGCTCCGTTGTGGCCGATAAAGCCGCAGATCTCCCCCGGAGCGATGTGCAGGCAGAGATCGTCCACGGCCTTCTTTTCGCCGTAGCGCTTGGTAAGATGTTCGATCTTCAGCATGGTTTTTCTCCTGACTTCTTTCCAAGATGGACGGGGCGGGGGTCTTCCCTCTCCGTCCCATACACCTTACCCCATGACGCAGCGTCACGAGCAAGACCTTTCCTTAGGTAACGGGCAAAATTTTCCTCCCGTTCGGGGCAAAGGGCCGGCGGCGACGCCGCCGGCCCCCCAGTTTTGTCCGGAGATCACACCAGCTGCCCGGGCAGGCGCAGCTTTTCCCGGGGCTGGAAGTCCCGGTCAAAGGCTTCCGCCTCCCCCTCGTCCACCAGGTAGCACGCCGGGGCGCTGTAGACGCCCGTGACGCCCCGGAGGTAGCCGGGGATCAGCTCCCGGCAGAGGAAGAAGTCTGCCTCCTCCACGCCCTCATAGCGAAGGCCCAGATCCCGGGCGTGGACGAAGCCGCCGTGGCGGTAGAACTCATAGTTCCCCTCCAGACACACGGCGCCGTAGCCCAGCGCCGCCGCCTTGTCCAGCGTCTCGTTCAGCAGATACTCCCCGTAGCCCTGCCGCTTCAGCTCCTGCCGGATGCAGATGGGGCCCATGGCCAGCACGGGGATCTCCCGCCCGTCGTCGGCGCGGATGGCGGCCCGGACAAAGACGTTTTGTCCGATGAGCCGTCCGTTTCGCTCCATGACGAAGTTCAGCTCCTTCACCACCGCGTCGGCGGTGCGGAAGACATGCATGACATAATGCTCCAGGCAGCCGGGACGGTAGACGTTCCAAAAGGCTTCCCGGATCATCTCCTCGTTTTCCCGGTAGTCCGCAGGTGTTTCCAGACGAATGATGCAGTCGGTTTTATTCATTGTTATTCCTCCCAAAGGGGTGACCGGACACGGGAGGCTTGTGGTGAGTCAGATTCGCAAACCTCCCGTTCACGCCGCCGACTCCAAGGTGTTGTTCTTCAAACAGCAGGCTCCTTTCAAGTGATTTGTCCCCCTTCCGCCGTCTCCGGTGCGGGGCTGCTCACAGTATAATGCGGTCTCTCCTCCCTGACAAGAAAAACTTTTTCTCCCTTGCAAAGGGGCGGCGCATCCGATAAAATGGAAAAAAAGCAAAAGGAGGGCGGCGGCATGATCCTTCTGATCGGCGGCAGCAGCCATGTGGGCAAGACCCTGCTATCCCAGAAACTGATGGAAAAGTACCATTGGCCCTATCTCTCGCTGGATCATCTGAAAATGGGGCTGATCCGCCGGGGCATGACGGAGCTGACGGTGGAGGACGACTACGAAATGCGCTACTTCCTCTTCCCGCTGGCCGCCGAGATGATCAAGACCGCCGTGGAAAACCGGCAGAACATGATCGTGGAGGGCTGCTACATTCCCGGGGAGTGGCGGGAGCAGTTCCCGGAGGAGTATCTCCGGGAAATCCGCTGCGTGTTTCTGGTGATGAGCGAGGGCTACCTCCGCGCCCACTTTTCTGAAGTCTGCTCCCAGGCCAACATCATCGAGCACCGTCTCTCCGACGAGCCGGATCTGGAGCGGCTCATCCGCTGCAGCGACAGTTTCCGGGAGGACTGCTGCCGCTTCGGCATCCCCTGTCTTGAGATCGACGGGGAGTACAACATCGACGACATCATGGCCCGGGCCGAGCGGCTGATGGGTCTTGTGTAACAGGGAAAGGAAGGTACCACACCGTGAATGAAACTCTCCGTCTGATCGAGCAGCGCAGATCCATGCGCGCCTTTACCGGGCAGAGCGTCACCCCCGAGGAGAAGGAGGCCATTCTCCGCGCCGCCTTCATGGCACCCACCGCCGGCTGCCAGCAGCTCTACACCATCATCGACGTGACCGATCAGTCCCTCAAGGACGCGCTGGCCGTCTCCTGTGACAACCAGCCCTTCATTGCCAGGGCCCCCGTAGTGCTCATCTTCTGCGCCGACTGCCAGAAGTGGCTGGACGCCTATCGGGACACCGGCTGCGAGCCCCGGGAGCCCGGGGCCGGGGACGTGCTGCTGGCGGTGGACGACGCCCTGATCGCCGCGCAGAACTGCGTGATGGCGGCGGACAGTCTGGGACTTGGCTCCTGCTACATCGGGGATGTGATGGAGCGCTACGAGTACCACAGGGAGCTGCTGCATCTCCCGCAGTATGTCTTCCCCGCCGCCATGCTGGTCATCGGCCACCCCACCGACGCCCAGCTCCGGCGGCAAAAGCCCAGCCGCGCCCCGGCGCGCTACATCGTCCACGAGAACGCCTACCGGCCCATGACCGCGGAGGACCGCCGCGCCCTCTTCTCCGCCTACGCCGGGGACAAGGACTACGACGAGTGGATGCGCGCTTTCTGCCGGAGAAAATACAATTCCGACTTCTCCGTAGAGATGAGCCGCTCCGTGGCGGCCTTTCTGCGCTCGGTGATGCCCACCGGGCAGTGAGCGACGGCCGGGGAAAGGAGAAACCATGTCTGCAACACGCCCCCTGATCTCCCTTCTGGGAGACTCCATCACCACCTTCCAGGGCTGCAACCCGCCCTTCTACCCGGTCTACTACGAAAACGACCTGCTGGAGAAAAACGGGCTGGAGGATGTGGAGGACAGCTGGTGGGATCAGGTGCTCTGCGCCCTGAACGGACTGCTGCTGGTGAACAATTCCTGGTCGGGCAGCCGGGTCTCCGGAGGCGGCTTCCCCGCCGGGTGCAGTGCCGAGCGCACCCACGCCCTCCACCGGGGCGACGCCGTCCCGGACAAGATCTTCATCTATCTGGGCTTCAACGACTTTGCCATGGGCGTCACCCCCCGCAAGGAGGACGGAGACGAGCTCTTCTCCTTCTTTGGAGCCTACTGCGCCATGCTGCGGCAGCTTCAGGCGGCCTACCCCCATAGCGAGCTCTGCTGCGGCACGCTGCTGCGCAGCTATCTGGCCGGAAGCGCCGCGCCGGGTTTCCCCGACCGCCTTGCCGCCGGTTACAGCTTTGAGGAATACAACGACTGCATCCGCGAGGCCTGCGCCCGGGCGGGCGGCAGGCTGGTGGACATGGCCGCCACGGGGATCGCCTACGAGTCCCTCGACGGCGCGCACCCCACCGCCGTGGGCCACCGGGAGCTTGCCCGGGCTTGGCTTCGGGCCATGGGGGAATAAGGGCAGAAAAGGACAGGGCCGAACCCATCGGGTCGGCCCTGTCCTTTTGTTGATCACGGCATGGTGACCACAGTGGGGCGCTCCACAGGGAGCACGTCGAAGGTGACGCTTTTCACTTCCCGCCCGCCGCCGTCAAAAACCGTGAGCACAGCCGTGAAGCAATTCTCCGTTCGGTCATAGTCCACCGACACGGAAGCCTCGGCCCCGGCGTAGGCGGTGGAGCCCAGCACCCGCCGCCCGCCCAGGGTGATCTCCCCGGCGTCCGCATCCGCCCCGGAGCCGTCCACCGCGCCGAAGCGGCTGATCCCCTCCTGTCCCCCGCCGTAGTGGGCGCTGAAGATCCCCAGAAACTCGCCCTCCCCGTCCACATACACCGTGCCTGCGCTTCGCAGCTCCTCGCTGACGACGGTTTTGAGGGTGGAGCAGAGCACCTGCGCCCGGGAGAGGGACATGGAGCGGGGCAGGATGTCCGCGGCGAACTGCATCCCCGAGAGGATGGCGAAGCTGACGAGCAGCACGACGAGCAGCACGCAGAGGGACTCCACCAGCGTGAACCCGCCCTTTTTCCGCAGCTCCTTCATCCCTCGCCCGTCCCTTCTCCGCCGGGACGGTAATAGCGGTACTCCTCCCGGCCGCTCCCGGAGAGGTAGAGCTCCTCCCGGGTGCGGAGCAGTTCCTGCCCGCTGCCGTCCGTCACGCGCACCTCCACAGTGCCGGAGGGGCTTTCGGCACGGCGGAAGGAGCCGTCATGCTGTCGGCTGAGCGCATGGATCCGCCCGGCGGACACCGCCGCGGCGCAGAGAAGCAGCGTGGCCAGCGTGACGATCAGCACGGCAGCCAGCGCCTCCACCAGCGTCTCGCCCCGGCGCTGCCGCAGTTTCTTTCTCATGGCTCCTCCCCTCCCCAGCTCAGGCAGGTGTCCTCCACCGCCGTGGGCACGCCGTTTTCATCCACGCCATCGCGGATCTCCGTCCGCCGGGCGCAGTCCAACTCCATCGTCAGGCGGCAGCCGTTCTCCTCCGAGAACTCCATGGTGATGCGGTACGCCCCATCCATGGTGAAGTCCACCGTCACCGGCGCGAAACCCTCCGCCGTGACGGTGAGCCGCTCCCGGAAGCGGCCGCTCTCCTTCCCGTCCGGGAGCGGCGCGGCGTAAGCGCGCACCCAGCGCACCGCCCGCTCCAGCAGAGGGTGCAGCTCCCCCCCGCCCAGATACTCCGTGCTCTCCTCCGCGCCGAAGCGGCTGGTGACGCGGATGCAAAGCTCCTCCCCGGCGATCCCGGAGCGCAGCAGCGCCGCCGCCGAGGACACGGTCAGGTAGGACTGCTCATACCCGTGGTCGTCCGCCACCCGCTGCTGGGCCGTCAGGGCCGCCGGAAGCAGCACGGCGCTGCCGGAAACAGCCAGCAGCAGGAAGAGCAGGGCCATCAGCATGGACGCGCCGCCCCTCCCTCGCAGTTTTTCCTTAAGCCGTTCCATTCTCTTCCTCCCCGGTCCCAAGCGGGCTCCACTCCGCCGTGAATGTGACATTCCGCTGCGCGGTGTAGCTGCTGTTGGGCGCATAGACCCCCGTCCCGTCATTCCAGCCCCGGAGGACATAGCCCTCCCGGACGCAGCCGGGCAGCTCCGTGGTCTCCCCCGGGCGGACGTAACGCGCCGCCGGGGGGACTGTCTCGCAGAGGGTGTCAAAGCCCAGCAAAAGCTCGTCCTCCCACAGCGCCGTCAGGCAGTGTTCCTCCATACTCAGCTCCGCCGTGAACTCCTCCCCGGCGCGATAGAGCCACACCGCCCCCTCGCTCCAGCCCAGGAAGCGGCTGTGCTCCCGGAGCAGATCGTCGGGCAGAACCGGTAGCGCCACAAGGGTGCTCTCCGCATCCGCCGTGCGGCAGATCCGCAGCGCCTCCAGCTCCCCGCCGCCCTCTTCCCCGTAGAAACGGATCAAAAAGACAGGCTCGGCGGGCACGGCCCCGCCCTCCTCCGGCGTCTCCGACGGCACGCACTCCACCTGCACGAAGGCCCCGCCGTCCACAGTCACGCCGTGATAGTCAAAGCGGCACTCCACCCGCAGCTGCGTGCTGCCAACCCCTCTGCCGCTGACGGTAAAGCCGCCCCGGACGGGCTGGGTGCAGCTCACCAGACCCTCGCCGCTCTCCGTCACCGTCCAGACGCAGCCATCCGTCACATCCAGCACGCTGCCGTCCCCACGCACCCCGGAAAAGGCGGACAGGGACACCCCGACGCTCTCCCCCTCTCCCTCGATGCCGATGTTCAAACGCAGCAGGGCGGGCACGGCGGCCACGTTCAGCCGCGCGGTGATCTCCAGCGTACACTCGCAGCGGCTGCTGCCGTCCGAGGCGGCAAGCGTCACCGCGCCGCTGCCTTTGGCTATGACCAGCACCCGGTAGACCCCGCTTTCCGCGTCGTAGCTCAGCTGGCGGCACTCCGCAAGAGGGGAGCTGTCCGCTCCGTCGTAGAAAAAGCGCAGCTCGCTGCCCGCCGGGGCTTTGCCGCCCCGGCAGCTGAGCGTCAGCTCCCGCACGGCCCAGCCGCAGTGGGGGTCATTCTCATCCACGATCATATCCCGCAGCAGATCGATCTCCGCCGTCCCCTCGTCCCAGCCGAGGCCCGGCACGCTCCATCGGCCGTAGTGGACGCGGACGGCGCCCGCCCCCTCCTGCCGGGTGAGCACGGCGGCAAAGGGATAGTCAAGCCCCGCCAGCTCCCAGGCCGCGCCGGGGTAGCTGTACCGGCCCGGGGTCGCTCCCCCGCTCACACTGCCGAAGGCCCCGCCCAGCTTTCCCGGCAGGGTCACCCCGTCGGACATCTGCCCGTAGCGCATCGCCGTCACATCGAGACTGGCGTGGGAAGCTGTACCCGTGCCCGGGAAATAGGCTCCCAGAGCCGTCAAATCTCCCCGGAAGATGTTCTCTGCCTCCGCCGCCGGGATGGGCGTCCCGCCGAAACTGTACTGCTCCTCCGGCAGCTCCACGCCCTGACGGATGCTGTCCATATAGCAGCAGTTCTGCACGGCGAGGGAGCTTCCCGAGGCATAGCCATCCCCCAGGGAGGCAATGGCGCTGACGGCTCGGATAGCACCCTCCCAGCGGGGGAAATCTATATAGGTATAGCAGTTCCGGAGCACCGGCGCGGCCTGCGCCGGGGCTCCGCCGCTGAGATTCCGGTAGTTGGCCGCAAAAGCGCCGCCGCAGACGCCGCCCAGATAGAGGTGGGTGCTGCGCTCCCGCGAGGCCGCAGCCCCGGGAGCCACATTCTGCCCGCTGCCGTCCCGGGTCTCCGCCAGGGTGGCCTCCCCCACGGCGATACTGCCGCCGGTATAGCACCCGGAGATATGGCCGCCGGCGCCGCCGCAGAGTCCACCCACCCGGAGGCAGTTTTCCCCGGCGGTAGCTGCGGGGTGCGTGGCGTTGATCTCCAGCTCCGTCACCGCCGTGCAGCGCTGCACCTCCACATTGGCCACCCCGGCCAGGCCGCCCACGCTGCTCCCTCCCGGGGTCAGGGCGTTGGTGCTGTTGTCCGCGATGCGATACCCGGCCACGGCGCAGTTGCTCACAAGGCCGCCGCTCCCCTCCGCATAGTCCGTGGCCACGCCCACCAGGCCGCCCAGAGCGTAGGCCCCGGCCGGGGAACCGCCCGGACGCTCAATGCGGCTGTTCCGCTCGCTGTAGAGCACCACATTCTCGATCCTCGCCCCGCAGGCCGTGCCGAAAAGCCCTACGCTGAAGGCGGAGGAGGCGATGGACAGATCGCGGATGAGGTAGCCGCCCCCGTCATAGCTGCCGCCGAACCAACCGTAGAGCAGGGCATCCTGGCCCTTTGCGCCGGAGGAGACGCCCTGGGCGGCGATGGGCACATAGTCCGTCACGGCCGCGCCGCAGAGGTCGTGTGTCTGCTGCCAGCTGTGCTTCCCCGTGGTCACGTCCTCCCGCCGCTGCACCGCGGCGCCGCGCACCGTGGTCTGGGCCAGATAGGGGAAATCCCGGTAGCTGCCCCCGTCCACCCAGGTGACGGTATCGGCGTTTTTCCAGTTCCAGTTGATGCACCGGAGCTGCTCTACGGAGCGGATCTCATAGGGCCGCGCCCCGCTGCCCGGTTCGCCGCCCTCCACCCCGGCGCAGCCCATGGCGTTGGCGAAGAAGGGGGAGAGGACATACTCATAGCGGGTGTTCTTCCCCCCCTCGTTCCGGTAAGTCAGCGTCCAGTTGCAGTTTACATAATTTCCTTTCGGGCGCAGAGCGTCCTTTCCCCCGTCCGCGCCGGTGGTGTAGGCCACGGCAGTGAGCTGGGGGAATCGGCTCCGGAGCGCCTCCTCGGCGGCGGCGTTGCGGCTGCCCAGCGTACAGTTCCGGACGGTGAACTTCACCCGGTTTTTCCCGATCCCGCCCCGGACGAAGTAGCCGTAACCGTAGCGGGTGATACACCCCCCGTCGTCGTGGGCGGTACAGAGCTCGGAGAGGGTCTCGCCGTTCTCGGAGAGCAGGGAGAAGTGATAGCCGGCGTTGGCGCCGCCCTCCTCCAGTTCCCAGTAGAAAATGCCCATTTGCCCCGTCTCCTGCCGGACGCCCCAGTCCCCGTAGTGGGGCAGCGCGCCCAGCCGGGGGAAGACATAGTCGCCCAGGCCCTGGCCCAGCAGGTTGTAAGGCCGGGTACTGTTCCGGGTGGTGGCCGTGAAAGCGCCGCCCAGCCGCCCGGCCATGGCCTCCCGGTCGGAGAGGAACCCGTAATCGCAGCCCACGGCGGCGGGCAGGTGGCTCACCCCGGCGGGGAGACCGTCGAGCAGGTAGTAGGTATCCGCCGCGCTGCCCCCGGCAGCGGTGCTGAAGGCGGGGGCGTCGCCGGTAAAGCAGCAGCAGGAGTAGCAACGGCGCAGCACGGCGCTGCCGCCCACCAGCCCGGCGGCGGAGCCGTTGTCCTCTTTCGCCGCACGGAGGTAGCCCGCCGCGTAGCAGTCCTCCGCCTCCGCCCTGCCGCTGCCCACCAGCCCGCCCACAAAGCGTCCGCTGAGGTAGCAGTCGGCGTAGGAGCTGCGGAGGGTGAGCGTTCCCTCGCTCCGCCCCACCAGGCCGCCCGCGCAGCCGGAGTTAGCGGAGAGCACCGTGGCGGCGAAGGAGCGGGAGACGGCGGCGCTGCCCGAGGCGCTCACAACGCCGAAGAGGCCGCCGCAGTCGCCCCCGCTCAACCGGATGTCCCCAGCCGCCGTCTCCCCCTTTTCCGCGCTCAAAAACACCATGCAGCCCTCCGCCTCCACGGCGGCTTCCACCCGGCCCGCCAGCGCCCCGGCGGCGGACGCAGCCATGGCGCGCAGCCCGGAAAGGCGTATATCCCGGAAGGTCATGGGCCCATCGACCACGCCGAAAAGCCCCGCGCTTTCCTGCCCGTCCACGGTGGTGAGACCGTAGATGGCGGTGTAGACCGGGGACGCGCCGTTTTCATAGCTGCCGGTGTAGGATCGGAGGTTCGGGTTGTGGATGGGCGCGAAACGCCCGCCGCCGGGGGCGGCGTAGCTCCCGTCCCCGGTCTCGAAGAAATAGTATTTCCCGCCGTAGCAGTCCATCCAGTCGTCCTGCCGCCCGGGGTCGTCATAGAACGAGATGTCCTGCCGCTGCACCGCGGCGGTGACGGAGGCGCTCACGCCGGAGCTCTCGTCCAGATTTTGCAGATGCCGGGCGCAGCGGATGACTGCCTCCCCCGGGGCGCTCCCGTCGGCAAAGAGGCCGTTGGTGTCCGCGGTGACGCTCTTCTCCTCCACCAGCGGGTCCTTGCAGGTGACGCGGAGGGTGATATGGAGGCCCGTCCCGGCGGACAGCCGGGGGAACTGCGCGTGAAACCGGCTCTCCCGGCTGCTCAGGTCGTCCAGCACCATGGTGTAGCGGTAGACGCTGCCCACATCGTCCATATCCGCCAGGGTGAGCGCGCCGCTCTCCCAGCTCTGCCCCCCGTCGTCCGAGAGGGTGATGTAAAAGGTCAGCCCCGCGGCGTCCTCGCCGCCCCGGGGCCGGGGACAGGCAAAGCGGACGGTGAGCTTTTCCCCGTTTTCCACGGTGATCTCCGGCTCCAGGGCGCGCACTACCTCCACGCCCACCGCGTCGCCCCCGTAGTAGCCCACCTTCGCCCCGGCGGAGAGTCTCTCATCCCGGCGGCGCAAGCTGTCCAGCGCCGTTCGCCCCTGTTCCGTGTCCCAGTCCACGCTCTCCTCGCTGTAGAACACCGCGTAGACGCTGCCGCTGCCGGGGATGTACTCCACCAGCCAGTGGTTCCCCAGAAGCTGCGCGTCCGCCGCCCCCTCGGGCAGCAGCGCCGCCGCCGCGCCGCCCCCGGTCAGGGAGGACACATAGCACAGCCCCTCCCCCCGGAAGTCCTCGCCCGCGTCCCCGGGCGTATAGTCCAGTGGGGCCACCCCGTTGCCGCTGCCGGGGGCGTAGGCGTAGTCCTCCTCCCGGTGGGCGGCGCGGAGCTTGCTGAGACGGTTCTGCGCGGCCACATAGAGGATCTCCGCCTTGCTGTCCAGCTCCTTTTGCCGGATCTCCCGCCGCAGCTCTCCCAGAGCGGGCAGGCTCAGCGCCAGCAGCAGCGTCAAAACGGCCACCGCCGCGAGCAT
The DNA here is from genome assembly GCA_029009095.1 of bacterium. GTDB lineage: Bacteria > Bacillota > Clostridia > Oscillospirales > Oscillospiraceae > Apopatocola. Next base: position 84,489 of record JAQXJT010000040.1, read on the forward strand.
TTCGCTCAGGGTAAAGCCGCCGTTCCCCGGGAATTGCCGTTTTTTCCGCGCCTGCGCCATGCTCTCCCCCGTCCTTTTCCATCGTTTCGTTTGTACTTTATATGGCACATGATAGCATCGGAGGGGGGAAAAGTCCACCGTGTTTTTCCCCCTTTCGCCTCTCGTCCCGTCCAAAAAAGACGGTTGACATTTCACCGCGCCCTGCTATAATACCCTGCGTAGCAGGTCTTCAGGGCGGGGTGTGATTCCCCACCGGCGGTAAAGTCCGCGAGCGCCCCTCGGGGTGTTGAACCGGTGCGACTCCGGTACCGACAGTATAGTCTGGATGGAAGAAGACGGCAGGGTATCTATGCCGTTTTGTGCCCGGAGCAGCCATGCTCCGGGTATTTTTTATGCAAAGGAGTAGAGAAAAATGGGAAACTTTCTGGAAAGCGCCAGGGAAAATGTGGGGTTTCTGATGGAATGTCTGGGGGTCTTTGCGCTGGTGGTGCTGCTGGCGGTGGGGCTGGAGCGGCTGCTGGTCAGGGAGAGGCGCAGCGTCAGCGGGGCGCGGCGCAGCGCCCTGGTGGCCATGTTCTCCGCCGTGGGTGCGGTGCTGATGCTCTTTGACTTTCCCCTCTTCTTCGCCCCCGGCTTCTACAAGCTGGACGCCAGCGAGCTGCCGGTGCTCCTGTGCTCGTTCTATCTCGGGCCCGTGGCGGGCGTGACGGCGGAGTTTCTGAAGGTCTTCCTCAAGCTCCTCATGAAGGGCAGCTCCACCGCCTTCGTGGGCGACTTCGCCAACTTCGTCACCGGCTGCGCGCTGGTGCTCCCCGCCAGCGTCATCTACCACGCCCGCAAAAGCCGCCGCAGCGCCATTGTGGGCATGGTGGTGGGCACTCTCGCCATGAGCGTCTTCGGCAGCGTGTTCAACGCCGTCTACCTGATCCCTCAGTTCGCCCGGCTCTTCTCCATGCCCATCGACGCCATCGTGGGCATGGGCACCAAGGTGAACAGCCATATCACCTCCCTCTCCACGCTGGTGCTCTATGCGGTGGTCCCTTTCAACCTCCTCAAGGGCGCGCTGGTGTCCTACCTGACCTTCCTGCTCTATAAGCGGCTGGAGAAGCTGCTTTTCCAGGAGAAGAAAAGCGTATGAAGCGGTTTTGCCTCCTGCCCGCGCTGCTCTTCCTTTTGGCCCTGCCCGTCCGCGCCGCCGCGCCGGAGCGTATAAACGCCGCCACAGAGACGCTGGGCGAGGGCGTAGAGTACAGCCGGGAGCAGTGGCGCTTTGACGACGGGGCGGCGCGGGAGGTGCGGTGCATCACCGTGGACATGGCGCGGTGCACGCTGCTGCTGGCCACGCCGGGAGACGAAGCGGACAACGACGGGGGCGGCGGACAGGGCGCGGCGCTGGCGGATATGGCCAACGCCGCCATACAGAACGGCAAGCGCGTTCTGGGCGGCGTGAACGGCGACTTTTACAAGACCTCCGCCGACGGCGGGGCGGAGTACGCCCCCTACGCGGCGCTGGGCGTCCTGGTAAAGGACGGCGTGCTCCTCTCCGACGGGCAGCGCGCAGAGGGCGCCATGTACTTCGGCGTCACCCGGGAGGGGGACGCCGTCATGGGCAGCGCCCAGCCCGACGGGGACTGGGACAGCGTGAAGAGCGGCCTGCTCACCGCCGTGGGCGGGGAGCTGTGGCTCGTCCACCAAGGTGAGAGCAACCTCGCCTCTCTCCGATGGCGGACGGACTCCCCCATTCTCTCCGCACGCTATGGCAGCGCCGGGGCGGTCTATGATGAGAACGGCGGGATGTACGACTTCCCCGGGGCTTTCAGTTCCTATCCCCGCACCGCCGTGGGCATTCTCTCCGACGGGCGGGTGCTGCTCCTCTGCGCGGGAGAAGGCGGCGTCAGTCCAGGGCTCACCGTGCCCCAGCTCACGGAGCTGCTGCTGGAAAAGGGCTGCACGGAGGCCATGAATCTGGACGGCGGCCCCTCCACGCAACTGCTCATCCCCGAGGACGGCCGCTTCGCCCCCGGCTCTCTCCACGGCGTCTCCCGGCGGATCGGCGTGGGTCTGCTGGCGGCCACGGGTCGGGGCGAGGACGCGCTGGGCGGTATGAGCGCGGCGACGGAAGCTCCCTCCCGCTCCCCGCTGTGGCTCATCATCCCCGCCCTTCTGCTCCTGGCCGCCGGGGCATGGGCGCTATGGAGGCGGCAGCAACGGCGCCGGGGTAAACACGCGGCGTAAAAATTGTTGCTTTTCGTCCGTCCGGCGGGATAAGCAAAGCCTCCGTATGGTCTCTGAACCATACGGAGGCTTTGCCGTTACAGGGGCTTCTGTCCGCCCCTGTTCTTTTTATACTTTTCCGCGCTTTTCTTCCGCCATCTCCCAGAGGGTCTTGACGGTGTACAGCGCCGCGCATACGCAGAGGATGGCGTCGGCCAGGTTGAACACCGCGAAGTGCATAAACTCCACTTCGAACATATCCACCACATAGCCCAGCGCGGCCCGGTCGATGCCGTTGCCCACGGCGCCTCCGGCGGCCAGCACGGCCAGCACCCGGCTGAACTCGTCCTCCAGCCACTGCTTCCGGATGGCCACCACCACCAGCACGCAGAACAGTCCCAGCAGCCCCAGGAAAAACCACCGCCGTCCCTGCAGCATACTGAACGCCGCCCCGTAGTTGTGGATGTGAGTCAGGTGTACCACCCCGGGGAGCAGCGGCAGCTGATCCGCCGGAGCGGGATCCAGGGGGATATGGGCAACGATGTAACGCTTGAGCAGCTGATCCGCTCCCACTGCCAGGGCAAAGAGGAGAAGGTAGAGCGCCGCGCGCCCGCCTTTCTTTTTCTCTTCCATCCGATGCTCCTCTCTCTGTGGACTCATGTAAAACGTCCCGAGAAGCAGCGTTCCCGGGATATTTTCGTCTTATTCTCCGGCGACGGCTTCCTTGAGGGCCTTGCCGGGCTTGAACTGCGGCACGCGGGTCGCAGGGATCTCGATCTCTTCTCTGGTCTTGGGGTTGCGGCCCATACGCACGCCGCGCTCCTTCACGTCGAACACGCCGAAGCCCACCAGCTGCACCTTGCTGCCTTCCTGCAGCACGGCAGTGATGGAATCCAGGGCCGCGTTGACGGCCTTCTCACTGTCTTTCCGGGAAAGGCCTGTCCGAGCGGCCACATCCGCGATCAGTTCTGCTTTGTTCATGTGGTTTCCTCCTACTTCTTCTTGATCTTTCTGTTTATGGCAAATCCGCCGGTTCGTCAGACCCGGTGGGGTCACCGTCTTTTATGCTTCCGCTTCCTCCCGCTGCCGTTCCCGGGCGATGGTGTGCTCGCACTCACTGTGCAGCGCCATCTCTCCGTCCACGCCCCTGGCTCTCGCCAGGGCCACCACGGCGTAAAGAAGCTCTCCCATGGGGCCATAAGGCTCCCCGCTGCGCGCGACCTCGTCCGCCAGCTCCCGTATCCTTGCGGCGGCTTCCTCCGCCGAAGGCATCTGCCTGCCCGCCCGCTGGGCCTTGCTCTGGATCTTCTCCGCCCGCCACAACGACGGCAGCGCCCCGGTGACGCCGGCCATGGCCTCCGAGAGGGTGCGCTGGGCGCGCTCCTTCTCCTTGATGGCCTCCCAGCCGTCCAGCGCCGCAGCGGCGCTGTCCGCCTGGGCCCCGGCGAACACATGGGGGTGGCGGAATATCAGCTTCTTGCACGCGGCGTCCGCCACGTCGTCCAGATCGAAGCGCTCCGCGTCCGCCTCGATGCTGCTGTGGAACATCACATGGAGCAGCATGTCTCCCAGCTCCTCCCGCAGGTGAGCCGGATCGCCCTCGTCGATGGCGCCGCAGACCTCGTAGGCCTCCTCCAGGGTGTTGCGCCGGAGGGACTGGTGGGTCTGTTCCCGGTCCCAGGGGCAGCCGCCCTCATGACGCAGTATTTCCACCAGTTTGCGAAAATCCTCAAGATCGTATTTTTCTTTGCCCGGAAAATCTACCATATTTTCATCCCCACTGCAAGCTTTTTTTACAAGAGGCCGCTCTTTCTGAGCCGGCCCTGTTTTTTATGACTGTATTCGCCCTTTCCGCCCCCTTACCGCAGGCGGAGCTTCGCGGCGAGCTTCTCCCCGCCGGGCAGCAGCCGGAGGTCCTCCGCGGTGACCGAGCGGGTGAGCACCGCCATGACCACATAGATGACCACCGCGCAGACGATGCCGCCGCCCATGGCCGCCAGCATGGGGAAACGCCCCCCGCCCAGAAGCCCGGACAGCAGCCCGTAGACCGCCCACGCCCCCACGCCCATGACCGCCGAGCTCAGCAGCGGGCGCAGCAGGAAACGGGAGAGACGGGGCGGATGGGAAAGGCTGCGGCGGAGGAAGAGATAGTTCATGGCCGCCATGACCGCAAAGCACGCCACCGCGCTGATGGCCGCGCCGTGGATATTCACGGCCGGATCGCCGATGAGCACATAGTTCATGACCACCTTGACCACGCCGCCGCAAGCCATGCTGACCATGGGCAGCCGCTCGCGGCCGGTGGATTGCAGCAGGGCGTTGGTGAGCATGGTCATGCACACGAAGAAGGCCGCCGCCCCCAGATAGCGGAGGAGGCCCGGCCCCGCGGCGTTGCTGCCCGGCCAGAGCACGTTCACGATGGGGTAGGCCATTACGGAGAGGCCCACGCACATGGGCAGCACCACCACCGTGGCGGTGCGCAGCGCGCTCTCGGCGATGGCGCTGGCCTCGCCCTGCTTTTTCAGCGCCAGGCAGGAGACGATGGCGGGGATCACGCTGGCCTGGAAGGGCGTCATGAAGTAGGAGGGCAGCATATAGAGGTTCTGCACCTTGCCGTAGATGCCGTAGAGGACCCGGGCCTCCCCGGCAGTGCAGCCCGCCGCGTCCTGCAAACGGTTGAGGATCTGGGCGTTGTCCACCAGATTGATCACCGCGATCACGCAGCCGCCCAGGGTGATGGGCACGCCGATGCGCAGCAGATCCGCAAAGATCGCTCCGCTGCTGCGGCTTTCGCCGCCGCTCCCGGAGAGGTCATAGTGCCGCGCGGTGTAGCGCACCATATAAATGAGCGCCACGGCGCTCCCGGCCAGCACGCCGAAGATGGCCCCGGCCGAAGCCACGGGCAGCCCCCGGCCGCTGCGCACCAGATACCAGGCCAGCGCCAGACCCACCGGCACTTTCACCGCCACCTCCAGGATCTGGCTGACGGTGGTGGGGGTCATGTTCCCATGGCCCTGGCAATAGCCCCGGTAGACACTGAGCACGCACACCAGAAGCGCGGCCGGGCCCAGCACGAAGATGCCCTGCATGGCCTGCACATCGCCCAGCCGGTAGGCCAGCGCGTCCGGGAAGAGCATCATCACCAGGCAGGCCGCGCCGCCCAGCGCCGCCAGAAAGGCCAGCGCCACGCGGAAGATCCGCTGCACCTCGCCCTTTCTGCCAAGGGTGTCGGCCTCGGAGATCATCCGGCTCAGCGCCACGGGGAAGCCCGCCGTGGAGAGAGTGAGGAAGAGCGTGTATATGTTGTAGGCGGATATGAAGTTGCTGAAGCCCTCGTCCCCCAGCAGCTTCATGCTGCCCAGCGGGATCTTGAACAGAGCGCCCAGCACCTTGACCACGATGACGCCCGCGGTCATGATCGCCGCCCCGTGTAAGTAGTTTTGCCGTTTTGCCTCCGCCATACCATACCTCCTGTGAGCAGATGTGGGACATTCTTCTGTCGGCATATTATGCGCGGACGAGGTATTTTACACCATCGATGGGGGAAATGCAAGGGGGCGGGAGGGGGGAGAATGTTCCGCTCCCTCTTGCTTTTCGCCGCGGATTATGGTTATAATTAGGAGTTAGACTATGAGAAAGGGCTGTACACCCCCATGAGCGATATGCAAAAGGAAATCGAACGGCGGCGCACCTTCGCCATCATCTCCCACCCGGACGCGGGCAAGACCACCCTCACGGAGAAATTCCTCCTCTACGGCGGGGCCATCCAGCTTGCCGGTTCCGTCAAGGGCAAGGCCGCGGCCCGGCACGCGGTGTCCGACTGGATGGAGCTGGAAAAGCAGCGCGGCATCTCCATCACCTCCTCGGTGCTCCAGTTCGAGTACGAGGGCTTCTGCATCAACATTCTCGACACCCCGGGACATCAGGACTTCTCCGAGGACACCTACCGCACGCTGATGGCGGCGGACAGCGCGGTGATGGTCATCGACGGCGCCAAGGGCATTGAGCCACAGACCCGCAAGCTCTTCAGGATCTGCGCCATGCGCCACATTCCCATCTTCACCTTTATCAACAAGTGCGACCGGGACACCCGCAGCCCCTACGATCTGCTGGAGGAGCTGGAGAGCGAGTTCGGCATCGGCACCTATCCCATGAACTGGCCCATCGGCAGCGGCAGCGATTTCAAGGGCATCTACGACCGGGACGAAAAAAAGGTGCTGGCCTATCAGGACTTTCACAAGGGCGCCAACCGTATCCACGCACTGGAGTGCCCCATCGGGGAGACGGAAGCCGTCACGGAGCTGATTGGACAGCGGCTCTTCGACACGCTCAGCGAGGATGTGGAGCTGCTGGACGGGGCGGGCTACGAGTTCGATCTGGCTCAGGTGCGCCGGGGCGCGCTGAGCCCCGTGTACTTCGGCTCGGCGCTGATGAACTTCGGCGTGGAGCAGTTCCTTGAGAGCTTCCTGCGCCTGACCACCCCGCCCCTCCCCCGGGAGACCGCCGACGACATTGTGGATCCCTTTGAGGATCATTTCTCCGCCTTCGTCTTCAAGATCCAGGCCAACATGAACAAAGCCCACCGGGACCGCATCGCCTTTATGCGCATCTGCTCGGGCAAGTTCGAGCGCAACGCCGAATACTTCCATGTGCAGGGGAACAAGTCCCTGCGTCTGGCCCAGCCCCAGCAGATGATGGCCGAGAGCCGGGAGGTGGTGGACGAGGCCTACGCCGGGGACATCATCGGCGTTTTCGACCCGGGCATCTACTCCATCGGCGACACCATCTGCGACAAGTCCCGCAAGGTCTGCTTCGAGGGCATCCCCACCTTCGCCCCGGAGCACTTCGCCATGTTCGAGCGGGTGGACACCATGAAGCGCAAGCAGTTTGAGACCGGCATCCGCCAGATCGCCCAGGAGGGCGCCATCCAGATCTTCCATGAACCCAACAGCGGTCTGGAATCGGTGATCGTGGGCGTGGTGGGCACGCTGCAGTTCGATGTGCTGGAGTACCGCCTCCGCACGGAGTATTCCACCGAGGTGCGCCGCCGGGATCTGCCCCAGGAGCATGTCCGCTGGATCGTGGGAGACACCGACCCCTCCACTCTGGAGCTCACCCGGGACACCCGCTGGGTGCAGGACTTCAAGGGCAACAACCTGCTGCTCTTCACCGGCGAGTGGCTGGTGGCCTGGACGCAGAAGCAAAACCCCGGTCTGGAGCTGGCGGAGTTCTCCCGGTAAGGTCCTCCGCCCGCCGGGGGCCAAAACTCCCGCTTTTTCCGCAAAAAGCTCTTGCATTGGAGCACAGGGTATGCTAAAATACTCTTCGCGCCTTGTATCCTTGGGGCAGTTCCCCCAAACTCAGGGCAGCATTTTGTGAGGTGTATGATCATGAAGGAAGGAATCCATCCCAACTACCAGCGCGCCACCATCCGCTGCGCCTGCGGCGAGGTCATCGAGACCGGCTCCACCAAGAAGGACATCACCGTGGAGATCTGCTCCAAGTGCCACCCCTTCTACACCGGCAAGCAGAAGCTGGTCGATACCAGCGGCCGCGTGGACAAGTTCAACAAGAAGTTCGGACTGAAATAAACCGCCGAAAAGCTGAGAGGGCCGTTTCCTTTGTGGAAGCAGCCCTCTCATGCTTTCCCGGCAGGGAAGAAAGGATCAGAGTCTATGAGCAAAAAGCAGTTTCTTTATCTGGTGCTGGCGGCGCTGCTCTTCGTGGGCACGGGGCTGATCGGCGTCCGGGCCGCCCGCGGCGTGGTGGAGGAGGCCGGTTCCCTGGTTGGCCAGGCGGAGAGCCTGTTTGTTCCGGGAGAGAGCCTGCCCCCTGTCTCCCCCTATGTGGCGCTGGTGCGGGTGGAGGGAACCATCGCCTCCGGCGGCGGCTCCCTCTCCTCTGACGGCTTCGACCTGGACGGCACCATCGGCTACATTGACAGCCTCATCGACGACGGGAACAATGTGGGTATGCTCCTCTACATCGACTCCCCCGGCGGTGAGATGGGAGCCGCGGACGATCTCTACTACGCCCTGATGGACTACAAGGACTACACCGGCCGCCCCATCTACTGCTACTTCGGCAGCTATGCCTGCTCCGGGGGCTACTATGTGGCCATGCCCGCCGATGAGATCTGCGCCGACCGCAACTGTATGTGCGTGAACATCGGCGTGTATATCAGCACCTACAACTTCTCCGGGCTCATGGAGCGCTACGGCGTGGAGCAGGTGAACTTCAAGAGCAGCGAAAACAAGGGCATCGGCATGAGCGGCGTCCCCTGGACGGAGGAGCAGCGGGCCATCTACCAGTCCATGGTGGATCTCTACTACGATCAGTTCCTGGGCGTGGTGGCCCAGGGCCGGGGCTGGACAAAGGAGCAGGTGCGCGAGCGCAACGACGGCAGGGAAATGCTGGCCGCCCAGGCGCTGGAGGCCGGCTTCATCGACTCCATCGGCCGCTACTGCGACTACGAAGCGGAGGTTCTCTCCCGCTTTGAGGAGGGCACCGTGATCTACGAGAGGGTGGAGAGCGCCTCCCTCTTCGACGAGCTTCTCTCCTCCCTCCGCTCTCTCGCCCCCAAAAGCGAGAGCGAGGAGCTGCGGGACGTGATGAATGGGCACAAGGGCATGGTGGTGATGGCTTATGAAGGAACATACTGAGCTCTCTTACGCCCCCTTTTTCCCCCGGCTGGCGGCGCTGGCGCTGGATCACATCTTCCTCTTCTTCGCCCTGCTGATCCCCCGGCTCTGTCTCTGGGGGGCCTCCGCGGCGCTCACCGCCCCGGTGCTTTTCCGCTACAGTCTCGGCGAGGTGGCGCTCTACCTGCTGCGCGCCGCCTACTTTGTGCTGCTGACATACTTTGGCGGCTGCACGCTGGGCAAGCGGGCCATGGGGCTGCGGGTGGTGGACGCCGGGGGCGGGCGCTGCCGCTTCCTGGATGTGCTCTACCGGGAGACTGTGGGGCGGTATCTCAGCGGCTTCCTCTGCATCGGCTACCTTCTCGCGCTGGGCGACAGGGAGTGCCGCGCCCTCCACGACCGCATCTGCGACACCCGGGTGGTCTGGAGCGACGCCTCCCCCCGGCGGCGGGATGTGCCCGCGCTGCGGAAGGTGGAGACCGACGACCCCATGCGGGACTGGTACAAGCCCTACCGGATATGAACATGAAAAAAGCGGTCTTTCTGGATATCGACAACACGCTGCTGGACTTCGACGCCTGCTCCGAGGAGGCCATCCGTCTGGGCTTTGAGGAGCGGGGGCTCCGCTGGGAGCACGGGTTCTACGCCACCTTCCGGCGCGTCAACGACGCCCTCTGGCAGCAACTGGAGCGGGGCGAACTCACCCTGGAGGAGCTTTATGCCGTCCGCTTCGACCGGGTCTTCGGGGCCATGGGCGTCCGGGTGGACGGGGCGGAGTTTGAGCGGGGCTTCCGGCTGCGCCTCCACGATCTGGCCATCCCCATGGCGGGCGCCGGGGCGCTGCTGCGCGCACTTTGGGGGCGCTACCGGCTCTTCGCCGCCAGCAACGGCCCCCACGAACAGCAGCTCAATCGCCTGCAAAGCTCCGGCCTTCTCCCCTTCTTTGAGGATGTCTTTACCTCCCAGCGCATGGGCTACAACAAGCCCGGGCGGAACTTCTTCGACGCCTGCTTCGCCCTGCTGCCCGGTCTGAGTCCCGCGGACTGCGTCATGGTGGGGGACTCCCTCACCGCCGACATCGCCGGCGCGCTGGACTACGGCATGGACGCCATCTTCCTCAACCCCCGCGCCCTGCCCCTCCCGCCCGCTCTCTCCGCGGCCCAAAGCGCCGCCACGCTGGAGGAAGTGGCCGCGCTGCTGGGCGTCTGAGCGGCGGCCTGCCGTCAAGTCTCCCAGCGGGGTGCGGCCATTATAAAACAGGAACAGCCACAGCAGCGCAAACTGCTGTGGCTGTTCCCGCCTTGTGGACGCCCGCCCTCACGGGGTGGGCTTTTCCGTCTTTCAAGCCCGTTTTCTTCTCCCGGCTGTACCGCCCCGCCTCGATGGAGGGGAAGAAATAGGGCTTGCACTCGTAGCTGTGCACGGCGAAGTGCCCGAACGAGAGCCAGGGCACACAGGAGACGGTGTAGGCGTTGGGCGGCGGCGATGAAAACCTGCGTATGGTCGAGACCCTCACATCCTCCGGCTGACACTGTCGGAGAGGGCCAGAACTTTCCGCCTGTCCCGCTCCTCCCGGCTCTCCCGCCGCTTTTGCTCTTTCTCCCGCTCCCGGCGTTTGCTCTCCCGGAGCAGCGCCGCCGCGCTCACCGCCGAGAGCAGCCCCATGGAGCCCAGCCACCGGAGCCATTCGCCCAGCCCGGCCCGCTCCGGGAAATGCCAGAGCAGCGCGCCCTCCAGCATCCCCAGCGCCGCCGCGCCAAACAGCACCCACCAGATATTGCGCCGCCGCAGCAGCTTTTTCACCGGCATATCCGGAAAAACAGCCTTGACCGTCACCCCCAGGGCCGCCAGCATCACCGCCGCCATGCCCAGCCACAAAAGGAGGGTGCGCAGCAGGGGCGACAGTCCCCCGCCCAGGAGCGCCCCGAGGATGCTCACCGCGGCGCAGCCCGCGCCCCAGACCCCCAGGCCGGAGAACAGCCGGACTCCCAGCGGGAGCCGCCCCAGACGCCGGGCCCGTTGCCGGACGCGGCGCTTTTCCTCGTTCTCCTCCCCCGCGCCGTCGCCGTCGTCGCCCCCGTCCGTGTCCGGGGAGATCATCTCCAGGATGCCCGGGGCCGGGGCGTCCTCCGGCGGCGCTTCCCTGTCGCCGTGGAAGAGGCCGCCCAGCACCAGCGCGGCGGAGGTGAGCAGCGCCGTGGCCGTCCGGCCCACCGCCCGGAGGGTCCTGCGCCCTTCGTTCTTTTCCATGGTTCTCCCCCCTTTTCCGTATGTTCGTGCCCTCCATTATACCCTCCGCCCCCGTGGAAAACAAGCCGCCTGCCGCCCGCCGGCGCAGATTTCATAAAAAACGCCCGGCAAAAGGCCCCGGGCCTGTCACTTTGCCGAAAATTCTATAATTTCGGATATTTACTTGACTTTTCCCGGGTACGCTCCTATATTATCCTTATAAATATTCATGGAGGTACATTTTTTATGAATAAAGAGAACATCAAGAAGGTCGTTCTGGCCTATTCCGGCGGTCTGGATACCTCGATCATCATCCCCTGGCTCAAGGAGAACTACAACAACTGCGAGGTCATCGCGGTCTCCGGCGACGTGGGGCAGGGCGACGAGCTGGAGGGGCTGGAGGAGAAGGCCCTCAAGACCGGAGCCAGCAAGCTCTATGTGCTGGATCTGAAAGAGGACTATGTGAACAACTACATCATCCCCACCATGAAGGCCGGGGCTGTGTACGAGGAATACCTGCTGGGCACCAGCCATGCCCGGCCCTGCATCGCCAAGGGTCTGGTGGAGATCGCCCTGAAGGAGGGCGCGGACGCCATCGCCCACGGCTGCACCGGCAAGGGCAACGACCAGGTGCGCTTTGAGCTGGCCGTGAAGCACTTCGCCCCCAGCATGCCCATCATCGCCCCCTGGCGGGAGTGGAGCATCAAGTCCCGGGACGAGGAGATCGACTACGCCGAGGCCCACAACATTCCCCTGCGCATCAACCGGGAGACCAACTACTCCAAGGACAAGAACCTCTGGCACCTCTCCCACGAGGGTCTGGATCTGGAGGATCCGGGCAACGAGCCCCAGTATGAGAAGGAGGGCTTCCTGGAGATGGGCGTCTCCCCCGTGCAGGCCCCCGACGAGCCCACCTATGTGACGCTGGAGTTTGAGCAGGGCGTGCCCGTGGCCATCGACGGGGAGAAGATGAGCGCGCTGAACATCATCTATAAGCTCAACGAGCTGGGCGGCAAGAACGGCATCGGCCTGCTGGACATCGTGGAGAACCGTCTGGTGGGCATCAAGTGCCGGGGCGTCTACGAGACCCCGGGCGGCGCCATCCTCTACAAGGCCCACAGCGTGCTGGAGAGCATCACCCTCGACAAGATGACCCTCCACGAAAAGCAGAAGCTGGCCATCACCTTTGCCGAGCTGGTCTACAACGGTCAGTGGTTCACACCGCTGCGGGAAGCGCTCAGCGCCTTTGTGGACAAGACCCAGGAGAAGGTCAACGGAAAGGTGCGGCTGAAGCTCTATAAGGGCAACATGATCAACGCCGGCGTGTGGAGTCCCAACTCCCTCTACTCCGAGAGCATCGCCACCTTCGGCGAGAGCGACTACGATCAGGCTCAGGCGGCCGGCTTCATCAACCTCTTTGGTCTGCCCATCGCCGTGCAGGCCATGGTGGACGGGAAGAAGTAAGTCCCGCCATCCCCGCGCTTTCTTTCCCCCTGCCGCCCTCCGGGCGGACAGGGGGTTCGCGCCTTTTTCCTCTGCCCCTTCCTCCGGAGGGCGGCGGGGACGCCGATGAAATACATGTGAGCCGCCCGGCGCGGCGGCAAAGAAGGAGAAGCTATGGCAAAAATGTGGGCTGGCCGTACCAGCGGCGTCACGGACAGCATTGCGGACGATTTCAACTCCTCCCTTCGTTTTGACCACCGGATGTACCGGCAGGACATCACCGGCAGCATGGCCCACGCCGCCATGCTGGGGGAGCAGGGCATCATCTCCCGGCAGGAGGCCGATCGCCTCATCGGGGGGCTGGAGGGCATTCTGCGGGATCTTGACAGCGGAGCGCTGGACTTTGACCCCAGCTGCGAGGACATCCATATGTTCGTCGAGCAGGTGCTCACGGAGCGGCTGGGGGACGTGGGCAAGAAGCTGCACACCGCCCGGAGCCGCAACGACCAGGTGGCGCTGGACATCCGGCTCTATCTGCGGCAGGAGATCGACGAGATCTCCGCTCTCACCCGGGAGCTGCTGAAGACCGTGGTGGACAAGGCCGAGGAGTACAAAGACGCCATTATGCCCGGCTACACCCACCTCCAGCGGGCCCAGCCGGTGACCTTCGGCCACTACCTGATGGCCTACGCCATGATGCTCCAGCGGGATCTGGGCCGTCTGGCCGACTGCCGCAGGCGCATGAACCTCTCCCCCATCGGCTGCTGCGCTCTGGCGGGCACCACCTACCCCACCGACCGGGAGATGGAGGCAGCCGCGCTGGGCTTTGACGGGGTCTGTCTCAACAGCATGGACGGTGTCTCCGACCGGGACTTTGCCCTGGAGCTGCTCTCCGCCCTCTCCGTGGAGATGATGCACCTCTCCCGCTTCAGCGAGGAGATCATCCTCTGGTGCAGCTGGGAGTTCGGGTTCGTGGAGCTGTCCGACGCCTTCACCACCGGCTCGTCCATCATGCCCCAGAAGAAGAACGCGGACATGGCCGAGCTGGTGCGGGGCAAGACCGGGCGGGTCTACGGAGAGCTGATGGCCCTCCTCACCACCATGAAGGGACTCCCTCTGGCCTACAACAAGGATATGCAGGAGGACAAGGAGGGGCTGTTCGACGGCTGCGACACGGTGAAAATGTGTCTCCGGGTCTTTACGGGCATGGTGGCCACCCTGCGCGCCAGGCGGGAGAACATGCTCGCCGCCGCTCAGAAGGGCTTCATCAACGCCACGGATCTGGCCGACTATCTGGTGGGCAAGGGGCTTCCCTTCCGCAGCGCCTACAAGATCTCCGGGGAGCTGGTGGCCTGGTGCATCGCGCACGGACAGGTGCTGGAGACGCTGCCGCTGGAGGTGTACAGGGAACATTGCGAGCTCTTTGACGAGGGGCTTTACGAGGCCATCGACCTGCGCCGCTGCGTGGCGCTGCGCACCTCCCAGGGCGGCACCAGCGTAAGCTCCGTGGAAGCGCAGATCGCCTCCATGCGGCAATTTCTCAATGAGTAAGAAAGGGGCAGAAGGATGAATTTGAAGGGCCGGAGCTTTCTGACGCTGCTGGACTACACCGCCGAAGAGATCGGGGGGCTGCTGGATCTGGCGGCAGAGCTGAAGGAGAAGAAGAAAAACGGCGTCCCCCACCGTCTCTGCGAGGGGAAAAATGTGGCGCTGATCTTTGAAAAGACCAGCACCCGCACCCGCTGCGCCTTCGAGGTGGCGTCGGCGGATCTGGGCATCCACCCGGTCTATCTGGATTCGAAGGGTTCCCAGATCGGCAAAAAGGAGAGCATCGCCGACACCGCGCGGGTGCTGGGGCGGATGTTCGATGGCATCGAGTACCGGGGCTTCGGGCAGAGCCGGGTGGAGGCGCTGGCCCGCTACGCCGGAGTGCCGGTGTGGAACGGACTCACCAACGAATACCACCCCACCCAGATTTTGGCCGATCTTCTGACCATCCGGGAACATTTTGGCGATCTGGCGGGAAAAAAGCTTGTATACATGGGCGACGCCCGCTATAATATGGGCAATTCTCTCATGGTAGGCTGCGCGAAAATGGGGATGCGCTTCGTGGCCTGCGCCCCGGAGAAATACTTCCCCGACGCCGCGCTGGTGGAGCGCTGCCGCGCCATCGCCGCGGAGAGCGGCGCGACGCTCTCCTTTGAGACCGAGCCGGAAAAGGCCGTGCAGGGCGCCCATGTGATCTATACGGATGTGTGGGTCTCCATGGGCGAGCCGGAGTCGGTCTGGGAAGAGCGTATCCGCGATCTCAGCCCCTACCGGGTGACGGAGGAGCTGATGGCCGCGGCGGGGGAGCAATGCCGCTTTATGCACTGCCTCCCCGCCTTCCACGACCGGGAGACCCAGGTGGGCGAGGAGATCTTCGAAAAGTACGGCATCGAGTGCATGGAGGTCACCAACGGCGTCTTTGAGGGCGGACAGAGCATCGTCTTTGACGAGGCGGAGAACCGGATGCACACCATCAAGGCGGTCATGGCCGCCACGCTCTGAGAGAAAAAGAAAGAGAAACGGGAGAAAGAGACAGCTATGCTTTCGGAAAATATTGCCCGGCGGGAGGATGGGACGCTGACCTTCGCCGGGCAGAGCGTGGCCGAACTGGCCGCGCGTTACGGCACCCCCCTCTACCTGATGGATGCCGACCGCATCCGCCACAACTGCCGCGTCTACACCGAGACGCTGCGCCGCCATCTGGGCGGCAACGCCCTCACCGTCTATGCCAGCAAGGCCGCCGACTTCACGGAGCTGTGCCGCCTGACCCACAGCGAGGGTTTGGGCGTGGACGTGGTCTCCTGCGGCGAACTGGCCACCGCCGTGGCCGCCGGAGTGGACCGGGAGAAGATCTTCTTCCACGGCAACTGCAAGCTGGACGGGGACATCGCCTACGCGCTGGATCAGGCCATCGGCTATTTCGTGGTGGACAACACCGAGGAGCTGGAGGCGCTGGAACGGCTGTGCGCACAGCGAAAGCGGGTGCAGAAGATCTTCCTGCGCATCACCCCGGGCATTGACCCCCATACCTACGAGGCGGTGAACACCGGGAGAGTGGACTCTAAGTTCGGCGTGGCGCTGGCGACCGGGCAGGGGCTGGACTTTATCCTCTCCGCCCTCCGCTGCCCCCACCTCTCTCTGGAGGGGCTTCACTGCCATGTGGGCTCCCAGGTCTTTGATGAGGATGTGTACGAGCGGGCGCTGGACATCATGCTGCCCCTCCTCCGGGATATCCGGGACAGGACGGGCGTCATGCTCCCCGCGCTCAATCTGGGCGGGGGCTACGGCGTGCGCTACCGGGAGAGCGACAGGGAAGTGGACATCGCCGCGCGGCTGGACGGGCTGTGCCGCCACCTGAAGGAGCGCTGTGCCCAGCTGGGCATCCCCGTGCCCTTCTTCCTGCTGGAGCCGGGGCGGAGCATCGTGGCGGACGCGGGCATGACGGTCTACACCGTGGGCAGCGTCAAGCGCATCCCCGGGTATAAGCAGTATGTGGCCGTCCAGGGCGGCATGGCGGACAACCCCCGCTACGCCCTCTACAAGGCCCGCTACACCGTGCTCCACGGGAGCAAGGTGGGCAACGAGGAGGTGTTCTCGCTGGTGGGCAGCTGCTGCGAGAGCGACGATGTGATCGAGCCGGAGGCCCTTCTGCCCGCCGGTACCTGCCGGGGCGATCTGGTGGCGGTGTGCACCACCGGCGCTTACAACTACTCCATGTCCTCCCACTACAACCGCCTCCCCCGTCCCTGCGTGGTCATGCTCCACGGCGGGGAGAGCTATGTGGCCGTGGAGCGGGAGACACTGGAGGATCTGCTGCGGTACGACCGGTAACGCGCCCATAAAAAGTATGAGACCAGGCGGGGGCCCCCCGGGGGGGGGGGGCGGGCCGGGCGGTGTTGGGGATTTTTAAATAAA
>JAQXJT010000041.1 GCA_029009095.1 bacterium
GAATTGAGGTAAGAGTAAGTAAAAGTAGTGTTAACCGTTTCGTGACGTATACCATGCTTCTTTTTTATAACTGTCCCATGCTATGACAACCCTTTCAAATGTGAAGCAAACCGTGAAAAACGGATCTGCCGCCATTGCGTCAATAAAGTATATCTTTCTCTCTTTTATATCAAGGTCAAAAACAGTAATCCCGGTTTTTAATTGTTCCATAAAACGGCAATGGGCTTCATCATCAGAAAAAATAACCTGCGGCTCATTGGAATAAAACCTTCCGCTTTCATCCTTTTGCCACGCTCTGCCCGGTTCGTATGAAATAATGTCAATTCCTTCAAAAGTAATGCAGGCACGCTCTATTTCCATATCGGTTTCAAACGGATTTTGCTCTGTGTTTTTATGAATATTTAAATAGTGTGCTATAACAGTAAGTTGATTATTGACGAAAGAATCAAAAGCAAATTCTGCGTCATGAAACTCAAAATCAGAAAGGCTGTTCACAGAAATATATTTCATAGCATCACCGCCTTTATGTTATTTTATAATATTTTATAGTTGCTGTAAAGAAAAACCCTCTCTTGTCTTAGTAGACAAAAGAGGGTTTCTTTCGTGGTCGGAGTGGCGGGACTTGAACCCGCGGCCTCTTGGTCCCGAACCAAGCACGCTACCAACTGCGCTACACCCCGATACTGCCGTGACATTATAGTGATTTTTTCCCCGCTTGTCAAGTCCCTCGTGACTTTGCGGACGGGAAAGCGGGATGTTTGCGGATTTTATCTTGTCAAACGGCGGGGATTAGTATAGGATAATACCGCTGATTACCAACTGACAGGAGCAGAATATGGACAAGAGACTGGAACAGATCCTGCCCCGGGTGCAAAAACCCGCCCGCTACACCGGCGGGGAGTACGGGCAGATCATGAAAAATAAGAACGATGTGGAGCTGCGTGTGGCGCTCTGCTTCCCGGACGTGTACGAGATCGGTATGTCCAATCTGGGCTTCCGCATCCTCTACGAGTGCATCAACGCCATGGACGGGGTGTGGTGCGAGCGCGCTTTCGCCCCCTGGTTTGACATGGACAGGGAGCTGCGAGCCAACGGCCTGCCCCTTACGGCGTTGGAGAGCGGCGACGGGCTGGGGGAGTTTGACGCGCTGGGCTTCTCCATCGGCTATGAGATGGCCTACACCACCGTGCTGGAGATGCTGGATCTCGCCCACATACCCCTGCGAAGCGCCGACCGCCCGGGGCTGACGCCCCTGGTCTTTGCCGGCGGCAGTGCCTGCTGCAACGGCGAGCCCATGGCGGATTTCTTCGACCTCTTCGTGGTGGGCGAGGGCGAGGACGCGGACAGGGTGGTGCTGGAACTGCTCCGGAAGGCCCGGCGTGAGGGCTGGAGCAAGGCGCGGTATCTCCGCGCCGCCGCGGAGATCCGGGGCGTCTACGTGCCCTCCCTCTATGAGCCGGTCTACCGGGAGGACGGCACGCTGGCGGAGTTCCGTCCCCGTGAGGGCGCGCCGGAGACGGTGGTCAAGGCCATTATGGAGGATTTTGAACACAGCTGCTTCCCGGTGCGCCAGATCGTGCCTTCCACGGAGGTGGTGCACGACAGGGTGACACTGGAGCTGTTCAGGGGCTGTATCCGGGGCTGCCGGTTTTGCCAGGCGGGACAGATCTACCGCCCCGTGCGCAGCCGCAGCGTGGAGACGCTGGTGCGACAGGGCAAGGAGGCGCTGCAGAATACCGGCTACCAGGAGCTGACCCTCTCCTCGCTTTCCAGCAGCGATTACGAGGGACTCAGCGACCTCTGCGACGGGCTGATCGATTACTGCGAGCCCCGGGGCATCGGCTTCTCCCTGCCCTCTCTGCGGGCGGACAACTTCTCCATGGACATCATGCAGCGGGTGCAGAAGGTGCGGAAATCCGGCCTGACCTTCGCCCCGGAGGCAGGAACCCAGCGGCTGCGTGACGTGATCAACAAAAATGTGAGGGAAGAGGATCTGCTGGAGAGCTGCGCCGTGGCTTTCCGGGGCGGCTGGAACGGCGTGAAGCTCTACTTCATGCTGGGTCTGCCCACGGAGACCGATGAGGATGTGATCGGCATCGCCGAGCTGGTGGACAAGGTGGTGCATTGCTGGCGTGTCAGCGCGGCCAACAAGGCCCGGGGCGTGCGGATCACCGTATCCACCTCCTGCTTCGTCCCCAAGCCCCACACGGCCTTTCAGTGGGAGGCGCAGGTGACGAAGGAAGAGTATATGCGCCGGGTGACGCTGCTGCGCGAGCACATGAAGGCCCGCTCCGTCACCTACAACTGGCACGACGCCGAGACCTCTCACACGGAGGCCGTCCTCTCCCGGGGCGACCGCAGGGTGGGAGCCATGCTGGAGAAGATCTGGCGCATGGGCGGCTATCTGGAGCCCTGGAGCGAAGGCTTCAGCTACCAGCGTTGGGTGGACGCCGCGGCGGAGTGCGGCCTCTCCATGGAGTTCTACGCCAACCGGCAGCGGAGCGAAGAGGAGCTGCTGCCCTGGGATCATGTCAACATGGGCGTGACCCGGGATTTCCTGCTCCGGGAAAAGCACAGGGCGGAAAAGGGGGTGCTGTCCCCGGACTGCCGCCATGGGTGCAGCGCCTGCGGGGCCGACAAATTCCTCAGGGAGGGCAAGTGCCATGGATAAGATCCGTCTCTCTTACATGCAGACCGGCCGGGCCATCTGGATCTCTCATCTGGACATGATGCGTATGCTCCAGCGGGCCATGAACCGGGCCAATATCCCCATCAAATACAGCGAGGGCTTCAACCCCCACGCCATGATCTCCATTCTCCTGCCCCTGTCCGTGGGCACCGAGAGCTACTGCCAGCTGGCGGATATCCGGGTGAGGGAGGACGTGGATCCCGCCACGCTGCCCGGGCGGCTCAACGCCGTCATGCCCGAGGGCATCGAGGTCACCGGCGCCTGGGAGGAGGGGAGCAAGGCCGCGGAGCTTCAGCGGCTCCGTGCCCTCTGCCGCTGGGAGTACGACGGCCCCGCCGCGGAAAAGCTCCCCGCGCTCCGCGCCCTCTTCGAGCGGGAGCAGCTCATCGTGCAGCGCCGTACCAAGCGGGGCGAGGGGCCCTTCGATCTGCTGCCCCACACCCGGATCCTCTCCATGGAGGCCGAGGGCAACGCCGTTCTGGTCAGCTGCGAGCTCTCCGCTGCCGAACCGGTGGTGAAGCCGGAACTGCTGGGCAAGGCCGTGGAGGAGAACGCCCCGGAGCTGGCGCCCCGGGCGGCGCGCTGCCGCAGGGTGCGGATGCTGAAAAAGGACGGCACGGAATTCCGCTGAAAACGTCCCCGGATCGGGAAAAAAGTTCTTGCAATCCACAATATTTTGTGCTATCATATCACAGCCTGTGAAAAAGCAGGGTCATCAAGGCGGTCCGCTGCCGTGCCTTTGTGCGCTATACGGTAAGAACGTCTCAAGTAAAGGAAGGATTCAACATGGACCTCATTCAGACTCTTACTCAGCAGTACATGAAGCCCGAACTGCCCTCCATGAAGGTGGGCGACACCGTGCGTGTGACCCTCCGCGTCAAGGAAGGCAACCGCGAGCGTAACCAGGTGTTTGAAGGCACCATCATCGCCCGCAAGCACGGCGGCATCAACGAGTCCATCACCGTCCGGCGTATCTCCTACGGCGTTGGCTGCGAGAAGGTTTTCCCCGTGCATTCTCCCAGCATCGTCTCCGTGGAGACCATTCGTTCCGGTAAGGTGCGTCGGGCCAAGCTCTACTACCTGCGCGGCCGCGTGGGCAAGAAGGCGAAGGTCAAGGAACTCATCAAGTAAGTTCCGTGCCGGTAAAACAGCCGGGAAGTACGCTTTTGTACTTCCCGGCTGTTTTTCTGCTTTTCCCCGGCAAAGCGGGATTGCCATATCCCCGCGGGGGATTTATACTGTTCCCAACGAGAATCTGAGGAGGCGGCGTATGCAGCAGATCGTGATCGTGGAAGACGACAGAGGATTGAGCGTGGGGCTGGGCAAGGCACTGCGGGGAGAGGGACGGTCGGTGTGCGAGTGCTACAGCCTCCGGGAAGCCCGGCAGCAGCTCGCACTGGGAGACCCGGCGCTGGTGCTGCTGGATGTGGGGCTTCCTGACGGCAGCGGGCTGGAGCTGCTGCGGGAGATCCGGGCGCGGACGGCGTCTCTGCCCGTGATCCTGCTCACCGCCAATGACACGGACGCAGAGGTGGTGGAGGGGCTGGAGAGCGGCGCGGACGACTACATCACCAAGCCCTTCTCCCTCTCGGTGCTCCGGGCCCGGGTGAATGCCCGGCTGCGCCAGAGCGCCCCGGCGGAGAAAAGCGGGGTCTATACGAGCCGCCGCTTCTCCTTTGACTTTCCCGCCATGCGCTTTTTCTCCGACGGGCAGGCCGTGGAACTGAGCAAGACCGAGCAGCGGCTGCTGCGGCTGCTGGTGGAGCACAGGGGTGTCACGCTGTCCCGGGAGGTGCTGCTGGATCGGGTCTGGACGGACGGGGCGGAGTTTGTGGAGGAGAACGCCCTCTCGGTGACCATCAAGCGCCTCCGGGACAAGCTGGACGCCCGGAAGGAGATCAAAACGGTGTACGCTCTTGGCTACTGCTGGGAGGACGGGCATGATTGATACGGCCTATTTTGTCGCCGCCGCCGCGCTGGCGCTGTCCGCTCTGACGGCGGCGGGATACAGACGGCGGACAAAGCGAACCTTCGAGAGCATCGAGTGGATGCTGGGAGAGGCCATGGAGGACCGCTTCACCGAGGAGAGCTTCGACGAGAGCCGCCTCTCCGCTCTGGAGACGAAGTTTGCCCACTATCTGGCCGCCTCTGCCTCCTCCTCCCGGCAGATCGCCGCCGAGCGGGAAAAGATCCGGCGGCTGATCGCGGACATCTCCCACCAGACCAAGACCCCCATCGCCAATCTCCTCCTCTACAGCGAGCTGCTGGAAGAGTGCGGCCTGCCCGAGGAGCAGCGCGCCAGCGTGGAGGCCATCCACCGGCAGTCCGAACAGCTGAGCTTTCTCATCGACGCCCTCATCAAGCTCTCCCGGCTGGAAAACGGCATCCTGACCCTGACTCCCCGGCGCTGCCCCGTGCAGCCGCTGCTGGACTCCTTGCAGGAGCGCTTCGCGCCCAGGGCGGAGGAAAAGGGACTCTGCCTCCGAATGGAGGACACGGAGGAGCAGGCCGTCTTTGACCCCAAGTGGACGGCGGAGGCTCTGGGCAATCTGGTGGACAACGCCATAAAATATACCTCCGCCGGGGGCGTGAGCATCGCGGTGCGCCGCTACGAGCTTTTTGTCCGGATCGATGTGAGCGACACGGGCATCGGCGTGGGGGAGGAGGAGCTGCCTAGGATCTTCACCCGGTTTTACCGGGGCGAGGCGGTGCGGGAACAGGAGGGCGTGGGCGTGGGGCTCTACCTGGCCCGGGAGATCGCTGCGGGAGAGGGCGGGTACATCAAGGCCGCCTCCGTTCCCGGCCGGGGCTCCACCTTTTCGCTGTTCCTCCCCGCGTAAGGGCAATTCTTTCAAAACCGATAGAATTGCCCGCCCCGCGGACAGATTGTGGAAAGAATCGTGTGCGATACTCTGTATGGCGGCGGGGGAAGCTCAACGCCATACAGTTTTTTCCGGGAGGTAAAAGGCAATGGCCATTTTGGAAACGGCGGATCTCAGCAAGATCTACGGACAGGGCGACACGGCGGTGCGCGCCCTGGACGGGGTGAGTATCAAGGTGGAAAAGGGCGAGTTTGTGGCGGTGGTGGGCACCTCGGGCAGCGGCAAGTCCACGCTGCTGCACATGCTGGGCGGGCTGGATCGCCCCACCTCCGGCTCCGTCATGGTGGATGGCAAGGACATCGTCCTTCTGCGGGACGAGGAGCTGACGATCTTCCGCCGGAGAAAGATCGGATTTGTGTTCCAGAACTACAATCTGGTGCCGGTGCTGAATGTATACGAGAACATCGTGCTGCCCGTGGAGCTGGACGGGGTGGAGCCGGACGAGACATACATCCGGGGCATCGTGGCTACGCTGGGGCTGGAGAGCAAGCTCACCAGCCTTCCCGGCCAGCTCTCGGGCGGACAGCAGCAGCGGGTGGCCATCGCCCGGGCTCTGGCGGCCAAGCCCGCCATTCTGCTGGCCGATGAACCCACGGGCAACCTGGACTCCCGCACCAGCCAGGACGTGCTGAGCCTGCTGAAGGTCAGCGGGCAGAAATACCAGCAGACCATGGTGATGATCACCCACAACGAGGAGATCGCCCAGATGGCCGACCGGATCATCCGCATCGAGGACGGGCGGATCGTGGAGAGGCGGTGAGGGCATGAACGTAGCGAACAGAAAGGCCATCGCCCGGCTCTCGGCCCGCTCACTCCGGGCGGACAAAAAGCGCAATCTGGTGGCCATCTGCGCCATCGTGCTGACAGCCACGCTGTTTACCGCCCTCTTCGCCGTGGGCGGCGGCGTGATGAACGCCATGCAGGAGGCCACCATGCGCATGGTGGGCACCAGCGCCCACGGGGGATTCAAGTTCCTGACGCAGCAGCAGTACGACATCGTGGCGGCGGACGAAAAGGTCAGGGACATCTCCTATAACATCATCCTCGGCGTGGCGGAGAATGAGGAACTGGCCAAGACCTATACGGAGATCCGCTATACCGAGGAGAAAAGCGCCCGCTGGGGCTTTTCCATGCCCACCACCGGCACGCTCCCGGTGGAAAAATATGACCTGGCCACGGACACCGCCGTGCTGGACGCGCTGGGCGTGCCGCACCGGCTGGGGGAGAGCGTGGAATTGACCTATACGGCCCGGGGCGTCCGCCACACCCAGCGCTTTACCCTCTGCGGTTTCTGGGAGGGCGACGTGGCGCTGGGCGCTCACGAGGCTTTCGTATCCCGCGCCTATTCCGACGAGGCGGTCCCTGTGGCCACCGTGCCGCCCTACGAGAGCGGGGATCTCTCCTTCGCCGGTACCATCAACCCCGCCCTGTGGTTCAGTTCCTCCTGGGATATCGAGGGACAGATGGAGGCGCTCAAGGAGCGCTGCGGCTTTGACAGCCGGGTGAACGAGGGCGTCAACTGGGCCTACGCCGGGGAGAGCGTGGACTATACCACGCTGGTTCTGGTGGCCATGATGCTGCTGCTGATCCTGGGGAGCTGCTACCTCATCATCTACAACGTGTTCCAGATCTCCGTGAGCCGGGACATCCGCTTCTACGGGCTGCTGAAGACCATCGGCACCACGCCCCGCCAACTGCGGCGTCTGGTGCGGAGGCAGGCATATTCCCTCTGTCTGGCAGGTATCCCCCTGGGTCTGGGACTGGGCTTTCTGGTGGGGTGGGTGCTGATGCCCGTGATACTGAGCAGCACCACCATCTCGGGAGAGTACCGCCCGGCGAGCAGCCCTCTGATCTTCTTGTCCGCCGCCCTCTTTGCCCTGCTCACCGTGCGTCTCAGCTGCATCCGTCCCTGCCGCCTGGCCGGGCGCGTCTCGCCCGTGGAGGCGGTGCGCTACACGGGCGTGGACGGAGGGAAGCAGAAAACGGCCGGCACCCACCGGGTGACGCCTCTGCGCATGGCCGCGGCCAATCTGCGCCGGGACGGGAAAAAGGCCGCCGTGGTGGTGCTGTCGCTGTCCCTCTCGCTGGTGCTGCTCAACGCCACCGCCAGCATCGTCCGGGGCTTCGACGGGGAAAAGTACCTGAGAGAACGGGCCGCCACGGACTTCTTCATCAAGGACAACAGCCTGGTGAACACCTGGACCTCCGCCTTTATTCTCGACGGGGTCGATCCAGACACCGTCCGGGAGATCGGAGCGCTGCCGGGGCTGGAGCGCGCCGGCTGCGTCTGGAGCAGCTTGGGAGAGCACACGCTCAGCGACAGCGCTTACGAAAGGACGGAGAAGATCCAGGACGAGTACGCCGAGGAGTTTCAGAACCCCTATGCCACGGAGGCCCTGAGGAAGCTGGAGCAGGAGCGGAAGATCTCGCAGTTTGTGAGCGGTATGGACGAGTGCCTCTGGGATGAAATGGAGATGGCCGGCGGGGCGAAGCTCGACTATGAGAAATTCCGCAGCGGCGAGTATGTGGTGGTCACCGCCTGGGACAGCGAGGGGAAGGAGCCCTACTATCTGCCGGGGGAGCGCGTAACGGTGGACTTTGGCAACGGGAATCGGAAAAGCTATACCGTTCTGGCCGCCGGCGACATCCCTTACGCGCTGAGCGAGAGCTTTTCCGGGTATATGGACATCCGCTTCACCCTGCCCGCGGAGGAATATCTCCGGCAGGTAGGGGAGCGCGGCGCCATGGTCGTGGCCTTTGATGTGGACGAGGAGCACACGGCGGCGACGGAGGAGTGGTGCGAGGGCTATACCGAACAGGTCAAACCGCAGCTGGCCTATGTCTCCCGCAGCACGCTGATGGAGGCCTTTTCCCGGAACCAGCGGATGTTCGGGGGGGTGGGCGGCGCCCTCTCCGCCATCCTGGCGCTCATCGGCATCCTGAATTTCACCAACGCCATCATCACCTCCGTGGACAGCCGCCGCCGGGAGCTGGCGGTGCTGCAAAGCATCGGCATGACCGGGGGACAGATGAAGAAGATGCTCCGGGGGGAGGGCCTGCTCTACATGGCGGCGACCCTCACCGTGGCGCTCACGTTCGGCAGCGGCATCGCCTATGTGCTCGTCAAACTCCTCACCCGGGAGATGTGGTACTTCACCTGGCACTTCTCGGCCATGCCTCTGCTGTACAGCGCGCCCTTCCTGCTGCTCTCGAGCATCCTTGTTCCCTCTTTGAGCTACCGTGCCATGAGCCGGTACACGGTCACCGAGCGGCTTCGCACGGCAGAGTAAAATTTCACATTCCCACGGGGCGGATGGCAGCATCCGCCCCTCCTGTATTTTTGTGGTTGCGAAATCCGTGCATATGGGTGTATAATACCTTGTTGAATTCTGTTTATCAGAGGACGGATGGAAATGAGACCTGAATACGTGGAAAAACGAAAAGAGAAGATGCGCCAGCGCAGGCGGAACGCCTTCGACTGGGTGGAATCTGTGGTCACGGCGCTGATGTTCTGCGTGCTGCTCTTCACCTTTGTGATGCGGGTGGTGGGCGTGGACGGCACGTCCATGATCAACACCCTGGAGCACGGCGACAGGCTGCTGATCTCCAATTTCCTCTATTCCCCCCGGCAGGGGGATATCGTGGTGCTGCGCAAGCTCTCCTTCAGCAGCGACCCCATCATCAAGCGGGTCATCGCCACCGAGGGCCAGCTGGTCAGCATCGACTTCGAGAGCGGCACGGTGTCCGTGGACGGGGAAAAGCTGGAGGAGCCTTATGTCCATCTGGAGCAGCTCCCCATGCGCGCGCTGGACTTCCAGCACATGATGGACAGGGACCTGGGCGGTGTGCTGGTGCCCGAGGGCTGCATCTTCGTCATGGGCGATAACCGCAACGGCTCCCAGGACAGCCGGGACGAGCACATCGGCTGCGTGGACACCCGCTATGTAATGGGCCGGGCGCTGCTGCTGCTCTACCCCGGGCGGAACATCGACGACGGGCAGCGGCATATGAACAGGATAGGCGTGGTAAAGTGAAAAATCCCAACAATCACCGCCCGGGCCGTGGGCCATCGGGCAAAGGAAACGGCGCCGCTCCCAGCCGCCCCAACCGGGGCGCGCAGCGGGGCAACGCCGGGAAAAGCGGCGCGGCCAGGGCGGCGAAGAACCCTCCGGCAGCGCCCCGGGATCCCCGGGATCCCAACATCAACTGGTACCCCGGCCACATGAAAAAGGCCACAAGGATGATCGAAGAAAACCTGAAGCTGGTGGACGCGGTGGTCGAGATCCGGGACGCCCGCATCCCGGAGAGCAGCCGCAACCCGGATGTGGCGGCTCTGTCCGGAGAGAAGCCAAGAATGGTGGTGCTCAACCGGGTGGATCAGGCGGATCCCGCCGTTACGGCGGCGTGGCGGCGCGCCCTGGAGGCGGAGGGCTGTTGTGTGCTGGAGACCGACTGCCGCAGCGGACGGGGCGTGGGGGACTTCTCCGCGTCGGCCCGTGAGCTGCTGAAAGAGCAGATCGCCCGCTGGGAGCAGCGGGGCCTGGTGGGCAGGACACTGCGCTTCATGGTGCTGGGCATCCCCAATGTGGGCAAGTCCAGCTTCATCAACCGACTGGCCGGGCGCAAGGCCGTGGAGGCCGGAGACCGGCCCGGCGTCACCCGGGGCAAGCAGTGGATCACGCTGGAGGGCGGCGTCCAGCTTCTGGACACCCCCGGCATCCTCTGGCCCAAACTGGACACCCCTCAGACCGGACTGGCCCTGGCCTGGACCGGGGCCATCAACGATGAGATACTGGACCGGGAGCTGGTGGCCTGCCGGCTGCTGGAGCTGCTGCGGGAGCGCTATCCCGCGGCCATCGAGCAGCGCTATCAGGTGAGTCCCCGGGAGGGGGAGCAGGGCTGGGAGCTGCTGGAGCGGCTGGGCCGCAGACGGGGCTTCCTTGTCTCCGGCGGCGAGGTGGACACCGAGAGGATGAGCCGGATCCTGCTGGACGAGTACCGGGCGGGGATGCTGGGGCGCATCAGTCTGGAGCGGCCGTAATGGACGAACTTTATACCTTTGAGCGGGAGCTGGCCGGGGATGCGCTGCCCTTCTGCGGGGTGGACGAGGCCGGACGGGGCCCGCTGGCGGGACCGGTGTGCGCCGCGGCGGTGATCCTTCCCGAGGGCTGTGTTCTGCCCGGACTCAACGACTCCAAAAAGCTCTCGGAAAAAAAGCGGGAGGAGCTCTTCGATCTCATCTGCGAGAGAGCCGTGTGCTGCGGCGTGGCTTTTGCCACCGTGGCGGAGATCGAGGAAGTGAACATCAAAAACGCCGCCTATCTGGCCATGGACCGGGCCATTGGGCAGCTTACGGTGAGACCGGCGCTGGCGCTGGTGGACGGCAACGACAAAAACCCTCTCTCCGTCCCGGCCATCAAGGTGGTCAGGGGGGACGGGCGCTGCGCCAGCATCGCGGCTGCCTCCATCCTCGCCAAGGTGACGAGAGACCGGTATATGCGTGCTCTGGCGGAGAAGTATCCCCAGTATGGCTTTGAAAAGCACAAGGGCTACGGCACGGCGGCGCACTACGCCGCGCTGCGGGCGTACGGCCCCTGCGGGGAGCACCGCCCCAGCTTCCTGAGGAGGATGCACGGATGAACACGCAGCTGTCCGGGCGCTTCGGGGAGGCCGCCGCGGCGGAGTACCTGCGGAAAAAAGGCTGGCGGGTGGTGGGCATGAACTACCGCACACGGCTGGGGGAAATCGACGTGATCGCCGAAAAGGGCCGGTACCTGGCCTTTGTGGAGGTGAAGCTCCGCAAAAACGCCGGTCACGGCCTCGCCCGGGAATTCGTGACGCCGCGCAAGCAGCAGCGTCTCATCCTCGCGGCTCAGTCCTACCTCCAGACCCATCCCACCCAACTGCAGCCCCGCTTTGATGTGGTGGAAGTCTACGCGCCCCAGGGGGCGGGCGGGAAGGTGACGGTGAACCACGTGGAAAACGCCTTCGAGGCGGGGTGAATATGTACGGCGGGGTCGCCCCGCCGCTGCGGCCCGGGCCGCTCAGTTGGAAGCGCGGTTCACAAAGGTGGAGCAGAAGGTCTCGCCCTTGCGCGTGGCCGCGGCGTTCTCCACCTTGATGTTGGCGGCCGTGCAGAAGTCGTTGCTCTCGTGATACTTGCAGTCCTTCACGCAGCAGCCGATGGTCTGCAGGCCGCAGTTGTTCTTCCCGTTCATATTTTCATCCTCCCATCTGATGAGATACACCGACAGTATCTCGGCGGGAGCTCATTTTATGCAAAGGAGGCGGACGGCGATGTCCCTCTACGCCATTGGCGATCTGCACCTCTCTCTGGGATGCCCGGAGAAGGATATGGCCCTGTTCGGCGGGCGCTGGGTGGGCTACACGGAGAAGATCCGAGCCTCCTTCTCCCAGCTCCGGGAGGAGGATACCGTGGTGCTCTGTGGGGACAGCAGCTGGGGCATGAGCCTGGGCGAAGCGCTGAGCGATCTGCGCTTTCTGCAGGAACTGCCGGGGCAAAAGGTACTGCTCAAGGGCAACCACGACTACTGGTGGCAGACCGCCGCAAAGATGAACGCCTTTCTGGAAGAGAATGGTTTAACAAAGCTCACTTTCCTCCATAATAACTTTGTCCCTTACGGGGACTTGGCCCTCTGCGGCACAAGAGGGTGGTTTTTCGAAGAGGAGAGGGGCGGAGAGCATGACAAAAAGATCATGAGCCGGGAAGTGGGGCGGCTGGAACTGTCGCTGAAAGCGGCGGGGGACAGGGAAAAGCTGGTGTTCCTCCACTACCCGCCCATCTACCAGAGCTACCGCTGCGAGGAGATTTTGGAGCTGCTGGAGCGCTACGGAGTGAAGCGGTGCTTTTCCGGGCACATCCACGGCAAAGGCTGCTACGCCGCCTTCCGGGGCACGGAGGGAGAGTGCCACCACGCGCTGGTATCCGCGGATTTCCTCGACTTTGTTCCCTGCAAAATAATGTAAATGACCGATTGCATTTTGGAAAAACATTTGCTATAATAATACGGCTTTGTTTATATCCCCAGTTTTGCTGAAACTATCATCGGAAATATAGAGAGGAGTAAACCCCATGATCGTCAACAACACCAAGCGCGAGAAGAACACCGTCACCTTCGACGTCACGCTGGACGCCGCTGAATTTGAGAGCTATGTCAACGCCGCCTACAAGAAGGCCAAAGGCAAGATCACCGTTCCCGGCTTCCGCAAGGGCCATGCCCCCCGCAAGGTCGTGGAAGGCATGTACGGCAAGGATGTGTTCTACGACGACGCCATGAACGACGCCGCCCCCGTGGCCTTTATGTTCGGCGCCGGCGAGGAGAAGCTGGAGGTCGTGGGTCAGCCCGCCGTGGAGAAGTTTGACTTCAACGAGGAGAACGCGCTGGTGCTCTCTTTCAAAACCGATGTGTGGCCCGAGTGCGAACTGGGCGAGTACAAGGGTCTGGAAGCTCCCAAGGCGGCCGTGGAGGTCAGCGAGGACGAGGTCATGGCCGAGGTTTCCCGGCTGCGCGAGCAGGGCGCCCGCATCACCCCCGTGGAGCGCGAGAGCGCCAACGGCGACGTGCTGAACATCGACTTTGAGGGCTTCCGGGACGGCGTCGCCTTTGCCGGCGGCAAGGGCGAGGGCTACGATCTGGAGCTGGGCTCCGGCAGCTTCATCCCCGGCTTTGAGGAGCAGCTGGTGGGCATGAAGGCCGGCGAGGAGAAGGACATCTCCGTGCACTTCCCCGCCGAGTACCACAGCAAGGAGCTGGCCGACCAGGACGCCACCTTCCATGTGAAGTGCAACGAGGTCAAGGAGAAGATCCTGCCCGAGCTGGACGACGAGTTTGCCAAGGATAACGACTGCGACACCCTCGAGGAGCTGAAGAACGGCATCCGCGAGCGGATGCTCAAGAGCCGTCAGGAAGTGGCCGACAGCGCCTTTGAGGAGGTCATTGTCAACAAGGCCGCCGAGAATATGATCGTGGACATTCCCCAGTGCATGATCGAGGAAGCGCTGGACAACAAGGTCAACGAGTACGCCAGATATATGTCCGCTCAGGGCATGAAGCTGGAGGAGTACCTGAAGATGACCGGCAGCAGCTATGAGCTCTTCCGCGAGCGCTACCGGGAGGACGCCGCCAACGAGGTCCGCACCGAGGTCCTGCTCCGCGCCGTGGCCAAGGCCGAGGGCATCGAGATCGCCGAGGAGGAGATGGAGAGCGAGTACGCCGATCTGGCCGCCAAGTACGGCATGAAGATCGAGGATGTCAAGCGTGCCATCCCCGAGGGAGACATGAGAAACCAGATGATCCACAAGAAGGCCGCCGCCCTCATTGCGGCCGCCGGCGTTCCTGTGGCCGAAGTGAACGAAACCGAGGAAGCCGCCGGGGAGCAGGCGGAGTAATCCAGCCCCTGCCGGCCATGCTTCCGCCGCAATACCAATAAGGAGGCATTTTCAAATGAGTCTTGTACCTTATGTTGTGGAGCAGACTTCCCGCGGGGAGCGCTCCTACGACATCTACTCCCGCCTTCTCAACGACCGCATCATCATGCTGTCCGAGGAGGTCAACGACACCACTGCGTCCCTGATCGTGGCCCAGCTCCTCTATCTGGAGGCCCAGGACCCCGACAAGGACATCCAGTTCTATATCAATTCACCCGGCGGCAGCGTGTCCTCCGGCCTCGCCATCTACGACACCATGCAGTATATCAAGGCCGATGTGTCCACCATCTGCATCGGCATGGCCGCCTCCATGGGCGCGTTCCTGCTCTCCGCGGGCACGAAGGGCAAGCGCATCGCTCTGCCCAACGCCGAGATCATGATCCACCAGCCTTCCGGCGGCAGCCAGGGCCAGGCCAGCGACATCAAGATCCAGGCCGAGCACATCCTGCGCACCCGCGACAAACTCAACCGCATCCTTGCCGAAAACACCGGCAAGCCCATCGAACAGATCGAACGCGACACCGAGCGCGACAACTTCATGTCCGCTGAGGAGGCCGTGGCTTACGGATTGATCGACAAGGTCATTTACAAGAGGTAAACCGAGGAGAAGTTTTCATGGCCAGAAACGAAGGAAAAACCATGCGTTGCAGCTTCTGCGGCCGCCCTCAGGGGGAAGTGGACAAGCTCTTCAGCGGCAACGGCTCCTATATCTGCGATGAGTGCGTACGCCTTTGCATGGAGATCCTAGAGGATGAGGCGGAGAACCCCGGGGAAGAGTCCCGCGCCGCGCTCACCGAAGAAGAAACTCCCATCGAAAAGCTGCCCCGGCCCGAGGAGATCAAGCGTGTCCTCGACGAGTATGTGATCGGACAGGAGAAGGCGAAGATCGCGCTGAGCGTGGCGGTTTATAACCACTATAAGCGCGTTTTCCTCGGCGCTGACGGGGATGTGGAGCTGCAAAAATCCAACATTCTGCTCATTGGCCCCACGGGCAGCGGCAAGACTCTCTTTGCCCAGACTCTGGCCCGGGTGCTGGATGTGCCCTTCGCCATCGCCGACGCCACCACTTTAACGGAGGCGGGCTATGTGGGCGAGGATGTGGAGAACATTCTCCTGCGTCTTTTACAGGCAGCGGACTATGATCTGGAGCGTGCCGAGCGCGGCATCATCTACATCGACGAGATGGACAAGATCGGGCGCAAAAGCGAGAATGTCTCCATCACCCGGGATGTGTCCGGCGAGGGCGTGCAGCAGGCGCTGCTGAAGATCCTGGAGGGCACTGTGGCCAATGTGCCGCCCCAGGGGGGACGCAAGCACCCCATGCAGGAGTTCATCAAGATGGACACCACCAACATCCTCTTCATCTGCGGCGGCGCTTTCGACGGCCTGGAAAAGATCATCGAGAAGCGCATGAACCACAAGAGCATGGGCTTCGGCGCGGATATCGGCAGCAGCAAGCAGGATGTGGGCGAGATTCTCAGCCATGTGCAGCAGCATGATGTGCTCAAATACGGCATCATCCCCGAGCTGGTGGGACGGCTGCCGGTGATCGCGCCGCTGAAGTCTCTGGACAGAGAGGCGCTGATCCGGATCCTGACCGAGCCGAAGAACGCCATCGTCAAGCAGTACGCCCGGCTCCTGGAGATGGACGGGGTGGAGCTCCACTTTGACGAGGACGCCCTGATTGCCATAGCCGACAAGGCCGTGGATATGGGCATCGGCGCCCGGGGGCTGCGCAGCGTGATGGAGGGCATCATGACCGACATCATGTTCCGCGTTCCCTCCGATCCGGGCATCTGCCGCGTGACGGTCACTGCCGGCTGCGTCCGGGACGGTGAGGAGCCGCAGATCACCCGAAAGCCCGCGGAGGAAATATCCGCCTGATATTCATAGTGTTTTTCAGCGGCGGGGATATTTCCATCCCCGCTGCGCTGTTATAAATTCCGTTTTTTCCCGGAACGGTGTTTTCGGGGACAGACGCGAAAGGAGAGACAGATAGAATGGCAGAAGACAGCAGAATTATGACGCTGCCGACTCTCACCATGCGGGGCGCCACGGTGTACCCCGGCACGGTGCTGAATTTCGATGTGGAGCGTCCTTTCAGCATCGCGGCGCTGAACGCCGCCATAGGAACGGATCGGATGATCTTTCTGGTGGGCCAGAAGGATCTGACCGTGGATAAGCCCGGGGCGAAGGATCTCTACGAGGTGGGGACCGTCTGCCGCCTGGGGCAGATCCTGAAGGTGCCCGGCGGCAATGGCGTCAAGGCCATCGTGGAGGGATTGCACCGGGGCCGGCTGCTGCGCGTCACCGCCGAGACCCCCTGCTTCTGGGCCAATGTGCAGATCATCAGCGAGAAGCCCTATCCCCTCCATGACCGGCGGGTGGAGGCGGAGATCCGCCGCTGCTGCGAACTTTTCACCGAGTACGGCAATGTCTCCGGCACTGTGACCCCCGAGATGCTGCTCAAGCTCATCGATAAGGAAGACCCGTCCTTTGTGGCGGACTACATTGCGCTGAATGTCTACCTCCGGGCCCGTGACAAGCAGACGCTGCTGGAAGAGCGCGACCCGGTGCAGCGGCTGCGGCTGCTGGGCAGATTTTTGACCCGGGAGCTGG
Organism: bacterium; assembly: GCA_029009095.1. Classification (GTDB taxonomy): domain Bacteria; phylum Bacillota; class Clostridia; order Oscillospirales; family Oscillospiraceae; genus Apopatocola. Next base: position 16,640 of record JAQXJT010000041.1, read on the forward strand.
AAATTCTGGACATCGAGCAGGACATCAGCGAGGCCACCAGCGAACGTATGAGCAAGTCCCAGCGGGAATATTACCTCCGCGAGCAGATGAAGGCCATCCGGGCCGAGCTGGGAGACGAGAACGACGAGGACGAGGTGGAGGAATACCGCCGGAAGATCCTCGAAAAGCACTTCGCCGAAGATGTGGAGAAGAAGCTTCTCAAGGAGCTGGACCGCCTGGCCAAGCAGCCCTTCGGCAGCAGCGAGGGGGCGGTGCTGCGCACCTATCTGGACACCTGTCTGGAGCTGCCCTGGGATGTCCGCACCGAGGAGGTCGTGGATGTGCGTGCGGCCCGCCGGGCGCTGGACGAGGACCACTACGGGATGGAGAAGGTCAAGGAGCGCATCATCGAATACCTCTCCGTGCGCCAGCTCAGCGAGCAGGTGAAGGGCGGCGTGCTCTGTCTGGTGGGCCCCCCGGGCGTGGGCAAGACCAGCATCGCCATGAGCATTGCCCGGGCCACCAACCGGAAGCTGGCACGCATCTCCCTGGGCGGCGTCCATGACGAGGCGGAGATCCGCGGCCACCGCAAGACCTATGTGGGCGCCATGCCCGGCCGGCTGATCGCCGGCATCCAGCAGGCGGGTTCCTGCAACCCGGTGCTGGTGCTCGACGAGATCGACAAGCTGGGCAGCGATTACCGGGGCGACCCCTCGGCGGCGCTGCTGGAGGCGCTGGACGCCGAGCAGAACCACGCCTTCCGCGACCATTTTCTGGAGATCCCCTTTGACCTCTCCGAGTGCTTCTTTATCACCACCGCCAACACCACCGATACCATCCCCCGGGCGCTGCTGGACCGCATGGAGGTCATTGAGCTGGGGAGCTACACCGATGAGGAGAAGCTCCAGATCGCCAAGGGCCATCTGCTGCCCAAGCAGCGGAAAAAGCACGGACTCACCGGCAACCAGCTCCGCATCACGGACGACGCCATCCGGGAGATCATCTCCGACTACACCCGGGAGTCCGGCGTGCGCGTGCTGGAGAGAGAGCTGGCCGCCGTCTGCCGGAAGGCTGCCGCCCGGATCGCCTCCGGGGAAGGCAAGAGTCTGCGGCTGAAGGAGGGCGAGCTGGAGAAGGTGCTGGGCGCGCCGAAGTTCAAAAACAGCGCGCTGACTCTCACGGACAGCGTGGGCCTTGTCCACGGCCTCGCCTGGACCAGCGTGGGCGGAGAGGTGCTGGATGTGGAGTGCGCCGTGCTCCCGGGCAGCGGCAAGCTGGAGCTGACGGGCAATCTGGGCGATGTGATGAAGGAGTCCTGCCAGGCGGCGCTGAGCTTTATCCGCAGCCGCTGCGGCGAGCTGGGCATTGAGCCGGACTTCAACAAGACGAAAGATATACATATCCACTTCCCAGAGGGCGCCGTGCCCAAGGACGGGCCCAGCGCCGGCTGCGCCATTACCCTCTGCGTGGCCTCCGCCCTCAGCGGCGTGCCCGCCCGGGGCGATGTGGCCATGACCGGCGAGGTGACCCTCCGTGGCCGGGTGCTGCCCATCGGGGGACTGAGGGAAAAGACCATGGCCGCTCTCCGCGCGGGCATCCACGAGGTGCTCATCCCCGAGGGCAACGTGAGCGATCTGGAGGAGATCGACCCGCTGGTGCGCAGCCAGCTCCACTTCACCCCCGTGAAAAGTGTGGATCAGGTCATCGACGCGGCGCTGCGCCGGGAGAAAACCGGTGCCTCCGCTGCCGCCGAGGGCGTGTTCCTCTCCGAGTGCGGCGCAGCACAGAAAGGAATTTCGATTTGTCAATAAACACCCAGAAGGTCAATTTCATCAAGTCCGCGGCCTCCCGGGATGACTTCATCCGGGACGGCAGGCCCTGCGTGGTCTTTGCCGGGCGCTCGAATGTGGGCAAGTCCTCGGTGATCAACCGTCTGCTCAACCGCAAAAACTTTGCCCGGGTGGGCGGTACGCCGGGGAAAACCGTGCAGGTCAACTACTTTCTGGTGGACGGCGTCTATTTTGTGGATCTCCCCGGCTATGGCTATGCCCGGGTCTCCGGGGACGAGCGGCGTCGCTGGGGCGAGTTGATGGAGGATTACTTCGCCGAGGGGGAGCGCATCTCCCTGGGAGTGCTGATCGTGGACGCCCGGCACAGCCCCACGGCGGACGATGTGACCATGTCCGACTACTTCTGGAACGCGGGGCAGCCCTTTTGCGTGGTGGCCAACAAGTCCGATAAGCTGAAGAAAAGCGAGATCCCCCAGCGTCTGGCGGATATCCGGGAGACGCTGCATCTGCCCGAGGGCTTTCCGCTGATCCTCTTCTCCGCTGAGAAAGGGGAGGGCCGGGGCGAGCTGCTGCGGCTGATCGAGGAACACGCCTGAGAGCGGGGGGCTGAGGGAAGATTGAACATTCTGAAAACCATCTGGACGGGGCTGGACTGGTCGGTGCTCACCGACACGCTGTTCAACCTGCTGCCCGCCCTCCTCTGCGTCACCCTCCACGAGCTTGCCCACGGGCTTGCCGCCCTCTCCATGGGCGACACCACCGCAAGGGACGCGGGGAGGCTGACGCTGAACCCGCTGCGGCATCTGGATCTGGGCGGATTGCTGATGATGGCGGTGTTCCACTTCGGCTGGGCCAAGCCCGTGCCGGTGAATATGTACCGCTTCCGCAAACCCAAGGAGGGCATGGCGCTCACGGCTCTGGCGGGGCCGGCGAGCAATCTGCTGCTCTCGGCGCTGTGCCTGTTGCTCTACGGGCTGCTCGTGCCGCCCCTCTACGGGAGCGGGGCGGGAGAGTATGCGCTGGGGCTGCTGTACCGCACGGCGTGGCTGAGCACCGCCCTGGGCGTGTTCAATCTGCTGCCTGTGCCGCCGCTGGACGGGAGCAAGGTGCTCTTCTCGCTGCTGAGCGACAGAGCCTACGCCAAACTGATGTACTATGAACGATACGGCCAGATCGTTCTGATGGTGCTCCTCTTCGCAGGTGTGCTGAGCAGACCCCTCTCCACGGTGACCGGGGCGGTGTTTGAGCGGCTGATGGGGCTGGCCCAGTGGAGTTTTGATCTGGCAAAGGAGCTTTACCCATGAGCGAGCCCAGCTATCATCTGGAAGCGGTGGTCAAAAGCCGGGATCAGCGGGAGGATTTCACCGGCCCGCTGGATCTGATCCTGCTGCTGCTCTCCAAAAACAAGATCGAGATCCGTGACATACAGATCTCCTCGCTGCTGGATCAGTATCTGGCGTGGCTGGCGCGGATGAAGGAGATGGATCTGGATGTGGCCAGCGAGTTTGTGCAGATGGCCTCCCACCTGACCTATATCAAGACCCGTATGCTCCTCACCTCGGACAATGAGGAGGTGGGCGAGCTGACAGTGCTGGTGGAGGCGCTGGAAAAGCTCCAGAACCGGGACGTGCTGCAGGCGCTGAAGGCTGTGGCCCCGGAGCTGGACCGCCGCTCGAGAGAGGGCTTCCGTCTCCACACCCGCCCGCCCTCGCCCCTGCCCGGCACCCGCTGGGAGTACCGTGAAGACCCCATACGGCTGCTTCAGGCCATGGCGGGGATGATGCTCCGCGGCGGCGAGCAGCGGGAGGACAGCAATCTGATGCGCGCCATTCCCCGGCCCGTGGTCTACGGCATCCGGGAGAAGAGCGAGGAGCTGGTAGGGCTGCTGCGGGAGAAAAAGACCCTGCCGCTCACGGGGCTTTACGCGCTGTGCCGCAGCCGCAGCGAGCTGGTTGCCACCTTCATCTCCGTGCTGGATCTCTGCGGCGACGGGCTGCTCCGGCTGGAACAGGAGGGGGACGGCTATCTGGTGCGCTGCATGATGGAGGAAGAGGATGAATGAAAAGGAACTGACGGGCGCACTGGAGGCGATCCTGTTCGCCGCCGGGGACAGCATGGAGGAGGAACGGCTCTGCGCCGTGCTGGGGGTGGACACGGAGACATTCCGCGCCGCCGCCGGAAGACTGGAAGAAGAGCTGCGGGATCGGAGCAGAGGCGTCCGTCTGGTGCAGATGGAAAACCGCTGGCAGCTGGTCACCGCCCCGGAATGGTCGGAGCTGGTAGTGCGCGCTTTGGAAAAACGCCGCACGGCCCGGCTCTCCCCGGCGGCCATGGAGGTGCTCTCCATCGTGGCCTACTACCAGCCGGTGACCCGCTCGTACATCGAGAAAGTGCGGGGCGTGGACAGCTCCTACACCGTGTCCTTCCTGACCGAGCGGGGCTTGATCGCCCCCTGCGGCAAGCTGGAGGCGCCGGGCCGCCCCACGCTCTTTGCCACCACTGAGGAATTCCTCCGGGTGATGGGCATCCGGGATCTCTCCCAGCTCCCGCCGCTGCCGGATATCGCCGAGGACGAGAGCCGCGCGGCGCTGCGCATGGCCATCGAGGAAAAGCAGGAGAGCGACGGGGAGGAATAGCTTTCTTCCTTTCAGGAAAAAATTGACGGAAGCGGAATGGTGCGGTATGATGGTATCGCTACCGACCAGAGAGGGAAAGGAGAGGAGTATATGATTGTTTTGTGGGTCATATTGGCGCTGCTGGCGCTCCTCTTTCTCCTGCCCTACGGGGTGGATGTGGGCTATCGGGAGGAGAAGTTTTTCCTAAAGGTCAAAGCCGGGCCTCTGCGGATCCCGCTGATACCCGCCCGGGAGAAGACTCCGGAGGAGAAGGCGGCCCGGGAGCGGAAAAAGCAGGAAAAAGCGGCCAAAAAGAAAGAAAAGCGGGCCGGAAATGCAGAAAAAGAGGGCGGAGAAGCCCCCAAAGAGGAGAAAACCGCCAGGGGCAAGTCCCTCTTCTCCAAGGCTGGCGCGGCGGACTATCTGGAACTGGCGGGGGCGGCGCTGCGGGCCGTGAAGCGGATCTTCCGCAGCTTTCGGACGGACTACCTCTATCTCCGGTGTACCGTGTCCACACCGGATCCCTGCGACACCGCGCTGCTCTACGGGCGGCTCTGTGCCCTCGTGGAAATCCTGCTGGATGAAAAGCAGGGTCTGCTGCGGGTGAAAAAGCAGGATGTGTACATTGACACGGACTATCTCCGCGGGAGCATATGGGCCGAGGGAGAGATCGTGATCTCAGCGGCGCTGTGGCGCCTGGTGGGGGCGGCGCTCATTCTGGGCGTGGAATTTCTCCGCTGGCGCGGCGCCTTGAAGAAAAAAGACGCCGGTACGGAAAGGACGGACGACCATGGAAGAGAATAAGATCAGCGAGATCATGGATGTGACCATGACCAAAATCAAGCAGCTCGTGGACAGCAACACCATCGTCGGGGAGGCAATCACCACCCCGGACGGGATCGTGGCCGTCCCCATCTCCCGTGTCAGCATCGGTTTTGCCTCCGGCGGCGCGGGCAACGCGGGCAAGGGCAACACCTATGGCGGAGGCAACGGCGGCGGCGTGAAGGTGGAGCCGGTGGGCTTCCTCATCATCAAAGACGGAAACTGCCGTATGCTGAATATCTCCGCCGCGCCTCACACCGCCGCCGACCGCCTGATCGAGATGCTCCCCGACCTGATCGACAGGGTGGAGGGCTTTGTGGACAAGGCCATGGAGAAAAAAGAATAATTCCCCTGTATTGCTGAGAGAATAAGCATCACCCATTCCGGAAAGGGTGATGCTTGTTTTGAAAAAATGCCTTTGCATCCTGCTCTGCGCCGTGTGTCTCACCCTGAGCGTAGCCGCCGCGGACTGCCGCGCTCAGGCCTGGGTGGTCTATCACCCGGGCAGCGGGGAGATACTGGCGGGAGGGAACTATGATACGCCGCTTCCCATGGCCAGTACCACCAAGATCATGACCGCTCTGCTGGTGCTGGAGCGCTGCGACCTCCGGGAGAAGGTGGTCATCGGGGAGGAATGCTGCGAGATCGAGGGCTCCTCCCTCTATTTGCAGCCGGGAGACGAGTACAGCGTGGAAGAGCTGCTGCTGGGTCTGCTGCTGGCCTCGGGGAACGACGCGGCTGCGGCGCTGGCCCGGCACGCCTGCGCCTCGGAGGAGGCGTTCGTAGCGGCCATGAATGAGCGCGCCCGGGCCATGGGGCTGGAGCACACCCATTTCATGAATCCCCACGGCCTCCCCGCCGAGGGGCACTTCGCCTCGGCAAGGGATCTGGCAGTGCTCATGGGCGAGGCCATGGAGAATCCGGACTTCCGGCGGATAGCCGGGACCAAGAGCGCCGTCATCCACGGACTGACGGTGAAAAACCACAATAAGCTCCTCGGTCTCTGCGAGGGCGTCAACGGCGGCAAGACCGGCTATACCCGAGCCGCCGGGCGCTGCCTGGTGTCCTCCTGCTGCCGGGAAGGACTGGAGGTGGTGTGCGTGACACTCAACGACAGGCGCGACTGGGACGACCACGCCGCGCTCTACGAGGAGACGTATGAACGCTGCGAGAGCTACGCCATCCCGGCCGGGACGGCGCTGGCCTCCGTGCGCCAGGTGGGCGGCAGCGGCGGGAACGCGCTGGCGCTGGCGGGGGAGAGCGTTTCCCTCTGTATACAAAAGGGGAGCGAAGTGACTCTGACTCTCCGTGTGCCCCGCTTTGTCTTTGCCCCGGCGACGCCGGGAGGACGGGCAGGGGAGGCGGAGCTGCGCTGGGAGGAGAAACGGCGGACGCTGCCGCTGGTGTGGGCGGCGCCATAAGAAAGGATGGAACGATGCGGCTGCAAAAATATCTCTCCGCGGCGGGACTTTGCTCCCGGCGGGAGGCGGAAAAGTGGATCGAGAGCGGCCGCGTGGCCATCAACGGGCGCGTGGCGGCCCTGGGAGAGAGTGTAGGGGAGGGGGAGAGAGTGACGGTGGACGGAAAGGCCGTCTCCCTCCCGGAGGAGCACACCTATGTGCTGCTCCATAAGCCCCGGGGCTATGTGACCACCCTCTCCGACGAGCGGGGCCGCCCCACGGTGGCGGAGCTTGTGAAGGACGTGGGGAAGCGGCTCTTCCCGGTAGGTCGGCTGGACTACGACTCCGAGGGTCTGCTGCTCATGACCGACGATGGGGAGACGGCCCACCGTCTGATGCACCCCTCCCACGAGGTGGAGAAGGTCTACCATGTGCTGGTGCAGGGGGACGACATCGAGCGGGCGGCGGCGGGACTCCGTACCCCCCTGAGCGACGGGGAGACCACCTTCGCCCCCGCCGGCGTGGAGATCCTCTCCGGTCGGGGGAACGGGGGCGCGGATCGCGCGGTGCTCTCCGTCACCATCCACGAAGGGAAGAACCGGGAGGTGCGGCGGATGTGCGCGCTGGTGGGGCTGAGAGTGCTGCGCCTCAGGCGCGTGGCACAGGGCGAGCTGACGCTGGGGGAGTTGCCTGCGGGGCAGTGGCGCTGCCTCACGGAGAAAGAGCTGCAATTTTTGCACAGTATTCCGGAAAAAGCGGCACATTCACGGAAAAAATGAACTTGATGTTTTTTTGACTTGCATTTCCAAGGCGCTGCGCTTATGATGTTATGCAGAACAAGTCCTCATTTCATCATGATGTGACGGGAGAACGATATGGAACGGGATATACTCGCGCTGATCAACAAAGAGAACCGGCGCTTCTCCAAGGGACAAAAGCAGATCGCAAAATTCATCACCGAGAATTATGATAAAGCCGCTTTCATGACGGCGGACAAACTGGGGCGTACCGTGGGTGTATCGGAGTCCACGGTGGTTCGCTTTGCCTCGGAGCTGGGCTACGACGGCTACCCGGGTATGCGCAAGGCCATGCAGGACATGGTGCGCAACCGCCTTACGGCGGTGCAGCGCATCGAGGTGGCCAAGGAGACCATCGGACAGGACAATATCCTCAATCTGGTGCTCTCCTCGGACATCGACAAGCTCCAGAGCACCCTCGACGAGGTGGACCCCCGCAGCTTCGATCAGGCGGTGAAAGCCATCCTCAACGCCAAGACCATCTACATCGTGGGCATGCGCTCCTCCACCGCCCTGGCCAGCTTCATGGGTTTCTACCTTAACCAGATGCTGGAGAACGTCCGCCTGGTTCACGATACCTCCGTCAGCGAGGTCTACGAGCAGGTGTTCCGCATCGGCGAGGGGGATGTGTTCATCGGCATCAGCTATCCCCGCTACAGCTCCAAGACCATCAAGGCCATGGAGTTTGCCAAGTCCACCGGCGCCACCGCCATCGGCATCACCGATGGGGACAGCTCCCCCTTTGTGGGCGTGGCGGATGTGATCCTCTACGCCAAGAGCGACATGGTGTCCTTCCTCGACTCGCTGGTGGCGCCCATGAGTCTGATCAACGCCCTTATCGTGGCGGTTGGCTACCAGCGCCCGGACAACCTTTCGGACACCTACCACCGGCTGGAAAAGATCTGGAGCGAATACGACGTATATGAAAAGCTCGACGACTGATGTGATCGTGGTGGGCGGCGGCGCGGCCGGGATGATGGCCGCCGTCACCGCTGCCCGGCGGGGCAGGCAGGTGTTGCTCATCGAGAGCAACGAGCGCTGCGGGCGGAAGCTCAGGATCACCGGCAAGGGCCGGTGCAATGTGACCAACGCCTGCGACTGTCCCACCTTTCTCAAAAGCGTGGTGCGTAACTCCCGCTTTCTGCGCCCCGCCCTCTACCGCTTTACCCCCCAGGACGCCATGGCCTGGTTTGAAAGCCAGGGCGTAGCGCTGAAGGTGGAGCGGGGAGAGCGGGTTTTCCCCGTTTCGGACAAAGCGCAGGATGTGGTGGACGCCCTCCGCCGCGCCATGGAGGAGAGCGGCGTGGAACTCGTACAGGGCCGCGTGAACGCCATCCTCACCGACGGCGGCGCGGTGAGCGGCGTCACGACCACCGGAGGAGAGCGCTACGAGGCCCCCGCCGTGGTGGTCTGCACCGGCGGGCTCTCCTATCCCGCCACCGGCTCCACCGGGGACGGCTACGCCTTCGCCCGGGCGCTGGGGCACCGGGTGGCGCCGCCCGTGGCCTCGCTGGTGCCTCTCCGGGCCGGCCCGGACTGCGAGGAGCTGCAGGGGCTCTCTCTGCGGAATGTGACCCTCTCCGCCTACCGGGACGACAAGCTCATTTTCGAGGAGCTGGGGGAGATGCTCTTCACCCACTTCGGCGTCTCCGGCCCGCTGGTGCTCTCGGCCAGCGTGCATATGCACGAGAGCGGGGGGAAGTACCGGCTACGCATCGATCTGAAGCCGGGACTGACGGCGGAAAAGCTGGACGAGCGGCTGCTGCGGGACTTTTCCCACAACCTGAACCGCTGTTTTAAGAACGCGCTGGACGAGCTGCTGCCACAAAAGCTCATCCCCGTGATCATCCGCCGCAGCGGCATCGACCCGGAGACGCGGGTGAACGCCGTCACCCGACAGCAGCGCCGCGCCCTGGGGGAGCTGATCAAGGGCTTTCCGCTGGAGGTCTACGGGCTGCGCGGCGTGGAGGAAGCCATTGTCACTGCCGGGGGCGTGGATGTGAACGAGGTCAACCCCCGAACCATGGAATCCAAGATCGTGCCCGGACTGTACTTTGCCGGGGAGGTACTGGATCTGGACGGGTACACCGGGGGATTTAATTTGCAGATCGCGTGGAGCACGGCCGTCTGCGCCGGCAGCGCGGTATGAGAGAAAAGAACTGACAAAGGAGCAGCCCTTATGGAGAAACTCTGTTCTGTAGCCATCGACGGCCCTGCCGGGGCGGGAAAAAGTACGCTGGCCCGGGCGGCGGCGAAACGCTTTGGTTTCATCTATGTGGATACCGGCGCCATCTACCGCACGGTGGGGCTGGGATGCTGCCGCGCCGGCGTGGACGGGAGCGAGAGCGGGCAGGTCATCGCGCTGCTGCCCTCGATGCAGATCGATCTGCGCCACGGCGGGGACGGGGTGCAGCGGATGTTCCTCAACGGCGAGGATGTGAGCGGGGAGATCCGGCTGCCGGAGGTCTCCCGCTGCGCCTCGCAGGTCTCCGCCATTCCCGAGGTACGAGCCTTTCTCATGGAGATGCAGCGCTCTCTGGCCCGGAGGAACAGTGTGGTCATGGACGGGCGGGACATCGGCACCGTGGTGCTGCCCGACGCCAGCGTGAAGATCTTCCTCACTGCCGACCCCCGGGAGCGGGCGCGGCGGCGTCACGCGGAGCTGAGGGAGAAGGGCAGCTCCGTCACTCTGGACGAGGTGCTGCGGGATATGCAGGAGCGGGACGAGCGGGACAGCCGCCGTGCCGCCGCGCCGCTGCGGGCGGCGGAGGACGCCGTAGTACTGGACACTACGGGGCTGAGTCTGGAGGAGAGTCTGGAGAGGATCTGTGCGCTCATCGAGCGGGGGCTCGGCTGATATGGCCCGGCTGATCGTCGCCAAAAGCGCGGGATTTTGCTTTGGCGTGGAGCGGAGCGTCCGTATGGCCGGGGAGGCTCTCCGGGAGGGCCGGTGCTACTGCCTGGGGGAGCTGATCCACAACGCAGACGCTGTGGCGGCGCTGGAAAAGGACGGACTGCGCACGGTGGAGCGCGTGGAGGATGTGCCGGAGGGGGAGAGAGTGCTCATCCGCTCCCACGGGGAGGGCGACAGAGTCTACGAAGCGCTCCGGGAGCGCTCCGCCCACATCATCGACGCCACCTGCCCCCGGGTGGCTGCCATCCACAAGATCGTGCGCCGTGCCTCCGGTGAAGGGCGCTTCGTGCTGATCGTCGGCAACGCCTCCCACCCGGAGGTCATGGGCATTCGTGGGTGCTGCGAGCGCTCGGCCGTGGTGCGGAACCTGTTGGAATTGCAGGCTTTGTGCAATGCCGAGCCATGGATTTGTACAAGTCCGCTAACCGTAGTCTTTCAAACCACCGAAATCAGAAGAAATCATGTACAAATCGTAAATTTCTTAAAAAAGTTGTGTACAAACCTGAAAATCTTTGATACAATATGCGAAGCTACTGCTAAAAGGCAGGAGGAAGCGCTCCGGCTGGCGGAAACGTGCGACGCCATGGTGGTCATCGGTGCGGGACACAGCGCCAACAGCCAGCATCTGGCGGAGATCTGCCGGGAGAAATGCCGGGACGTTTTCTTTGTGTCCTCCGCGGCAGAGCTGGACACGGCTGCCCTTGCGGGGTGCCGTTTGATCGGTATCAGCGCCGGTGCCTCGGTACCGTCGTGGATCATAAAGGAGGTAGTAAATAAAATGTGTGACGAGATCAAAGTGGAAGAGATCGCGGCGGAAGAGCCCGTGGCCGCGGAGGCCGTTGTGGAAGAGCAGGCCGTGGCAGTGGAAGAGAAGGCCGAGAGCGAGAAGACTTTTGACGAGCTTTTGGAAGACTCCATTCGTACGATATATAACGGGGACACCGTCTCCGGCTATGTGGTGAGCATCACCGCCACCGAGGTTACTGTGGATCTGGGTACCAAGCACTCCGGGTACATACCCGTGTCTGAGTTCACCGACGACGGCAGCAAGATCGAGGATGTGGTGCATGTGGGCGACGAGATCCAGGCCTGCGTGGTGCGCGTGAACGACATGGAGGGCACCGTGATGCTTTCCAAGCGCCGTCTTGACTCCATCCGTTCCTGGAACGACATCGAGAGCGCCCAGGCCGACGGCACCGTGCTGGAAGGCAAGGTCACCGAGGACAACAAGGGCGGCGTGGTCGTCTCCATCCACGGCGTGCGCGTGTTCGTGCCCGCCTCCCAGACCGGCCTGCCCCGCGACGCCGCCATGAGCGAGCTGCTGGGACAGACCGTCCGGCTGAAGATCACCGAGGTCAACCGGGGCCGCAAGCGCGTGGTGGGCTCCATCCGCGCCGTCGCCAACCGCGAGCGCCGGGAGCGTGCCGAGAAGATCTGGAACGAGATCGAGGTCGGCAAGCACTACGAGGGCACCGTCAAGTCCCTGACCAGCTACGGCGCGTTCGTGGACATCGGCGGCATCGACGGCATGGTGCATGTCTCCGAGATCAGCTGGAACCGCATCTCCAAGCCCGCCGACGTGCTGAATGTGGGCGATGTGATCGACGTGTATGTCATCAGCTTCGACAAGGAGAACCACAAGATCTCCCTGGGCCACCGCAACCCCGACGAGAATCCCTGGAAGCGCTTCACCGACACCTACGCCGTGGGCGATGTGGCCAAGGTCAAGGTGGTCAAGCTCATGCCCTTCGGCGCTTTCGCCGAGGTTCTGCCCGGTGTGGACGGTCTGATCCACATCTCCCAGATCGCCAACCGCCGCATTGCCCAGCCCTCCGAGGTGCTGAACGTGGGCGACGTGGTGGACGTGAAGATCACCAACATCGACTTTGAGAAGCAGAAGATCTCCCTCTCCATCCGCGCTCTGTCTGAGCCCGCTCCTGCGGCTCCCCGGGCCGAGGCTCCCGTGGAGCGTGAGCGCCCCATGGCCCGCGAGGACGCGCTGGTCTATGAGGTCGGCGCCGACGGCACTGCCACCGGCGTTGCTCCCGAGATGGACGAGGAAGAGGAGGAATAATCCCCTCTCCCCATCCCCTGCAAACAGGCGCCCCTGCCGCTTTTGCGCGGCAGGGGCGCTTTTCGCCGCGTGCAACTCTTTGCGGAATTTTGCTTGAAATTTCAGGCAGTTTGATATATATTTATACATATATGGATTTGTGTTTTGCATAGAATGGTAGGGAATGAGGGGTAAAACGATGACCTTGGAGATCGGCGCGAGGATTGCACACCCGCTCCATGGGGCGGGGATCATTGAGAGAGTGGAATACAGGCGGATCGGCGGTGTGGAAAGGGAGTACTATGTGCTGAAGATCCCTGTGGGCAATATGGATGTGATGATTCCCCGGGACACCTGTGAGCAGGTGGGCGTCCGGCCACTGATGACCCCCACGGAAATCGAGACGCTGTTTGCGAGCATCCCCGCCATCGAGGTCAACACCACCGCCAATTGGAACAAGCGCTACCGGGAGAATATGCTGCTCATCAAGAGCGGCGATCTGATGAAGGTCGCCTCGGTGATCAAGGGGCTGATACACCGGGACAGGGAGCGGGGACTCTCCACCAGTGAGAGGAAGGTGCTCCATCTGGCCCGGCAAATCCTCGTTTCCGAGGTCGTGCTCTCCACGGGGATCTCCGCCGAGGACGCCAACCTACGGTTGGACGCGTGTATGTGCTGAAAGGACAGGATATGGCAAAGCTGTCTGACTGGATTCGCAGGAAGCGCCCCACGGTGTGCAGCGCCGTGGTGGTGGCGGCCGGTTCGTCCAGACGAATGGGCGAGGACAAGCTGAAAATGCGGCTGGGCGGTATGCCCGTGCTGGCGCGGACGCTGAAGGCGCTCCAGCAGAGCGACACGGTGGGGGAGATCGTGGTGGTCACCCGGGTGGACAAGCTGGAGGAGACGGCGCTGCTCTGCCGGGACTACGGCATCACAAAGGCCAAAAAGGTGGTCGCCGGCGGGGAGAGCCGCACGGAGTCGGCTCTGGCGGGGCTGATGGCCGTGGATAAGCACAGCAAACTGGTGATGATCCACGACGGGGCCCGGCCCCTTGTCCGGGAGGAGACCATCCGTGCGGCGGTCCACGCGGCGGCGCTCTACGGCTGCGCGGCCCCGGCGGTGCCCGTTACCGACACGGTGAAGCTCCGGGAGGGGGACAAAGTCAAGGCCACGCTGCCCCGCAGTGAACTGGCCGCCATGCAGACCCCCCAGGTCTTTGAGAGCACCATCATCAAGACCGCGCTGACAAAGGCGCTGACCGAGGGAAAGGAATACACCGACGACTGCGCGGCGGTGGAGGCGCTGGGCTTCCCCGTTCGGTTGACTGAGGGGGACGGCGAGAATATCAAGATCACCACGCCCCTGGACATTGCCCGGGCGGAGCTCATCATCAGAGAACGGGAGGCGGGCGCATGAGGATCGGACAGGGGTATGACGTGCACCGTCTGGTGGAAGGCCGCGCGCTGATCCTGGGGGGCGTAAACATCCCCTGGGAGAAGGGACTTCTGGGCCACTCGGACGCGGACGTGCTCACCCACGCGCTCATGGACGCCCTGCTGGGGGCCGCGGCGCTGGGGGACATCGGCAAGCTCTTCCCGGACAGCGACCCCGCTTACGCCGGGGCGGACAGTCTGGAACTGCTGCGGTCGGTGACGGCGCTGCTGGAGAAGAACGGCTACGGCATCGTCAATGTGGATGTGACCGTCGTCGCCCAGCGGCCCAAACTCGCGCCCTACCGGGAGGAGATGCGCCGCCGTCTGGCGGAGGCCATGGGACTGGAGAGGGGAAGAGTGAGCGTCAAGGCCACCACCGAGGAGGGGCTGGGCTTCACCGGCAGCGGCCAGGGGATCAGCGCCATGGCCGTGGCGCTTTTGGACGAAAAGTAAACAGACCCATCCCTTTGCATAGAATGGAGCGTATCCATCATGCGGAGGGATTTTTCTATGTCTGTTCTTATCTTAATGCGCTCTCTCACCTACGCCCAGCGCGGGCAGCGGGTGCTTTTTCGGCTGGGCATCACCAGCGAGGTGCGTAAAGCGCCCCTTGGCAGCTCCGACAGGGGCTGCACCTACGCGCTGCGGGTGGGCGAGCGCGATCTGCGCCTTGCTCTGTCGGTCCTTCGGGAGGCGCGGCTGGAATATGGGAAGGTGATTCAAAAGGACCGGGACGGAAATTACAGGGAGGTGGAGCAGTGATCTATCTGGACAGCGCGGCCACCTCGCTGCTGAAGCCGCAGTGTGTGGGGGAGGCCATGGCCGCGGCCATGGGGCGCTGCGCCTCTCCGGGCCGGGGTTCCCACGAGAGCGCCCGGCTGGCCGCGGAGGTCTGCTGGGACTGCCGCTGCGCTGCGGCGGAGCTGTTCCATGTGGCGAGCGAGGAGCAGGTGGTGTTCACCATGAACGCCACCCACGCTATCAATCTGGCCATTCACTCGCTGGTGGGGCCGGGCGACCGGGTGGTGATCTCCGGCTGGGAGCACAACGCCGTGGTGCGGCCCCTCCACGCCCGTGGCGCGGTCATCGACGTGGCAGCGGCGCCCCTTTTTGACAGGGAGGGCACGCTGGAGGCGTTTGCCCGGCGGCTGAGCGGCGCCAGAGCTGCCGTATGCACCCACGTCTCCAATGTATTCGGCTTCATCCTGCCCATCTACGACATCGCCCGCCTCTGCAAGGCCGCGGGCGTGCCGCTGATCGTGGACGCCGCTCAGAGCGCGGGAGTGCTGCCGCTGGACTTTCAGCGGCTGGACTGCGCCTTTGCGGCCATGCCCGGTCACAAGGGACTCATGGGGCCCCAGGGCACGGGACTGCTGCTCTGCCACGGCGAGACGAAACCCCTGCTCTTCGGCGGCAGCGGCAGCCTGAGCCGGGAGAGGGACATGCCCGCCTTTCTCCCCGACCGGCTGGAGGCCGGCACCCAGAACGTCCCGGGCATCGCGGGGCTGCTGGAGGGCATTCGCTATGTTCAGAGCACCGGCGTGGAGCAGATCGAGCGGTGTGAGCGTTCCCAGCTTCGGCTCTTTGCCGCGGAGCTGGGTGACAGCGTGGGGCAGCTGATGTTGAGTCCCGACCCGTCGCTCCAGAGCGGCGTGCTGTCTCTGCTGCCCCGGGACATCGACTGTGAGGAGGCGGCGGAACTGCTGGGTCAGGGAGGCGTGGCTGTGCGGGCAGGGCTTCACTGCGCCCCGCTGGCTCACGAGAGCGCCGGTACGCTCCGGAGCGGCACCGTGCGTTTCAGCTTTTCGCCCCGGCTGCGGCGGGACGACGTGCTCCTTGGGGCGAAATACACAAAAGAAATTCTGGGAAAGTAGTTACAGAATGTAATTTTTCCGTTGCCATTTGCCAGACGGCAAGGTATAATGTAATGTAACTTATTATATCCGGGCGGGGACAAGCGTATGAACGGTTTCTTGCAGAACTTCGGACAGCAAATCAAATATATATTGGACATGAGGATCACGGACATTCTGGATATCCTCATCGTGGCTTATGTGATCTACCTTCTGAGCAACCTGATCCGCCGTACCCGAACCTATACGGTCTTTCAGGGCATCCTGATCCTGCTGGGCATACTGGGCCTTTCCAACATTCTGCGGCTGCGCACGGTGAATTTCATTCTGCGCAATACCATGGAGCTGGGGCTGTTGGCGCTGGTCATCCTCTTTCAGCCGGAG
Organism: bacterium; assembly: GCA_029009095.1. GTDB lineage: Bacteria > Bacillota > Clostridia > Oscillospirales > Oscillospiraceae > Apopatocola. The sequence continues at coordinate 32,680 of JAQXJT010000041.1, forward strand.
CTGCGGCGCTTTCTGGAAAAGCTGGGTACCAGCGGCAAGCTCTTCTCCGTTTTTACCGGCGGCGATGCCAGCCCCAGCGAGGAGGCCATCTCCCAGGTGGTCTCGGCCTGCACCCAGCTGGCTGAAACGAAAACGGGCGCCCTGATCGTTTTTGAACGCACCAACAAACTCAACGACCAGATCCGCTCCGGCACGGTGATCAACGCGGACATCAACGCGGAGCTGCTGAAAAACATCTTCTTTGTGAAAGCGCCCCTCCACGACGGGGCCGCCATCATCCGGGACTGGCGCATCCACGCGGCGGGCTGTGTGCTGCCTCTGACCGGCAACAACAATCTCAGCAAGGAGCTGGGCACCCGGCACCGGGCCGGCATCGGCATGAGCGAGAACTCCGACGCGCTGGTGGTGATCATCTCCGAGGAGACCGGGGCCATCTCCGTGGCGATGGACGGCACGCTCAAGCGGCATTTGAGCGGCGAGGCACTGGAAAAGCTGCTGCGCAGCCAGCTGCTGCCCGACACGGAGGAGCAGGGAAAGCGGGCCATGCTGCTCTCCCGTATCCTCCCAGGTGCGAAAGGAAACAATGATGACTGAGAAAAAGAAGAACTCTCTATGGGATAACAAGCTGTCCCTCTCCCTGCTCTCCCTGCTGATGGCGCTCTTCCTCTGGCTCTATGTCACCGGGACGGACGGAGTGGAGGTCACCCGGGAGTACCGGAATGTGAAGGTGCAGTTCATCGGCGTGGAGGAGCTGCAGGAGAGCAGCGGTTTGATCGTCACCGACCAGGATGTGAACACGGTCGATCTGACTCTCTCGGGCCTGCGGCGCACATTGGGGAAGATCTCTGAGAAGGATCTGAGCGTGACGGTGGATCTCCGCAGCGTGACCACCACCGGCCACTACACCATGCTCTATCAGGTGGCCTATCCCGAGGACATAAGCGGGGACGACATCACTGTGGTGGGCAGCGAGCCCAATACGGTCTATATCACCGTGGATCGTCTCACCAGCCGCAAGGTGGAGGTAAAGGGAAGCTTCAGCGGCACCACGGCCGAGGGCTACATGGCCGACGATATGCTGGTCTTTGACCCCATGACCGTGAAGGTCAGCGGCCCCCAGTCCCTGGTGGAGCAGGTGGACTGCGCCTGGGTGAGCATCACCCGGGAGGGCGTGGACTCCACGCTCAGCTACATGACCAGCTATACGCTGCTGGACGCCGAGGGCAACGCCATTGACCCTGCTCCCCTGACGCTGGAGACGGAGGAGGTCAATGTGACGCTGAATGTGCTCATGACCAAGACCGTGGCCCTGACGGCGGCCCGTATCCCCGGCGGCGGCGCCACGGAGGAGAACACCGTGCTCACCGTGGAGCCCAAGAGCATCACGCTGGCCGGTTCCCCGGAGACGCTGGACAGTGTCAATCAGATCGTGGTGGACACCATCAAGCTGGCCAATGTGAACAGCGTCTATGAGTCGGAGGGGCTGCTGATCCCTATCCCCAACGACACCGTGAACCTCTCGGGGGTGACCATGGCCTCCGTGCATCTGGAGATCCAGAACCTCGCCACCAAAACCTTCAATTTGGACAACGACGCGGTGATCTTCACCAACGTGCCCGAGGGTTTCGATGCCGAGTGCATCACCGAGATCGTCCCCGTACTGGTGCGCAGCAGCGGTGAGGATGTGGAGAGCATCAGCGAGGGCAATATCCGCCTGGTGGTGGATCTCACCGACTGCACCGCCAGCGCCGGGATCATCAATCTCCCCGTTAAGGTCAATGTGGACGGCCACGCGGACGCCGGCGCGGTGGGCGAGTATAAGGTCTATGTCCGGCTGAGCGCCAGATAAGCTTATGTACGGATATGTTCGACCCTGCCGGAGCGAGCTGAAGGTGCGGGAGGCGGAGCGCTACACGGCAGCCTACTGCGGCCTCTGCCACGCGCTGGGCCGCCGCTGCGGCCCCCTCGCCCGGCTCAGCGTAAGCTATGACGTGACATTTCTGGCCATGCTCCTCTCGGATGGGAGCGAGAAAATCTGCGAGCGCCGCTGCGTGCGGCACCCTTTCCGCAAAAAGCGCTGTCTCTGCGGCGGAGCGGGATTTGAAAAGGCCGCGGACTACGGCGTGATCTTCCAGTGGTGGAAGCTCCAGGACGAGCGGCAGGATGAGCGGGGAGGAAAACGGCTTTTGGCCCATGTGCTCTCCCGGCTTTTCCGCCGGGCCTATCGCGCCGCTGCCGCGCGGGAGGCGGAATTTGACCGCTTCACCCGGGAGCGGCTGGAGGAACTGAGCTGGATGGAGAAGGAGCGCCGCCCCTCTCTGGACGCCCCGGCGGACTGCTTTGCCCGGATCCTGGCCGAGTGCAGCGAGGGGGCGGGGGAGACGGAGCGGCGGCGCTGCCTGCGGGAGATCCTCTACCATGTGGGGCGCAGCATCTACATTCTGGACGCCATCGACGACCGGGAGGAGGATGAGCGGGAGGGGCGGTATAATGCCCTGCTGCTCCGCTATGAGGACTGGGACGGGGAGACGGAGGAGAAGCTCCGCGACACGCTGAACCTCTCCGCTTTCCGGGCCCGCTCGGCGCTGATGCTGCTGCCGGAGAATGTTTACACCCCCATTCTGGACAATATACTCTCGGAGGGCCTGCCCCTGATCGGGGAGCTGGTGCTCCGGGGCGAGTGGAAGAACAGCGGAAAACATCTGCGGAAAAATAAAGAAACACAATGGAGCGATGCGCTATGAATGACCCTTACAGCGTCCTCGGCGTGGCGAGAAGCGCCACAGACGCGGAGATCAAGAAAGCCTACCGGGAACTGGCGAGAAAATACCACCCGGATAACTACGCGGACAACCCCCTGGCCGATCTGGCCCAGGAGAAGATGAAACAGATCAATGAGGCCTACGACCAGATCAACCGGGAGCGTGCAGGCGGAGCCCAGACCCAGTCGGCTCCCAACTCCGGCAGCTACAACAGCGGTTTTTACGGCCCCGGCAGTGGCTCCGGCCGGACAAGCGCCAACGCTGCGGCCTATAACGAGGCCCGCGCCGCCATCAACGCGGGGGATCTGAGCCGGGCGGAGATGATCCTCGGCACCATACAGCCCCGGGGCGGAGAGTGGAACTTCCTGATGGGTTCCCTCTACTACCGGCGGGGCTGGCTGGACGAGGCGGAGCGCTGCTTTTCCAACGCCGTGACCATGGACCCCGGCAACCCTGAGTACCGCCAGGCCTACACTTACATGGTGAACAACGCCCGCAGCAGCCACGCTGCCACCCGCCGGGCGGACACCGGCGACATCTGCTGGAAGCTCTACCTCGCGGACTGCTGCTGCGAGATGATGGGCGGAGACCTGATCCGCTGCTGCTGAGATGGACGAGAGAACAAGGTCGCTGACTTTTTCGGCGGTGATGTGCGCCCTGGGCTGCACCTTGCTGCTCGTTGCCTCTGCGATGCCCACCACGCGCCTTGCCCTCCTCTGCCTTTCCTCTTTGGGGGCGGTGGGCGCGGCGCTGCGCAGCGGCAGAAACTGGGGCTGGGGCGTCTACGCGGTAACGGCGATTCTCTCGCTGCTGCTCTCACCAGCCAAGGCCGTGGCGCTCTGCTATGCCTGTTTCGCCGGGTGGTACCCCCTGGTGAAGCTCCCGCTGGAGCGGTGGGGGAGCGCTGCCGCTCGCTGGACGGTGAAGCTGGTCCTTTTTAATGCCGCCTTCGCCCTGCTGCTTGTCTTTGGCGGGGCCGTGCTGGGCACAGCCGTCTCCGAAAGGCCGCAGTGGATGCTGTGGCTGGGGGGCAACGGAGCCTTTCTTGTCTACGATCTGGCCGTGAAGGAGGCCATATTACTATACATGAGAAAAATTGCAGGGAGAGTATGAGCATGGGTGTATTACGCAGCATGACCGGTTACGGCAGCGCCCGGGGGACTGTGGCCGGGATGGATCTGACCGTGGAGCTCAAGAGCGTCAACAACCGCTATCTGGACTGTAACGTTCGCCTGCCCCGGAACCTCCTCTTTGCCGAGGAGAGCGTGAAGCAGGCGGTGGCCGGCAGCGTGAACCGGGGAAAGGTGGATGTGTTCGTCAGCAGCAACGGCAGCGCAGCCGGGGACGAGAAGGTCTGCGTCAACCGGGAGCTGGCGGCGGGGTATCTGGAGGCCATCCGCACGCTGGCCAGGGAGCTTGACATCAAAAAGGGCGTGACGGCTTACGAGCTGTCCCGCTTCCCCGATGTGCTGAGCCTGGAGAAGAAGGAGCTGGACAAGGAGGAGGCCGCCCGGGGTCTCTCCGCTCTCACAGAGGAGGCCGTGGCGGAGTTCAACGCCATGCGCGAACGGGAAGGCGCGCGGCTCCGGGAGGATATGCTGGCCAAGGCGGAGAACATTGAGCGTCTGGTGTCCGTGGTGGAGGAGCGCTCTCCCCGCACCGTGGAGGAGTATCGCAGCCGCCTGGAAGAGCGGCTCCGGGAGGTTCTGGCCGAACGGAGCATCGACGAGCAGCGGCTGATCACCGAGGCGGCCATCTTTGCCGACAAGACCGCCGTGGACGAGGAGACGGTTCGCCTCCGCAGCCACATCGCCCAGTTCAGGCAGCTGCTGGAAGAGGGCTCCCCGGCGGGGCGGAAGCTGGACTTCCTCATCCAGGAATTCAACCGCGAGAGCAACACCATCGGCTCCAAGTGCAACGACGCGCAGCTGGCTCAGGTGGTGGTGGAACTCAAGAGCGAGATCGAGAAGATCCGCGAGCAGATCCAGAATATTGAGTGAGGTGCATGGGATATGAAGCTGCTCAATATCGGTTTTGGCAACATGGTCTCCTCCGCCCGTCTGGTGGCCGTGGTCAGCCCCGATTCCGCGCCCATCAAGCGCATCGTGCAGGAGGAGCGGGATAAGGGTAAGGTGATCGACGCCACCTACGGCCGGCGCACCCGCGCCGTGCTTATCATGGACAGCGGCCATGTGGTCCTCTCCGCGCTCCAGCCGGAGACGGTGGCGGCGCGGCTGAACGGAAAGACGGAAGCCGCTGCGGAAGAGGAGGAAGAGTCTTGATGGGCAAGAGCGGACAGCTGTTTGTGGTCTCCGGCCCCTCCGGCGCGGGCAAGTCCACCGTGATCGGGAAGATGATGGCGCACCGGGACGATGTGAGCTTTTCCGTCTCCGTGACCACCCGCGCCCCCCGGCCCGGGGAGGTGGATGGGGTGGACTACTACTTCGTCACCCGGGAGCGCTATGACGAACTGGTGAGGGAGGGCGGATTGCTGGAGCACGCCGTGTTCGCCGGAAACGGCTACGGCACCCCCCGGCAGCCGGTGCTGGAAACTCTCGCCTCGGGCAGACATGTGCTGCTGGACATCGAGGTGCAGGGCGCGGCGCAGGTGAAGGAGGCCATGAGCGACACCGTCACCATCTTCCTCGCCCCCCCCACGCTGGAGGAGCTGGAACGGCGGCTCCGGAGCCGTGGCACCGAGAGCGATGAGAAGATCCGCCAGCGGCTGGACACCGCCCGGCGGGAACTGCTACAGGCGAAGAACTACGATTATCTGGTCGTGAATGACGATCCCGACCGGGCCGCCGCGGAACTCTCGGCCATTCTGGATCGTTACTCATAAAAGCAAAACGATTTACAAACGGAAACCCGGCGGCGGAGCCGCCATGAAAGGAATGATTGGATTATGATGCTTTATCCCCCCATGGGCTCCCTTGTGGAAAAGGTGGGCAGCCGTTATCTGCTGGTCAATCTGGTGGCGCGACGCGCCCGCGAGATATCAGCCAAGGCGGAGGAAGAGGGCGAGATCATCGAGAAGAAGCCCGTGTCTGAGGCCATCGACGAGGTGTACTCCGGGAAACTGAAGATCAAGGGCGAATGACTGCCCCGGCCATTGCCAAGATCGCCGTCGCCGCCGCCACCTACTGGGTGGACCGGGCCTACAGTTACCGTATCCCGGAGCGGCTGTCCGGTGAGGCCGCCGTGGGGAAACGGGTCGTCGTACCCTTCGGCAACGGCAACCGCCGCAGCGAGGGGATCATCCTTGCCCTTGAAGAGGAGAGCGGCGGCGAGCGCGCGCTCAAGAGCGTGGAGCGCATACTGGACGAGGAGAGCGTGCTGGGGGAGAAGGAGATCCGTCTGGCCCTGTGGATGCGGAGGCGTTTTTTCTGCACTGTGTTCGAGGCGGCCCGGGCCATGCTCCCGGCGGGACTCTGGTATTCCCTGGAGGCCGTGTATGCCGTCTGCGAGGGCATAGATCGGGAGAGCGCCTATGCGTCGGCCAAAGGCGAGGGAGAGACGCTGGCCCTGGACACGGTCTTTGCCCACGGGGGCAGCTGTCCGCTGAAGGATTTGCAGGCCGTGTTTGCCCCGGATGATCCCGCCCGGGTGCTGGGCGCGCTGGTGAAGAAGGGCGTGCTGCATACCGACAGCCGGGAAAAGCGACGGATCGGCGATCAGCATCGCCGCCTTGTCACGCTCGCCATCTCTGCTGAGGAGGCACAGGAACTGGCCGCCAGGAAGCGCAGCCGCTCCCCCCGTCAGGCCGCCGTGCTGGAGCTGCTCAGCGCCTGGGGGAGCGTGTCCTACAGCGAGCTGAGTTACTTTACCGGCGCTTCCTCCTCTGTGATCACTGCGCTGGCGAAGGCGGGAGCGGTGGAGCTGGGCGAACAGGAGACCTTCCGCCGCCCGGATTACGAGCACGCGGAGAGCCGGGAGCTGCCCGCGCTGAACGGAGAACAGCAAGCGGCCTTGGATGCCCTCCGCCGGCTGCGCGGGGAGGAAAAGAGCGGCGGCGCGCTGCTCTATGGCGTGACGGGCAGCGGAAAAACCAGCGTCTATATCCGCCTCATCGCCGAGGAACTGGAGAAGGGGCGCTCGTCCATCCTGCTGGTACCGGAAATCTCGCTGACGCCCCAGATGCTGCGTACTTTTTCCAGCTATTTTGGGGAGAATATAGCCGTGCTGCACTCGTCCCTCTCCATCGGGGAGCGCTACGACGAGTGGAAGCGGGTGAAAAAGGGGCTGGCCAGGGTGGTCATCGGCACACGCAGCGCCGTGTTCGCCCCCTGCGTCGATCTGGGCCTCATCATCCTCGATGAGGAGCAGGAGCACACCTACAAATCCGAGAACGCCCCCCGCTACCACGCCCGGGATGTGGCGCGCTACCGCTGCGCCCAGAGCGGAGCATTGCTGCTGCTGGGCTCTGCCACACCGGATGTTTGCAGCATGTATGCGGCGCTGCGGGGCGATATGCGTCTCGTCACCCTTTCGAAGCGCTATAACGAGCGCGCTCTCCCGCCGGTGCAGATCGTGGACATGAAGCAGGAGCTGAAAAACGGCAACGGCAGCGGCGTCAGCGAGGCGCTGCACCGGGAGCTGGCAGCCAATCTGGAGCGGGGGGAGCAGAGCATCCTCTTTCTCAACCGCCGCGGCGCGTCCCATCTGGTGTGCTGCAGCGAGTGCGGTTATACCTGCTCCTGCCCCAACTGCAGCGTATCGCTGACCTACCACAGCGACAAAAAGCGTCTGGTCTGCCACTACTGCGGCCATACCGAGCCGGTGCGGGACGCCTGCCCCGAGTGCGGCGGGAAGCTGAATTTCGTGGGCTTGGGCACCCAGAAGCTGCAACAGCAGCTCATGGAGCTTTTCCCCGGCGTGGAGATCCTGCGCATGGACGCGGACACCGTGTCCCCGGCGGGCTCCCACGAGGCGATACTCGGCCGCTTTCGCAGCGAGCGCATCCCCATTTTGCTGGGCACCCAGATGGTCACCAAGGGGCTGGATTTCCCCAACGTGACGCTGGTGGGGGTGATCTCCGCCGACCAGGCCCTCTACGCGGGCAGCTACCGCTCCTCGGAGCGCTGCTTCTCCCTGATCACCCAGGTGGTGGGGCGCTCGGGCCGGGGCGAGAAACCCGGCAGGGCCGTCATCCAGACCTACACCCCGGAAAACCAGGTGATCATGCAGGCCGCCCGGCAGGATTACCGGAGTTTCTACACCTCGGAGATTGCCCTTCGGCGTCTCCAGTACGCCCCTCCTTTTTCCGATACTCTGGCCATCACCGCCACGGGTCTGACGGAGGCGGATGTGCTGCGCTGCTGCGCCTACATCCGGAACATGGCCGCCACGGAGCTGGGAGAGCGGGAGGACATGCTGATCCTGGGCCCGGCGCCGCTTCCGGTGGTTCGGGTCAACCATCGCTTTCGTTATCGTGTGACGCTGAACTGCCGCTGTGACAGGGCGGTGCGGGAGTTCGTCTCCGGCATCCTTGTCCAATGCAACAGCGCCAAAGAATACAAAGGGGTCGCCGTCTTCGCGGATATGAACCCTATGGAGTGAGAATTATGGCTTTACGAAACATCTTAACGGAGGGAAATCCCTCGCTTTACAAGGTCTGCCGCCCCTACGGCGAGTTCAACCAGCGCCTGGCCGTGCTGCTGGATGATATGGCCGAGACCATGAAAAAGGCCAACGGCGTGGGTCTGGCGGCCCCCCAGGTGGGCATCGCCCGCCGCTGCTGCGTGGTGCTGGAGACCAACGTGGAGGACGAGGGGGAGGAGTACATCATCGAGCTGGTGAATCCGGAGATCATCGCCTTTGATGGGGAGCAGGAGGGCTATGAGGGCTGTCTGAGCTTCCCGGGGCAGTACGGCTGCGTGAAGCGCCCCGAGCACGTGGTGGTGCGGGCCTTTGACCGGCACGGAAACCAGTTTGAGGTGGAAGGTTTCGGCCTGACCGCCCGGGCGTTCTGCCATGAGATCGACCATCTGGACGGCCATGTTTTTGTGGAGAAGTGCGACGAGATCCTCACCGAAGAGGAGCTTATGGCCCTCCACGAGGAAGAGGACGGGGAATGAAGATCGTCTTTATGGGCACCCCGGATTTTGCCGTGGAGTGTCTGCGCGCGCTGCTGGATGCGGGCTACGAGGTGGCGGCGGTGTTTACTCAGCCGGACAAGCCCGCCAGGCGGGGCATGAAGCTCCAGTCCTCGCCGGTGAAGGTGCTGTCGGAGGAGCGGGGCATCCCCGTCCTACAGCCGCTGACCTTCAGCGACGGCGCGCCCACCGGGCAGCTGAAGGCCATCGCCCCCGATCTGGTGGTCACGGCGGCCTACGGGCGGATACTGCCCCAGAGCTTCCTGGATGTGCCGCCTTTGGGGTGCATCAACGTCCACGGCTCCCTGCTGCCCCGGCACCGGGGAGCGGCGCCCATTCAGTATGCGGTACTCTGCGGGGACGAGGAGACGGGAGTGTCCATCCAGTATATGGCCGCGGGCATGGACGAGGGCGATGTGATCTCCTCGTGCAGCACGAAGATCGGGGAGTTTGAGACCTCCGGCGAGCTGTTCGAGCGGCTGAAGCACATGGCGGGCGCGCTGCTGGTGGAAACGGTGGGGAAGATCGGTCGGGGCGAGGCCACGGCCACCCGGCAGGACCCGTCCAAAGCCACCTACACCGCGCTGCTGGACAAATCCCTCTCTCCCATCGACTGGGGGAAGAGCCCCCGGGAGATCGTCAAGCATATCTGCGGCATGAACCCCTGGCCCGGCGCCACCATGACGCTGGAGGGCGAGACCGTCAAGGTCTTTGGGGCGGCCTACACGGAGCACAGCACCCGCCAGGCCCCCGGCACAGTCGTGGCCGCGGGGAAGGAGGGCATCGAGCTGGCCTGCGGCGGCGGAAAGACCCTCCTGATCACCGAGCTGCAGCCCGCCGGAAAGAAGCGTATGGCGGCATCCGCCTACCTGCTGGGGCATAAGATCGAAGTCCATGGGTGAGAATGTTTCTGCGGCCCGCCGTGCCGCCGCCCATGTGCTGAGCCGCTGCCGCCGCTTCGACGCCTGGTCGGCCCAGACGCTGGAGAGCGCCATCGGAAAATACCGCCTCTCGGAGCGGGACGCGGCGCTCTGCACCCGTCTCTGCCGCTGCGTGCTGCAAAACGCCGCCTGGCTTGATTACTACATCGCACTCTACTGTACCCAGAACCTGAAGCGTCTCCAGCCGCAGGTACTGGACGCGCTCCGGCTGGGTGCGGCGCAGCTGCTGCTTTTGGACCGCGTCCCCGCCTCCGCGGCGGTGAACGAGTCCGTGTCCCTGGTCCGGGAGAGCAGTCCCCGGGCCGCCGGGCTGGTGAACGCCGTGCTGCGCCGCCTCGCGGAGAATGCCGCCGCTCTGCCGCCTGTCGAGGCCGAGGGGGCGGAGTATCTCTCCATCCGCTACAGCCACCCCCTCTGGCTCTGCGAGCGGCTGGTGGAGGAGCGGGGCTACGACTTCGCCGAGGGCTTCTGCCGCGCCAACAACGAGGAAGCCCCGCTCACCGTCACGGTGAACTCCCTGCGCGTGGGGGGCGAGCCCCATTCCCAAACGCTCGACGCCTCCGGGGCGGTGGAACGGCTCCCCGGCTTCGCAGAGGGGGAGTTTTTCGTGCAGGACGCGGCGGCGGCCCGCTCCGTTCTGGCCGCCGCACCCCGGCCGGGCTGGCGGGTGCTGGATGGCTGCGCCGCCCCCGGGGGCAAGAGCTTTCTCTCCGCCATGCTCATGGAAAACAGCGGCAGCATCCTCTCCTGCGACCTCCACGAGAAAAAGCTCCGGCTCATTGAGGAGGGCGCGGCGCGGCTGGGCATCGGCATCATCGAGACGCTGCCCATGAACGGAGAGAGACCCTATGAGCGGTTGTGGGAGAGCTTCGATCTGGTGATGGCGGATGTGCCCTGCTCGGGGCTTGGGGTCATCCGGCGGAAGCCGGAGATCCGCTACAAAGACCCCCGTGAGCTGGCCGCACTGCCGGAAAAGCAGCTCTCCATTCTGGAGGGGCTGAGCCGCTGCGTAAGGGACGGCGGCGTGCTCCACTATTCCACCTGCACCATACTCTCCGAGGAGAACGAAGGGGTGGCGGACGCGTTTTTGAGGAAGCACAGGGATTATACGAAAGAAGACGAGCGTACCTTCTGGCCGCAGCAGGACGGAACGGACGGGTTTTACTACTGCCGGATGCGAAAAAATGGCTGATGAGATTTTGAAAACAGATATCAAAGGGATGCTGCCCCGGGAGCTGGAGGAATATCTCCGGGCGCTGGGCCAGCCCGCATATCGGGCCAAACAGGTCTTTTCCTGGCTGCAAAAGGGCTGCGGCAGCTTTGAGGAGATGAGCAATCTCCCCGCGGCGCTGCGCCGCACGCTGTCGGAGAACTGCCACCTCTACGCTCCCACCGTGGCGCGCAAACAGATCTCCGCCCAGGACGGCACCATCAAGTACCTGTGGGAACTTTACGACGGGCAGGCGGTGGAGACGGTGGTCATGCGTTACCGCCACGGCAACACGGTCTGCATCTCCACCCAGGTGGGCTGTAGGCAGGGCTGCGCCTTCTGCGCCTCCACCATCGGAGGACTGGTGCGGAATTTGCGCGCCTCGGAGATCCTCGACGAAGTGCTCTTCTCGGAGAAGGATTCCGGATTGCCCATCTCCAATATCGTGCTCATGGGAATCGGAGAACCGCTGGACAACTACGACGAGGTACTGCGGTTTTTGGAACTGATCAACTGCCCGGAGGGACGGAACATCGGTATGCGCCACATTTCCCTCTCCACCTGCGGCATCACCGAGCGGCTGGACGATCTGGCGGCGCGGGATCTGCAGCTGACCCTCTCGGTGTCGCTCCACGCGCCCGACGACGCCACCCGCAGCCGCATCATGCCCGCCAACCGGGGGCGGGGCGTGGATGAGCTGTTCCGCAAGTGTTCGGCATACTATGAAAAGACCGGGCGGCGTATCTCCTTTGAGTACGCCATGATCGACGGAGTCAACGACAGCGCGGAGCAGGCCGAGCTTCTGGCCCGGCGGGTCAAACCCCTGAGCGCCCATGTGAATCTGATCCCTTTGAACCATGTGGACGAGCGGCACTTCTCCCCCTCGACCCCGGAGAATATGCGCCGCTTTGTGGAAATACTGGAGAAGAACGGAGTCAATGTGACCGTACGCCGCCGGCTGGGCAGCGATGTGGACGCGTCCTGCGGCCAGCTCCGGCGCAAGAGCATGGAGGGAAAGATATGAGAACCTTCGGCGTGACAGACGTCGGCGCCGTGCGCCGGGACAATCAGGATTACTTCCACATCGAGCAGCTACAGGGGCGGACGGTGGCCGTGCTGTGCGACGGTATGGGCGGCGCGAGAGCCGGCGCGGCGGCATCGGAGCTGGGGTGCACGGCGTTTTTCGCGAACCTCTCCCTTGCCCTCAGCAAGCAGGACGTCCCCGATGGGGATGTGTTGCTCTCCGACGCGGTGTCCTATGCCAACCTCCGGGTCTGCGACCACTCCCGCAGCGATAAAAACTGCGAGGGTATGGGCACCACGATGGTGGCGGCCATGGCGGAGGGCGAGGTCTGCCACATAGCCAACGTGGGCGACAGCCGCGCCTACCACTACCAAAACGGAACGCTCCGCCAGATCACCCGGGATCACTCCTATGTGGAGGAGCTGGTGGAGCAGGGCCTGCTGCGGCCGGAGGAGGCCCGGAACCATCCCAGGAAAAACCTTATCACCCGGGCGGTGGGATTGAACTACCGGCTGAAATGCGACTGCTTTACCGTTCCATTCGGGATCGGGGATCGGGTGCTGCTCTGCTCGGACGGGCTGAGCAACGTGGTGGAGGACGAGGCCATGGAGCAGATCCTGCGCCGGGAAGAGGAACCCGAGGGCGCGTGCCGGGCGCTGCTGGAGGCGGCGCTGGAGGAGGGCGCGCCGGACAACGTCACGGTGCTGATACTGAGCCGTTGATGAACGGCCCATGACTCTGGAGAGAACTGTATGGAAAAAATGGAAAAATACGTGGGAAGGACGCTGGACGATCGCTATGAGCTGCTGGAGATCATCGGCAGCGGCGGCATGGCCGTGGTGTACAGGGCCATGGACCATCTTCTCAAACGGATGGTGGCGGTGAAGATCCTCCGGGAGGATCTCTTCGCCAACGAGGAGATCCGCAGCCGCTTCCAGACCGAATCCCGGGCCGTGGCCATGCTCAGCCACCCCAACATCGTGGCCGTGTACGATGTGAGCCGAAGCCAGGATACGGAATACATCGTCATGGAGCTGCTGGACGGGGAGACGCTCAAGCAGGATCTCCGGCAGCGGGGGGCGCTGAGCTGGGAGGAGGCGCTGGACTTCTCCGAGCAGATCGCCTCGGCCCTCTCCCACGCCCACAGCAAGGGACTGGTGCACCGGGACATCAAACCTCAGAACCTGATCCTGCTCCCCGACGGCACCATCAAGGTGGCAGATTTCGGCATTGCCGACCTCAAGAGCGAGGATCACGACGAGAGCGGCGTGGCCATCGGCAGCGTCCACTATATCTCCCCCGAGCAGGCCCGGGGCCTGGTTGTGGACGAGCGCAGCGATATTTACTCGCTGGGCGTGGTCATGTACGAGATGCTCTCCGGGGAGCTGCCTTTCGATAACGAGGACGAGATGAAGATCCCGCTGATGCACCTTTCCACCATCCCCAAGCCCCTCTCCGAGTATGGCCGGGACATCCCGGAGGAGATGGCGCGCATCACCATGAAGGCCATGGAGCCGGATCGAGAGAAGCGCTACCAGACGGCGGAGGATCTGCTGGAGGATCTGGAAAACTTCCGGGAGAGCACCCAACAGCCTTTGAATGCGCCTCAGCCCGCCGCCCCCGCCAAGCCCATCCCCGGCAACGTGGAGCCTATCGGCAGCAACGGGGAGCTGAGCCGGGAAAAGTACCGCCGCCGGGCCCGCCGGGCCAGAACGGTGAGCCTGCTCTCAGGTTTCTTCGGCGTGATGCTCTTCATGCTGCTGGTGGGTGTGTTCCTCTGGGATTACTGGCTGGGCGATATCTTCTCCGTGGCCCAGCGTATCGACATCCCCGACTTTGTGGGCAACAACTACGAGAGCATCATCAACAGCAGCAACTACAGCCGCTTCAACTTCGTCTGCGTTTTCCAGATCACGCCCGACGCGCCGGAGGGGGAGATCATCGCCCAGAAGCCCGAAGCCAACAAGAGCTATATGCTCACCGACGACGGGATCGACGTGGAGCTGACGATCAGCACCGGCATCGTCATGTACGAGATCCCCAACTTCGTGAACTACGACTACATGGAGTCCTCCGTACAGCTGGAGAAGATGGGCTACAAGGTGGAGAAGGTCTTTGAGAACAACGAGGAGGTGCCCGCCGGGAACGTCATCAGCATCAGCCCCTCTCCGGGGGAGAAGCTGCCCGCAGGCTCCACGGTATATCTGGTGGTGAGCAACGGCCCCGAGGTGAAAACGGTGGTCATGCCCAATCTGGTGGGCAAGACCCGCTGGGCCGCCGCCGACCAGCTGGAGGCCATGAATCTCAACCTGATGCCCATTATCTACGTCTCCAGCGATGACTACGCCGAGGGCCTGGTGATCAGCCAGACCGTAGACGCGGGGCTGGAGGTGGAGGTGCACACCAAGGTCTATCTCACCGTCTCCACCGGGCCGGAAAACAAGGACGAGAATGGGACGGTGCCCATCAGCTGAATGGAAAAGGGAATTATCGTAAAAGCCCTCAGCGGCTTCTATTATGTGCAGAGCGGCGGGGAGTGTGTTGTCTGCCGGGGAAGGGGAAAGCTCCGGCAGGACGGCGTCAGCCCGCTGGTGGGCGACCGGGTGGGCTTTGAGCGCGCCGGGGACGGCAGCGGCACCGTCAAAACCATCGAACCCAGGCGGAACTACTTTGTCCGCCCGGCGGTGGCCAACATCGAGCTGATGGTCATCGTGGCCTCGGCGGTGAACCCCGTCAGCGACCCCTTTCTGCTGGATCGCATGACCTCTCTGGCGGAAAAACACGATTGCGATGTGCTCATCTGCATCAACAAGGCGGACATTGACCCCGGCGACGCTCTCTACGACACCTATACCCGCGCGGGCTTTTCCGTACTGCGCACCAGCGCCGTGACGGGGGAGGGCGTGGCGGCCCTGGCGGAGGCGCTGCAAGGGCGCACAGCGGCCTTTTCCGGCAACTCCGGCGTGGGCAAATCCAGCCTCCTCAACGCCATGGAACCCTCGCTGCGCCTCCTCACCGGGGAGGTCAGTGAGAAGCTGGGCCGGGGCAGGCATACCACCCGCCATGTCCAGCTCTTTCCCCTCTCCGGGGGCGGGTACCTGGCCGACACGCCGGGCTTTGGCTCCTTTGACCTGGAGCAGATGGAGAGCGTGCGCAGGGAGGATCTCCAATACTGCTTCCGGGAATTCGCCCCCTATCTGGGCCGCTGCCGCTTCAACGACTGCGCCCATTTGAAGGAGCCGGACTGCGCGGTGCTGGAGGCCCTGCAGAGGGGGGAAATCGTCCCCTCCCGGCACAGCTCCTATGCCAGGCTCTACGAGCAGGCGGCAAAACTCAAGGATTGGGAACTGCGCTGACAGTCACATACGGCCCCCCCAAAACGTAGGATGGGTTACACCGTTTCCGTTTTGGGGGGATTTTTATGTCAGGGAACAGGCGCCGCTGGGCGAGAACAACGGGCTGGCTGGCCATCACGGCGGGGCTGCTGGTACTGCTCTCCCGGATACTGCCGGTGGGGTTTTGGTGGACAATGCTGGGCATATCCCTGATCGCGGTGGGGATCTGCCTGAAAAGGAACTGCTGCTAAGGAGGGAGCACCATGCGTATCTGGTTTATTCGTCTGCCGCGTTTCCTGCGGCGCTGGCTGGAAAAGTCCGGGGAGGAGTAGACGCGCATATTTCCCCGCTCACCCTCATAGATTGTCATCAGAAAAGCGAGGGGGGAGTGCCTATGGAAATGGAACTGAACAAGGAGGAGCTGCGGCTCTGGCAGAGCGTTTACCGGGGCTGTGTCCGCAGGGAGGAGACGCTGGAGGCGGTGGTGCCCGACACCATGCCCGATGTTGCCGAGCTGCTGGACGCGGACGCTGCCGTCTTTCTGCGGAGCAGGGAGACGGAGGACGGGGCGGTGACGGCGGTGCTACAGCTCACCGGCACGGTGCTCTGCCGGGGCGAGGGGGAGAAGGGCGTTTTCGCCGTGCCTCTGAACGCCAGCGTCAGTTGCCGCTGGGAGGACGCCGCCATAGCCCGGGAGGATCAGGTGCAGCTCCGTCTGGCGGTGCCCGCAGCGGACGCACGGCTCCTCAACCCCCGCAAACTGCTTCTGCGCTGCGACCTGGAAGCGGAGGCGGAGTGCTTCCGGGAGGAGGTGCTCGCCTATGCGAGCGGCGCGGAGAGCGGAGAGCTGCAACAGCGCAGGAGCACCGGGAGCGTCAGCGTGGTGTCCGCGGTGGGGGAGAAAACCTTTGTGATCACGGAGGAATTTCCGCTCTCCGGGGCAGAGGACGCGGAGAGCATCCTCCACAGCCGGGTGCAGTATATGCTGGAGGATGTGAGGAACATGGCGGGCAAGGCGGTGGTGCAGGGCAAGCTCCTCATGGAGGTGCTCTATACCGTACCGGGGCAGGACGTCCCCTGTCTCCAGAGCTTCACCGCCCCCTTCTCCCAGATCGTGGACGCCCCCGGGGAGGTCTCCGCCGCCCGCTTTACCCTGCTGCCCACGGCAGAGTATGTGGAGAGCATGTCCGGCGGGTACGGCTCGGGGGGGTTCTCGCTGGAAGCACATCTGGTGGCTCAGGTGGTGTTCACGGAGGAAAAGGAGATCACATATCTCTCCGACGCCTACAGCACCCACTGCCCCGTGGAACTGGAGCGGTGCGAGACGCGCCTGCGCTCCCAGCGGCGGGAGGTGATGCGGCATGTGTCCATCCGGGAGAATGTGGACCTCGCCGAGAGCGCCGAACGGGTGCTCTGGTGCTATGTGACGGCGGAGACGCCGGAGGCCGCGGAGGGCGGGCGCTGCCGCCTCACCGCCCACGCTCATGTAATCTATGTGAACGAGCGGGGCGAGATCGCCGGGAAGAACGCCCGGCTCCAGACGGAGATCGAGGGGGGAGAGAAGGACTGCTGCAACATGGCGCTGCTGCCTCAGGAGAGCTACGCCTCCCCGGCCGGACGGGGATTGGAGTTCCGGCTGGGCATGGAATGGCGGGGCTGGGAGGATGAGTCCTGGGTCATGGCGCCGCTCTCGGCGGTGACGCTCCGGGACGAGGAACCCTTCAATCTGGCCGCCCGTCCCTCGGTGACGGCGGTGTGCAGCAGCGACGAGGACCTCTGGACACTGGCCCGGCGCTACGCCTCTACGGTGGAGCTCATCGAGAGCGCCAACCCCGGGACCCGGGAGAGCGGGGGTTTTCTGCTAATTCCCCGGGCAAGGTAGGGCAAAACACTTGCCATTGTCAGAAAGGCGTGCTATAATTCCCCCAGACAAATCTTTGTTTGGGGGAAATTCATAATGTCTGGACATTCCAAGTGGCACAACATACAGAAAACCAAGGGCGCCCAGGACGCCAAGCGCGCCCAGGCTTTCACCAAGATCGCCCGCGAGATGATCGTGGCGGTCAAGGAGGGCGGCAGCGGCGACCCCGCCAATAACTCCCGCCTGGCGGCTGTGATCGCCAAGGCCAAGGCGGCCAATATGCCCAACGACAACATCAAGCGCACCATCGACAAGGCGCTGGGCAGCGGCGGCGGAGACAACTACGAGAGCGTCACCTACGAGGGATACGGCCCCTGCGGCGTAGCCGTCATCGTGGACGCCATGACCGATAACCGCAAGCGCACCGCCTCCGATGTCCGCCATTTCTTCGATAAGTACGGCGGCAACATGGGCGCTGCCGGCTGCGTGTCCTGGAGCTTTGACAAGAAGGGCGTGATCGTCATCGACAACGAAGACGAGGAACTCAGCGAGGACGAGGTGCTGGAAGTCGCCATGGACGCCGGCGCCGACGATATGGAGTACGAGGGCGAGGTCATCACCATCTACACCCAGCCCGACGACGTGGCCCCCGTGGCGGACGAACTCTCCAAGAAGTACAAGCTGCTCTCCGCCCAGGTAGAGATGGTGCCCCAGAGCTACATCACCCTGAGCGACGAGGGCGATATCAAGAACATGACCAAGATGCTGGAAATGTTCGAGGACAACGACGACGTGCAGAACGTCTGGCACAACTGGGAACAGGACTGAACCATTGCATCCGACAAAGCCCCGCCGGCATAGCGGGGCTTTCGCTCTACAGAAAGGAAGGATACCGTGGAGATCACCAGCTATATTGAGGGGCTGGGTGACGAACTCTGAGAGCTGCGCCGGGATCTTCATCGCTATCCGGAGCTGTCCTGACGGGAGATCCGCACCTCCAGCAGGATCGCGGCGTTTCTGACGGAGCTGGGCTACGAGGTGAAGGTCGGCGACGAGGTGTCGCTGCCGGATAAGCGCTACGGCGTCCCCGATTTCGAGGAGACGGCCCTGATCAACAGCGTCAAGACCTTTGTCCTCACAGTGATGGATCTTTTGAAGTAAGACTTCGGCCCCTGCCCGCCTTCGCCCGCAGAGGCCTCTGCCCGGGAGGGACGAGCTATGAAGAAACAAAAACTGGGACGGGTGTTCTGGCTGCTGCCCGCGCTTTGCCTGCTGACGCTGCCGGCCGGAGCCGAGGGTGCGTACACGCCGCCGGACGAGCCGGCTCCCTGCGTCCACGCGCTGGAGGAGCGGCCCGCCGTGACGCAGAGCTGCGTGACGGACGGCCACGATCCCTACTATGTCTGCACCCTCTGCGGCACAGCTTTTGCCGACGCCGCCGCCACGGCTCCCATCGATGATCTCACCAAATGGAGCGGCTGGCACGGAGCGCCGGGCCACGACTGGGACGAGGGCACGGAGATCACGGTGCCTACCTGCGAGACGGCGGGAGAGATGCTCTATACCTGCCTCGCCTGCGGAAACACCCGGAAGGAACCTGTGCCTGCCAAAGGCCACGACTGGGGGGAGTGGAGCAAGACGGATGAGAAGGTGCACCAGCGCGTCTGTGCCCATGACGCCACCCATGTGGAGGCCCAGGAGCATAGCTGGGACGAGGGCGCAGTGACCAAGGAACCCACCATCGTCTCCAAAGGCGTGAAGACCTATACCTGCCCCGTCTGCAACGGGACAAAGACCGAGGAACTCCCCTGGCTGCCGCTGAGCACCAAAACCGAGTGCCGCCCGCTCAGCGAGGTGCCCGGGGGCCTCGCCGCCATTCCGGAGCTGGACACGGTGGAGGAGATCACCGCCGCGCTGAAAACGGCGCTGCAAAGCAAGAGCAGGTCTGATAAGATGGCCTTCTACGATGTGTGTATGCTTTATTCCACCGACGAGGGGGAGACATGGCAGGAGGCCACGGGGGAGTTTTTCCCCTCCAGCGGAAAACTTACGGTGATCATACCTTACCCCTCCGGTACCAACAGCGTCGGCTATAACTTTGTGGCGGCGCATATGTTTGATACCGATGAGCAGGGCCGGACTCCCGGAGAGATCGAATACCCCACTGTGGTGAAGACCAAGTCGGGGCTGATGCTGACCATGACCGGTTTTTCCCCTGTGGGCATCAGCTGGACGGCTGCCGGCGTGGCCACGGGAGACGGAAACGATCCTGTGTTCTGGGGGACTCTGACCGTGCTCTGCGGCGCGGCCCTCGGCTCTGCGCTGTGTCGGGGGAGAAAGCGCGGGCGGCGGGTATGACAGAGGATTTTGACGGCTTTTGCAGCCGCCAGTGGGCGGACTTTTCCTACTGCCTGCCGGAGGGAGAGTCCCTCGGGCAGGTGCAGCGGCGGAATGTGGACGCCCTGGAGACCGCTTTGAGAGCGGGAATCTGCTCGAAATAGAGAAGATCGACGTATTTGCGCTATCATAAAAGGGTTCGGCCCTTCCGTACATGACATGAAAAGCATCCCTCCGCCTGGCAGGCGGGGGGATGCTTCGCGTTTTCTGTTACAAGGCGTCCATGACGATCTGGGACCATGTCTCCATCTGACCGCGGAGAGTGGGGAGCCGGGATCGTTTGACCCAGAAGCCTTCCAGCTTCTCCGTCTCGCGGACAGCGGCGTCCGTGACCTCCAGCGTGAAAGCAAAGCCCAGGTGGTAACGGCCCACCTCCACGCTGTCATCCTTGATGACGCCCAGCGGTACCGGTTCGCCCACGGGAGTGAAGAAAGCCTCTTCCCGGAGCTCCCGCTCCAGTCCCCGGCGGAAGGTGCCGCCGTCGCCCTCTTCGTCACTGTCGTTGATGTGGCCGCCCATGCCCAGGGACAGCAGCCCATGGAGCCGCGTTTCGCCGCCCCTGTTGAGCCGGCGGGTGCAGAACACCTCGTCCTCCCGGCAGAAGGTCACATAGGCGATGATCTGCCGGTAGTTGAGATCGGTCTCCGCCGCTGAGCGGGGGAGGAAGCAGTGCTCCTCCTCCACCAGCGCGGTAAGTTCCTGCTCACAGCCGCGGATGAGGCCGTCATGGGTAAGGTAGGGGGCGAGCTTTTCCTCGGGGAGCGCAAGTATCATCTCCATGGCTCAATCCAAAATTAGCTGGCCGGTGTAGAGCATATAGTAGCGGCCGTGGAAATCCAGCAGCTCGGCGTGGTCGCCCTTCTCCTGAATTTCTCCGTGTTCGATGACCACGATGCAGTTGGAGTTGCGGACGGTGGAAAGACGATGGGCGATGACGAACACCGTGCGCCCCGCCATGAGTCCGTCCAGGCCCTTTTCGATGAGCCGCTCGGTACGGGTGTCGATGGAGCTGGTGGCTTCATCCAGTACCAGCACAGGAGGCGCCGCCACCGCCGCCCGGGCGATCGCCAGCAGCTGACGCTGGCCCTGAGAGAGGTTGGCGCCGTCGCCGGTAACCATGGTCTGATAGCCGTCGGGGAGACGGCGGATGAAGCTGTGGGCATTGGCGGTCTTGGCCGCGGCGATGCACTCTTCATCGGTGGCGTCCAGCCGTCCGTATCGGATGTTGTCCATGACCGTGCCGGTAAAGAGGTGGGTGTCCTGGAGCACCATGGCCGTGGCACGGCGCAGATCGTCTTTGCGGATGTCGGTGATGTTGATGCCGTCGTAGCTGATCTCGCCGCTGTCGATCTCGTAGAAGCGGTTGATCAGGTTGGAAATGGTGGTCTTGCCCGCGCCGGTGGAACCCACAAAGGCCAGCTTCTGTCCGGGCTTGGCGTAGAAGGACACGCCCTTCAAAATGGGTACGCCAGGCACATAGGAGAACACCACGTTGTTCAGATGCACATCGCCCCTGACGGGGACGAGAGCGGCGCTGCCGTCCTCCTGAGGCACCTTCCATGCCCAGCTGCCGGTGCGCTGCTCCACCTCGTGAAGCTCGCCATCGCGCTCTTCCACATTCACCATGGTCACCTTGCCCTCGTCGATCTCAGGTTCCATATCCATGATGGCGAAGATGCGCTCGGCGCCCGCCAGAGCGGAGAGAATGGTGTTGACCTGCTGAGACATCTGGTTAATGGGCTGGGACACCTGACGGGAATAGTTCAGATAAGTGACCAGCGCGCCCACATCGTAGCCGGTGGTGGCCACCAGGAAGCCTCCCACCATGGCGGTGACGGCATAGCCGATGTTGCCGATGTTGCCGGTAAAGGGCATGATGGACTGGCCGTAGTAGTTGGCGTCCTTGGAAACCTGGAAGTAGTTCTCGTTGAGCTCGGCAAACTCCGCGTTGGCCTCGTCCTCGTGGGTGAAAGCCTTGACCACCTTCAGTCCTTCGATCATCTCCTGGATGTTGCCGTTCATCTCGCCCAGAGCCGCGTGCTGCTTGCGGAAGAGCACCTGGCTCTTCTTGCCGCGTTTGGACACTACATACATGGTGGCGAAAATGGTGAGGGCTGTCACGGGGAAGAGCTTCCAGCCGGTGACGAACATCATCGCGATAACGGAGATGAAGGTCATGAGACTGGAGATCAGATTGATGACAGTCTGTTCCAGACACATCTGGACGCTGTCCGCGTCGTTGGTGAAGCGGCTCATGAGCTCGCCGTGGGTGTGGGCGTCAAAGTAGGAAAGGGGAAGCTGCTGGAGCTTATCGAACAGCTCGCCACGGAGCTTGTGCGCGCCCCGGTGGGCCAGACGGGCCATGGTGATCTCCTGAAAATAGGAGCAGACCGTACTGAACAGGTGCACCGCCAGCAGCAGCACCAGATATCCCGCCAGCTGCTTTACACGCAGCATGGGGTCGTCCCGGAGCAGGGTCAGGGTGTTGACGATGGGCCGCGTGATATAGGTGGCGCCTACGCGGGTGACGGAGCTGAGAATGACGAGGAAAAAGATGAAAGCGATCTTCAGCTTGTCGTGGGTGACGTAGGTGACGAGCCGGGCGATGGTCTTTTTGGTGTCCTTGGGTTTGGTGACCATCCGTCCGCCCCGCCCGCCCGGGCCTCCGCCGTGCCCGCGCTGCGGGGTATTCAGCCTTCCGCGGGAATACTTGCCTGTGGGCTGCGCACCCTCCGGGCCGCCGGGGGCTCCCTGAGGAGGCATATTCGGAGCTCCTTCCGGGGCGAAACCGGGTTTCTTCATAGTATCAGCCATTGGAAATCACTCCTTCCTTCTGAGACTGATAGATCTCCTGGTAGATGGGGCTGCTCTCGAGCAGCTCCTCGTGGGTGCCCTCAGCCACAATGTGGTCGTCATCGAGAATGATGATCTTGTCGGCACTCTCCACGGAACTGATGCGCTGGGCGATGATGATCACGCTGGTGTCCTTGAGATTCTTGTGGAAGGACTCGCGGATGGCAGCTTCGGTGACGGTGTCCACGGCGCTGGTGGAGTCGTCGAGAATGAGGATGGAGGGATGGCGCAGCATGGCGCGGGCAATGCACAGACGCTGCTTCTGTCCGCCGGAGACGTTGACGCCGCCCTGTTCCAGGAAGGTGTCGTAGCCGTCGGGCTGACGGAGGATAAACTCCTCGGCCTGGGCGTCCCGGGCTGCCTCGATCATCTCCTCCTCGGTGGCGTCCGGCTTGCCCCAGAGCAGGTTTTCCCGGATGGTGCCGGAGAAAAGGACATTGTTTTGCAGCACCATGCCGATGCGGCTGCGAAGGGCCTTCACGGGGTAATCCCGCACATCCATGCCGTCTACCAGGATCTGACCCTCGGTCACATCGTAGAAACGGGGGATCAGATTGACCAGCGAGGACTTGCCCGTGCCGGTGCCGCCCATGATGGCCACGAACTGTCCCGGCTCCACCGTGAAGCTCACGTCGTGCAGCACATCGTCGCCGGTGCCGCTGCGGTACTTGAAGGAGACGTTCCTGAACTCGATGGAACCCTTCTGCGCGGGCAGCTCCGCGGCGTCGCCGTCGGTGATGTCAGGCTCAGTCTCCAGCACTTCCAGAATACGGTTGCCGCAGGCAACGGCCCGGGTGGCCATGCGCAGGCTGTTGGAGACCATGAACACGCTCATAAGTACCTGAGAGATGTAGCCGATGTAGGAGCTCAGCTCGCCGGTGAGCATGGTGCCCTCGGCGATGAAGCCGCTGCCGAACCAGTAGACGGCGATGGTGGAGAGCTGCAGCACGATCATCATGACAGGGAAGACGGCGATCATGTGCTCCGCTACGGAGATGCCGGCGTCCCGGAGCTTATCGTTGGCCTTGCGGAACTTCTCCTTTTCATACTCTGCGCGGACAAAAGCCTTGACCACGCGGATGGCTACCAGGTTTTCCTGCACGGTGTCGTTCAGCCCGTCGATGCGCTCCTGGAAGGTCACGAAAAGCTGGCGGGACTTGCGCATGATCACGGTGACTACCGCCACCATGGTGGGCAGCGCTACGGCCAGCACGATGGTCAGCCTGGCATTCATGCTCAGGCAGATGACGAAAGCCGCCACCAACTGGATGGGGGTGCGTACCATCATGCGCAGGGCCATGCCCAGCGTCATCTGCATGGTGTTCACATCGTTGGTGAGACGGGTGATCAGGGAAGCAGAGGAGAAACGGTCAATGTCGTTGAAAGAAAAGGTCTGGATCTTGCGGAAAAGGGCGCCGCGCAGATTTCTGCCGAAGCCCTGGGTGGCGGTGGCGCAGTGGCGGGAAGAGCGCACGCCGAAGAACAGCGAGCAGCACGCCAGCAGGATCAGCGCCGCGCCGCAGCGAAGAATGAAAGGCAGCCCGGCCGTGCCGTTGATGCCTTCGTCAATCATTTTCGCCATAATGAGAGGCTGGATCATTTCACAGCCAACCTCGAGGAGAATGAACATGGGCGCCAGCCAGGCGTCCCTGCTGAACTCCCTGAGATATACAGCAAGCTTTTTGATCAAAACGGTGAGACCTCCTTATAGTGTTTGGTAATGGTTCTGAGATTGTCGCACATGCGCGAAAAATATCCGGCCAGCTGCGCCTGCTCCTCGTCGCTGAAGCCCTCCATCATGGCGGTTTCCAGCGCCTTCATGGACTCGCGGCACCGCTGGGCCGTCTCCCGGCCCTTGGGAGTAATGCGGACACGGTTTTTCCGCAGATCGTGCTCGTCCGTCTCTCTCTGGATCAAACCGCGCTTTTCCAGAAAACGCAGGGAGGCCGTGACGGTGGCGGGGGAGAGCTTCATCCGTCTGGCAATGTCACCCTGGGTGGGCGGAACCTCCTGATCGGAACCGTTTTCTATGACAAAGAGCAGAAAGTGCTGGGCGGGGTTCTGGAGAGGCATATCGTTAAACAACGCTTCCGTGGCCTGCCGCTTCTCCGCTTCCATGATGTGCATGGTCCATATAGCCCCGCTCTCGGGTGGGTGTTCCCTCATGGGTTCATCTCCTTTCCTGAAATCTAAAAAATTTCGTCCACAAATATTTAGTGTGCTAAGAACATATCGAATGATACACTGCATCCCGCCGGTTGTCAATAGGAAATTGTTCAAAAACCAAAAAATTCGCCTGTTAATTTTCAGCATACGAAATAATATCAAAAAATGCACAATAGAACGAGTTTGTTTTTGGTGAGAACGCCCATTTTGCGCATAGGGCTTTGCCGCCGTGCTTAGGATGTACGGGAGGGATGTCCATGGATACTCGGCAAAGTGTCCTCCGTTTGCTGCCGGAGGGGCTGCGCCCCGGGGCCATACCGGAGGCGGAGTGGCAGAACATACAGGAGATACGGCTGCGCTGCGGCCGCCGTCCGGCGCTGCTGGGCAGCAGGGGGGAGCGGAGTTACGGTTCCCGTCCGGTCACCGGAGAGGATCTGCAAAAGCTGCTGCAGCGGGCCTCGGAGGCATCTCCCTACGCGGTGCGCTCCTCGCTGCGCCAGGGCTATGTGACCGCCCGGGGCGGCATCCGGGCGGCTTTCTGCGGGGAGGCGGTGCGGGAGGGGGGACACATCGTGACGCTGCGGGCCATCAGCTCGGCCGCACTGCGGCTGCCTCACGAGGTGCGCGGCATCGGGGCGCGCTACGCGGAGAATTTCATATCCACGCTGATCCTCTCGCCGCCCGGCGGCGGAAAGACCACGCTGCTCCGGGACATGGTCCGTCTCCTGTCGGATGGGGGGCGGCGGGTCTCTGTGCTGGACGAGCGGGGGGAGATCGCCGGGTTCGTGGAGGGGGTGGCATCCTTTGATGTGGGCGAGCGTACGGATGTGCTCACCGGAGGGGAAAAGGGAGAGGGAGCCATGCTGCTGCTGCGCGCCATGAACCCCCAGGTGCTGGCCATGGACGAGATCACCGCGGCGGAGGACTGTGAGGTGTGCCTCAACGCCGTGGGCTGCGGGGTGGAACTGCTGGCCACCGCTCATGCCGCCGGGGTGGAGGACCTGGGGCGGCGGGCGGTCTACGAGCCGCTGCTGCGGCGGGGGGTGTTCCGCCGGGCGCTGGTCATCGAGCCTGTCACCCGCCGGATTCGGGAGGTGTATTTGTGATTCATTTGCTGGGCGGGCTGCTCCTCGTTCTGGGGGGCGGCGCTCTGGGACTTGGTTATGAAAGGCGGAAGCGCAGGGAGCAGCGATGCATCCGGGAGACGCTCCGCGCCCTGGGCGAGCTCCGCGCCGGGGTCTGCCGCCTCCGCACGCCGCTGCCGCTGCTGCTCTCGGCGCTGCGGGAAAACCCACGGCTTTTCCCGCCGGGCACGGAATGGGTGGATACGGGGGATTTTGACGGGGACTGGGCGGACATGGCGGAAAGAACGGAGCTGAACGGGGAGTGTAAAAGGGCGCTGGTCGCGCTGGGGCGCTCGATCTCCCGGGGCGCGGAGGAGGAGCGCGCCTTTGACGAGGCGGAGCTCAGTTTGCACCGCTGTGAGCAGCGTATGGAGGACGAACTGCGGCGTCTGGGGCGGCTGCCGGGGGCGCTGGGCTTCTCTCTGGGGGCGCTGTTGGCCATCTTGCTGGCGTGAGGAGGTATGTCCCACCGGGGGCACACATAGAGTGTGGTGTGGGGACAGGACAACCTTGCCAAAGGAGAATGACCGTGGATGTGGATCTGATTTTCAAGATAGCCGCCATCGGCATACTGGTGGCGGTACTGAATATGCTGCTGAGCCGATCAGGGCGGGACGATCAGGCGCTGATGGTGAGCATAGCGGGGCTTGTGGTGGTGTTGGTGGTCATCGTGCAGAAGATCAGTGAGCTGTTTGCTCTGATCCGGGAGCTGTTTGAACTGTAGATGAATGGATATTTTATTTCGTGCTGCGGCGGTGTGCGTGGTGGGGAGCATCCTGGCCGTCACCATCAGGAAGTTTACGCCGGAACTGTCGCTGCTGCTCTCGCTGTGCGCCGGGATCGCGGCAGCCGCCCTGTGCGTGGGGGTGGCGGGGGAACTCTACGGGGCCTTCCGCTCCCTGGCGGAGCGGGGCGGCGTGCCGGAGACGCTGCTGCGCCCGGTGGTCAAGTGCGTGGCGGCGGGGCTGGTGACAGACTTCACGGTGCGGCTTTGCAAGGATGCGGGCCAGAGCGCCGCCGCGGCCTTCATGGAACTCTGCGGCACGCTCTGCGCCCTCTACGCGGCGCTGCCGCTGATCACCGCGCTGTTCGCCTCCATCAATGCGCTGCTCTGAAACCAGTGCTGGTGCTCTGCCTTGCGCTGCTCCTCTCCCTGCCGGTGCGGGCGGAGACGGGGGAACTCTGGAACACGGAGGCCATCGAGTCTCAGCTCCCTGCGGGGGCGGAGGAGTATATGGCCGGGGAGAGCATCCTGCGGATGAACGGGGAGACGCTGGAGCGCATCCTTCGGAAGGTGGAGACGAGGGCACGGGAGCTGTGGGTGGAGGAGGTGCGCTTTTGCGTACTGCTGCTCTCGGTGGTGCTGCTGTGTTCCATGGCCACGGCGGGGGGCGGCAGAGCCAGGGAGAGCGTGATTCTGGCCGGGATCGCCGCCGTCTCCGCCGCCGCCGTTACGGATGTGAACAGCTTTATGGAGCTGTCCGCGGCGAGTCTGGAGGAGCTCTCCGGCTACGCGGACATTCTGCTGCCGGTGTTGGCCACGGCGGGGAGTGTCAGCGGACAGGTGAGCGCCATGGCGGGCAAGTGCGCGGCCACGGCGGTCTTTATGAACACGCTGATCCTCCTGTCACGGGAGCTGATCTCCCCGCTGATCTGCGGTTACGCCGCCCTCTCCATCGCCAACGCGGCGGTGGGGAACAACGCCCTGAAAACCGCCGCCAAGCTCACCCACAGCGGTTGCACGCTGCTCCTGGGGGCGCTGGCCACGGCCTTTACCCTTTGGCTATCCGCCATCTCCCTGATCGCGGGCGCCGGCGGGGAGGCGGCGGTGCGCATCACCAAGGCGGTGCTCACCAACGCCCTGCCGGTGGTGGGCAAGGTGCTCTCCGACGCCTCCGGTGCTCTGAGCGCCGCGGCGTCGGCGGTGCGGGGCAGCGCGGGGGTGTTCGGTATGGGCGTGGTGCTCTGTACCTGCATGACCCCCTGCCTCCGTCTGGGCATGAGGCTGCTGGTATTCAAATTCACGGCGGCGGTGTGCCAGTGCCTTTGCAGCGACCGTCTCTCCTCGCTGCTGGACGCGCTGGGCGAATGCTTTGCCTTGCAGTTGGCGTTGCTGGGCACGGCGGCGCTATCCCTTTTTATCGCGGTGTACTCTCTCATAAAGGTGGTGCTTTGATTTGCTCCGAAGCTGGATTATGGGCCTGACCGCCGGGAGCATCCTCTGCGCCTGCGCCAACGCCCTGAACCGCAGCGAAGCGGTGGGGCGGGTGCAGAAGCTCGTAAGCGGCGTGGTGCTGCTCACTCTGCTGCTCTCTCCCCTTGCCAAACCGGACAGCGCGGTCTACGCCGTCTCCCTCTCCTCCTACCGGCAGCGGAGCGCCAGTCTCGCCCAGACGCTCACCGAGCAGGAGAACTATCTCAACCGGCTGTTCATAGAGCGGGAATGCGGCGCATACATTTTGGACGAGGCGGGCTCTCTGGGGATGGAGGGCAGGGCGGAGGTGAGAGTGAAGTGGCAGGATAACTGCTTTGTGCCCTACTCGGCGGAGCTGTATCTGGGGGAGTCTCCCGCCCGGGAGCGTCTCGCGGCTCTCATCGAGGCGGAGCTGGGGATACCGAGGGAAAGGCAGGTGTGGCATGAAGGAGCTTGAGTGGAGCTCTCTGCGGGATTTTCTGCGGCGCAATATCCCGCTTCTGGCGGTGATCGCCCTGGGCGCGGCGCTGATGCTGCTGCCCTCGTCCTCCTCGTCCTCTTCGCGCAGCCGGAGGGACACGGGGACGGTGCGCTTTGCCGATGAGGAGGAGCGCCTGGCGGAGGTGGTCTCCCGGATCGAAGGAGCCGGGGAGAGCTGTGTGCTGCTGAGGATGGGGAAGGATCAGGAGAAAGGCGGCGCCGTGGTGGTGTGTCCCGGGGCGGACAGCGCCGCCGTGCGGCTGAACATCACCAGGGCGGTGAGCGCCTATACAGGGCTCGGCAGCGACAGGATCATCATTCTGAAATCCAAACAAGGGGGTACATGACATGAGAGAAGTGTTTTCTCGGAGAAATTTCAAAAGAAACGCGGCGCTCTCGGCGGTCTTGCTGTTCGTGTGCGGCGCGGCCTGGCTGAACTGGTCGTTCAACGACCGCTGGGGCAAGGCGGACAACACAATGGTCAAGGCCGAGGACAAAATGACCGCCGCCGTGCAGAACAGCGAGGAGGTCAGCAGTGTGCTCTCCGCCGGTAAGGCCAGTGGGGAGGAGGGGGAATATTTTGCCAAGGCCCGGCTCACCCGGCAGGAATCCCGGGACGCGGCCCTCTCCCTGCTGGAGACGGCGGCCTGCTCGGAGGGCGCCTCTCAGGAAGTGATCGACAGCGCCATGACCAAGATCAGCGTGATGGCCTCCTGGTCCATGCTGGAAAACCAGATCGAAAACGAGCTGCTGGCTAAGGACTTTGCCGACTGCGTGGTGTATCTGAGCGGCGAGGGCTGCACTGTGGCGGTGCCCGCCCCCGTGGACGGTCTGCCCCAGGAGGATGTGGCAAAGGTCACGGAGACCGTGATCGCCAACAGCGGCTTTTCTGCCACCGATATCAACATTATCGAGGTCAAAACCTGGTGAACTTTTGCTTCCTCGAAAAGTATTTCGGGGAAGCCTCTTTATTTTTCTCCCCCGGTGTGATATATTAGCTTGTAATTATCCCGGGAGGTATGGATTATGCCTGAACAGACTTATATGATTTCCAGCAGCGGCGAGGGGGATGTTTGCGTCTCGGCCGATGTGCTCAACCGGATCGTGTCCACCGCTGTCGGCGAAGTGGACGGCGTGGCGGGACTCGCCGCCGGCATTGGGCCGGATGTGGCGGAGTATCTGGGCGTGAAAAGCGTGCCGAAGGGCGTCCGCATCGAGATGTCCGATAACGGACTGATGAATGTGGACGTGGTGATTTTGGTTCGCTTCGGGTATAAGGTGGCGCAGGTGGCCGAACAGGTGCAGCAGCATGTCATCGCCTCCATGGACGCCATCACCGGCATAAAGTCCGTGGTCAATGTGCATGTGACCGGCATTTCTTTTGAGAAGGCGGAGATCAAATGAGAGAGACGATGACGAGAACCGCCGCCCGCCGTCTGGCCGTGCAGCTGGTGTTTGCCGCCGCAGCCGGCACCGATCTGAGCGTGGAGGACTTTTTCCAAAGCGACTACTACAGCGCCCTCCCACCGGAGGACGAACTCTTTGCCGAAGCCCCTGACGAGAAGCAGCGCGCCTACATCACCGCGCTGGTAGAGGGCGTCGCCGGGCACGTCAACGAACTGGACGGCTACATCGAGAAGTATTCCCGGGGCTGGAAGCTCAACAGGATCTCACGCACGGCCCTGTCCGTGCTCCGCTGCGCTCTCTACGAGATCCTCTATATGGACGAGGAGGATGTGCCCGACTCCGTAGCCGTCAACGAGGCGGTGGAGCTGGCCAAGGGCTTTGACGAGCCGGAGACCGTGAGCTTCATCAACGGAATTCTCGGCAGCTTTCTGCGCGAACGCGAAACGGCAGAGTAATGGACGGGAACATCAGCTCCGTCAGCGAGCTCAACGCCCATATCAAGGCGCTGCTGGACGGGGATGGGAGCCTCCGGAACGTTACTGTCCGGGGCGAACTCTCCAATTATAAGGTGTACCCCTCGGGGCATCATTATTTCACCCTGAAAGACAAGGACAGCTCTCTCCGCTGCGTGATGTTCCGCAGCGCGGCGGCCAAGGTCCCCTTCACGGGGGAGAACGGCATGGGCGTGATCTGCCGGGGGAGCGTCACGGTGTTTCCACGGGACGGGGCCTACCAGCTCTATGTCACCCACATGAGCGTGGACGGGGTAGGCGACCTCTTCGCCGCCTATGAGCAGCTCAAGGAGCGGCTGCGCGGGGAGGGGTTGTTCGATCGCGAACATAAGAAGCCCCTCCCTGCTTTTCCCCGGCGCATCGCGGTGATCACCTCCGGGGCAGGGGCCGCCGTGCGGGACGTGATCCGCGTGCTGGGCAAGCGCTGGCCGCTGAGCAAGGTCATCGTGCTGCCCGTGCGGGTGCAGGGCAGGGAGGCTCCCCCGGAGATCGTGGGGGCCATCCGCTACGCCAACCGTTACGAGGTGGCCGATCTGATCATCACCGGCCGGGGCGGCGGCTCGCTGGAAGACCTTTGGGCCTTTAACGACGAGCGCGTGGCCCGGGCTATCTACGACTCCCGCATTCCGGTGATCTCCGCCGTGGGACACGAGCCGGATGTGACCATCAGCGACTTTGTGGCGGACCTGCGGGCGGCCACGCCCTCCAACGCCGCCGAGCTGGCGGTGCCCGATCAAACCGATGTTTATGACCGTCTCCGCTCCCTGCGTATCCGCATGGAGCAGGTGATGGAAAAGCGTCTTGCCCTGCTGGCAAGGCGGGTGGAGGAGCTCCGTACCCGCCGGGTCATGGAGGATCCGACGGTGTATCTGGACGGAAAGCGCCAGGAGGCCGACAGGCTGTACGAGCGTCTTGTCTCCGCCCAGGAGCGGAAGCTCAACCAGGAACGACAGAGATATATCAGACTGTGCGCGTCCCTGGACGCGATGAGCCCGCTGAAAGTCCTCTCCCGGGGCTACAGCGTGGTCAGGGACGCCAATGGAGCGGTCGTCCGCGACGCCGCCTCGCTCTCTGTGGGAGAGCGGCTGCGGGTGACCATGTCCCACGGCCAGGCGGAATGCCGCGTGGAAAACGTCCGGGAGGACGACTCCCGGTGAAAAGGAGGCTATCCATGAAACGGTCCGTAAAAGTGCTGCTGTGTGTACTCTGTTTCGCCCTGCTCTGCGGCTGCGGAACAAAGAAGGACGGCCCGGCGGCTGAAACTCCCGCTCCCGGCACGGCCGGCGAACCTACCGCCACCCCCGCACCGACTCCCGCACCCACCGCAGAGCCTGCGCCCACGCCCGCGCCCACGCCCGAACCAACCCCGTCTCCCGCGCCTATGAGCCTGCTCTACCAGGGGGCGGAGGTCAACAGCGTCACGGTGCTCACCGGTGCGGAGTTCACGCTCAGCGCGGACACCGGAGGCGCCGGGGGGGAAGTGGTCTTTTCCAGCGATAACGAGGCCGTGGCGGTCTGCGACAGGGAAGGGCGCGTCCACGCCGTGGCGGAGGGCACCGCCAACATCACCGCGTCGTTGGGCGGGCAGAGCAGCGTGTGCAAAGTCACGGTGACCAGGCCCACCAATCCCACCGTCGCCATCTGTTTTCTGGGCAAACCCATCTACGACTTCACCATGAACGCCACCGCCAACGAGACCATCCAGCTCAAGGCCGACGTGCAGCCCTCCGGCGCAGGGGGCGTGGTATGGTCCACCACCGATGAAAAGATCGCCACCGTCTCCTCGGATGGCCTTGTAACGGCCCTGTCCGAGGGCTCCTGCCAGGTGGTCTGCACCTGCGGGGAGAGCAGCACCAGGTGCTGGGTGCGCGTCAAGGGGCAGCGCCCCGCCTATACCGCCGCCGACCAGGCGTCTGCGGGCACCGAGCCCGCGCTGATGATCACCTTTGCCGGGTATCTGAACACGGACTTCACCATCGGCGAGGGGCAGAGCATCGACATGAATTACAAGCTCTACAATACCGACACCACCGAGAGCGTCAGCTGGAGCGTGAAGGATCCCGCCATTGCCACCGTGGACATGAACGGCATGGTCACCGGCGTCAAGGAGGGCAACACGGAGCTGTACGCCACCTGCGGGGCCTTGAAGGCCACCTGCATCGTCCGCGTCACCAAATGAGCGGCACTGACAAGGAGAACCATGGAAGAGAAAAACACTTTTGAACAGTCTCTGGAGCGGCTGGAGGTCATCGTCCGCTCGCTGGAGCGGGGGGATGCGCCGCTGGAGGAGTCGCTGAAGCTCTTTGAGGAGGGCGCGGGGCTTGTCGAGCGGTGCCAGAAGCAGCTGGACGAGGCCGAACAGGTGGTGCGCCGGCTGAAAAAGGGCGCCGACGGGTCCCCCGAGGAGCTGCCTTTCGATGCGGAGGACGAGTGATGGAACCCCGGTTGCTTTACGAGAACCGGCTGGCCGCCGTCAACGAGGCGCTGGAGAACTGTTTCACGGAGGGCTGCCCCCAGCAAGGGCTGCTGGAGGCCATGCGCTACTCCCTGCTCTCCGGGGGAAAGCGGATCCGCCCGGTGCTGCTGCTCTCTTTCTGCGAGCAGTGCGGCGGCAGCGCGGAGGACGCCATGGGCGCGGCCTGCGCCGTGGAGATGCTCCACACCTATTCCCTGATCCACGATGATCTGCCCGCCATGGATAACGACACCCTGCGCCGTGGCCGTCCCACCTGCCATGTGGTCTATGGGGAGGGCAACGCCCTGTTGGCCGGAGACGCCTTGCAGGCGGCGGCCTTCCACACGCTGCTCTCCGGCGGGGGCGAGAGCGCCCTCCTCGCCCGGGCCGCGCTGCTGCTGGCCGAGGCGGCCGGGGAGCGGGGCATGTGCGGGGGGCAGTATCTGGACACCGACGGAGGAGAGCGCGGGCAGAGCGAAGAGAGCTTGCGAGTGCTCCACTCCATGAAGACCGGCGCACTGCTGCGGGCCGCCTGCTGCATGGGCGTGGTGCTGGGACGGGGCAGCGAGGAACAGTACCGCGCCGCCGCGGCCTACGCGGAGAACGTCGGCATGGCCTTCCAAATCCGGGACGACGTGCTGGACGGCACCTCCACCGAGGAGGTCCTCGGTAAGAACGTTGGATCGGACGCGGAGAACGGGAAGGTCACGTTCCTGACTCTCTTCGGGGAGACGGGCTGCGAAAAGCGCATCGCAGACTATACGGACGCGGCCGTTCAGGCCGTGGAGGGGGTGTTCCCCGACGCTGCCTTTCTCGTCTGGCTTGCCCGGATGCTCTCCAAAAGGGAGAAATGAATATTCTCTAAGATTGATACTTTTATGCAAAAAGCCACCTCTTTGCTCTTGTAATGAGGCGGCTTTTTTGCTATGATGGGGGATGAACTATGTATAATTGGTTTACTTTACAGATATAGAGGGCAACACTTTGAATATATTGAATGGACTCCGCTCCCGCTCGGATCTGCTGGCGCTGGAGGATGAGGAGCTTTTGCAGCTCTGCGTGGAGCTGCGGGAATTTCTGGTGGACAAAGTCTCCGCCACGGGCGGGCACCTGGCCTCCAATCTGGGGGCCGTGGAACTGACTGTGGCGCTGCACCGGGTCTATGACCCGGCGGTGGATCGTATTCTCTTCGACGTGGGCCACCAGAGCTATGTGCATAAGATCCTCACCGGCCGCGCCGGGGAGTTCGACACCCTGCGTCAGTTCGGGGGCCTTGCCGGCTTCCCCAAGCCCGCCGAGAGCGTGTGCGACCCCTTTGTGGCGGGCCACGCCTCCGACGCCGTCTCCGTGGCGCTGGGCATGGCCCGGGCGAGGACGCTGAAGAAGATGGATTATCAGGTGGTGGCCGTCGTGGGCGACGGCGCCCTTACCGGCGGACTGAGCTATGAGGGACTCTGCGATCTGGGGCAGAGCGGCGAGCCCATGGTCGTAGTGCTCAACGACAACGGCATGGCCATCAACCCCAACGTGGGCGGCATGGCCAGCTGGCTCAGCCGCGCCCGGGTCAATCCCGCCTATCTGGATTTCAAGCGGCAGTATTACCAGGTGATGAAGGCTTTCCCCGAGATACGCAAGCTGCTGCACCGGGGCAAGGAATGGGTCAAGGACAAGACCCTGCCCGGCACGATTTTTGACGATCTGGGGCTTTATTACATGGGCCCTGTGGACGGACACAACGTGGTGGAGCTGGAAAAGCAGCTGCGCTGGGCCAGGGAGATGGGGCAGAGCGTCCTTTTGCATGTGACCACCGTGAAGGGAAAGGGTGTGCCCTATGCCGAGGAAAACCCCCACATCTTCCACGGGGTGGGCCCCTTTGACGGGAAAAGCGGCCGGGTACCCACAGGGGGCGAGACGTTCTCCTCCGTGTTCGGCAGGGAGCTGTGCCGCCTGGCGGAGAAGGATGAGCGGCTCTGCGCCGTGACGGCGGCCATGGCCGATGGGACCGGCCTGGCGGACTTTGCCGCCCGCTTCCCCAAACGGTTTTTCGACGTGGGCATCGCCGAGGAGCACGCCGTGGCTCTGTGCGGCGGCATGGCCCGGCAGGGACTCCTCCCCGTCTTCGCGGTGTATTCCACCTTTTTGCAGCGCTCTTTCGATATGCTCATCGAGGATATCGCGCTGATGGGACTCCACGCTGTCTTTGCCGTGGACCGCAGCGGTCTGGTGGGCGCAGACGGGGAGACTCATCAGGGCAGCTTCGATCTGGCCTATCTGGGCGCCGTGCCCGGTATGAAGATCTTTGCCCCCGCTTCCTTCGCGGAACTGAGGGACATGCTGCGCGCGGCGGTGGAGGAGAACGGCCCGGCGGCGGTCTGTTACCCACGGGGCTGTGAGGGACAGTGGACGGATGGCTGGGACGGCGGCGCCGCCACCGTGCTCCGGGAGGGGGACGACCTGACGCTGGTGTGCCACGGCGTTCTGATCAACGAAACCCTGCGGGCGGCGGATCTGCTGGAGGAAAAAGGCGTCCGGGCGGAGGTCGTCAAGCTCAACACCATTGAGCCGCTGGGCACGGAAACGGTGCTCTCCTCTCTCCGGAAGACCGGCCGTCTGCTCTGTGCCGGGGAGTGCTGCCGCAGCGGCAGCCCCGGACTGCGACTGCTGGCCGCCGCGGCGGAGCAAGGCTGTGCTCTCCGTAAAGCCAGACTGCTGGATCTGGGCGACGGTGTCGTGAAGCACGGCTCCGTCCCACAGCTGCGGCGGATGCTGGGACTGGACGCCGAGGGAATGGCGAAAACAGTGGAGGACATGCTGCATGAAGAAGATCCGACTTGACCAGCTGGTTTTTGACCGGGGACTGACCCCATCCCGGGAGCGGGCCCGTACCAGTATTATGGCGGGGCTGGTCTTTGTGAACGGACAGAAGGAGACCAAGCCCGGCAGCGCCTTCCGCGAGGATGTGGAGATCACCCTCAAGGGCGAGGCTGTCCCCTATGTGAGCCGGGGCGGGCTGAAGCTGGAGAAGGCCCTGCGGGTATTCCCTCTGGATCTCCGGGGGGCCGTGTGCGCCGACTGCGGCGCGTCCACAGGCGGCTTCACGGATGTGATGCTGCGCAGCGGCGCGAAAAGAGTCTATGCCATCGATGTGGGCTATGGCCAGCTGGCCTGGCAGCTCCGGCAGGACGAGCGGGTGGTGTGCATGGAGCGCACCAACATCCGCTATGTGACGGCAGAGCAGTTGGGGGAAAGAGTGGACTTTGCCAGCATGGATCTGAGCTTCATCTCCCTTCGTTTGGTGCTCCCGGCGGTCTACGGCCTGCTCAGGGACTACGGGCAGGCGGTATGCCTGGTGAAGCCCCAGTTTGAAGCGGGCAAGGAGAAGGTGGGGAAGAAAGGCGTCGTCCGGGACGCCGCCGTCCACGAAGAGGTGCTCTCCGCCTTCCTGGGCTTTTCCGGGGAGGCCGGTTTTGCCCTGCGGGGACTGGATTTTTCACCCATTCGCGGGCCGGAGGGGAACATTGAGTATCTCGCCTGGCTGGAAAAGGACGGCAGCGATCCTGTGGCCCCCGATATCCCCTCGCTGGTGGAGGCATCCCACCGCTTCCACGAAAAGGAGGAGTCATGAAGCTGGAAGGACACATCCTGCTCTGCCCCAATCCCCACCGGGATCTGGGACTGAGCTGTACC
Source organism: bacterium (assembly GCA_029009095.1). Classification (GTDB taxonomy): domain Bacteria; phylum Bacillota; class Clostridia; order Oscillospirales; family Oscillospiraceae; genus Apopatocola. Next base: position 69,183 of record JAQXJT010000041.1, read on the forward strand.
CGGGAGGCCAGAGAGCTTCTCTTAAACGAGGGCTGCGAGGTGAAGATCAGCCCCCTGCTGTCCGAGGGCATGGAGGAGGGCTTCCCCGACGATCTGCCGTTGTGCCCCATGGAGGAGGGTCTCCGCCGGGCTCGGCTGGTGATCACCTTCGGCGGCGACGGGACCATTCTGCAGGCCGCCCAGCTGCTCCATGGCCGCGGAGTGCCGCTGCTGGGCGTCAATCTGGGGCACAAGGGTTTCCTGACGGAGCTGGAGCGGGACGAACTCTGGCGGCTCAGAGAGGCCGCCCGGGGGGAGTACAGTCTCCAGAGACGGATGATGCTGGACGCGGAGCTGCTGCGGCAGGGCAGGGTCATCGCCAGCGGCAGCGCGCTCAACGATGTGGCCGTGAACGGCATCGTGAACATGGTGCGCCTGGCCGCCTACGGAGACGGGGAACGGATCATGGAGTTTTCCGCCGACGGGCTCATCGTGGCCACCCCCACCGGGGCCACGGCCTATTCTCTGGCGGCGGGGGGGCCGCTGATGGAGCCGGACGCCGAGAGCATCCTGCTCACACCCATCTGCGCCCATACCCTCAGCGCCCGTTGCTTCGTTCTCTCCCCGGGACGGTTGGTCACCATCCGCCCGCTGGAGATGGACGGACGGAGGGCGGTGTTCTCCGTGGATGGTTCCGGCCCTGTGGAGCTGCAGGAGGGGGACGAGATCCGGGTGCGGCGCAGCAATTTTGTCACATGGATGGCGCTGCTCAAGGGAAAGAGCTTTTACGAGACCGCGTTTGATAAATTAAGCGACCGCAGCTGAGTGCGGAAAGGAGAGAGACCAATGAAATCCAATCGTCAGGCCATGATTTTGGAGCTGATCGCCCAGCAGGACATAGAAACACAAAACCAGATGATGGAGGCGCTTCGGCAGCGGGGCATCAAGAGCACCCAGGCCACCCTTTCCCGGGATATCAAGGAGCTTCGCCTTGTGAAGGAGCTGTCTCCCAGCGGCGCCTACCGCTATGTGGCCGCCGCCCGGGACGAGCTTTCCGACTATGATGTGCGGCTGCGGAAGATCTTCCGGGAGTGCGTCATTTCCTATGGCATTGCCCAAAATTTGGTGGTGCTCCGCACCCTGCCGGGTTTGGCCAACGCCGCTGCCTCCGCGCTGGATAATATGTCCGTGCCCGACCTGGTGGGCAGCATCGCCGGAGACGACACCGTATTCCTGGCCATGAAGGACAACGAATCCGCAGAGCTTTTCTGCCACGCCATTGAGGCTATGTTCTGATGCTCAGGAGTCTTCACATTGAGAATATTGCCGTCATTGAGAGGGCAGATATAGAGTTTTCGCCGGGGCTGAATGTGCTCACCGGTGAGACCGGTGCTGGCAAATCCATTGTGATTGACTCCATCCAGGCCGTGCTGGGCGGCCGGGTTAGCCGGGAGCTGGTGCGATCGGGCGCGGAAAAGGCGGCGGTCTCCGCTGTGTTCGACGGGGAATGCGCCGCGGACTGGTGCCGGGAGAATGAGGTGGACGAAGAGGACGAACTCATTTTACAGCGGCGCCTGGGTGTCGACGGAAAGTCCTCCTGCCGGGTCAACGGCCAGCCGGTCAGCGCCGCGCAGCTCCGCGCTCTGGGGGCGCTGCTGCTGGATATCCACGGGCAGAACGATGGCCGGCAGCTCTTGGACGAGCGGCAGCATCTGGGATATCTGGACCGCTTTGCCGGAGACGAGGAAGAGCTGAACGCCTTCCGCGCTGACTACGAGGCGTACTGCGCGCTGAAACGGGAACGGGAAGGACTGGAAATGGACGAGAGTGAAAAGCTCCGTCTGGAGGACAGCCTTCGCCATCGGGTAGCGGAGCTTACAAAGGCGGAGATCCGCGTGGGCGAGGAGGCCGAGCTTATCGCCCGGCGGGATCTCCTGCGCAACAGCGAGAAGCTGACGGAGTTTCTCAATGCCGCCTACGCCGCCCTCTACGGCAGCGACGAGGGAGCCGTGTCCCTCTGTGGGGACGCGGAGTACGCCGTCGGCCGGGCCGCCGCCTGGTGCCAGGAGCTCGCGCCCCTCAGCGAGCAGATCCGCGGCGCCGCCATGGCGCTGCAGGACGCCGCGGAGATCATCCGGGAGAAGCAGGGAGAGCTGGACTTCTCCGAGGAGGAGTACGACGCTCTGGAGGAGCGCCTTTCCCTGCTGCGCCGTCTGGAGAAAAAGTACATGACCGACGAGGAGGGGCTTTCCGCCCTTCTGGAGGAGGCAAAGCGGCAGCTGGACGAGCTGGAGTACGCGGGCGACAGGCTGGAAAAGTTGGAAAAGGCACTCCATGCCGCCCGGGAAACATGCCGCCGCAGCGCCGGGGCGCTCCGAAAGAAGCGGATGGAGGCCGGAGAGCGGCTCCAGACGCGCATCGTGGAGGAGCTGCGGGAGTTGTGTATGCCATCGGTACGTTTCATAGCGGACTTTTCGCCCGTGGCGGGGGAGGACGGGTTCAACGCCACCGGCTCGGACAGCGTCCGCTTCCTGATGTCCGCCAACGCCGGAGAGGCCATGGGCCCCATCAGCCGCATCGCCTCCGGCGGCGAGCTCTCGCGGATCATGCTGGCGCTCAAAAATGTCTTCGCGGAAAAGGACGACATCCCCACCCAGATCTTTGACGAGGTGGATACCGGCGTGTCGGGTCTTGCCGCCCAGAGGATCGGTGAGAAGCTGGCAGAGCTCTCCGTGCGCAAGCAGGTGCTCTGCGTTACTCACCTTCCGCAGATCGCCGCCATGGCCGACACGCAGCTGCGCGTGGAGAAGAGCGAACGGCAGGGCCGCACCTTTACGAAGGTGGTGGAGCTGGACAGGCAGGGGAGAGTGGAGGAACTCTCCCGTCTCACCGGCAGCGGCGTCATCACCGAGGCATTGCAGCAGAGCGCCGGGGAGATGCTGGATCGGGCGGCGGCATATCGCCAGACTCTGAAAACCCCTTGACAATGGCGGGTAAATCCGATAGAATACCCACCGTTACAGCGATGAAGCGGATCAGTACGCGGCATGGCGTCTGCACAGAGAACCCCTGGGTGGTGGAAAGGGGAGAGACGGGCCGCGGAATACACCGTGGAGCCGGTACCCGAAAGGCGAAAAGCCCGGTAGGCGTATCCCGGGCGCGCCCGTTACAGCGCCGCCGTGTGATGGCACGGCCCGAGGCTTCCGCGCGCGAGCGCGGGGCGAAGCAGAGGTGGTACCGCGTTTGAAACGCCCTCTGCCCCGGATCAAGGGGCGGAGGGCTTTTTGCGCGTTTGGAACAACAGTAAGGAATGAAATAAAAGGAGCGAGAACCATGCAGATTTACGAGGAACTGAAAGCGAGGGGACTGATCGCGCAGGTCACGGACGAGGAAGAGATCCGGGAGCTTGTCAATAACGGCAAGGCCACCTTCTATATCGGCTTTGACTGCACTGCCGACAGCCTCACCGCCGGGCACTTCATGGCCCTGACGCTGATGAAGCGTCTCCAGCAGGCCGGGAACAAACCGGTGGCGCTGATCGGCGGCGGCACCACCATGATCGGTGACCCCTCCGGCCGCACCGATATGCGCAAGATGCTCACCATCGAGGACATCAACCATAACGCCGAGTGCTTTCGCCGCCAGATGGAGAAGTTCATTGACTTCGGTGAGGGCAAGGCCATCATGGTCAACAACGCTGACTGGCTGCTGGATCTGAACTATGTGGAGCTGCTGCGGGAGGTGGGAACTTACTTCAGTGTGAACAACATGCTCCGGGCGGAGTGCTATAAGCAGCGTATGGAGAAGGGACTCAGCTTCTTCGAGTTCAACTACATGATCATGCAGTCCTACGACTTCTACCATCTCTTCCAGAAATACGGCTGCAATATGCAGTTCGGCGGCGACGACCAGTGGAGCAATATGCTGGGCGGCACCGAGCTCATCCGCAAGAAGCTGGGGAAGGACGCCTACGCCATGACCATCACCCTGCTTACCGACTCCCAGGGCAAGAAGATGGGCAAGACTGCCGGCAACGCCGTGTGGCTCGACCCCAACAAGACCTCGCCCTACGACTTCTACCAGTACTGGCGGAATGTGGACGACGCGGATGTGCTCAAGTGCATCCGTATGCTTACCTTCCTGCCCCTCGAGCAGATCGAGGAGATGAGCGAGTGGAAGGACGCGCAGCTGAACAACGCCAAGGAGATCCTCGCCTTTGAGCTCACCAAGATGGTCCACGGCGAGGAGGAGGCCGCATCGGCCCAGGAGAAGGCCCGGGCCGTCTTCGGCGGCAGCACCGAGCACATCCCCGAGACCGTCATCGGCGAGGACGCCCTCACCGACGGCAAGGCGGATATCATGGGTCTGCTGGTGCTCTCCGGTCTCTGCGCCAGCCGCAGCGACGCCCGCCGGAACATCCAGCAGGGCGGCGTGCTGGTAGGCGAGGAGAAGTGCACGGACATCAACCGCTGCTTCGATGGGGAGGTGCTGCGTGCGGGCGTGGTGCTCCGCCGGGGCAAGAAGAGCTTCAAGAGAGTTGTGCTGAAATAATGGAAAACGGACGCATCGTAGGGATCGGCGGAGCCAATGTGGACTTTCACGCCCAGTCCCGCGCCCCTTTGATCCTCCGTGACTCCAACCCCGGCTTTGCGCGGATCACCGCCGGAGGCGTTACCCGGAATATTCTGGAAAACCTCGCCCGGATGGGGGATCGGGTATCCCTCATCAGCGCGGTGGGCGACGACCTTTTTGGCAGCTTTATCCTCTCGGAAAGCCGGGAGGCCGGTATCGACATGGACGCGGTGCTCCGCTGCCCGGGACATTCCTCCTCCTGCTACGCCGCCATCATGGATGAGCGGGGAGATATGTTTCTGGGAATGTCCGATATGCGGATATTGGAGCAGCTCACCGACGAGATCATACTGGAACGGATGAGCCGGTTTAACGACGTGGACTGCGTGGTCACGGACCCCAATTTGCCCGAGAGCACCCTGGACTGGCTGCTGGGCGGCGCACTGGGGGATATGCCCCTCTTTGTGGACCCGGTGTCCACGACCTATGCCAGAAAGCTCCGTGGCCGGGTCGGGCATCTCTACTGCCTCAAGCCCAACCTGCTGGAGCTGGGGGCCGTGGTGGGCCGGGAGATTGGCGGAAAGACCGACATGGAGAGGGCGGTGGAGGAACTTCTGTCGCAGGGCTGCCACAGCGTGGCGGTCAGCCTCGGGCGGGACGGGTGCTACTACGCCGACCGGGACGGAGTACGGCTCTACCGTTCTCTGCCCCCGGTGGAATTCATGGTAGACGCCACCGGGGCAGGCGACGCCTTTATGGCGGGCATGGTACACGGATATCACCGGCGCCGGGATGCCGAGGGCTGTTTGGAACTGGGATTGGCGGCGGGGCGCATCTGCGTGAGCAGCGAGGGCACCGTCAGTCGGAATATGAGCGACAAAGCGCTCAAAGAACAATGGGAGGTACTGCATGAATCCATATCTTGATATTCACCCTGAGGTTGCCGCGGCGCTGGCCGCCGGGAAGCCGGTGGTGGCGCTGGAGAGCACCATTCTCAGCCACGGGATGCCGTATCCCGAGAATGTGGACTTTGCCCACCGGGTGGAGGCGCTGATCCGTGAGGAGGGCGCCGTGCCCGCCACCTGCGCCATCGTAAAGGGCCGGCTCAAGGTGGGCCTTGGGGAAGACGAGCTGATGCTCATGTGCAAGGCCGAGAATGTGGGCAAGGTCAGCCGCCGGGATGTGCCGGTATATGTGGCTCTGGGCCGCAGCGGCGCCACTACGGTGGCCTCCACCATGATCCTGGCCGCCATGGCCGGCATTCAGGTCTTTGCCACCGGCGGCATCGGCGGCGTGCACCGGGGCGGCGAGGACAGCATGGACATCTCCGCCGATTTGCAGGAGCTGGCCCACACCCCCGTGGCGGTGGTCTGCGCCGGCGCCAAGCAGATTTTGGACATCGGGCGCACGCTGGAGTATCTGGAGACCATGGGCGTCCCCGTCATCGGCAACGGCACCGACGAGTTCCCCGCCTTCTACTGCCGCCGCAGCGGCTTCGGCGTGGACTACGCCGCCGCGAACGAGGAGGAGATCGCCCGGATCATCGCCGCCCAGCGGGCGCTGGGCTTCCAGGGCGGCATCCTCATCGGCAACCCCGTGCCCGAGGAGTACGGACTGGACAATGCCTACATGGAGGGCATTATCAGCGAGGCGCTCCAGGCCGCCGAGGAGGCAGGGGTACGCGGAAAGAACATCACGCCCTTCCTGCTGGCCAAGGTCAAGGATCTCACCGGCGGCGATTCCTTCGAGACCAATGTGATGCTGGCGCTCAACAACGCCCGCTGCGCTTCCCGGGTGGCCCGGGCCATGTGCGAGCTTTGAGCATTCCCCCTGGCGGGGTCACATCCCATAGGAGAAAACCTCCGTATGACCGCGGTCATACGGAGGTTTTTCTTTACGGATACCCGCCGGTGATGGCAGATTTTCCGTCCTGTTCAGTTGTCCTTTTCGGCTGCTTCGGCGGCCTTCTTTGCTTTCCGCAGGGCGCGGCGCTCTTTCCAGCTGAGCTTCCCGCCATCGCTGCTGCGGCGGCGGAAGCGGCGGAAAAGAACCACCACGATGGCGATGCCCGCGGCCCAGAGGACAATCTCGGGCAGGTGCGACACCAGATAGAGGAAGGAGTCGCTGAAGAAGTCGCCCACATTGCGCAGGGAGCGGCGGAAGCCGTTGCCCATCTTCTCCCAGTAGGAGAGCACCACCACGGGGGTCTCGGTGTATTCCTCCACCTCCCGGAGGGTAAGATTGACGGTGCTGTAGCTCACCTGGCGGTCATAGTTGGTGAGACGGGACTGGAGGGAGTCGATCTCATACTGCACCTCGGTGAGCTGCTGCTGGATGGCCAGCATATCCTCCACGGTCTCGGCGATGGCAAGCATCTCCATCAGCCGGGCCTCCTGGGTCTTGTAGGCCTCCATGCGGCTCTGCACGTCGTAGTACTGGGCGGTGACATTCTCAGAGAAGGTGTTGCAGTAGGGGACGTTGCCCAGCTCGGAGAGGGAGGTGGTCAGCTCGTCAAAGTGCTCGGAGGGGATGCGCAGGGTAAAGGAAGCGCTGCGGAGAGTCTTCAAACCCCGGGAGGAACGGTAGTAGTTGCTGCCGGAGATGTTGGCGCTCTGGACGAAGCCGCCGTAGCGCTCCACCATGGCGTAAACGCTCTCGATGCCCTGATCATAGTCGATGGTCTCCACCTCCGCCTGGGCGGAGTAAATGATCTTCTCGCTCTGCATCCCTTCGGTGCCCGCAGAGGCGGACGCGGTATTGCTCACGGCGCCGCCGGATGCCGCGATGCCGTCAGCGCCGTAGTCCCTGTCCATTTCGACCTCCCCCATCTCCATCATGGTTGTGGGGGCTTCGGCGGGGGCTGCGCTGTCATAGGCGTAGGATTGCTCTTCGCTCTTGGCGCTTCCGCAGCCGGAGAGAAGAAATGCAAAGAGCAGAAGGACGGCGAGAAGGGAAGCATGCTTGCGGTTTTTCATGGCGGTTCCTCCTGATTTGAAGTATTTGCCCATAGGACGCATCCCAAAGAAAAAAGTTCCGGAAAAATCCGGAACTTTTTCGTGGGGCTCAGTAGGCCACGCCCCAGTAGATCATATGCTTGGCGGCCTTGCCGCAGACGGGGCAAACGTCGCTCAGATGCTCCTGCTCGAAGGGGATGCAGCGGCTGGACATACCGGCCACTTCCTTCATCTTCATCTCGCACTCGAGATCGCCGCACCACATGGTCTTGATAAATCCGCCATTTTCCTCCTGGAGCCTGGCCGCCTCCTCCAGGGAGTAGGCGGGGAAGATGTGGCTGTCCAGATTGGCCTTGGCCTTTTCGTACAGACCCTTCTGCACCTCCTCCAGCAGCGCGGGAATGGCGTTCTCCAGCTCGTCCAGGGAGAGGAAAACCTTTTCCCTGTTGTCGCGCCGCACTGCCACGCACTGGTTGTTCTCCATGTCCTTGGGGCCGATCTCAATGCGCAGAGGCACGCCCTTCATCTCCCAGTTGGCGAACTTCCAGCCGGGGGAGTTGTCGGAGAAGTCACCCTTCACCCGGACGCCAGCCTTTTTCAGCCGTTCCACCAGCTCCTCGGCCTTCTCGGTGACGCCCGCCTTGTGGGCGGCGATGGGCAGCACGATGACCTGAATGGGAGCGATATGGGGGGGCAGCACCAGACCGTTGTTGTCGCCGTGGGTCATGATGATGCCGCCGATGATGCGGGTGGACATGCCCCAGCTGGTCTGGTGGGGGTAGGTCTTCTGGTTGTTCCTGTCGGAAAAACTGATGTCAAAGGCCCGGGTAAAGCCGTCGCCAAAGTAATGACTGGTGCCGCTCTGGAGGGCCTTGTGGTCGTGCATCATGCACTCGATGGTGTAGGTGTTCTCCGCCCCGGCAAACTTCTCCTTGTCGGTCTTGTTGCCGCGGATGACGGGCATGGCCAGCTCCTTCTCGCAGCAGTCGGCATAGACCTCCAGCATCTGCAGCGTCTCTTCCCTGGCCTCCTCGGCCGTGGCGTGAATGGTGTGACCCTCCTGCCAGAGGAACTCGCGGCCCCGGAGGAAGGGGCGGGTGGTCTTTTCCCAGCGGAGCACGCTGCACCACTGGTTGTATTTCATGGGCAGATCCCGCCAGGAGTGCACCACATGGCTCCAATGGTCGCAGAACAGCGTCTCCGAGGTGGGGCGGATGCACAGCCGCTCGGGCAGCTCCTCGCTGCCGCCGCAGGTGACCCAGGCGCACTCGGGGGCGAAGCCCTGCACGTGATCCTTCTCCTTTTGCAGCAGGGACTCGGGGATCAGCATGGGCATGGACACGTTCTCATGCCCCAGCTCCTTAAACCGCCCGTCCAGATACTTCTGGATGTTTTCCCATATGGCGTAGCCGTAGGGCCGCAGGATGAAAAGCCCCTTCACGCCGCTGTAGTCCACCAGCTCCGCCTTTACGCACACATCGGTGAACCACTGGGCAAAGTCCACCTCCATGTCGGTGATCTGTTCCACTTTCTTCTCTTTCGCCATTTTTGTTCTCCTTTTCATAACGTCAGGGGCCTTCCCCCGCCGCGGAATAATTAGAGTTATTGTAAGATAAGAAATATTGCTTGTCAAGTGCTTGACAACGAAGGGCGGGGTGTGTAAGATAATAACAAAAAGTTACAAATACACTCTGGGGAGGTGTTCCTCACGGATCGAAATAAATTTCTTCTGGAAATGAAAGCGTTGCTTTCGTTCATGGATGCGGAGGACAGAGAGCAGGCGCTGCGCTATTACGAGAGGCTGTTTGAACTGGCCGGGGAGGACGGCGAGGAGGGCCTTCTGGATGACTTCGGCTCGCCGCTTCGCCAGGTTTTGCATCTGGAAAAGCGCTACAGGGAGCGGCAGGAGAGCGGGATGCCCCTCTTTGACGAGGAGGAATTCCCCGCCGGAGAGGCCGCGGAGCCGGAGCAGCCGGCGGAGGAACCGGCGGACGCTCTTTCCGGGGAGGATGCGCCCTCCGCGGAGGAGAACGGGGGCGGAGAAGAACCGGCGGAGACCGGGGAAATCGCAGAAGCGGCAGACGCCGCAGAGGAAGTCCCGCCGCCCCAGGAGTCTTTGCCCGGAGAAGAGACCGTCCCCGCTGCCGCGGAAGCGGAGGGGGAGACGGAGGAGGGCGAGACTTTCGCTCCCTACGACGAGCTGCCCTCCCAGGTGCTCTCCGACGCCGCCGGGGAGATGCTCGCTGAGATCGACTTCGGCGCGGAGGAGGAGCCCATCCCGGCGGAAACGCGGGAGGAAGAGCTGCCCCGTGCGGAAGCGGAGGCGGAGTCCGCCGGGGAAAAGACCTCCGGGGCCCGGGTGGCGGCTGCGGTACTGCTCTCGCCGCTCATGGTCTTGCTGGCGGCGGCAGGCGTGCTGCTCACCTTTGCGCTCTCCGCCATTCCCCTGGCGCTGTGCGCCCTGTTTGGCGCGGCCAGTCTCTATCTGGCGCTCTACGCTGTCACCTCCATGCCGTATCTGCCGGACATGCTCCTTGTGCTGGGCGTGGCCGTGGGTCTGCTGGCTGCCACCGTGTTCTTCCTTTGGGGGGGACTGACCCTGCTGAGCGGCGGCATCGGGAAAACCATTCGTTTGATCGCCACTCTGTACGGACGGGTGCTGGGGAAGGGAGGAAAGTGAGCCATGCGTAAAATGTATCGTTTCGTGCTGTCGGTCTGTGTGATTTTGCTGGTGTTCGGCGCTGCCCTCGGCGGCGTGGGACTGCTCACCGGGGGCAGCTTCTCCCGGATCCTCCAGACCACGGATATCGCGGATATGACCAAGTTTTTCTCCTATGAGCAGATCCAGGGCGTGGTCTATTTCCTCTTCCCGTGAACGGGCGTCAAAAATCCCCTTCGGCTGAGCCGGAGGGGATTTTCCGTTAGATCAGGTATTGGAAGATCAGCAACAGCAGCACGCCCGGCACGCCGAGAACGCCGGTGACAATGGCGTTGAACCAGGTGAGTTCCAGCGAAATGCCCAGGGAAGCGCCAAAGAAGTTCAGCAGAAAGAGCGCCGCAAAACCGACCAGCGCGTGCAGCAACAGCTTCACCGCCCAGCGAAGCGGAGCGCTGAAGATCTTCAGCACCGCCAGCAGCAGAAGGATGCCCAGCACGGGCAGCAGCAGAGACGAGATATCCAAAGAAAGACCTCCGTTTTTTCGCCCTCCCCCGGTGGGGAAGGACAGCTTGCATTTTTGGGATGGATGCATTATACTAAATAATTGGCTCATTGACAAGGGCCTTACAACAACTGGCATTGAGGTATGAACATGGCTGAAACTTCTCCCAACTACGGCAACGACAGCATCTCCCAGCTCAAGGGCGCGGACCGGGTACGCAAGCGCCCGGGCGTGATCTTCGGCTCCGACGGGCTGGAGGGCTGTGAGCACGCGGTTTTTGAAATACTCTCCAACTCCATCGACGAGGCCCGGGGCGGCGCGGGGAAACTGATCACCGTGACGCGCTTTCTCGACCAGTCCATCGAGGTGGAGGACTTTGGCCGGGGCTGCCCGGTGGACTACAACCCCAAGGAGAAGTGCTACAACTGGGAGCTGGTGTTCTGCGAGCTCTATGCCGGCGGCAAGTACGACAACGCCGAGGGCTCCGACTATGAGTATTCTCTGGGTCTTAACGGTCTGGGCACCTGCGCCACCCAGTACGCCTCCGAGTATATGGACGCCACGGTCTGGCGGGACGGCTTCAAGTACAGTCTCCATTTTGAAAAGGGCAAGATCAAGGGCAGGATGAAGAAGGAGCCCACCGACCGGAAGCCCACCGGCACCACCATCCGCTGGAAGCCCGACCGGGAGGTATTCACGGACATCAATGTGCCCGCCGAGTACTTTCTGGATACCATGCGCCGTCAGGCGGTGGTCAACGCGGGCGTCACGTTTCGCTTCAGGAATGAGCGGCCCGGCGGCTTTGAAACCACGGAGTTTTTTTATGAGCACGGCATTGAGGACTATGTGGCCGAGCTGGTGGGGGATCAGGGCCTGACCGCCCCGCGCTACATTGAGTCGGAGCGCCGGGGCCGTGACCGGGAGGACAAGAGCGAATACAAGGTCAGTATGTCCGCGGCCTTCTGTTTCTCCAACGCCGTCAACCGCATCGAGTATTACCACAACTCTTCCTGGCTTGAGCACGGTGGCGCCCCGGAGAAGGCCGTCAGGACCGCCTTTGTCTACGCCATCGACGCCTATATCAAAAAAGCGGGCAAGTACCAGAAAGGGGAGAGCAAGATCTCCTTCCCGGACGTGGCCGACTGTCTGCTGCTGATCACCAACTGCTTCTCCACCCAGACCTCCTACGAAAACCAGACCAAAAAGGCCATCACCAACCGCTTCATCCAGGAGGCCATGACGGATTTCTTCAAGGAGAAGCTGGAGATCTATTTCATCGAGAACAAGGCCGAGGCTGACCGCATCGCCGACCAGGTGCTGATCAACAAGCGCAGCCGGGAGCAGGCGGAGAAGGCCCGCGTCACCATCAAGAAGAAGCTCACCGGCAATGTGGATCTGGCCAACCGGGTGCAGAAGTTCGTGGACTGCCGCAGCAAGGATGTGGAGAAGCGCGAGATCTATATCGTGGAGGGAGACAGCGCACTGGGCGCCTGCAAGCAGTCCCGGGACGCGGAGTTCCAGGGGCTCATGCCCGTCCGCGGCAAGATCCTCAACTGTCTCAAAGCCGACTACTCCCGCATCTTCAAGAGCGAGATCATCACCGATCTGCTGAAAGTGCTGGGCTGCGGGGTGGAGGTGGAGAAGCACGGCAAGGAGCTCAACTCCTTCGATCTGGCCAGCCTCCGTTGGAGCAAGGTCATCATCTGCACCGATGCGGATGTGGACGGCTATCAGATCCGCACCCTGATTCTGCTGATGATCTGGCGGCTCTGCCCCACGCTCATCCGGGAGGGCTATGTCTACATCGCCGAAACGCCCCTCTATGAGATCATCCACCGGGACAAGACCTGGTTTGCCTACACGGACAAGGAGAAAAACGACATCCTCGCGGAGCTGGGCAGCGGCAAGGTGACCATCAACCGCAGCAAGGGTCTCGGCGAGAACGACCCGGATATGATGTGGCTGACCACCATGAACCCCGAGACCCGCCGTCTCACCCGGGTGATGCCCGAGGACATGGAGCGGACGGCGCAGGTCTTTGATCTGCTGCTGGGAGACAATCTCAGCGGACGAAAGGAATACATTGCAGAGAACGGGCATCTCTATCTGGAGATGGCGGATCTCTCCTGATTTGAGGGAAACCAATGGCAAGAAAAAAGGAAAAGGAAGTCTCCTCCCACGCCAGCGCCGCGGAGCAGAACGTCATGGGCCTGCACTCGGAGACCACCGAGCAGCCCATCACCGACGTGCTGTTCCAGAATTATATGCCCTACTCCATGAGCGTCATCGTCTCCCGGGCCATCCCGGAGATCGACGGGTTCAAGCCCAGCCACCGGAAGCTCCTGTACACCATGTACAAGATGGGCCTGCTGACAGGCAGCCGCACCAAGTCCGCCAACATCGTGGGGCAGACCATGCGCCTGAACCCCCACGGCGACGCGGCCATCTATGAGACCATGGTGCGTCTCTCCAAGGGCTGTGAAGCGCTGTTGGTGCCCTTCGTGGACTCCAAGGGCAACTTCGGCAAGGTCTATTCCCGGGACATGGCCTATGCCGCCTCCCGCTATACCGAGGCGAAGCTCGCGCCCATCTGCGCCGAGCTCTTCCGGGACATTGACAAAGACGCCGTGGACATGGTGGACAACTACGACGGCTCCATGAAGGAGCCCACCCTGCTTCCCACCACCTTTCCCAATGTGCTGGTCTCCTCCAACATGGGCATCGCCGTGGGCATGGCCTCCAACATTTGCAGCTTTAACCTCCACGAGGTCTGCGAGACCGCCATCGCCCTGCTGAAAGACCCCGAGCACAACATTCTCTCCACCCTGCCCGGCCCGGATTTCCCCACCGGCGGTGAGATCCTCTGCGACCCCGCCGCGCTGGAGGAGGTCTATAAAACCGGCCGGGGCAGTATCAGGATCCGCGCCCGCTGGCGCTTTCTGCCCAAGGAGAACATCATCGAGATCTACGAAATTCCCTACACCACCTCTGTGGAGGCCATCATCGACAAGGTGGCCGAGCTGGTGAAGGCCGGGAAGCTCAAAGAGATCAACGATATGCGCGACGAGACCGACCGGGACGGACTGAAGCTGGCCATGGATCTCAAGCGTGGCACCGATCCGGAGAAGCTCATGCAGAAGCTTTTCCGCATGACGCCGCTGCAGGACAGCTTCGGCTGCAACTTCAACATTCTGCTGGGCGGCTTCCCCAAAGTCTGCGGCGTGGAGGAGATCTTCCGGGAGTGGACGGCCTGGCGGGAGGATTGCGTCCGCCGCAGGGTGTATTTCGACCTGGGGAAGAAGAAGGAAAAGCTCCATCTGCTCTACGGCCTCAAGGAGATCCTGCTGGACATCGACAAGGCCATCGCTCTCATCCGGGAGACGGAGCGGGAGGACGAGGTGGTGCCCAACCTCATGGCTGGCTTCGGCATTGACCAGACCCAGGCCGAATATGTGGCCGAGATCAAGCTCAGGAACATCAACCGCGAATACATTCTCCGCCGTCTGGACGAGTGCAGCGATCTGGAAAAAGACATCGCCGAGCTGGAGGACACGCTGGCCAAGAGGAAAAAGCTCCGGGCCATCATCATCCGGGAGCTGGAGGAGATCATCCGGAAGTACCCCTGCCCCCGGCGCAGCCAGCTCGTCTACGATTTTGAAACCGAGAGCGCGGTGGAGGACGACCCGGTGGAGCGCTACAGCGTGACGCTCTTCCTCTCCCGGGAGGGTTATTTCAAGAAGATCACCCCCCAGTCCCTGCGCATGAGCAGCGAACAGAAGTACAAGGAGGACGACGCTCTCCTCCGCTCCGTGGAGACGGACAACAGCGCGGAGATCCTGTTCTTCACCGACCATCAGCAGGTCTACCGCTGCCGTGCCGCCGACTTCGCGGACACCAAGGCCAGCGTGCTGGGCGTCTACCTGCCCTCCCAGCTCCAGATGGACGAGGGGGAGAACGTGGTGGACATGGTGCTCCCGGGGGACTACAGCGGCTCTCTGCTCTTCTTCTTTGCCAACGGCAAATGCGCCCGGGTGCCCCTGAGCGCCTATGTGACAAAGACCAACCGCAAGCGCCTCACCGGCGCTTACAGCGATAAAAGCCCCCTGGTGCGTATCCTGCCGCTGACCGGGGAGCGCAACTGCGCGGTCTACTCCTCCGATGGCCGGGCGCTCGTCTTCCAAAGCGCCCAGGTACCGCCCAAGCCCACCCGCACCACCCAGGGCGTGGCGGTTCTGACCCCCAAGCCCCGCCACGCGCTCTCCGGGGCCGGGTTCCTCGAGGACACCCCCATCAAGAATGTGTCCCGCTACCGTGTCCGTGCGATCCCCGCCGTGGGCGCTCTGCTGAAGGAGGAGGACAGGGGAGAGGTACAAATGGACCTGTTGGAGGAGTAGGGACTTTTTTCCTGTTTTTTTCAGATTAAGCCTTGACATTTTTCGCGCTTCTGCTATAATGACTCCTGCGTTCAGATGCGGGCATAGCTCATTTGGCAGAGCGCCACCTTGCCAAGGTGGAGGTAGCGAGTTCGAATCTCGTTGCCCGCTCCACACCGCTGCGGATCGGTTTTCGGTCTGCGGCGGTTTTTTTACAGAAAACAGCCTCCCTCTTCCGAGGGAGGCTGTGCGGTTTTTCATGTTTGCAGCGGCCGCGGAGGAGTTTTCTCCGTTCCGCCGCTTGCGTCTTTTCCCCGGCTGTGGTATGATATTCCTCACTCCGGGATGGGGAGCAGGATCATCTCCCGGCTTTTTTTCCGGGCATAGTTGATGGTGTAGAGAGTGCCGCCGCTCTTCTCGTTGTAGCCCACCAGCAGCACGTCGCAGCGATCCACCATGTAGCGGTTCCGCTCCAGCATACAGCTCCGGCTGTATTGTTCCTGCACCACAGTCACACGGGCGCAGCGGGACAGGATGCGCTTGTAGCGCTGCCGCTGCTCCATGGGCCAGCTATCCGCCTGGCCGGGGTAGGGCACGGCGGCCTCCAGCGTGATGTGGGGGTATTTCTCCCGCAGAGCCAGCACCGCCTCGGCAAAGTAGAGATCGCCGCCCTGGGCCATGCCGCTGATGAAATGTTCCACGCCGCTCTCCACGAGGGACTCCACCACGTCGTACAGGCATTTTTTGAACGCCACGCACCGCGCGTCCTGCTCATCGTAGCCCCAGGGCAGCTTCCGGGACCGGTGGCCCGTAAACGCGCATACGCTCTCGCCCATATCCCGCTCTCCTTTCAGGAAATCATTTGCACTTGTTTTTTTCGCCGTTCGTGCTATAATAACACCAGACAGAGAAAAAGGAAATACAAACTTGTCGTCTGGAGGTCTCCCTTCAGACGTTTTTTTATGGAGGAATTCATGGATCCGCTTCTGGAAAAACGCTTTATCGAGGACAGGAAAACCATCATCGCCAGGGACTTCGCCTCTCTCAACCCCGAGCAGCGCCAGGCCGTTATGACCACCGAGGGCCCGCTGCTGATTTTGGCCGGGGCGGGCAGCGGAAAGACCACGGTGCTCATCCACCGGGTGGAAAACCTCCTGCGCTATGGCCGGGCCTCCGACTGCGCGGAGATCCCCGGGCACATCACCGAGCGGGACGCCGCCCTCGTCCATGAGGCCGCCCAGGGAAACGTACCCGTGGACGGGGATGTCCGGGATCTGTGCGCCGTGGACCGGGTGCGGCCCTGGCAGATACTGGCCATCACCTTTACCAACAAGGCCGCCGGGGAGCTGAAAGAGCGTCTGGAACGGCGGCTGGGCAGCGAGGCCGAGGGCATCTGGGCCATGACATTCCACAGTGCCTGCGCCCGGATACTGCGCCGGGACGCGGATCTGCTGGGCTTCGGGAAGAGTTTCACCATCTACGACAGCGCCGACAGCCTTTCGGTGATGAAGCGGGTCATCAGGGAGCTGAATGTGGACGAAAAGACTTGGCAGCCCAAAGCCATGCTCCACGAGCTCTCCCGCTATAAGTCCCGGCTTCTGAGCCCGGAGGAGTATGTGGCCGAGGCAGAGAAGAGCGGCGACATCCGCCGCATCCGCACCGCCCAGATCTGCGCGGCCTACGCCCGGCACCTCCGGGAGGCGGACGCCATGGACTTTGACGACCTGCTCTACTACTGCGTGAAGCTGCTGCAGGAGTACCCGGAGGTGACAAAGTACTATCAGGAAAAGTTCCGCTATGTGCTCATCGACGAGTATCAGGACACCAGCGCCGTGCAGGACAAGATGGCCGCGCTGCTCAGCGGCGGGCGGCACAACCTCTGCGTGGTGGGCGACGACGACCAGAGCATCTACCGCTTCCGGGGCGCAGTGGTGGAGAATTTCCAGAGCTTCGCCCGGGATAAAAAGACCCGCTGCATCAAGCTGGAGCAGAACTACCGCTCCACCGGCAACATTCTCGCCGCCGCCAACGCCGTGATCGCCGCCAACCGCGGCCGCCTGGGCAAGACGCTGCGCACGGAGGCCCCCGCCGGGGCGCCGCTGCGGCAGTACATAGCCGCCAACGAGAACGACGAGGCGGACTTCGTGGCTCGCAGTATTCTCCAGTCCGGCCGCAGTCCCCGAGACTTCGCCGTGCTCTACCGTACCAACGCCCAGTCCCGCAGCATTGAGCAGTCCTTCCGCACCCGCAATGTGCCCTACCGCATCTTCGGCGGCACCCGCTTTTATGACCGGGCGGAGATCAAGGATATGCTGGCCTATCTCTGCGTCATCGCCAACCCCTCCGACGAAACGCGGCTGCTGCGCATCGTGAATAACCCGCCCCGGGGCATCGGCGCGGCCAGTATCGAAAAAGCCCGCGCCATCGCCCAGGAAGAGGGCAAGCCTCTCTTCGAGGTGATGCGCGACGCGCTGCGCTACCCGGAGCTGGGACGCAGTGCCGGAAAGATGACGCTCTTCACGGATATGATCATCCGGCTTCAGGGCTTCCTGAGTCAGGGGATGGAGCTGGACGAGTTCTACGACAGGCTTCTGGAACTCTCCGGCTATGTACGGGCGCTGGAAGAGAAGAAGAGCGACGAGAACATCGCACGCATCGAAAATGTCATGGAGCTCAAGAGCACCATCGTGAAGAGCGTGGAGGAGAACAACGGCGGCGACCTCTACGCCTATCTGGACGAGGTGGCGCTCTACAGCGATCTGGACAACTACAACGAAAACGCCGAGTGCGCGGTGATGATGACCATTCACGCCTCCAAGGGGCTGGAGTTCCCGGTGGTATTTCTGGTGGGCGCGGAGGAGGGCCTTTTCCCCGGCCTTCAGTCCATTGGAGATGAGGTGGCCATGGAGGAGGAGAGACGGCTCTGCTATGTGGCCATCACCCGGGCCAAGGAGCTGCTGTACCTGACCTGCGCGGCCCAGCGTATGCTCTATGGCCGCACCAGCGCCAACCTGCCCTCCCGCTTCCTTGAGGACATCCCCCCCGCGCTGATCGAGCGCAGGGAGAGCAGCTATGTGGCCCAGTCCCGCAGCGAGGGCTACCGTTTCGACTTCCAGAACGATATGGAGGAGCGGCGGGGCAAAGCGGCGGCCCGGGGCGAGCGCATGGAGCGGCGGCTCAGCCGGGAGGATTATATCGAGGAGCAGCGGATGCGGCAGGACGAGGTCTATGGTCGCAGCCCCGGCAGCTTCCGCAATTCCCGGGTGGTGACGCGGAAAGCCCCGCCCGCCCGGGAAAAGGCGCGCACCGTCCTCTCCGCTGTGGAATCCCCTGAATACACCGTGGGCGACAGGGTGCAGCACAAGTCCTTCGGCAAGGGCACCATTGTGAAGCTCACCCCCATGGGTGGCGACGCCCTGACGGAGATCGAATTTGAGGAGGCGGGAGTAAAGCGGCTGATGCTCCGGGTGGCTGCCCAGCACATGACAAAGCTGGAGGAATGACCGAATCGGAGGCCGCGGCGCTCTGAACAAAAGAAAAGCCCCCGCAGATCTCATGCGATCTGCGGGGGCCTGTTTGCGATCAGGTCCGTAAGCCGGGTTCTGTCTTTTGCAGCCATCTATCTAGGCGCACCGTTGCCGGTACGCTCCAGCCGCCTCCTCGGGACGACCGGGCCGGTCTTGTGTGTCCCTCCACGGCGTTGCTCCGGATAGAGTTTACAGCATCGTTCCGTCTCCGGACGATGGGTGAGCTCTTACCTCGCCTTTCCACCCTTACCGCAGAAAACTGCGGCGGTATATCTCTGTTGCACTTGTCCTAAGGTCACCCTCGGCGGGCGTTACCCGTTATCCTTGCCCTATGGAGCCCGGACTTTCCTCACGCACAGGCTTTCGCCTTGTGCCCGCGGCTGCGTGGCCTGGTCGCATGGTGCATTGTACCCCCTGGGGCGGCGGTCTGTCAACGCTCTTTTCCGGAAAAAGTGCGGGGCAGGGCGGATTTGTGGCGGGTACGGAGCGCTTTCCGGTTGAATTTTCCCCATAATGAGAATATAATGACTTGATATCCTGATTACAACGGGAGGCGTTTTATGACGCTGGAAGAATATTTCGCCGCGCTTCGTGGGAAGCGCATTGCCGTGGTAGGGCTGGGCGTGAGCAATTTGCCGCTGGTCCGGCTGCTGCGGCGCTACGGCTGCGGCGTGACGGCCTGCGACAAGCGTTCCATGGAAGCGCTGGGCGCGGCGGGGGAGGAGCTTCTCTCCCTTGGCTGTGAGATGCGCTTGGGGGAGGAGTACCTCTCCGACACCCGCTTCGATGTGGTGTTCCGCACCCCGGGGATGCACCCCAATGCCCTGGCCGCGTTCCGGGAGCAGGGGGCAGTGATCACCTCGGAGATGGAAGCCTTTTTCGCCCTTTGCCCCTGCCGCACCGTGGCCATCACCGGCTCCGACGGCAAGACCACCACCTCCACCATCATCGCGGAGCTGCTGCGGGAGGCTGGGTACCGGGTGTGGCTGGGAGGAAACATCGGCACGCCGCTGCTGGATAAGGTGCCCGGGATGGAGAGCGGGGACATAGCCGTGCTGGAGCTGAGCTCCTTCCAGCTCCACAGCATGAGTTGCCGCCCCGACCGGGCCGTGATCACCAACATCAGCCCCAACCATCTGGATGTACACCCCAGCTATGAGGACTACATCGCCGCGAAAAGGCAGATCTTCGAGCGGCAGGGAGCGGGCGATTTGCTGGTGGTGAACGGGGACAACCGCCTTACCGCCGCCCTGGGCGCGGAGGCCCGGTGCACAGTGCGCAGCTTCAGCCGTTCGCATCCCGTGGAGGACGGAGTCTACTGCGAGGAGGGAATGCTTTACGACTGCCGGGAGGGCCGGACGGAGGAGCTCCTCTCCGTGGAGTGTATCCGCATCCCCGGCTGGCACAACGTGGAGAACTACATGGCCGCCTACGCCGCGGTGGGCGATCTGGTGGGGGCGGAGAGCTTCCGGCGGGTGGCGGAGAGCTTCGGCGGGGTCAGGCACCGGCTGGAGATGCTTCGTACCCTCCGCGGCGTCACCTACTGCAACGATTCCATCGCATCCAGCCCCACCCGCACCATTGCGGGACTGAAGGCTGTGAAAGAGCGCCCCATCCTCATTGCCGGCGGCTACGACAAGCACATTCCCTTTGACGAGCTGGGGGATGAGATCTGCCGCCGGGTCAAGGCGTTGATCCTCACCGGTGACACCGCCGGGAAGATCCTCTCCGCCGTCCGCTCGTCCCGGTACTATGACGGCGCCGCGCTGCCCATCCGCGTGATCGGCGATTTCCGGGAGGCGGTACTGGCGGCGTCCCAAATGGCGGAGGAGGGGGATCTGGTGCTGCTCTCCCCGGGCTGCGCCTCCTTCGACCGCTTCAAAAACTTCGCGGAACGGGGCGACGCGTTTCGGAAAATCGTTATGGAACTCAAATAAGACGGCACCCACGCCGAGGTGCGAAAGAGATATTCTGGCCATGCCCCAAGCGGCAATGGCGACACTGGAGGAATTTTCCCATGGCAACAATGACAATGGATGAGCTCCGCGCTCTGGCCGAGCGGACGGAGGATGGTCTGCGCGACACCTTCCGGGAGTTTGAAAAGACGGCGGAATACCACACCGCCCGGGTGTTGGACGCGTTCCGGGAATTTCGGGTGTCCGACGCCTGCTTTGCCGGCACAACCGGCTACGGCTACGACGATCTGGGCCGGGAGACGCTGGAGAAGATCTACGCCAGAGTCTTCGGCGCAGAGAGCGCGCTGGTGCGCACCACGTTCGTCAACGGCACCCATGCCATCGCCTGCGCCCTCTACGGGGCGCTGAAGAGCGGCGACACTCTGCTCTCCGTCACCGGCGCGCCCTACGACACCCTGCTCACCGCTATCTGCGGCGACGCCCCCGGCACACTGCGCAGCTACGGCATCCGCTACGAAGCGCTGGAGCTGGCGGAGGACGGCGGGCCGGATTACGACGCCATCGAGCGGCGCTGCGCGGAGCTTCACCCGGCGGTGGTCTATATCCAGCACAGCCGTGGTTACGCCGACCGCCGCGCCCTCTTTGTGGAGGAGATCGGCCGCATCGCCGAACTGGCCCACCGGGTCTCCCCGGAGAGCGCGGTGCTGGTGGACAACTGCTATGGAGAGTTTTGCGAGAGACTGCACCCCACGGAGGTGGGGGTGGATCTGATGGCCGGTTCCCTGATCAAAAACCCCGGCGGCGGCATCGCCCCCATGGGCGGTTATGTGGCCGGGCGGCAGGATCTGGTGGAGCGGGCTGCCGAGCGGCTGACGGTGCCCGGCATCGGCGGGGAGTGCGGCGCCACGCTGGAGAGCAACCGCCTGCTCTTCCAGGGCTTCTTCTTCGCCCCACACACCGTATCCCAGGCGCTGAAGACCGCCTCTTTCTGCGCGGCCATGCTGGAGGAGCTGGGCTATGTCACCTTCCCTGGAGCCAGAGAGCGCCGCAGCGACATCATCCAGACCATTCGTCTGGAGAGTGCGGAAAACCTCGTGCGGTTTTGCCAGGGCATCCAGTACGGCTCTCCGGTGGACAGCTACGCCGCTCCGGTGCCTGCGCCCATGCCCGGCTACGAGAGCGAGGTGGTCATGGCTGCCGGTACGTTCATCCAGGGCGCGTCCCTGGAACTGAGCTGTGACGGGCCGCTGCGTGAGCCCTACCTGGGCTTTATGCAGGGCGGTCTCACCTACGAGGCGGGCAAGTACGGGGTGCTCTGCGCCCTGCAGCGCATCCTCGGGTGCTGAGAGGGTGGGAGACATGGACGAGATCAGGGAAATACTCCGCCTGCAGGAGGAGATACGACAGCATAATTACGCCTACTACGAGCTGGACGCGCCCACCATCTCCGACTTTGAGTACGACGCGCTCATGCGCCGTCTCATCGAGCTGGAAGCAAAACACCCCGAGACCGTAACACCGGACTCGCCCACCCAGCGGGTAGGGGGCTATGTGTCCGAAAAGTTCTCCCCGGTGCAGCACGAGGTGCCGCTGGAGTCGCTGAACGACGTGTTCTCCTTTGGGGAGCTGGAGGACTTTCTCACCAAGACCAACGCCGCGCTGGGGGGCGAGAGCGTCTACAGCGTGGAGCCGAAGATCGACGGGCTCTCCATGGCGCTGGAGTATCGGAACGGACGGTTCTACCGGGGCGCTACCCGGGGTGACGGCAGCGTGGGGGAGGATGTGACGGAAAACCTCCGCCAGCTGCGAAATCTGCCTCTGACGCTGCCCAACGCCCCTGAGCGGCTCATTGTCCGGGGTGAGGTCTACATGGCCCGGGACGTGTTCATGGAGCACAACCGCTGTCTGGAGATCGAGGGGGGCAAGCTGCTGGCCAACCCCCGCAATGCCGCCGCCGGCTCCATCCGGCAGAAAGATCCCCGTATCACCCGGGAGCGGAAACTGGATATCATCCTGTTCAATATCCAGCTCACCTCCGGCCCCATGCCCGCCACCCACGCCGAGGCGCTGGACTATCTCGCCTCGCTGGGCTTTCCGGTAGTGCCCCACCGCTGCTTCACGGATTTTGCACAATGCAGGGAAGAGGTGGAGCGCATCGGGGAGCACCGGGAGGAATTCCCCTATGATATCGACGGTGCGGTGATCAAGATCAACCGTTTCGATCAGCGGGAAATCCTGGGCAGCACAGCCAAAGCCCCCCGCTGGGCCGCAGCCTACAAGTATCCCCCCGAGGAAAAGAGCGCCGTGGTGCAGGACATCGTGGTGCAGGTGGGACGCACGGGGGTGCTGACTCCCAAGGCCATCGTCTCGCCGGTGCGCCTGGCCGGCACCACCGTCACCAACGCCACGCTGCACAATCAGGATTTTATCGACAAGCTGGATGTGCGCATCGGAGACACGGTGGTGGTGCGGAAGGCGGGAGAGATCATCCCCGAGGTGCTGCGCGTGGAGAAGGACAAGCGTCCCGAGGGTACTGTGCCTTTCCGCCTGCCGGACGTCTGCCCCGAGTGCGGTTCCCCGGTGGCGCGGGACGAAGACGGGGCAGCCATGCGCTGCACCGGCGCGGAGTGTCCTGCCCAGCTGCTGCGCAATCTGGTGCACTTCGCCTCCCGGGACGCCATGGATATCGAGGGGCTGGGATTGTCGGTGGCCGAGTCGCTGATCCATGCCGGTCTGGTACGCACCCCGGCGGATCTCTATTCGCTGGACGCGCAGAGTGTGGCCGCGCTGGATCGGATGGGGAAGAAGAGCGCGGAAAACCTTCTCTCGGAGATCGAAAAAAGCAAGCAGCAGGATCTCTCCCGGCTGCTCTGCGCCTTCGGCATCCGGCAGGTGGGGCAGAAAGCCGCCAGGGTGCTCGCCCGCACCTTCGGCTCGCTGGACGCGCTGTCAAACGCTACGCTGCCGGAGCTGACATCCGTGGACGACATCGGCCCGGTGACGGCGGAGTATCTGAGCGAGTGGTTTTCCAACGGGCAGTCCCGCCACCAGATCGCCCTGCTGAAAGCGGCGGGCGTCAATATGCTCTCCCGGGAGGAGCAGCGGGACAACCGCTTCCTTGGCAAGACCTTCGTGCTCACCGGTACGCTCAGCAAGTACAGCCGGGACGAGGCCACCGCCATCATCGAGTCCTTCGGCGGCAAGGCTTCCTCTTCTGTCTCGAAAAAAACAGGCTATGTGCTGGCCGGAGAAAACCCCGGCAGCAAGCTCGCCAAGGCCCAGGGCCTGGGTATTCCCATTCTCAGTGAAGAGGATTTTGAGGCGCTGATCCGATAAAAACAGAGGAAAGGGTGGCTCCCGTGCTCGAACTTCAGCATTCTTATCCCGCCGTGGAGAGAGGCGGCTCTGTCAGCTATGGCGGAAGCCAGATGCTCTCTCCCGACCCTGCTGTGCGCCGGTGCGGCTGCGGGGTGGTGGGTGCGCTGGACATGCTGCTCTATCTGGGCCGGAACCGGCCCGGCTGCGCCGTGGACTTTCTCTCCTGGGACGGGGATGCCATCCCCCGGGAGCGCTATGAGTCCATGCTCCAATCGCTCCGGAGCCGCTGCCTGCCGCTGGTCTATCCCTTCGGGCTCAACGGGCTTGTGCTCGCCGCGGGACTCAACCGGCTCTTCCGCGCCCAGCACATCCCGCTCTCCGCCCGCTGGGAATGGCGGCGCGGAGGACTGTGGGCAGGACTGGATTGTATGCTCTCCGACGACATCCCCGTAATCCTCTCCATAGGTCCCAATTTCCCCCTGCTCCTCTCCCGGAAACACCAGCTGTCCCTCTGCCGCCCTGACGGCCATGGGCAGCGCCTGCCCGTCACCGCCACCTCCGCCCACTATGTGACAGTCACGGGCCGGGACCGGGAATGGCTGCGCTGCTCCTCCTGGGGCAGGGAGTATTTTCTGCGTATCCGGGACTATGAAGAGTACGCCGGGCGACACAGCAGCTATGTGTTCAGCAATATTCTGAGAGTGGAAGAGAGGAAGAGATGATGGAGGAGAAAACGGTCACCCGGGTGGTGGCAGCGCTCATCTTTGAGGGCGAACGGTTTATGATCTGTCAGCGGCCCGCACACAAGGCCCGGGGTCTTTTGTGGGAATTCGTCGGGGGCAAGGTCGAGCCGGGCGAGAGCGGGGAAGATGCGCTGAAAAGGGAGTGCCGGGAAGAGCTGGGCGTCGAGATCGAGGTGGGGGAGGTCTATATGGAGCTGCTCCACCGTTACCCGGACATCACCGTGCATCTGACGCTCTACCGCGCCGCCATCGTTGCCGGCACGCCCAGACTGCTGGAGCACAACGACCTCCGTTATATCCTGCCCGCTGAGATCGATGATTTCGAATTCTGCCCGGCGGACAGGGAGATCCTCGATAAGCTCCGGGGGCAGTGAATACGCCGTGAGAAAGGAACCGGCGCCGTCAGAAAAGACGGCGCCGGTTCCGTTTATCTTTTTTTCAGCTTTACGCCTTTGGGCAGAGCAAAGAAGGGGATGGCCCTGTCCCAGCCGGTGAAGGTCAGCAGCAGGAGGGAGCCGACGATGAGAAAGCTCAGGTAGTTCCTGCGGATGATATCAAAGGGGGTAAAGGTGCAGATGGGATACACCGTGTTGGCGATGGAGGCGAAGAACACAGGGTAGCAGTGCCAAGGGATCAGCTGGGAGCCGTAGACCCCCATGGAGGAGGTGAGCACCGAGAGGCGCATCCGCAGGGTGTAGGCGTCCTCCCTGTTCTCGCAGACCACGTTCTTCTCCACCATGTCCCGGACGATGGGGGAGATGGTGGTCACCTGGGCGGACTCATCCGCCAGCGCCATGTTGCCCACGAAGCAGAGCACCCCGCACCAGCCCATGAGCTGCTGCACGTTTTTCGAGCGCCGCGCCACCAGATCGGCCAGCGGGGCGAAAGCGTCCATGCCGTTCATAACGCCGCCGAAAGCCGCCACCCACATCATCATGATGATCGTCCAGCTTCCCGCGTCGGTAAAGCCTTTGAAGAGCAGATCCTCCAGCCAGCTGCTGAGACTGATGGTGCCCGCCGCCATGCCCAGAAGAAGGGAGGACACCATGCCCGCGCCCAGACAGAGGAGGGTATGGCAGCCCTGAAAGCTCATGGAGATCACCAACAGCAGCGGCAGCACCATGTACAGGGGAACGCCGCTCTGCACCTGCTGCATCAGCGCCATGGCCGAAGGGCGACGGAGGGACAGGGCGTCCAGCGCCGGCTGCGGAATGGCCTCCAGCGCTCCGGAGGTGTCCACGGCGGTGTGGGGAAGGCCCCAGCCCGCCCAGAGGAAGAGCAGCAGCGAGAGCAGGAGGCAGAGGAGACACCACACGCTCTGATGCCGGGTACGGTCCAGCACGCTCACGTCCTGGAGACTGCAACTGAGCACGGTAACGCTGGAGATCATGCCGATGTTGTCCCCAAAGCACGCTCCGCCCGCCACAGCGCAGAGCGTCAGTCTTACGTCCCCGCCGGTCAGGTGGTTGAGCCAGAGAAAGATGGGGGCGCAGGCCGCGAAGCTGCCCCAGGAGGAGCCGGTGGCCAGCGAGAGGATGCTGGTGAAGAGCAGCGTCACCGGCGCGATGGTACGGCCCGTAACGCCCAGCCGCAGAGAGAGGTTGATGAGCGCCGCGCCCACGCCCGTTGCCATGAAACACTCCGCCACGCCGTAGGCGAACATCAGCACGAAGAATACCATGGTGATGCTGCTGGCCGCCGCCAGGCCGTGGGAAAAGGCCCCGTCGAAGCCGCTGTGCTGGGTAAACATATAGACGCCAATGGCGGCAAAGGTGGCGATCGGCGCGGCCAGGAGCAGATCCATGCGGAAATAGATGATCATGCCCGCGAAAATCATCAGAGGGAAGAATTTCAGGAGAGTGGTTTTTTTCATAGGCAGCTCCGGCGCGTCCGTTTTTCTTTACGGACTCTGTGTGGATTCCGCTCCATCCTATCACATCCGAATTTCCTTTGCAAGATGTGGAAAAAGTCGGGATTCTGCTGCGATTGTGATTGATTTTCCCGATTTTCCCTCTATAATGGTAGCAAAACTAGGTTTGTTACCGTGAGGAGGCATGGATATGGAACCGATGGCGTACAAACGCTGTCTGGAGATCAAAAAGCCGGACGGGCAGGACGCGCTCGCCAACCGGGAGAGGCTGCTCTCGGCGCTGGGCGATATCCCGGCGAGGGTGACGCTGCCGGTAATGCAGCGCCTCTACCCGCTGCTGCAAGACGCGGATTATCGCGTAACGGTGACGCTCTCCCCCTCGGAGCTGGGGTGGGACGTGATATGCATTGAGCCGGGGGACACCACCGGACGGCTCTACGGTCTGGCGCTGGATATCGGCAGCACCACGCTGGAGATGGAGCTGCTGGATCTGAACAGCGGCGCCACGCTTGCCAACGTCCAGCGGGAAAACCGCCAGCGCGCCATGGGCGACAACATCCTTGACAGGATCGTGGCCGTGAAAGCGGATATTCGGAATTTGGAGCGGCTGCGCTCCTATGTGGTGGAGGACATCTCCGCCATGATCTCGCTCTGCTGCGCCGAGGCCGGGGTGGAGAGCGGGGAGATCGCGGTTCTGGTGGCCGCGGGCAACACCACTATGATGCACTTTCTCTACGGCTGCGACCCCTGGCAGGTGTTCCAGAGCCCCTACACCCCGGTATTCTACGACCCGGGCATCGTCTGCGCCGCTGAGCTGGGCCTGCCGCTGAACTGCAATGTGGTCGCCATGCCCGCCGTGGCCAACTACCTGGGCGGGGATATCACCTCTGGCCTGCTCATGACCGATATGGACACACGGGAGGATCCGGCCATGCTGCTGGACATCGGCACCAACGGGGAACTGGCCTTTGGCTGCCGCGACTATCTGCTGCTGGGCGCGGGGGCCGCCGGGCCGGCGCTGGAGGGCGCCGTCAGCGAGCGGGGAATGCGGGCCGAGCCGGGCGCCATCTCCTCCATCTCCATTGGGGAGGATAACATCCTCCGATATACCACCATCGGCGGCGAGCCGCCCCGGGGCATCTGCGGCTCGGGGATCCTGGATCTGATCGCCCAGGGCTATCTGGCCGGATGGATCGCCGGAAACGGAACCATCAACCCCGGAGCTTCCGACTGCATTTCCTATGTATGGGACGAGCTCCGGCAGCAGAATATCCCCGCTATCGAGTACGCCCCAGGGATGTTCCTCTCCGAGAGTGACATCGCCGAATGGATCCGCTGCAAAGCGGCCGCTTTCACCATGGTGGCTACGCTGCTGGATCACTGCGGGCTGACCCCGGACGACATCGGCCGGCTCTACCTCTCCGGCGGCTTTGGCACCCACTACGATCTGGAGTCCGCCATCACGGTGGGACTCTATCCGGACTTGCCCCGGGATCGCTTCACCATTCTGGGCAACTCCTCCCTCCAGGGCGCCAAGCTCTTGCTGACCGACCGGAAAAATATGGAGCGGCTGCGGCATTTCCAGGAGATGGGCGTTTACCTCCAGTTCGGAGAGATGGAGCGTTTTCTGGAGAACATGATCGCCGCCCAGTTCCTTCCCCACACGGACGCGCGGCTCTATCCCAGCGTTCACCCCCGGAAAAAGCCATAAAAAACCACGGGCGGCGCCTTCCGGACGCCGCCCGTTTTCCTTTGGCTCAGTCGTGGAAAGCCGGGTTCATATAGTACACGTTGGAGTGATCCAGCCGGTCAGTGGCCAGCGCCAGTGCCTCGCCGAAGCGTTGGAAATGTACAATCTCCCGCTCCCGTAGGAAGCGGATGACATTGTTCACATCCGCATCGTCGGAGAGGCGGAGAATGTTGTCATAGGTGGTGCGGGCTTTCTGTTCGGCTGCCATATTCTCGGTGAGGTCGGTGATCACATCCCCCTTTACGCCGATGCCGACGGCGTTCCAGGGCACGCCGCCCGCCGACTGGGGGAACACGCCCACCGTGTGATCCACGAAATAGGCGTCATAGCCCTCCGCTTTGATCTGTTCGGGGGTGAGGTTCCTCGTCAGCTGGTGCACCAGCGTACCCACCATCTCCAGGTGGGAGAGCTCCTCCGTGCCTATGTCCGTGAGTACGCCCTTCAGCTCCGGCCAAGGCATGGAAAAGCGCTGGCTCAGATAGCGCAGCGAAGCGCCCAGCTCCCCGTCGGGGCCGCCGTACTGGCTGATGATGAACTTGGCCAGCGCCGCATTGGGCTGGGCGATCTTAATGGGATATTGCAGCTTCTTTTCATACACAAACATGGTTTAACCCTCCGTCTGATTGTCCCAGGGCCAGGGGTCGTTGAGCCAGGTGAAGCAATCGGAATCCACCATGTCGCTCTTCATCACCGGGCCGTAGCACGCCACATACCGCCGTTTCCCCTCTTCAGCCAGTTTCAGCAGCTCCTTATATACGGTAAACGCCTCCTGGTCGTTGGGATGGGTATCCAGATAAAGGGCGAGATCGTGGGCGGCGAAATCCAGCGCCATCAGCTCCCGGGCCGGCACATCCGCCGCATCGGTGTTCACGATATTCCACAGCGGGAGATCCAGCCCAGGAAACAGCGTACCCCGGTAGAGGGCCTTTTCTCCCTCATAACGGGGCGTGCTGCTCTGCTGCCGGGGCACAAAGCCCACTGCCAGCGGCGCGCAGGAGGGAAGTGCGCCCTCTTTGTAGCCGCAGTCGTTATTGTTGTTCATGATTCGTGTATCCACATTGAATTCCTCCAGATTGAACTCAGGCGATGCCTTCATCTCATGCTATGCACGGAGGCAGGTGCGGGGCAACGATTATGTAAATCTTTTCGTCGGGCCTATTGAAAGGAAAAACCTTTGCTGTTATAATAATTCAACAAAGTATGTATGAATTCGGAGGTGGCATTGATGGGAGACAAGGAAATCAACCCCATCGAGTTTGAGGAGCAGCACGCGAAAACGGCGGCCTTCCTGGGGATCGACCTCTACACATGGGCTTCCCTGGCGGTGTCGTCCCTCTGTTTCGTGGCGGGGCTGTTCTTCTCCTCGGGCAGCCTTATGAGGCTGATCCTCATGCTTGTCAGCTTCGTCGCCTCCGGTTACGGTGTGGTCTCGGGAGCGGTGGAAAAGCTGCTCACGGAGCACGAAGTGGATGAGAAGCTGCTGGTGGTCGCCGCCGCGTTCCTCTCTTTTCTCACGCACATGGAGGTGGACGGAGCCGCGCTGATGCTTTTCTACTGCCTGACGCACCTCGCCCTCCGCTATGTGTCCGCCCGCTCCGAACGGAGCGTTATGGCCGCGGTGGATCCCCGGGCAAACCGGGCCGTGCTGCTGGACGACGAGGGAGAGGAGACCGTGGACGCGGCTTCACTGAAGCCGGGCGACACCATTCTGCTCCGGCCCGGGGATGTGTCCCCGGTGGACGCCGTGGTGCTGGACGGCTACAGCACGGTGGATATTTCCGCCGTTACGGGACAGCAGGAGGGCCGGACAGTGGAGGAGGGCGACAGCGTGCCCTCCGGCGCCCGGAACCTCACCTCCCAGCTCCAGCTGGAGGTAGCCGCTCCTTACAACAGCTCCACGATGGATCGTATGTGGGAGCTGCTCCGCGGCGAGGGGGAGGAGAGCCGCTGGGAGGACTATCTGGAGAAGTACCGCCGCCTTTTCGTCCCCGTGTCCGTGGCGCTCACCGCCGTGCTGACGGTGCTCTTTACGCTGATCTTCCGCAGCGGTGTGGGCGTGGCGCTCCACCGGGCGCTGGTGGTGCTCATCGTGGCCAATCCCGCCGCCTTCGCCGCCGCCCTGGCTATGACCTATTTTATCGGGATGCACGGTGCTGCCCGCCGGGGTGTCATCTTCAAGGGTCACGGTGCGCTGGACGCCGCCGCCAACTGCAAGGCCATGGTCTTTGACCGGGACGGCACCGTCACCAGCCGGGATTTCCGGGTGGAGGCCATACACGCCGGGCGGATCGATGCTGACATTTTACTGAAAGCCTCCGCCCATGCCGCCGCCAACGCTTCCGCAGAGTCCATGCGGGCCATCGTGGCGGCCTACGGCGGCCCCATCGACTACTCCATGATCGGCAATTTTGTGGAATACCCCGAGGGCATCAGCGTGGAGATTGACGGCATCCCTGTGCTCATAGGCAGCCGGGACTTTCTGCTGGGCAACAGCGTGACCCTGGGAGAGAACGATGGGCGGGATACTCCCGCGCTCCATGTCTCTCTGGGCGGGCAGTTTGCCGGGAGCATCCTGTTGAGCAATTCCGTGCAGCCGGGCTGCCAGGAGACCATGTCTGCACTGGACGGTATGGGCTGCCGGGATGTGGTCCTTCTCAGCGAAGAGGAGGGGGAGAAGACCGCCGCCTTGGCGCAGCAGTGCGGCATCCACAAGTACTACGCGCAGTGCCTGCCCATGGACAAGCTGGCCCGTATTCAGGAGATCCGCGAACGGAACAGCGACGGAGCCACCATCTATGTGACGGCCTCTGACGCCGAGGGCGCGAATTTCGCCTGCGCGGACGCCGGGATGTATCTGGGCGCGCTGGATGGCGAGGGCGCCGCCGAGGCGCAGATCATCGCCATGGGCGGCAGTGTTACCTGCACAGCCGAGGCGCTGCGCAGCGCCGGGATCACCGATAAAGTGCTGAAAGAGGCTCTGCTGGGAATCCTGGCCATCAAGGCGGTGCTGCTCCTCCTCTCTCTGACGGGACTGAGCACGGCGCTCTGGTTTGCCGCGTTGCTGGACGGCTTTGCCGCCGTGGGGGCGGTGCTCAACGCGGTTCGCGCCTTCCCTCCGGAGAAATGAAAAAGCGACCGGGACGGAGAAAAACGCTCCGTCCCGGATTTTTTTTGCCGCTTTGTGAAAGATTTTCCTCCCCTCAGGCATATTCTCTATGAAAGGCCTTTCAAGGAGAACAGCAATGAAATCTGATGAACAGCGGATCCTTTTGATCGAGACATACCGGGATATGATCTTCCGCATCGCCTACAGCTACACAAAATGTCCGGAAGATGCGGACGATGTGACCCAGGAGGTGCTGCTGCGGCTGCTGCAAAGGGACAAGGAGTTTACCTCCGAGGAGCACCGCCGCAACTGGCTCATCCGGGTGACCATCAACCAGTGCCGTATGCTCTTTCGCTCCCCATGGCGCAAATGCGTGTCCATTGAGGACTATGCGGAAAGCCTGAGCTTTGAAGACCACGATAGCAGCGATCTCTTTACTGCGGTGATGAATTTGGATCGTAAATACCGTCTGGTGGTACTGCTCTATTACTATGAGGGGTACAGTACCGCCGAGATCGCCGGGCTGCTGCAATGCAGGGAAAGCACGGTCACTACCCGGTTGTTTCGGGCCAGGGAGAAGCTGAGAGATGTGCTGAAGGAGGCAGAATGATGACGGAACAGGAACGGTTTCAGAGAGCTTTTTCCCCTCTGCACGCCTCCCCAGCCACGACCAGGGAGGTACTGAACAAAATGTCGAATAAAACTGTGTATCGCAAACGCTTTGCGCTCCTCGTGGCCGCAGCGGCCGTCATGTCCGCGCTGACCATCGCGGCCACGGCCTACACAGGCCGCTGGGACTTCTGGGGCGTCAGCGGCCATATCGAGCAGCACCCGGAAAGAGACAGGGGCGTTATCGCCTCCGTCACCGTGGACACCGCGCCTGAGCCCCCGCTAAGTGTGGAGGATGGGCGGGTGTACTTCACCGCCAACGGGGAGCATCGGGATATCACCGGGGAGTTATCCCTGCAGAACGCCTATATTTACAGCTTCTGCGACGGGGAAGGGGTAGAACACATCTTTCTGCTGGGTCTCCACAGCGCAGAACCGGACGATTTCGGCTGGGCCGAATATCTCCGCGGCGGCGACGGGGTCTGGCTGGGTGGCTATGCCCACAACCATCTCAACGGGGAAGAGGAAAGCCCGTGGTTTGTGAACGGCAAGGCGGCCATCCACTGTCCGTGGTAAAAATATGGAAAAGCGGCGCATCGTATGATGCACCGCTTTTTCATGCCGCCTATTGGGCCTGGAGCAGATCGAACACCGCCAGGGTCTCGTCCTCCGTGCTACTGCCCAGCAAATAGCGCTGCCCGCCCTCCGTGGTGATCAGCAGATAGGGCGGCGCGGTGGGGTCCAGGCAGAGCGTCACATCCCCGGTCTCCTCAGAGGTGAACTTGCCCCGGAGCAGACTCTCTGTGGCGGTGCCGTAGCTGCGCCACAGCCGCTGGGGCAGAGCTTCCCGCAGTTCGACCTCCACGATGTCCTCCAGAGCTACTTCGTAGCTGCTTCTCCCGCTGGCCGCCACCAGCGTCTCCTCCCTCACAGAGAGCACCGGCGGCTTCCCGTCCAGGAAGATCAGGGTGAGGGGGAGGGAGAGGATCAGCAGCACCAGCGCTGCTGCTATGACCTTGCCCGCCGGGTGAGCCAGATTGACGGAGGTATTCACGCCCACCCGGTCATTGACGAAGCAGTGGCTGTCCCGGGGATTGTAGTAGAGCAGGCCCCAGATCCAGAGATCGTCCTCATCCAGCGGATCTGCGTTGAGATTCTCGGTGAGCCTTTCCTGGGCGCGGCGCACTCTCAGCTCAATGGCGACAGTGGCAGAGCAAAGACCCAGAGTCACCAGCAGCGTCCCGCACCAAAACCAGAACTCACTGCTCTTTGCCAGCATCAACGCCCCGTTCAGCAGCGCCATGGCCCAGGAGGAGAGGATCCACACCTGTCCCCAGCCGTGGCGGCGCACCTCCGTCAGAGCGCGGCTCAGCGCAATGTTCCCGTCAGCGCGCTCGGCGCGGTTGCGGTACAGGAAGCGGTAGCAAAGCCAGAAAAAGGCGATGCACCCCGCGTCCACAAGATAGGCCACGGCGAAGCTCCGATCCCGGAGCAGGGGGAGAAGGCTTGCACAAAGGGGCAGCAGGAAGAGGGCAGGGGAGAGCCACCTGGGCTCTTCCATGGCCTCGGTGTCCACGACCACCACGGCGCTGCTCTTTGCCGCTGCCCAGCCATGCTCCTGCTTGATGCGCCGCAGATGCCTGTTGCAGCGGGCATAGAGCACATAGGGCGCGACACAGACGATGAGGAGCCACAGCATCCACACGGCCATGGTGGCGCTCATGTCCGGGAGGAAGAGGCAGGGGACGACCATCGCCATCAAAACGAGGCAGCAGACCTTCAGCTCCCTGCGGAAAGCGGCCAGACGCCCCAAAACTTCCTCATTCATCCGACCCTCTATGGGAAAGGTGACGCCCACGGCAATGCCTTTCTTGAATTTCGTCTCATTACCCAGCAGGTAACACAGCAGTGGGGGCAGCCAGATGATACTACCCCAGAGAAACAGCTTTGTCATGGTTTGAATCCCTCCAGTAATTGCCGGCACAAAATCAAAATCTCTTCTGCGCTCAGTCCCCGGAGCCGTAGCTCCGCCAGATGCAGCTCCAGCTCCTCCATACGCTCTTCCGATATGCCGCCGCTCACGGCGCCGCCGGAGATGACCGCGCCGCTTCGCCGGTCAGTGACGATGTACCCCTCTTTCGCCAGAAGTTGGTAGGCCTTGCTCACCGTCATCATGTTGACGCCGCTCTCCTCGGAGAGGGCACGGATGGTCGGCAGCCGGTCGCCTGCTTTAACTTCGCCCCGGGCAATGGCCAGCACTACCTGATTGCGAAGCTGAAGGAAGAGGGGCGTATCTTTCTCAAAATCAAATCGCAGAACCATGCTTTTCCTCCTTGCATTATCTATAATAATGCAAAATGTCTAAAATGTCAATATCAAAACATATAATATGGTTAGGCGCGGTAGATTTTTCACATTTTATGATGTAGTATAGAAAAAACAGATGGGAGGAGGGGTCATAGGATGAATACAAAAATCACGATACGCCCGGAAGAGCACAGAGACTATAAGAGCATTGTATCTTTGATCTTGCGTTCGTTTCGGGAGGGGACAGACTATTCGGATGGAAGTGATATCATCGCGTTGGTGGAGGAGATCCGGGATTCGGAGTATTATATCCCGGAATTGT
The DNA here is from genome assembly GCA_029009095.1 of bacterium. Lineage (GTDB taxonomy): Bacteria > Bacillota > Clostridia > Oscillospirales > Oscillospiraceae > Apopatocola. Next base: position 103,690 of record JAQXJT010000041.1, read on the forward strand.
CCTTTGTTGCAGAATTGGATCAAAAAGTGGTAGGGCACTTTTTATTCTCAAGGTTCCCGCTGTCTCCCACGAGAGAAGGCGGCCACGATCATGAGACGAGTTCGGGGATCGTTATGTTGGCGCCCGTATCGGTTCATGCGGATCATTTCCGTCAGGGAATCGGGACGGCCATGCTGACACAGGGGATTGAAAAAGTACGGGAATTGGGCTACAAAGGTATAACAGTTGAGGGGAATTATCAATTCTACCACCATGTCGGCTTTCGTACTTCGTCAGAATATAACATCTTTCCAACGAGCGGCTATCCCATGGAAGAGCCCCGGTGCATGATGTGTCAGGAGACCTATGAAGGATCGCTGGATGGTGTCCATGGGTATATCGTTTACGATATGTATTACAACGCATAGGCCATTCTGCGCAAAGCAAAAGCCTCCGTACGGTTCGTCCATACGGAGGCTTTCCGCTGTGGGGGATCATTCAGCCAGCGCGAACACGCTGTTCTGCTCGCAAAAATTCGCCACGCTGTAGAGCACCAGCACCTGGTCGATGTTGTTCTCCCGGGCGTACTCCTCAGGCGAACCCAGATAGTAGCGCATATCCAGCAGGTGGATCTCGCTGTAGTGCTCCAGCAAAAACGGGGCCAGCGCGTCGCAGTAGGAGTCCCGGAGAATGAGAAGTCTGGGGAGGGAGTCATCCGTACCCCGCAGAACGCTGCGGGGACTGTTGCCGCCGAGAAAGTAGGTGTACTTATCCTTGCTCTGGAGGCTTTCCTCCCGGTACAGGGGCACTTCCGTGCCCTCGGCGCTGTCATACCGGGTCAGCGTGGCCGCCTCATCAGGGTCCACGAATCGCTCTATGCTGTCCGGGGCTACCCAGGTGTAGCCGGAGGCAGAGTAAGCGGTGCCGTAGAAGTCCCCGGCCACGGTCAGGCGGTTGTAACTGTCCAGACTCCGGGGCGTGAGACCCAGGGACCGGCTGAGGCCCTGATACCCGTAGTAGGCGCCCAATGTTGTCCAGTGGTGGTCGGTGCGGTAGAAAAGGCAGCCGCCCGCAGCTTTCCCCTCCCGCAGGGGCGTCAGCAGGTCGGCCATGGGTATATCCGTGGATGCGCGCACCTGCTCGATCAGCGCGCCCTGACTGTCGTTTGGCGCGCCCTCCGGTAACTGCTCCCCATAGAGCTCCGCTCCATCCGGGATCAACGCCAGCGTCAGCGGCACGCGCAGCTTCTCCCGCAGCAGCTCCACCGCCTGCACCCGCCGTTCCAGTTCATTCTCATCGGGGGCCGTAAAAGGCTTGATGAGCCGCTCCCCCTCGCAAAGATAGATGCCGTTGGTCTGTTTCTTGCCGCTGAGCAGCTCGTAGCGGGCGTTCAGCGTGATCCACTGATCCCGGAATGGGAACTGGTCGGCACAGTAGTCCTCAAAATCCCCTGTGTAGCTGCCCTTGAAAAGCGATTCGAAAGAGAACTCCGGGAGCATTTGCAGATACCGGTTCTCCCGTGCGGAGAATTCCCGGTCTTTTATGATGAATTGCAGCAGGAAAAAGACCAGCAGGTAGCCTGCAAAGGCCAGCAGGGTGATCTTTTCAGCAGTCTCTCTCTTCATGTTGTCACCTCAGAAGCGGAAGTAGAGAAAGGGGTTATAGGTGTCGTTGGTGAGCTTGGCGGTACAGACCGTCAGCCCCAGCAGGATGAGCAGCGGCGTCAGCACGCCGCGGAGTCTCTCGGGGAGACGCTGCCACAGCTTTTTGGGCAGCGGCGTGGCGCCCAGCAGGGCCACGAGCAGAATGGGGAGGTAGCTCCGCAGCAAAAAGAGGTCGCCCGCGCCCCATCGGGCGCTTCCAAGGCCAAACATGGCCCGATAATACCCCACCGCCTCGCCGACGCTGTCCAGCTGGAAGATCACCCAGCCGCAGACGGCCACCAGCAGGGCGTAGATATGTCCGATTCCACGGTGTTTCTCCAACCATTGCAGCAGAAAGAGCTTTTCCATAATCAGGAACGCGGCAAAATAGAGTCCCCAGAGCAGAAACGTCCAGTTGGCCCCATGCCAGAGTCCGGTGAGGGACCAGACGATCAGAAGGTTGAGCAGCTGGCGGGGGAGGCCCCGGCGGTTGCCGCCCAGAGGGATGTACACATAGTCCCTGAACCAGCTGCCCAGGGAGATGTGCCAGCGCCGCCAAAACTCCGTAACACTGGCAGAAATGTAGGGATAGTTGAAGTTTTCCAGAAACTCAAAGCCCAGCATCTTGCCCATGCCGATGGCCATGTCCGAGTAGCCGGAGAAGTCGAAGTAGATCTGCAAAGAGAAGGCCACAGCCCCCAGCCATGCTCCGCCGGCGGAGAGGGAGGAGGGGGACATGGCCGCGTAGCTGTCCCAGAGTGAGCCGATGCCGTTGGCCAGCAGCACCTTTTTGGCGAGGCCGGTGACGAAGCGTTCCGCACCCGCCGAAAACTTGCCAACACTGTGCTCCCGGACGTTGAGCTGGGCGTCGATATCCTTATAACAGACGATGGGCCCGGCGATCAGTTGGGGGAAAAGGGCCACATACGCGCCGAAGCTCACATAGCTCCGCTGCACAGTGGCGTCGCCCCGGTAAATATCGATGGGGTAGGTCATGGTCTGGAAGGTGTAAAAGGAAATGCCCACCGGCAGGGCCAGTCGCAGCAGGGGGAAGCTCGTCCCCAGGATGCTGTTGCAGCTTCCGATCAGCAGATCGGCATACTTGAAGTACAGCAAAAAGCCCAGGGAGACCACGGTGCTGGCTGCGACGATGCACCGGGCCAGCCTGTCATTGTCCCGGTACTTGTCCACCAGCAGACCGCTTGCGTAGTTGACGGTGATGGTCAGCAGCATCAGCAGGATATAGACCGGCTCGCCCCAGCCATAGAAGAAAAGGCTGGCAAGGAAGAGGAACAAATTCCGATAGCGGAAGGGGAGAAGGTAGTAAAGCAGCAGCACGATGGGGAGATAGAGAAATAGGAATACCAGAGTGGAAAAAACCATGGCTCAATCCTCGTTTTTCTTTTGGTCGGGACGGTATTTCCCCAGGGGGTTGGCCTGCGCCGCCACGCGAAGTTCCGTGTTGTCCACATGGGTGTAGATCTGGGTGGTGTTCAGATGCTCGTGTCCCAGCACCTCCTGCAGCGTCCGCACATCTACGCCCTGGGAGAGCATCAGCGTGGCGGCTGTGTGGCGCAGCTTGTGGGCGGAATACTTGCTGGCGTCCAGTCCGGCCACGGCAAGCGATTTCTTTACCATGGCGTGCAGCCCTTCACGGCTGACCCGGGTGCGCCGGTTGGAGAGGAAGAGGGCGTTTTTGTCCACTGCCGCCGTTTGCTTGCGGATCACCAGATAGTCGTCCAGCGCCTTCCGTGTAGCGTCGTTCAAATAGACCACCCGTTCCTTGTTGCCCTTGCCCAGCACCCGCAGATGGTCGCTGCGCACATCGGATAAGTTCAATCCCACAATCTCGGAGATGCGCAGCCCGCAGTTGAGGAAGATGCAGAGGATGCAGTAATCCCGCTCCCTGTTTTTCCCATCCACAGAGGAAAGAAGCCGCTGGGCTTCCTCCAGTGAGAGGTAGCGGGGCAGAGTCTTTTTGGCTTTGGGGCTGTCCAGATCCTGCACAGGATTTTCCTCCAGCAGCTTGGCCTTGGCGGTGAGATATTTATAAAAGCTGCGGATGGCCGCGATCTTTCGGGCTCTGGAGGATGCGGTGAGACCGTATTCTTCTTCCCGGGCCCGGGTAAACTTTTCCTTGTCCCGGGCCAGAAAGGACAAATAGTCATAGACCTCTTCCAGTGTGACGCTTCCCACAAAGTCAAGATCCACATCCGAGATGCTGATATTCTCCAGCTCCTCTCCGCGGGGAACAAGACCCCGGTGGAGCTTCAGGTAACGGAAGAAATTGCGAAGATCCAGGTAGTATTCATCCACGGTGGCCCGGGAGTGGCCCTGTATGGTCTCATGATAGGTCAAAAAATCCTTGAGCACGGGCGGGGAGTCTGTGCGGTAATCCATTTTGCTTCGCCTCCTGACAGGAGAGAGTATAACAGAGAGAAACCGCCCTGTCTACACAAAATTAAACAAAATAAAAATTTTGTTTAATTCAGGGGAGGTGTTCCCGGGTTTCCGCTCCCGGAAGCGTTATATCACCACCGCGTTGATGGCTTCCCGGATATTCCGCACCCGAAGCACCTGCAAACCGTCAGGCAGACGGATGTCGCTCCGGGTGGCCGCAGGGATCACGCAGCGGCGGAAACCCAGCCGGGCGATCTCCTGCAAACGCTGCTCCATCGCCGACACGCTGCGGATCTCTCCGGTCAGCCCGACCTCACCCACGGCGGCCAGATCGTCTCCGATGGGCCTGTCCCGGAAAGACGAGGCCAGCGCCAGCACCATGGCCAGATCTGCCGCCGGTTCATCCAGCGTTAGTCCCGCCACAACATTGATATAGGTATCGCAGCCGTTCAGATGCAGCCCGCCCCGCTTTTCCAGCACGGCCAGCAGCAGACAGGCCCGGTTGAAGTCCACGCCGCTGGCAGTTCGGCGGCTCATGCCCTGACTGCCCGGAGCCACCAGCGCCTGGATCTCCGCCAGAATGGGACGGCTGCCCTCCATCACGCAGGTCACGCAGGTGCCCGGGGCGTTCTCCGGACGGCCCGAGAGGAGCATTTCCGAGGGGTTGGGCACCTCCTTCAGCCCCTTGTCGGACATCTCAAAGACGCCGATCTCGTTGGTAGAGCCAAAGCGGTTTTTGGCGGCGCGGAGGATCCGGTAGTTCATGGACTGCTCGCCCTCGAAGTAGAGCACGCAGTCCACCATGTGCTCGAGCACCTTGGGCCCGGCGATGGCGCCCTCCTTGTTCACATGGCCGATCACGAAGGCCGTGAGGTTGTTGGATTTGGCCAGACGCATGATGGCCATGGTGCAGTCCTTCACCTGTCCCACGCTGCCCGGCGCGGAGCTGAGAGCGGCGTTGAACATAGTCTGCACCGAGTCCACGATCAACACATCCGGCTCCGTGTCCTCCACAGCCCGGGCCACCGCGTCAATATCGGTCTCGGCGAGCACAAGCAGCTTCCCGCCGCTGACGCCCAGCCGGGTGGCGCGCATCTTGAGCTGCCGCTGGCTCTCCTCGCCGGTCACATAGAGGATCTTCTCTGCGGGAAGATTGCCGCAGATCTGTAGCAACAGCGTGGATTTGCCGATACCGGGAGCGCCAGCCACCAGCACCAGCGAGCCGCGCACCGCGCCGCCGCCCAGCACACGATCCAGCTCGGAGACCCCCGTTGTAAAACGGATCTCCTCCTCGTCCTCCAGCTCCGACACGGCTTTGGGTCGGTTGATGGTCTTTACAGCGGCTGCCACCGCGGCGGAATTGCTCTTGACCGGGGCGGGAGCCTCCACCAGCGTGTTCCACGCGCCGCAGCCGGAGCAGCGCCCCGACCATTTTCCCGTCTCGTTGCCGCACTCCGTGCAGTAGAATATGCTCTTAGCTTTCATAGGGTCCCTCCCAAAACCGGAGATAGGTCGCCATGAGGATGGTTGCTATCTTTGTTCTGTATTTTTCGGTTTTCAGTGCTTCCAATTCGCCGCGGTGGGACAGAAATCCGCACTCCACCAGCACCGCCGGGCACCTGGCGTTGGCCATAATGTTGATATCCGGGGACACGGAGGCGGCCACGCGGCGGCTGTTGGGACAGAGCTCTCCGTTGAGTGCCTCCTGCCAGGCCGCTGCGGCCTTTGCCGCCAGGGGATCCGCGTTGTGGAAAACCTGCGGCCCGCAGGCTTTATGGTTGAGAAAGCTGTTCTGGTGAATACTCAGAAGGAAGCCGTTTTCCACGGAGTTGATCAGGGCCACCCGGCTTCGGGTGTCCCAGACCTTCATTTGGGAGATGCTCCTGGCCTCCGGGGGGTAATCCAGCTCCTCGCTCTCCCGGGTCATCACACAACCCACTCCGAAAAGGCGGCAAAGCTCTCGCATCCGCAGCGCGATATCCAGGTTGATATCGCTCTCCTCCGTGCCGTCTGCGGCCACCGCGCCCCCGTCGGCGCCTCCATGTCCCGCGTCCAGAATGAGCACCGGCGCACTGGCCCGGTCAGGGGAAAACGCCGTCTCCGCCGTTTCTCTCCCAGCGCATATTATCGCACAAAGCATCCCGGCTATCAAGCACAAAACCCACAGCCTGGGGGACTTTCTCCACGTGGAAAGCAAGATCTGTCCTCCTCCCTCCCCTGCCCTTGGACGGCCCGGGGAAAAGCGAGAGCGCCGGGGCATACCGGCGCTCTGACATTTTCACAGAATAATGCAGATCAGCGACCCGCTGCCCTCGTTGACGATGCGCTGGAGGGTCTGCTGGAGCTTGTGGCGGGCGTTGGGCGGCATTTTTCGGATCTTGGTCACCACGCCCTCGCTGGCGATATCGTAAAGCGACTTCCCGAAGATATTGGATTCCCAGATGCGGCTGGTATCCCCCTCGAAGCCCTGCAGGAGGAAATTGATGATCTCCTCCGAGGCCTTCTCCCCGCCCAGCGCGGGACTGACCTCCGTTTCGATATTGGCCATGATCATGTGGATGGACGGTGCGGAGGCCTTCAGGCGCACTCCATAGCGTCCCCCCTGCCGCACGATCTCCGGCTCCTCCAGCTTCAGCTCCTCGGGCGAGGGCATCACCACGCCGTAGCCGGTCTCCCGCACCGAGCGCAGCGCCTCGCTGATGCGGTCGTACTCGCTCTTGATGCCGCGCATCTCCGTGAGCAGAGCCATGAGATCCCCGTCGTCGTTGATGGTGAAGCCGGACTGCTCGCTGATGGTGCTGTAGTAAAGGGCCCGGGGAAGTTCCACGCCAATCTCCGCCGCTCCCCGTCCCAGATGGAGCTGCCGCACCGAGGCCTGGCACTCCTGGGCCTCCTGCAGCCGTCCGGGCAGCGTCTTCGCTTCCCGCAGTTTCCTTACGCTGTTCACGCTGCTGCGGATGCTCTCGAAGAGGGCGGTGCGGATGGGATGGTCGGCGCTCAACGCCTCCACCCAGCTGGGCAGCCAGAAGCCGATCTCCGTGATGGGGAACTCGCCCAGCGCCGTGCGGAGGATCTGGGTGATATCCCCCTCGTTGAGCTCCAGGCAGTTGACGCAGACGCAATCCACGCCGTAGCGCTCGCTGAGCTTTGCGCCGAGTTCTCTCGTCTCGCTGCTCTGGGGATGGGCGCTGTTCACCACCACGGTGAAGGGTTTCCCGATCTCCTGAAGCTCCCGGATCACCCGCTCCTCGGCCTGGACATAATCCTCCCGGGGGATGTCGCAGATGCTGCCGTCGCAGGTCACCACCAGACCGATGGTGGAGTGCTCCCGGATCACCTTCTCCGTGCCCCGTTCCGCCGCGTCGGTCAGAGAGACCTCCTCGGGGAACCACGGCGTGGTCACCATACGTTCCTCGCCGTTTTCAAACTGGCCGGCAGCTCCGGGGACCATATATCCCACGCAGTCAATGAGCCGTACCGACATGGAAACGCCCTCCATGTCGATGGCTACGGCCTCCTCCGGCACAAACTTTGGTTCGGCGGTCATGATGGTACGCCCGGAGCCGCTTTGGGGCAGCTCATCCCGGGCCCGTTCCCGCCGGTAGACGTTGTCGATTCTCGGGATCACCAGCGTCTCCATAAAGCGTTTGATAAAAGTGGATTTGCCCGTGCGGACAGGGCCCACCACACCCAGGTATATGTCTCCGTCCGTGCGGAGCGCAATTTCCTCGTATATGCTGCTGTCAGCCACGGCGAAACCCCCTGTTCCATGATCTCAACCAATCATACGGGGGCCGCGGGAAAAATATGCTCAAAAACCTTTCACAGTCGGGCCATGCCGCCGGGAGACGCGCACCTCCAGCCCGCCGAAGCCCTCGCGCACCATCTCCGCGAGCACCGGCGTCACCACGTTCTCCGTGCAGAAGTGCCCGGCATCCACCAGATTGACGCCCATTTCACGCCCCGTGAGCCACTGGTCGTATTTGACCTCGCCGGTGAGCAGCGTGTCGGCGCCCAGCGCCCGGGCCTCTCCTACCAGATCGCCCCCCGCGCCACCGCAGAGCACGATCCTCCGCACCTTCCGTCCCGCGTCGTAGTAACGCAGCCCCTCTGTGCCCAGCGCCTTTCGCACCCGGGCAAGGAAAGCGTCCATCCCCTCCTCTCCGGGCAGCTCCGCCACCCGGCCGCAGGGGAGCTTTTCCCGCACAGCCGCGCCGATGGCGGCGGAGAGCGCGTCGTTCACGCCTCCGTCCACGATGTCCAGGTTGGTGTGCAGACTGATCACCGAGATGCCCTTTTGGAGCAGGGAGGCCACATGGCCGCCCACCTCATCGGTGACGAGGACACGACGGAGGGGGTGGAAGATCAGGGGATGGTGGGTCACGATCAGCTCTGCGCCCCATTCCCCGGCCTCGTCTATGACCTCTCCCGTGGCGTCCAGCGCCACCAGCACCCGGGTGACTTCCCTGTCCGGGAAGCCGCAGAGGAGCCCCACATTGTCAAAATCCATCTTCAGCGCCGAGGGCACACGCTCCTCCAAATACGCCGCCACATCCTTCACCTGGATCATACGCGCCTCCTCATCTCCTCCATGCCGTCCAGCGCCTCCCGCAGCGCCGGGAGACGGCTTTGATCCTCTTCCCTGCCGCTTTTCTCCAGCCCCGCCACGGCGCCGCGCAGCCGCCGGAGCTGCTCATCCAGATAGCGGGGGAAGAGCGGATCATCTTTCAGCATCGCAAAGGGGCCGGCGTAGTATTCACACCCGTGCCACGGCTCCGTCTGCCCCCCCGCGGCTTCGATGATGGGATAGACCCGCCCTGCGTCCTCCACCAGACGCTCCCGCAGCACCCGAAGGCCCATATCGAACAGGGCGCGGTGCAGTACCTCCGCGCGGGACATGGGCTGCAGCAGGAGCTGCACCCCCTCCCTGACCCAGCCTGCCCGGCGCAGGATGTCCGCGATGTTTTCCCCGCCGAGTCCGGCGATGACGACGCAGTCCACCTCTCCCGGCTCCACGCCGGCCAAACCGTCGCACAGCAGGAAGCGGATCCCCTCCGCCTCCTGCGCCGCCGCGTTGGCGCGGGCCCGCCGGAGCGGCCCCTCGTGGATATCGGTGGCAATGGCGGCGCGGATCCCGCCCCGCCGCAGCAGACTGAGGGGCAACAATGCGTGGTCGGTGCCAACATCCGCCAGACGCGCCCCGGGCTTGACCCACGCGGCGATGGCCCGGAGCCGGGGCGGCAATTCTCGCTCTCTCATAACTCTCCTTAAAAAAAGCAGCGGGTTCCCCCCGCTGCCATTCATCCCAAAGACTTAAAGCGGCGGGGTCGCCCCCGCCGCTCTCCTGCTCAGTTCTGGGCAGCCACGGCCGCCTTCTTGGCGATATACTCGTTCAGCTTGTTCACGAACAGCTCCACATTGACGCCGTACTCCGCGCAGGCGTCCTCGATGCACTCGCCGGAAGCCATGGCGCAGCCCACGCAATGCATCCCGATGGCCTGAAAGAGTCCGGCAGCCTCGGGGGCGTTCTCCACCACGTCAGCAATCAGAGTATCCTTGGTAACACTATACATGTCTTTTTGCCTCCTGCCAATAGCGTTTTCTGTATTATACCCGCTTTTCCCTCAAAATTCAACTGTTTTTCCGGGAAATATGCGGAAACGAGAGCGGTGAACCCACCACTCCCGTTTCCTCTTTGCTGGTTATGCCGCCAGACAAAGCCGATCACACACCGGCCTTGATCTTGGCGAAGCAGTCGCTGCAGTAGACAGGCCGATCAGACTTGGGCTCGAAAGGCACACGAGCCTCGCCGCCGCAGGCGGCGCAAACAGCCGTGAAGTACTCACGGGGGCCACGAGCCGCGTTCTTGCGGGCGTCACGGCAGGCCTTGCAGCGCTGGGGCTCGTTCACGAAGCCGCGCTCAGCGTAGAACTCCTGCTCACCGGCAGTGAAAACAAATTCGTTGCCGCATTCCTTGCATACCAGGGTCTTGTCCTCGTACATTTCTGGATCCTCTCTTTGATTCTGCCCTTGGGCTAAATATTTGCGTTCAGCTCTCGCTGAAGTCGCCGGGATTGATTTGCCGGGCCAGTTTGCGCCGGATTCGCTGCACGGCGTTGTCCACGGACTTGACATTTCTGCCGCAGTGTTCGGCAATGTCCCGATAGGACATCCCCTCCAGAAAGAGCGGCAGAATCTGCTGCTCCATAGGGGAAAGATACCGTGCGAAGGTGTGGAAAAAATCAGTCATGCTCTCTCTGGCCAGCAACTGTTCCTCGGGCATACGCCGTGGCTGTGAAACGAAAGCGGCTCGCCCCGCCTTGGACTCGGAGTTCCCGTCCTCTGCGGTCTCATCAGAGCCGTCCGCCATATAGCCTACGTTCTCCGGGTAGGAGACGTAATCCTGATAGGAAACGCCATCGTTGAGAGGGATATGCTTCGATCGGGATGCACTTCGTATGGCACTGTAAATGCGCCGGCGAATACACACTTCCGCATAGGTGCGAAAAGCCGTATTCTGGGATGCGTCGTAGGTGCGGATCGCGGAGATCAGACCCATCATACCCTCCTGGGTCAGATCCTCGCTCTCCCCTCCCGCCAGAAAATATGGCCGGGCACAGGCGCGAACCAGATAACCATACCGCTCCGTCAACACATTTTCCGCCTCGCTGTCCCCATCGTGGCACAGCTTTTGCAGCTCCTCGTCGCGGAGTGTCATGTAATCATCCACCGAAAACTTATGCGTGATAGATGTTTTCTGCATTACAAAGATTATATTAGCTAAAAATGACAAAGTCAAGTGTTTTTAGCATATTTATTTTAACATTGCGCTAAAAATCCATCTGTTCCTGGCCCATGAACGGAATTCCCAGATGTTCGTAGGCTTTTCGGGTGACGCAGCGGCCCCGGGGCGTACGCGTAAGGAAGCCCTGTTGTAATAAATAGGGCTCATAGACATCCTCAATGGTGATAGATTCCTCGTTGATCGTGGCGGCCAGCGTTTCCAGACCCACCGGCCCGCCGCCGTAGAACTCGATGATGCTGCGGAGCATGTTTCTGTCCAGATTGTCCAGACCCAGGTCGTCCACCTCCAGCCGTTCCAGCGCCAGCCGGGCCACCTCCCGGGTGATGACGCCGTTGGCCGTCACCTGCGCGAAGTCCCGCACACGCCGGAGAAGGCGGTTGGCCACGCGGGGGGTGCCGCGGCTCCGCCGGGCGATCTCCTCCGCCCCGCTGCGCTCGATCCCGATGCCCAGAATGCCGGCGCTGCGCTCGATGATCCTTTGCAGCTCCCCGGGGCGGTAAAGCTCCAGCCGGAGGTTCACGCCGAAACGATCCCGCAGCGGCGCTGTGAGCTGGCCGGAGCGGGTGGTGGCGCCGATCAGGGTAAAGTGGGGCAGATCCAGCCGGATGGAATTGGCCGAGGGACCCTTGCCGATGATGATATCAATGGCGAAGTCCTCCATGGCCGGGTAGAGTACCTCCTCCACGGCCCGGTTCAGCCGGTGGATCTCGTCCACAAAGAGGATATCGTTCTCCTGTAGATTTGTCAGCAGCGCCGCCAGATCCCCCGCCTTTTCAATGGTGGGGCCGGAGGTAATGCGCATATTCACGCCCATCTCGTTGGCTATGACCCCCGCCAGGGTAGTCTTGCCCAGTCCCGGGGGGCCGTGAAGCAGCACATGATCCAGCGACTCGCCCCGGAGCTTGGCGGCCTGGATGAAGATACGCAGGTTTTCCTTGGCCTTCTCCTGGCCGATGTACTCCGAGAGATAGTGGGGGCGCAGAGACCCCTCGTTGGCGTCCTCCCGGATGGGCAGCGTGCTGGTGATCAGCTCCTCTGCCCCTTCAGAATAATTGATTGCCACAGTCTCCTACCCCCTATCGCACCATTTTCTTCAGTGCCAGACGCACCAGATCCTGTACCTCCAGCCCCTCCGGGTTCACGCCCTTGAAAGCCGCGGAGATCTCGCTGTTTCCGTAGCCCAGCACGCCCAGGGCCGCCGCCGCGTCCGCCAGTTTTTCCGACGACCCGGCAGAGCCTCCCGCGGGCACGGAAACGCCGTTCTCCATGGAGAAGCCGGGACTCTCTTTGCCGATCTTGTCTTTCAGTTCCAAAATTACCCGCTGGGCGATGCGTTTGCCCACGCCGGGCGCCATGGTGAGCGCCTTCTCATTCCCCGACATGACCGCCAGCGCCAGCGCGTCGGGTGTGGAGGTGGACAGAATGGCCAGCGCCGCCTTGGGCCCCACACCGGACACGCCGATGAGCATCTCAAAACTGTGCTTCTCCTCGCGGGTGTAAAAACCGTAGAGGTCGAAGCGGTCCTCTCCGATGGAGGAGTAGACATAGAGCCGCGCTCTCTCCCCGACGCGGAGCTGGGCGAGGGTATTGTTGGTGACACACAGTTCAAAGCCTACGCCGCCGCAGTCCAGCACGGCGAGGTTGGGTTCCATCAGCGCCACGGCGCCTTCTATATAGTAGAACATGGATTGCTTCCTTCCCTTTCTCGCAGCAGCGAGGTATTGCTCCTTGCGTGGCAGAGGGCGATGGCCACCGCGTCCGCCGCGTCGTCGGGCCGGGGCACGGCGGGGAGGTTCAGGATCCTCTTGACCATGTCCATGACCTGCCGCTTTTCCGCCCGACCGTAGCCCACCACCGCCTGCTTCACCTGCAGAGGGGTGTACTCGGCGATTTGGAGCCCGCAGCGGTAGGCGCAGAGCAAAATGACGCCCCGGGCCTGGGCCACGGAGATGCCGGTGGTAATATTGGTATTGAAGAACAGCTCTTCAATGGCCATGCACTCCGGGTGGAACTGGGTGATCAGCGCTTCCAGATCGGTGTAGATCTGATCCAGCCGGGAGCTGTGGGGGGTGTGGGCAGGGGTCGTGATGACGCCGCAGCGCACCAGTTGCTGCCGCCCCCTTCCGGAATCCACAATGGAAAAGCCCACGGTGGCCACGCCGGGGTCGAGCCCGAGGATCCGCATAATACCCCTCCCTTCGCTTGTGAAGCTATCTTAGCACAATCCTCCGCCGTAGGCAAGTGGCATGGAAAAAAGTAGCCCCGTCCAAACGGAAAACGCCCCGGCGCAATGGCCGGGGCGGGGAAGCGGCTCTATCAGGCACGGGGATGCGCCTTGTTGTATACATCCTTGATCTGCTTCTTCACCACATGGGAGTAGACCTGGGTAGAGCTGATGTCCGCGTGGCCCAGCATCTCCTGAATGGAGCGCAGATCGGCGCCGTTTTCCAACAGATGGGCGGCAAAGGAGTGGCGCAGCGTATGGGGCGTGATGGTCTTTTCGATGTGCGCCTTGGCCTGGTAGGTCTTGATGATCTTCCAGAAACCCTGCCGGGACATTCTCTCGCCGCTGACGTTGACAAACAGGGACTGCTCGTCCGCGTCGGCGATCATCTGCGGGCGAATGAACTCCATGTACTCTGTCAGCGCCCGGATGGCGGCGGGATAAAGCGGGATGAAGCGCTCCTTCTCGTGGCTCACGCAGCGGATGACGCCTACATTCAAATTCACATCGCTCACATCCAGATTGATCAGCTCCGTCACGCGGATGCCGGTGGCGTAGAGCAGTTCCAGCATGGCCCGGTCCCGGTAGCCCTTGAGATCGGTGCGCTCGGGCTGCTCCAGCAGCAGCTCCACCTCGCGGCTGGTAAGGATTTGCGGCAGCTTCTGAACGCTCTTGTCCGGCACCAGCTTGCCGGTGGGGTTGCTCTCCATGCGGTGCTTGGTGACCAGCACAGAGTAAAAGCACTTGAGGGAGGCGATATTGCGTGACACGGTGGCCACGGATTTACCTGCGGAGCGGAGATAGGCGATGTACGCGCAGAGGATCTCTTCGTCCGCCTGGGTGTAGCCGATCTCCTCGTGACTGTCCAGATACTCGCCAAACTGACGGATATCGCGGAGGTAGGAGCTGCGGGTGTTCTGGGAAGCCTTTTTCTCCCCGGTGAGGTAAGTCTCAAAAAGCTCCATGCACTCTTCGTTTGTCACGCGCCGCCCCTCCTTTCTCTCTAAACGATCTGTCTCTCCAAATAATACCGCAGCGCCGCACCAGCACAGGATAGAGCGGCGGCCAGAACAAAACGCCCGTCCCCCACGGGCTTTCCATACACCGCAGCGCCGCGCAGCCGCATGGCCGCCTCGCAGGCCTCCTCACAGCCCAGAAAAAAGGCGGGCAGCAGGAAGACCCCCGGCGCCCCGGTGAATACCAGCGCCTGCCCGATCCCCATTTTCCCGGACAGCAGGCACACGCTTCCGCTGAAAAGAAAGCCCCGCAGCAGCATCGCCAGCGGGATCAGGACGCAACCCAGTGTGGATGTCCCGGCAAAGGAGACGACCAGCAGCGGCAGCAGTGTGTGGAGCAGCTGCAAAGGAAATATCCCACAGGGGCGGAGGAGGGTGTCTGTAACCGGTGAATTCACAACCAGCCATGTCCCCACAGCCGTTCCGGCCAAAGCTCCCAGCAAAAAGCAGCGGCACAGCCGCGAGCGAATAGCCCTCTTCCGATCGTACCTCACTCTTCATCACCTCGGGAAAGGGTATTCACACCGCCGGAGGCTTAGAAGAATTTACATAACTTTCAGCTACCACAATATAATACAAATTCGAAAAGTTATCAATGGTTTTTCAGAAAATAGGCGAATTTTGTGAATTATGTCAAGATATTATGTAAATATGATTATGTTAACTACAAAACCAATCTCCCGTTTGGAGGTGAAAAAAACACAAAATATCGGTCGTTTTTTCGATATTTTGTGATAACTGGCCGTATATGCACAAGATATTGACCCTGGTCATGAAATTATGTTAACTGATTACGAGTGATTACTAAATGGAATATTTCTTTTCTTTTTGATACCAATTTTGTAACTTTTGTTACTTTTGCATAATTTTGTTACCTTCCCTGCCAGCGCACCCACGGCGCCCGCCGCCCAGATCACGGGAGTTACCCCGGTGTCCATAATCCTCCCGTTCATCAGTGCGGACAACAGCAGCAGCCATGCCCCGTATCCCAACCCCAGCAGCCCAAGTCGCCGCAGTGTGCCGCCTGTCTCTCCCCTCCCCTGCCAGTACGACGCGGCGAGGCAGCTTATAAACGCGCACACCGCGTTGAGGAACAGCCCGCTGCGCTGCGTCAGCCGGCCGCTGTAGATCAGTGCGGACAAGGGATAGAGCAGCAGGCAGTGGAACGCCACGGCTCCGGCGGCGAAGAGCAGCCATGACCATCCGTTGCTCCGCATTTTCGGATTTTTCTTCCCGGACATAAAAACACCCCCGCAGACAGTATGTAGTCCATACTATGTCCGCGGGGGTCGTTTATGCCTTGTTACTCGTTGTTGCTATTGAGGATCTCCTCAGAATCGGACTTCTCCTTGCTTCCCTTTCCGTCGTTGCGGGAGACGCCCCACTTGGCGATCTCCACCCGGACGCGATCCTCGCTGGTCTCGAAGGTGATGGTGTCGCTGGTGACGTGCACCACGCGCCCGACCATGCCGCCGATGGTGGTGATCTTGTCGCCCACCTCAATGGAGTCGCGCATCTGCTGGGCCTGCTGCTTGCGCTTTTTCTCAGGCCGGAGCATGAAGAAATACATGAAAGCGAAGAAGACGACCAGCATGAAGATGCTGGAATACATGCTGTTGCGCTGCATGGCGGCGGCGTCGCCGCTGGCGGCAGCGTCAGCCATACTACAGCCGGAGAAAGCCAGCGCGGTCATCACAACAACAGAGAGTCTGCGGAAAAACTTTTTCATTCAGGTTTACCCCCCAAAATAATTACCACATGATTATATATGCCATTCCCGGTAAAATCAAGCGTTTCTCCCGATTTTCCGGAAAACATTTACTTTTTGCCGTATCCGCCTCAGATCCGGCTGTCCAGCGTCACGGCGTAACGCGCCCGGAAGGCCTCGTATTCCCCCTGTTCCAGCGCCGTGCGGATGCGGGCCATGAGATCGTTGTAGAAATAGAGATTGTGCATCACGCTCAAGCGCAGCGCCAAAATCTCCTCCGCCTTGAAGAGATGTCGGAGATAGGCGCGGGAATAGCTGCGGCAGACGGGGCAGTTGCAGTCCGGCGAGATGGGACCCTCGTCGTACCTGTACTTCTCGTTCTTGATATTGATGACGCCGTTCCAGGTAAAGAGGTGCCCGTGGCGTCCGTTCCGGGCCGGCATGACGCAGTCGAAGAAGTCCACGCCACGGTAGACGGCCTCGATGATGTTCCCGGGCGTGCCCACGCCCATCAGGTAGCGGGGCCGGTCGCCGGGCATATGCTCCTCCACCTTTTCGATGGTCTCGTACATTTCCCCGGTGCTCTCCCCCACCGCCAGACCGCCGATGGCGTAGCCGGGCAGATCCAGCTCCGCGATGGCTTTCATGTGATCCACCCGGAGATCGTGGTACACCGCGCCCTGGTTGATACCCCAGAGCACCTGCCCCGGGTTCACAGCGTCGTCGGCAGAGGTGTATTCCGTGAGAGCCGCCTTGCACCGCTTCAGCCAGCGCACCGTGCGTGCGCAGGAATCCTTCACATAACCGTATTCCGCCGGGATGCCCACGCACTCGTCAAAGGCCATGGCAATGTCGGAGCCCAGATTGGCCTGGATCCTCATGCTCTCCTCGGGGCCCATGAAAATGTGCCGCCCGTCCACATGGCTGTTGAATGCCACACCCTCCTCGGTGATCTTTCGGAGGGAGGACAGCGAGAAAATCTGGAATCCGCCGGAGTCCGTGAGGATGGGGCCATCCCAGCGCATGAATCGGTGAAGTCCGCCCATGTCCCGCACCAGCTCATCGCCGGGACGCACATGGAGGTGGTAGGTGTTGGAGAGCTCCACCTGACAGCCGATCTCCTTCAGATCCCGGGCGGAAAGTCCGCCTTTGATGGCCGCCTGGGTGCCCACATTCATGAATACAGGGGTCTGCACCGTCCCATGGGGGGTGCTGTACTCGCCCCGCCGGGCGTGTCCCTCGGTTTTGATCAATTTGTACACAGAAGTCCTCCCTATCAATGAATGAACATGGCGTCGCCAAAGGAGAAGAAGCGGTAGCGCTCCCTGACGGCCTCCTCGTAGGCGTGCAGAATGTTCTCCCGCCCGGCCAGAGCGGAGACCAGCATCACCAGCGTACTCTCCGGCAGATGGAAATTGGTCACCAGCGCGTCCACCATCTTGAAGCGGTAGCCGGGATAGATAAAGATGTCTGTCCAACGGCTGCCGGGATGCAAAACGCCGCTCTCATCCCCCATGGTCTCCAGCGTCCTGCAGGAGGTAGTGCCCACTGCCACTACCCGTCCTCCGTCCCGCCGGCAGCGGTTCACCGTCTCGGCCACGTCCTCGGGGACGATGCAGAACTCCGAGTGCATGGGGTGATCCTCGATATTCTCCTCTTTCACCGGGCGGAAAGTGCCCAGCCCCACATGGAGCGTCACATACGCCAGCTTTACGCCTTTCTGCGCGATCGTGTCAAGCAGCTCCCGGGTAAAGTGCAGCCCTGCCGTGGGTGCGGCGGCGCTGCCCACGTCCCTGGAGTAAACGGTCTGGTAGCGTTCGCTGTCTCGGAGTTCCTCCTTGATATAGGGAGGCAGGGGCATTTTCCCCAGCCGCTCCAGCACTTCCAGAAAAATGCCGTCATAGTGGAATGCGAGGATCTTGTTTCCGTCCTCACCGGCGCGTACCACATCGGCGCTCAGCTCCCCCTCCCCAAAGCTCAGATGGGTGCCCGGAGGGGTCTTGCGGCCCGGGCGGGTCAGGCACTCCCACTCTCCCCCGCCCAGATCCCGCAGCAGCACCACCTCCACGCTGCCGCCGGTGGGGCGGCGGCCGAAGAGCCGGGCGGGCAGCACGCGGGAGTTGTTCATCACGAGACAGTCCCCCTCCCGCAGCAGCTCCGGGAGCTGGTAGAAGTGCCGGTGTTCCATCTCCCCGCTGTTCTTATCGAGACAGAGGAGCCGGGACGCGTCCCGGCGCTCCAGCGGCGTCTGTGCGATCAGCTCCGGCGGTAGATCAAAGTTGAAATCGGATTTTTTCAATGCGTTCACCTGGTTTTCTTTCCGACCCGCTTCGCTTGACGCTGCGCGGGCGCGGTGATAATATGCAGAAGGCAAGGTTTGCCGCCCTGCCAAAAAAGTCAAACACGGGGATTATATACTGTCTCCGGCTATTTTTCAACCTTTTCCTTTTGGTGGAGGTTTTATGAAACGATTTTCCTTTTTCCTGCTCTGTTTCCTGGCGCTCTGCCTGCCGGTTCGCGCCGGGGGCGCGGAGGAGCAGCGGGAATGCGCCAACATTCTTTCCGCCGCCCGTCTCGCGCCCGATGCGCCCCTGAGCGAGGAGGGGCTGGCCCTGCTGCTGCCCGGGGCGGATCTGTCCGCCGTCCCGGTGCTGACCAGAGCCGGATTCTGCGAGATGCTCCAGCGGTACCTGCTGGACAATGATTTGATATTGCCACAGTCCTGTTCCGCCGATGCCGCCGATCTTGACTGGTCGGTGCCCTGTCACACTTCGGCGGAATACATTCTCCGGGGCGGGGTCATGAGCACGGATGAGAGCAATTCCTTTCGCCCCTTGGAGCCTATTACAAACGGCGAGGCGGCGCTGGCAGCGGGACGGCTCCGCACCCTCTCGCGGCCCTGTCAGAGCGGGCAGCCCGCCTCTTCCCTGCCCGAAACGGAGCCTTTGAATGATGCGGTGCTGGAGGAGTGCTGTATGCTGGGCCACTCCAATGTGGTGGGGCTGGATCTGTCCGTGCCCACCGGGCTGGACATCATCGCCAAGGTGGGCGTTTCCGCCCAATACTTCCTCAGCGACCGCGATCTGAGCTTCGGACGCAACGGTCAGGGCTGCGCCGCGGACGGATTGCAGCTGCGGCGCTACCGCAGCATTTATCTGATGCTGGGCACCAACGATATGGTGCAGGGGCGGGAAGCGGCGGCGGAATTTGAGGAGTCGATCCGTACCATCGTCGAGCTTATCCGCTACTACCAGCCTCAGGCCGCTCTCTGCATCCTCTCCATTACTCCCTTCGGCGTGGATATACCGCAGTATACGGAAGAGATCACGCTCTTCAACCAGACGCTCAAGAGCATTTCCCGGGACTACGGGATCTCGTACCTGGATATCTACACGCCCCTCGCCACCCGCAGCGGCGGCAACATCCCCGAACTGGCCCGGCAGGACGGATATCACTACAACGCAGAGGGGTACGAAAGAATTCTGGACGCCATGCTGCGTCATCCTCTGCCCAGCCCATAACACGCAATACGCACACCCCGCAAAGGCGCGGGGTGTGCGTTTCTGCTTACTCCTGCATAGCCGCCAGCGTCCGGGCGAAGAGTTCATTGAGCTCCATGCCCAGCAGTTCCGCCCCCCGCCGGATCACATCCCGGCTGCATCCGGCGGCAAACTTCTTATCCTTGAATTTCTTGGCCACGGACTTGGCTTCCATGCCCTCCAGACCCGTGGGGCGCATGAGCGCCGCCGCCCCGATGAGCCCGGTGAGCTCATCCACGGCGTAGAGTACCTTTTCCATGTACAGCGTGGGCTCCACCTCCGCGCAGATCCCCCAACCGTGGCTGACGACCGCGTGGATCAGCGCCTCGTCCGCGCCCAGCTCCGTCAGCATCTCCTGCGCCTTGACGCAGTGCTGCTCCGGATAGAGCTCAAAGTCTATGTCGTGGAGCATCCCCACGGTCTTCCAGAACTCCACGCGCTCGGGATCGTACTCCCGGGCAAAGACGCCCATGACCTTGGACACGATCTGTCCATGCTCCAGGTGGAAGGGTTCGTGGTTGTACTGCTGCAAAACGGCATAGGCCTCGTCGGACGTGGGAATGGGGTTCATGGAAAATACCTCCTGCGTTTTTTGGGTATTATAAGCCCGTTCCGGGGAAAACGCAAGAAAAACCGCCCCGCCGAATGGTCGGGGCAGTTCTTCAGGGATTTTTGGTCTTGGGCGCGGATGTGGCAGGCGCCGTGGTGGCGGGCGTGTTCAGCGGGCCGTTGTCCCCCTCAGTGATGATGCCGTCATTGTCGTTGACGGTCCCATCCTTCATGTCGGGCATGGGAGACATCATCCCGTTAAAGTCCTCCTCCATTCTGTCCTCCGCGCGTTCGGCGTCGTCCTCGATGCGGTCCCCGGCGTTGGCCATCTCCTCGTCCACCTTGTTGTTCGTGTTGGCGTTGCAGGCAGTCAGAGCCGCGGTGAGCATCGCAAAGAGCAGAATATATACCAGTACGTTCTTCATGATTTTCCCCCTTCAGGTGAATTCCCTTCTATTATCCCGGGAACGGGGGAAAATATAATCAACGCCCGGCGAAAAATTTTCCTT
>JAQXJT010000042.1 GCA_029009095.1 bacterium
TGCCTTCCGATGAGATTCTCAGCGAGGAAAATGCACACTTCTTTGCTACCGAAGACCAGCCTGTAGGTGGTTGGGCTGAAAATGTTGAATACTACTATGAAAATTCCGTCTGGACTTTGATTTGTGACAACATTTCCGGAAAAGACTGGATGCACGGGTTGCTTGATGAAGAGCCATTAACCGTTGATGCCGCTGTAGAATTTGCCAAAGAAAGCAAATACAGTTTGAGATTTACTGCTGAATACACCGAAGACGGCTGGATTCGGAATGATTCCTATGACAATGAGATTATCAATGAAAAGCTCTTGGCAAACGGCTACTTTGAAGCCGCAACCTACCGCGGCTATAATATGCACTCCGAGCTCGGCAAGAGTACAGAAGCTCTTGAATACTTGAAGCGTGTATATGAAGCCGGCGGTGACAGTAGCTTTGAGATAGGCCACATTTATCACGATCTCGGTAATCTTGAGCAGGCTATCACATGGATGGAAGAGGCCGCAAAGGCCGGTCATGCTAACGGTGCAGTCAATGTTGGCGTTTATTATACGGAAAAAGCGGACACCGCAAAGGCAATAGAATGGTTCCAGAAGGCTTATGAGATGGGTGCATCTGTCGGTGCATTGTATGCAGGTTATGCCTATGAAGACCGCGGCGATTTTGATCATACCGTTGAATGGCTTGAGAAAGCCTATGAGGCCGGAAATGTGAATGGTGCTTTGTATCTGGGAGTTATCTTCGATAAGGGATTTAACTGCGAAGTCGATTACGAAAAGGCATTCGATTGGTTTATGAAGGCTGCCGACATGGGCGACGCATACGCCGCAAATCATATCGGTGCATACTACAATGAAGGGTGCTATGTTGAAAAGGACACCGCAAAGGCAAATGAATGGTACCAGAAGGCATTCGATGGGTTTATGAAGGCTGCCGATATGGGCAACGCAGCCGCCGCACATAATATCGGTGTATACTACAATATAGGGCGCTATGTTGAAAAGGACACCGCAAAGGCAAATGAATGGTTCCATAAGGCCGAAGATATGGGTTACACGGGCTGAGGCCGAGCGCCGAATTCTTCATAGAGTTCGGCGCTTGCTTTTTGTGAGCAGTGAACTGCCCCCCTCCCTAAACGCCATTCTGCGGAAAACTGCTATAATACATCCAAGCCAATGGATATTATCCGCAGGGAATAATAACGCACATTTCTAAATGTTTCATTATTGTTCGTAAATAGCTAATAAGCAAAGAAAACAAGCCCGAAAGATTGCGTAAATGTTCGCATTTCTTCGGGCTTGATTTTTTGACCGTACTAGAAAGGAGACCATGCATTTTGCGCTTGCGGTAGTTCCAGCGCTTTCATTCAGGAGCCTGTTCTGAGCAGCCGGCAGAGCTTTTCCATTTCGCTCCCGCCAGTTTAATTTAGCCTTGACTAAATGAAATACCTGCCATATAATTAAGAGCATACTAAATTAAAGGAGGAGAGAGCTGTGGAGCTGGAGCGGCTGCTGAAGGCGTTGGGGGAGCCCATGCGCCTGAAAATATTCCAATGCCTCCTGGAGCGGAAGCACTGTGTCCGCTCGCTGTCAAGAAAGCTGGGCGTGTCGGAATCGGCCATCTCCCAGCACATGCGGGTGCTGAAAGAGGCGGGACTGGTCTACGGAGAGAAATATGGCTACCACACCCACTATCTGCCGAGGCAGGAGGCGGTGGTCTTTCTCGCGGAGCAGTTTTGCGGTATGGAGAGCAGATCCGCGGCGCTGGACAGGGAGAGGACTGTGTGCCAATGCGAGTTTCGGAAGGAGGGGAACAACCTATGAACATTTTGCTGGATCTGTTCCTGACCTTCGCCCGGATCGGGCTGTTCACCTTTGGCGGCGGCTATGCGATGATCGCCATGATCGAAAACAGCTGTGTGGAAGGGAAAAAGTGGATCTCCCATGACGAGATGATGAACATAACCGTGATCGCCGAGTCTACCCCGGGCCCCATTGCCATCAACTGCGCGACCTTCACCGGGTATAAGAGGGCCGGGTTTCCGGGGGCTCTTGCCGCTACGCTGGGGTTGATTGTTCCATCGTTCGCGGTCATATATCTGATTGCGCTGTTCCTGGACAACTTCCTGGAACTGACGCTTTTGGCAAACGCGCTGCGGGGCATCCGGATCGCCGTGGGCATCCTCATTCTGGACGCGGCCGCCACCATGATCCGGAAGATGAAGCGGAAGGCATTGCCGCGCGGCATCATGCTCTGCTCCTGCGCGGCGATGCTGCTCATCAATATTTTCGCATGGAATTTTTCCACCATCAGCCTGATGCTCCTGTCCGCCGCGGTCAGTCTGGCGGCGTTTGCGGTGCAGGGCGCGCCGGAGGGGAAAGGGGGAGATGGCAGATGACATATCTCGAACTGTTTCTCGGTTTCTTTAAAGTCGGGTGCTTTGCCTTTGGCGGCGCCTACGGGGCGATCCCGCTGATCCGGGATGTGGTTTTGTCCTACGGCTGGCTCAGTGACGAAACGCTGACATATATGATCGCTGTCAGCGAGAGCACGCCCGGGCCGATTATGGTCAATCTGGCGACCTATGTGGGCTGTGATCAGGCGGGCTTTGGGGGCGCTGCCGTCGCCACACTGGCAGTGGTTCTGCCGTCCTTCGTCGTGATCCTGCTGGTAACGGCTCTGCTGCATAATGTGCTGAAAAACCCGTATGTTCAGGCTGTGCTGAGGGGCATGAAGCCCTGCGTGACGGGCATCGTGCTGGCGACCGGGCTTTCCATGGTGCTGAAAAACACCATTGGCTCCGTCCTTGCGCCCCGCGCCGATCTGCGGGCTGTCCTGATCACGGTTTTGCTGCTGGCGGCCATGCTCGTCTACCCGCGTCTTGCGAAGAAGAAGCTCTCGCCTGTTTGGCTCATCATTCTCTCGGCGTGCCTGGGCGCAGGCATTTATGCCATATAGTACCGGACAGCACCGGAAAAGTGCCCCCGGCTGTGGGCTGTGACCCATGGCCGGGGGCGTTTTGGCTCTCCGGAGCTGGCTTTCTTAATACGGAATTAATGTCGGAGCTTTTACGCTAATGCCCATTTCATGCCCGGTGCGGGACAATGGAGGCGGAGAAAGGGGAGATGCGTACCATGAGCGGCGCTGTAAAGCGGCTCTCGTCCTCGCAAATGATTATTCTGGGCTTTGCCGCCGCGATCATGGCGGGCAGCCTGCTGCTTATGCTGCCTTTCGCCACCCGGGATGGGCACGGCGCGGCGTTTCAGGACACGCTGTTCACCGCCGCCTCCGCGGTCTGCGTGACCGGGTTGGTGGTGCGGGACACGGCCACCTACTGGAGCGGATTTGGCCAGGCGGTGATCCTGCTGCTCATTCAAATCGGCGGAATGGGCGTGGTGACGGTGGCGGTGGCCATCGCCGCGGCCTCAGGGAAAAAGATCGGCATCAGACAGCGCAGCATCATGCAGGAAGCTATCTCCGCCCACCAGGTCGGGGGCATCGTCCGCCTGACCGGGTTCATCATCCGCATGACGGTGTTGTTTGAGGGGCTGGGCGCGGCGCTGCTGGCTCCGGTGTTCTGCCGGGAGTTTGGATTTTGGAAAGGACTCTGGTACGCGGCCTTTCACTCGGTGTCGGCCTTCTGCAACGCGGGGTTTGACCTGATGGGCGTACGCGGGCCTTTTTCCTCCCTGACGGTTTTTTCATCCCATTCGCTGGTGAACCCAGTCATCATGGCGCTGATCCTCATCGGCGGCATCGGCTTTACCACATGGGACGATCTGCGGAACAACGGCATTCGGTTTCACAAATACCGGATGCAGACCAAGGTGGTGCTGGTGACCACGGTGCTGCTGCTGGTGCTTCCGGCGGCGTATTTCTTCTTCTTTGAATTTTCCGCCGCGCCGCTGTCGGAGCGGGTCTGGCAGTCTCTTTTCCAGTCCGTCACGCCCCGCACCGCCGGATTCAACACGGCCGATTTGACCCGGCTCAGCGAGTGCGGTCTGGCGCTCATCATCATGCTGATGCTCATCGGGGGCTCGCCCGGCTCCACCGCCGGAGGCATGAAGACTACGACCTTCGCGGTGCTGCTCTCTACGGCGATGTCGGTGTTTCACCGGCGGGGGGACACCCGTTTCTTCTCCCGGCGTGTCCCCGAGGAGACGGTGCGCTGCGCGGCCACCCTGTTGACCATGTATCTCACGCTCTTTCTGGGCGGCGGGCTGGTCATCAGCCGCCTGGAGGGGCTTCCGCTGCTCGCGTGCCTCTTTGAGACGGC
This sequence comes from bacterium, assembly GCA_029009095.1. Lineage (GTDB taxonomy): Bacteria > Bacillota > Clostridia > Oscillospirales > Oscillospiraceae > Apopatocola. Next base: position 4,271 of record JAQXJT010000042.1, read on the forward strand.
GTCCGCCATCGGCACCGTGGGGCTGACGCTGGGCATCACCCCGGAACTGGGGACGGCGTCGAGGATGATCCTGATTTTCCTGATGTACACCGGCAGAGCGGGCGGGCTGACGCTGGCCTTCTCCGCGGTATCCGGCAGCCCAGGGCACGGGGCCAGACTGCCCCAGGAAAAGCTCACTGTGGGATAAGGAGGACTACGGTATGAAATCCATTTTACTGATCGGACTGGGCCGTTTCGGCCGGCATATCGCCATGAAACTGAACGATCTGAATCATCAGGTCATGGCGGTGGACAGCAACGAGGAGCGGGTAAACGCGGTGCTGGGGTATGTGACCAGCGCCCTGATCGGCGACAGCACCAGCGAGGAGTTTCTCTCCTCCCTGGGCGTCGGCAATTTTGACGCCTGTATTGTGGCCATCGGCGATGATTTCCAGAGCTCGCTGGAAACCACCTCGCTGCTCAAGGAGCTGGGCGCGGGGAAGGTGATCGCCCGGGCCTCCACCGGGGTGCAGGAAAAGTTCCTGCTGCGCAACGGCGCGGACGAGGTGGTCTACCCTGAGAAGCAGCTGGCCGCCTGGACGGCCATCCGCTGCACCTCCGAGCACATCCTCGACTACATAGAGCTGGACGCCACGCACTCCATCTTTGAGCTTTCCATCCCCGAGGAATGGAACGGCAAGACGATACTGCAACTGGACATCCGGAAAAAATACGGGGTGAACATTCTCGGCGTCCGGGAAAACGGCGTATTGAATATGAACATCACCCCGGATATGACCATGAACAAAGGGAAATCTCTGCTGGTACTGGGCAACGAGAGATCCGTGCAGAAGTGCTTCCGCATCGGGTAAAACCCCGGAACGCGGCATAGAAGGTGATTTTATGGGAGAATGGTGTTTGATCCCGCTGATGGCGGCAGTGTTTGTCTATGGCTATGTTCTCATGGGCAAGGTCGACGCCTTTATGGAGCGACAGCAAAAGCGGGAGGAACATGCTGAGAGCGGGGACGAGGGGGAGCGCGCCCACATTCCCGGTGGAAATCAGGAAGAGAATGTGGTAAAATAGAGCGCAGAAGGGAGGCGGGCCGATGTACGCAGGGAAGAAAGGGCAGCTGAAGATCTTTTTCGGCTACACGGAGAACATCGGCAAGACTCGGGCCATGCTGAAAGCGGCTCAGGACGCCAGCGCGCACGGGATGCGCGTGCTGATCGGTACCGTGGCGTCCCACGCCGGCGAGGAGCTGCGCTCCCTCATGGAGGGGATGGAGACGCTGCCGCCCGCGATGACGGGGGGAGAGCCGTCCTTTGATCTGGACGGGGCGCTGCAAAGAGCGCCGGATCTCATTGTGATGGATGAGCTGGCCCACTCCAACAACCCCGCCTGCCGCCACAAAAAACGCTATCAGGACGTGAGCGAGCTGCTGAGCGCCGGAATTCATGTCTACACCACTGTCAACGTCTCCAACATTGAGAGTCTCCACGACACTGTGGCGGCTATCACCGGCGACACCACCTGGGAGCGGATCCCGGACTCGGTCTTTGACCGGGCCGATCAGGTGGAGCTGATCGATGTGGAGCCCCAGGAACTGCTGCAGCGCGTGGGGGAGAGCGGAACATCCCTCACCGTGGAGCGACTGGCCGCGCTGCGGGAGATCGCGCTGCGGCGCTGCGCGGACCGGGTCAGGCGTCTCTCGGACGCGGCCCGGGAGGGGAACACCTTCCGCACCGACGAGCACATCCTTGCCTGTCTATCCTCCGCGCCGTCCAACGGGCGGATCATCCGCACCGCCGCCCGGATGGCGAGGGCGTTCAACAGCCGCTTCACCGCCCTCTTCATCGAGACGCCGGACTTCGCCGCTGCCTCCCCGGAGGACAAGGCGAGACTACAGGAGCACCGGAAGCTGGCGGAGGAGCTGGGAGCGGCCATCGAGACCGTGTACGGGGAGGACGTGCCCTACCAGATCGCCGAGTTCGCCCGATTGTCCGGGGTGACGAAGATCGTGCTGGGTCGGAGCTCCCTGAGCCGCCGCTACTTCTGGAGCAAACCGGCGCTGACCGAGCAGCTCGTGGCATATGCGCCGGAAATGGATGTGCACATCATCCCCGACAGGGGCGCGGATGTGAAATACCGGCCCAGGAAAGTGAGAAAGTACGACGGGCGGGAGATCTTCCGCAATGCGGCCAAGAGCGCGGGCATTCTCGCCGGGGCCACGCTGCTGAGCCTGCTCTTTTACCATCTTCGCTTTACCGACTCCAACATCATCATGGTGTACATCCTCGGGGTGCTGCTGACCTCTGTGGCCACCTCCGGGCGGCTCTACAGCCTGGTCTCCTCAGTGAGCAGCGTGATGATCTTCAACTATCTGTTCACGGAGCCGCGCTTTTCCCTGAGCGCTTACGGGATCGGCTACCCGGTGACGTTTCTCGTCATGTTCCTCACCGCCTATATCACCGGTACCTTTGCCCAGCGGTATAAGGAGCAGGCCGGGCAGTCGGCCAAGACCGCCTACCGCACCAAGGTGCTCTTTGACACCGATCAGCTGATCTCCAAAGCGAAAACCGGGGACGAGATCCTGCAGGCGGCGGGGGAGCAGATCATGAAGCTGCTCCGCAGAAACATCGTGGTATTTGGAAACGACGGCGGAAAACTCACCGAGCCGAAGCTGTACAGTTTCGACAAGAGCGCCCCGGCCTGTTTCGAGCGGGACACGGAGATCCCCACGGCTCAGTGGGCGCTGGAGAATAACCACTCCGCCGGAGCCAACACGGACACCATGTCCGACGCCCGGTACTTCTATCTGGACATCCGCGTCAACGACCGGGTTTACGGAGTGGTGGGCATTGAGGCAAAGGACGCGCCGCTGGAAGCATCGGAGCACGGGATGCTGCTCTCCATTCTGGGCAGCGTGGCGCTGGCCATGGAGAATGACAAAAACGCCCGGGAAAAGGAGGCCGCGGCCATCCTGGCGGAGAGCGAGCAGCTGCGCGCCAACCTCCTGCGCACCATCTCCCACGAGCTGCGCACGCCGCTGACCAGCATCTCCGGCAACGCCAGCAATCTCCTGCAAAACGCCGACAGTTTTGACAGAGAGACCCGGCAGCAGATCTACGCGGATATTTACGACGACGCCCTCTGGCTCATCAATCTGGTGGAGAATTTGCTGTACGCCACCCGCATCGAGGACGGGAGGATGACGCTGTCCACCGCCCCGGAGCTGGTGAGCGAGATCATCGGGGAGGCCATGCAGCATGTCTCCCGCCGCGCCTCCGAGCACCATGTGTCTGTAAACTGCCGGGACGAGCTGCTGCTGGTGCGCTCCGACGCCCGGCTGATGGTGCAGGTCCTCATCAACCTCGTGGACAACGCCATCCAGTACACACCCGCCGGTTCTGACATCACCGTCTCGGCGGAGCGGCAGGGAGATATGGCGGTGATCTCCGTGGCGGACACAGGGAACGGGATCCCCGACGGGGAGAAAAAGAAGGTCTTTGACAAATTCTATTGCGGAAACAATAAGATCGCGGACAACCGCCGCAGTCTGGGGCTGGGTCTTTTTCTCTGCAAGTCTATTGTGGAGGCCCACGGCGGCAGCATTGCGGTCAAGGACAATCATCCGCAGGGCGCTTTGTTCAGCGTGGCCCTGCCGTTGGAGGAGGTCTCTCTCTATGAATCAGATTCAGATCCTGGTGGTGGAGGATGACGCCCCTGTGCGAAATCTTATCACCACCACACTGAAAAGCCACGGCTACCGCCATCTCGCCGCCGTCAACGGCCAGGCGGCGATCATGGAGACCGCCTCCCATAACCCGGATATCATTCTGCTGGATCTGGGGCTTCCGGACATGGACGGGGTGGAGGTGATCCGCCGTATCCGCAGTTGGTCCAATGTTCCCATCATCGTCATCAGCGCCCGGAGCGAGGATACGGACAAGATCGACGCTTTGGACGCCGGGGCGGACGATTACCTGACAAAACCCTTTTCCGTAGAGGAGCTGCTGGCAAGACTCCGGGTGACCCAGCGCCGACTGGCGCTGCTGCAGCTGTCTTCGGCCCCGGGTTCTTCCTACGAAAACGGGCCGCTGCGCATCAACTATGCCACAGGTTGCGTTTATCTGGGGGAGGAGGAGCTGCACTTGACCGCCATGGAATACAAGCTCCTCTGTCTGCTGGCCAGAAACACCGGGAAAGTACTGACTCACCGGTTCATTTTGCAGAATGTCTGGGGCAGCAGCTGGAATAATGACATCGGCACTCTGCGGGTGTTTATGGCCACGCTGCGGAAAAAGCTGGAACTCGGCGACGGCGCGCCCCAGTATATCCAGACCCACATCGGCATCGGCTACAGGATGGTGCGCGTGGATGACGCTCAGCCATGAAAAATCATCCAACGGCAGGGAGCCGTGAGGCAACAGGCGCTGTATCGCGTGCGCCGGGAGAGCGGCTGCCCACTCAGGCCAAAATGCGTGACCTTTGAAAAAAGGTCGCGCCTTTTGGCTGTCTGATTGTCTTATGAGAACACGCAAGGAACCCTTGCCGCGCCGTTACACGACGCCCTGGGCCATCATGGCTTCGGCCACCTTCAGGAAGCCCGCCACATTGGCGCCCACCATCAGATCACCCGGGCAGCCGCACTCCTCGGAGGCGGCGTAGCAGGCGTTGTAGATGTTTTCCATGATCCCGGAGAGCTTCTGATCCACCTCTTCAAAGCTCCAGGCCATACGCAGGGAGTTCTGGCTCATCTCCAGACCGGAGGTGGCCACGCCGCCGGCGTTGGAGGCTTTGCCGGGGGCGTAGAGCAGACCCGCGCTCTGGATCACGGCGATGGCTTCGGGAGTCAGCGGCATGTTGGCTCCCTCGAAAACGCCCATGGCCCCGTTGGCTACCAGCGCCCGGGCGCCCTCGGCGTCCATCTCGTTCTGGGAGGCGCAGGGGAGAGCAATGTCGCATTTGACGCCCCAGATGCCCTTGCAGCCCTCGTGGTATTCACTGCCGGGCACTTCCTCCGCGTAGACGCGGATGCGTGCGCGGCGTTTCTGCTTGATGTCAAAGAGCTTTTCCAGGTCGATGCCCCGCTCGTCCACCACATATCCGTTGCTGTCGCTCATGGCAACGACAGTGCCGCCCAGCTGCATACATTTCTCCGCGGCGTACTGGGCCACATTACCGCTGCCGGAGATGACCACTTTCTTGCCCGCGAAGCTGTCGTTGCGCTGCTTCTTCAGGGCCTCGGAAGCGAAGTAGCACAGCCCGTAGCCGGTGGCCTGGGTGCGGGCCAGGGAGCCGCCGAAGGGAATGCCCTTGCCGGTGATGGCGCCGGCCTCGAAGCGGTTCACGATGCGCTTGAACTGGCCGTAGAGGTAGCCCACCTCCCGGCCGCCCACGCCGATGTCGCCGGCGGGCACATCGGTGAACTGGCCGATGTGGCGGGCCATCTCTGTCATAAAGCTCTGGCAGAAACGCATGACCTCGGCGTCGGAGCGGCCCTTGGGGTCAAAGTCCGACCCGCCCTTTCCGCCGCCCATGGGCAGGGTGGTCAGGGAGTTTTTCAGCGTCTGCTCAAAGCCCAGAAACTTGATCACGGAGAGGTTGACGGAGGGGTGGAAGCGGAGACCGCCCTTGTAGGGGCCGATGGCGGAATTATACTGGACACGGTAACCGCGGTTTACCTGTACCTTTCCCTGGTCGTCCACCCAGGGTACCCGGAATTCCAGCACCCGTTCGGGCTCCACAAAGCGTTCGATGAGTCCGGCCTTCTCCCACTCGGGGTGTTTGTCCACCACCAGGTCCAGCGACTCAAAGACCTCACGCACTGCCTGCAAATACTCCGGCTCGTTGGGGTCGCGTTTTACAATGCTCTCGTATACCCGGTTCAGGTATTCACTTTTATACATATTGGAGCCTCCCGGTGTTAAAAATGTGCCCCCATCATACCATGTCACCTTAGCGGTGTAAATCAGTAAAATACACAATTCAGCGGGACAGTCGGCGCTCTTTTGCGTCGGATACTGATGAAAAGCACAGCCCCTTTCCGTGAAAAGGGCTGTGCTTTGACGCGATATGGGGGAGAGAAAATGGGGAAGGAGCCCGCGCGGTCACTTTCTGGGCTGTTCCCCAAGCAGCCGGGGCATATCGAAGCTGACCGCATAGTGGCCGCCGTGCTTCCCGGAGGCGGTGAACACATCCAGCTTGGCGAAATAGTCCCCAAAGATGGGGGAGAGCTCCCGCACTTTGTAGAGAAAATCCGTGTGGTTGAAAACGAGGAAGCCCAGCTGCATGACCCGGTAGGAGTTCAGCTGGAAGACCACCTTGGCGAGGTTGGTCTCGGCCAGGGCATCCATAAAGGCTACCATGGCGCCTCCGGCCTTGCGGAAGGCGGGAGAGTCGGCGGTGCTCTCGCCGGGGATCGGCAGCGTGAGAACGGCGAGGGGCATATTCAGCTCGGAGAGAATGTCGTCCTGCTCCCAGGGCTCCATCTCGCACTTTTCTCCGGCCAGCGAGTCCAGCAGGAAGCGGTGCCAGTTATAGCAGCGGTCCTGGGTGACGCCGGTCATCTCCTGGCTGCCCTCTTCCATGTAGGGGATCCACTCCACAGGGGGCACCTGGATGTTCTCCTGACTCAGTCCCTCCAGGCAGGCATCGACCACTGCCTCCAGTTCCTCCGGGGGGCGAATCCCGGGCAGCTCCCCGCCGCTGACGCCGTAGTTGATGGCGGCGTTGCGCAGGCGATCCTCGCCCAGCAGGCCACAAAGCCAGAGATAAGCCCCCGTCATGCTCTGCCCGTTGGCGCAGCAGACGGTCAGATCCAGGAACTTGTGGTCGTATTCCAGCACCTCGCAGACAAAGCCGTCGGGCTTTTCGCTCTCCGCGGCGTATAGTCCCCGGGGGATATAGTTGCGGATGTCCCAGCCGCGCTTGCCCTGACGCTTCATCATCTCCCGGCACACATACTCCATAAAGAGCCCGTCTCCGGCGTTGAAGAAGGTGGTGAAGTAGATATAGTAGCCGCCCTCTTCTTTGCGGCCCATCAGGTAGGGGGGCAGGGCGTAGACCACATAGTTGCTGAGGTTTTCCTCGAAGATCTCCCGGGCCTGCTCCAGTTGTCCCTCGTCCAGCTTTTTCTCCAGCTCCAGCGTCGGGAAGAGCTTGTTGAACTCCTGCACCCACTCGTTCACACGGGGGTAGTCCCGGGCCGTCTCGAGCGATTGCTGCTCCCAGTGCTCCCGCATGAAGCAGACCCGGTTGAGACTGATCTCCTCATGGTAGCCATCGAGAGAACGGGCGTCGGAGGTGGTCTTGTGATAATGGGGGCAGGAGGGGCAGTGCTCCTCCACCAGATTCCGAAGCCGCTCATTGTACTCCTCATGGGAGAGCACCCACACATCCACGGGGAAGATCAGAGAGTGCTTGAGGCGCAGCTTCTGGCGGCGGCTGTGCTCCATGACAAAATAGGGCGCCATGCACTTGTCGCTGAGAAGCTCACGGCAGATGCAGGGCTCGCCCCGGCCAAACTTCTCCATAAGCTCCGCCACGCTCCCGGCCTCGTCGGGCAGAAGATAATAGCGCCCCTCATAGAGAAATGCGCTGCGTTTTTCGCCCAGAAGGTTTTCCATATCCTTGCTCCTTTTCAGATTTTTCCCCATGATACCATGCGCGGAGCCTTTTTTCAAGCGGGCGCGGGGAAGAAAAGGAGGGGAGGGAACGATCCGGGAGAAAAACACAGCGCATATAACGGCATACCCGCGTCTGTGGAGGGAAACTCAGGCCCAGCGGGGATCAGGCAGGGTAAATCTGCCGTTTTCCACATGGTAAATCCTTGTACACACGGCTTCGCATATAGCCTTGCTGTGAGAGATCAGCAGATAAGCGGTATGGTGCTGCTGCTGGTAGTCCCGCAGCATCTGCATGATCTGCGCCTGGGTAATTACATCGAGCATACTGGTGGGCTCGTCCAGCACCACAAGGTCTGGCTGAATGGTGAGAATTCGTGCCAGCGCGGCCCGTTGAAGCTCCCCGCCGCTCAACTGTGATGGCTGACGATAGAGATGTTCCTCATGAAGCCCGAAACGGGAGATATTCTCCAGAAGAATTTCATAGCTGTAAGGGAGGTCATAGATCCTGTAGGGTTCTGTCATGCTGCGCAGTAGTATGAGCTCGGGATTGAACGAGGTCTCAGGGTGCTGAAAGAGGATCTGTATTCTCCGGCGGATCTGACCCCGGTAAGGCATACGCAGAGGCTGCCCTTCAAAACAGATTTGGCCAGAGGTGGGGGAGAGCAATCCGGCCACCATCATACCCAGTGTGGTCTTCCCGCTGCCGCTGTCCCCAAAAAGGCCCACGGTTTCCCCGGCGTCAAGCATCACCTCCGCCATGTCCACGGCTTTGACAGTCCGGGATTGATGGTAGGTCTTGCAGAGGCTTTCAGTTTTCAGCAACATATCTCCAGCACCTCACTTTCCGGTTTCCTACCACTGCGAAAGGCGGCTTTTCCTGACACTTGCCGCTGCAATAGAGGCAGCGGTCACGGTAACGGCATCCGCCCTCTCCGCCGATATACTCCGCGTGTGAGAGCGCCCCGACTTTCCCGTGGTAGACCATTCCGTTTTCCGGCATGGCGGCCAGCATATCCTGCGTGTAGGGGTGGAGCGGGTCCTCCAAAATTTCCTTGCTGGTTCCCAACTCTACCTGCTGAGCCGCGTACATCACACAAATGGCGTCGGAGATCCTTCCGGCAAACCCCATATCATGGGTCACACACAAAAGCGTCTCATTCTTCAGCTGTTGAAGGGATTCCTCGACCAGCTCGATCCGCCGCTGATCGAGACCCTTGGTGGGCTCGTCGGCAAAGAGGATGGAAGGCCCGGCGGCCATCCCCATGGCTATCATGACGCGCTGGCGCATCCCGCCGCTGAGGGCGTGCGGATAGTCATGGGCCACCCGATCTTCATCGTGAAGATTAAACCGGCGGAGCAAACGGACACTCTCTGCCATGGCCTCCTTTTTTGTCTTCTGCCGGTGCACTATCAGCGGTTCACCCACCTGAAAGCCGATTTTCAGCAGAGGATTCATGCTGGCGCCACCGCCCTGCGGAATATAGGAGATGACACCTCCGCGAATATGCTGGAGGCGCTTTTTTCCCACATGCAGCAGATCCTCCCCGTCAAGACAGACACTCCCGCTAACGACGGCGCCCTCCGGCAGGAGACGGAGAGCCGCCAGCAGCAGCACACTTTTCCCGCTCCCTGTTTCCCCGATAATCGCGGTTCGGCTCCCCTTCGGGAGGGACAAAGTGACATCGTCCACAGCCAAAAGGCTGCCGGTGCCGCGAAAGCGCACGGAAACATTCTTGAATTCAAGCATCTTTTTTCCCTCCCGGCATCTTCTGAACGCCATAGTATCCCAGCAGCATAAACCCGGTGACAGCGAGAGAGGTGCAGAGTATCGGCGGGAGATACCACCAGTAATAGCCCCGTACCACACCGTTCTGGTAGAAGGCATAGTGCAGAATGCTGCCCCAGCTCTTGCTGCCCAAATCGCCCAGCCCAAGGAAGCTCAGCCCCGCTTCCGTCATCATGGCGGAGGAAACTGCCAGCGCCGCACGGGAGAGGATAATGTCTTTGAGATTGGGCAGGAGATGCTTCGTCATAATGACAAAGTCATTCATGCCGATGGCCTTTTCTATTTTGATAAAAGGCATCTCGGCGAGCTGTATAATCCGGCTGCGCAAAATCCGGGATGTGCCTGTCCAGGCGGTCAGGCTGATGGAAATGATAATGCTCGTTTTCCCGGGATTGAGATACGCCACGAGCAACACGGTCAGAGCGAGACTGGGGAGTCCCATGGTGATGTTGGTCAGAGCAGTGATCAACTTGTCCGGAATGCCCTTGTAGTAGCCGGAGATCAGAGACAGCATCGTGGCGAACACCGTCACCACCATGGCAGTGAAGACGCCGATCAAAAGGGAGACGCGGGTTCCGTAGATCAGCTCGCTGAAAATATCCTGCCCCACATCGTTGGTGCCCAGCAGGTGCTCTGCACAGGGTTTTATGTAGGGCACGCCCATCTGGGCGGGGTCGTAGGGAGCAATCTGCTTTGCAAACAGGGCGACCAGCAGGAAAAAGCCCACGATCCCCGCGCCACACTTCATGGCGCCGTTCATGGAGAAAGTCTTTTTTTGACCTTTCTTTTTGTCAGTAGTCAAAGTTACCCTCCCTGATTCTGGGATCGATCAAGGCAATCACAATGTCGCTGAGAAGATTGCCGAACACGATACATACAGCGGAGATCAGGAAACACAGCTGCGCGGTTGGAAAATCTCTGGAGGAGACCGCTGTATAGAACAGATTCCCCATGCCCTTCCATCCGAAGATGACCTCGATCAGCATGGATCCGGATAAAATCCCACCCAGTTGCATACACAAACTGGTGGTGTACGGCAGCATGGCGTTTTTTACCACATGTACCCAAAGTACTCGGTGAGAGGACAGGCCTTTTGAATAGGCCGTGGTGATATAGTCTTCGCCTTTGACCTGCGAGACGTTGCTTTTCATCAAAAGGTAATTGGAAGCGGTCCGGAAAAGAAGGAGCAGCAGCATGGGCAGCCCTGCGTGCCAGATGATGTCTATCGTCCTCGCCAGCCCGCTCAAACCGCCGGACGTCATTCCGTTCAGCGGAAACCACTGGAGCTTAAATGCAAAGAAAACAAGGAACAGAATACCGATGCAGTTGCTTGGAACCGTGTTGAGAAACAGCATGACCGGGGTCAGGATACGGTCAAGCCATCCGCCTGGCTTCCAGCCGGTCAACACGCCTAGAACGGCTCCGAACAGGCCGCCGAAAAGGAACGTGGGGACGCTGAGCACAAGGCTCCATTTTGCCCGGGAGAGGACATTGTCCAAAACCGGCTCGTCATTGGAATAGGCCACGCCGAAATCGAATGTGACGATACTCTTCAAATACCCCACATACTGTTCCCACAGGGAGTCGTTTAGGCCGTACTTTTCTGCGATGCGTTCCAACTCTTCCGGGGCGTCCATTTGCAGCTCATAGTATCGTTCCTGGCCGACCAGATGCATAAGCGGATCGCCAGGCATAAAGCGAACCATGAGGAAGCTGATGGTGATAATTGCCAGGATCGTGGAAAAAGCGACCGCCAGCTTTTTGATAACGCGTTTGTACATTTTACACTTCCTTGTTCGACATGAGCTTTTAAGAAAATCTGCCCGCCGGGTTTGCTTTCCCGCCGGGCAAATTTCCGGGATACAACTTATTTACTTTGCTGTCAGGGTGTAGAATGTCTCGGCGTGAACCACACCGACAGAATCAATATTCTCGAAGCCCTGATACTTGTCTGTCCGGTAGGGGAAGAAGCACTGCTCCCAGCACAGAGCGAAGCCGAACAGTTCCCTGGAAGCGATGGATTGCAGTTTGTGCACGGCGGATAGATATTCTTCCTTGCTGGTGGCGCCGGTGAGACTCAGGTAGGTGTTGTTCAACTCCTCGTTGTGATAGGATTTTCCCCACTCATTGCCGGAGCCGGCGCCGCCCAGTGCGGCAATATCTCTGGGCACCATGTACCAGAACGCGGTGCGGTAAGTAGCGACGCCCGAGGTGGTATAGCCGATATACATATCGAAGTCGCAGGAGTTGAGCATCATTTTGTTGGCCTCGGAGCTGGCGATGGACTCGGTGTCAAAGAAAGCGTCCACGCCGACGGCGCGCAGGCTGGAGACCAACACCTCCGCGATGCGGTTGAAAAGCTCCTGCTTCTTGGTGGCATACTGGGATGTTACCTTATAGGTGAAGGGACTGCCATCCGGCATTTCGCGCAGGCCATCTCCGTTTTTGTCCAGATATCCGGCTTTGTCCAGAATAGCGTTTGCCTCGTCGATGTCCTGATACATCTTCCACAGGGAGTCATCATGGCCTTTGCAGGCCGGGGGGATGATGCCGCTGCCGGGAATTTGACCGTATTCACCGTTGCAGAGCTGGCAGATGAGCTTCCAGTTCAGAGATTTTACCGCAGCTTCCCGGAAAGCGTGATCCTGGTTGGGGCCGTGATCCATGCCCAGCGTGACCTGGTTGCACCCAATATAAGAGCTTGCGCCCATGTCGATGTCCTTGTTGCCCGAGATGATGTCAAGGAGCGTATTGCTCACGGGATTGGCGTAATCGTACATCAGGTCGATCTCGCCGTTGGCCATGGCCATCAGCATGGAATCCTGGCTGGAATAGGATTTGAGGGTAATGGAATCCACGGTCAGTTCGCCGAGAAAGCTGTTCTCAGGCACAGCTTCAAAGTAAGAGATGTTGGCGTCCTTGTCCACCGATACCAGTCGGTACGGCCCGCAACCTATGGCGGCGTCTTCGCCCTTATAGGCGGTGTAGTCCTCCACATTTTCCCAGATGTGCTTGGGAATCATAAAAGTGGTCAGCGTAGAGTTCTGCACAAAGTAATAGGCGTCGGGTTCGCTGAAAATGAGAGTAACGCTGTCGGGCCCGTTGATCTTGATCTCCGTCAGGTTTTCCAGGGCCTTGGTCTTCATCCTGTCGCGGCGGAACTCGAAAGTGAACACTACATCGTCCACTGTGACCGGTACGCCGTCATGCCAAACGGCAGTGGTAGGGAACGTCAGATCCAGACGTTTGGAATCCTCAGAGATCTGGTAGCTGGTGAGGAAATAGGGCTGCATTTCGCCCTTGGAATCCGGGTAAAACAGGTTGGCGTAGGTGATGCTGTTGTAGTTGAACTTGCCGACCGCGCTGCTTTGCTGCATGATGCTGTTGTCGGTGGGCTGGCTGGTGGTGCCCACGACAAGATTTTTTATGTGCTTTTTGGCGGCGGGTTCCGCTGGCTCCTTCCCGCCGCTCTCCGCGGGAGCGGCGGTCTCGCCGGCGCTGGCAGGGGCGGGGGTTTCGCTGGTCTGGGCCTTTTCGCCGCCGGCGCATCCGGCGAGCAGGGCGGCCGTCAGGGACAAAACCAGCAGGAGACTGACGATTTTCTTGGTAGATTTCATGGAAATTCTCTCTCTTTCAAATGGATGGGGTCGCTGGCGCGTAGGTCAATGGGTTTCCGCCACGTAAGGAATTCCCTTCTCCTCCAGCGCGGCGCGAATAGCGGGGAGATGCTCGCAGTGCTTCACGCAGCAGGATGCGAGGTGCACGCGCCCCACGCCCAAAGCGCGGAGCTTTTCCAGCTTCTTGGTGAAGTCGGGGTCGTCCTTCTCCCGGGCGTCGCAGCCGCTGCAATCGAAGTAGGCGGCCAGTACGGTTTCCTCCGGGTAATCGGCAAAGGCTGATTTGCGCTCATAAAAAGCGGTGAAGCACCCGGCGCCCGTGCAGCTCCTGGCCGTGTTCCGGCAGACCATGATGGCGATCTTTTCGGGGGTCTGTTCCATGGATTGTCCTCCTTTCCAGAAAAATCCGGAAAAAAATAATGCCGCCGTATTTCTACGACAGGCATTCCGACAAAACTTTATCTCTTACCCACCCTCCACACCCCCGAAAACGGTGCGGCGCGGAGGGTAAGCCGTATTCCCCAAGAGACGAAGCAATGTAAGAATAACGATTCGTAGACTGCAAATCTGAAATTCCATACACAGGCAGGTCTCCTGGCTTCGATCAACGGCCCGCTCCTCTTCCCGGCTTGCGCCAGTGAGATCTCAAGAGGGCCTCTCTAATACAGTGACAGCATCGCTTCGGATTTTCACCGAATTCCCTTTTCACCCGTCTGCGGTCTCCCGCTCCGGGCACCTGCGTACCACACAGCTTTATTTTTTTCCTGGGGTCAGTATATCTTGTTCAATTTCATGTGTCAACCCTGTTTCGGTTCTTTTCGACGGGGAGCTGTCCGGGCGTGTCTCCTCCCGATCTTTTTCTTCGACGTCCCCGCTCTCCTTCCGCTTGCCGAAGGAGAGGTTTTTCTCCCCGTTGATCATGCCGCCGAACACCGTCAACAAAATGATCTTGATATCCAGGAACAAAGACCAGTTCTCTATGTACCAGAGGTCATAGTCAATGCGCCCTGCGATGGAGGTGTCCCCCCGGTAGCCGTTCACCTGGGCCCAGCCGGTGATACCCGGCTTCACCTGGTGCTTGATCATATAGCGGGGGATGGTGTCCCGGTACTGCTGCACAAAGAAAGGAAGCTCCGGCCGGGGCCCCACCACGCTCATATCGCCCTTGAGCACGTTGAAAAACTGGGGCAGCTCGTCCAGACTGAACTTGCGGATAAACGCCCCAAAGGGGGTGATCCGGCTGTCCCGGCTTTTGCTCCAGGCGGTATCGGAGCTGTCGTTCACGCGCATACTGCGGAACTTGTACATGGTGAAATTCTTTCGTTCCTTACCCACCCGAACCTGCCGGAAGAGGATGGGGCCGGGGCCGGAGAGACGGACGCCCAGCGCCAGCAGCAGGTAGACAGGGGAGAGGAACACGAGGACGGCCAGGGAGAATACAATGTCAAACAGACGCTTGACGGCCTGGTTGAACACAATGTCCAGCGGGATGGAGCGGATATTCAGCAGCCGCACATCCTCCATGGCGTCGATGGTGGCGCTGGCGGGAAGATAGTCGTTATAATAGGGGATGATGCAGGCGCGGATGCCCTGCTTCTCGCAGCAGGAGATCACATAGGGCATCTGCGACCCCTCGTCCTGCTCCAGCGCGATGATGATCTCGTCCGGGTCGTACCGGTCCAGAATATCCGGGAGATCCCGGTAACCGCCCAGACGAATACCCGGGCCGTCTTCGCTTGCCTCGCCCACATAGCCCAGACAGTGGAAGCCGTACTGGGGGTTGTTGAGGATGCAGCGGGAGTATTTCCCCGCCAGATACCCCCCGCCCACCAGCAGTACATGCTTCTGGTTGTAGCCCCGGGCTCGGGCTGTGCGGAGAACAAGCCGCAGGCAGACCCGCTTCAAACTCAGCAGCAGATAGCTGAGCAGAAGAAACAAAACGGCGACGCCCCGGGAAAAGTCCCGTACTCGAAAGAGGAAGAGAATGCCCAGCGCGAAAGCACAGCCGAGAAGATCGGCGAAGAGCAGCTTCCCCAGCTCCGGGAGCAGTCTGCTGGCGCGGAATGAGTCATAGAGCCCGGCATACTGGAAAACAAAGACGAACAGACAAAAGACCAGCAGTGCTGGCAGCGGATTTTCCAGAGCGTAATGGTAGGCCACATTCCCCGTGTCATGTCCGTCCTGGAAAAGCCAGATCGCCACGGCGCCGAGAAAGGAAAGATACAACAGCGCCAGATCAAGCAAACGGTTGATCCAGTTGAAATATATCTGATTTCGTTTTATCACAGCATGATCCTGTCTTTCTGTCGTTCGCTTACCTCCTCCGGGCGGAAACACCCGGTGGGTACACATTATAATGTGAGTCTACCATATAGGCCGTGCAAAAGCAAGTATAACGACCGAAGAAGCAGGAAAGGGAGCAAATCCGGTCAGGGCAGAACGTGTTCCTTGATGTGATCGATAAACCGCTCCTCCAGCACAGGCAGGGAGTGGCCCTTCCGCCATACAAATAGGTACTCCAGCGACTTGTCGCTGCCCGCTATGTACTTCGTCACCAGCGAGCTGTTGGGCACATAGGCGGTCTGAGGAAAGATGCTGATGCCCACGCTGCGCCCGGCCAGGGCGGCGGCGTCCAGATAGCTGTCCATCTCGCAGATGATGTTCGGATCGCAGTTGATCCCCCGGAACCAGCGGCGGATGGCCTCAATGGTGGCTTTCCGGCTGGGGACGATCAGCGGCTCGTCCCGGAGCTGGGCAATGTCGATGGTGTCACCCTCCAGCCTGGCCAGCGGGTGCTCCCGGCTCATGAAAGCCACCATCCGCTCGCTGCCTACAGGGAAACTGTTGAGCAGCACCTGATCATAGGGGGCGGTGACCACGGCCAGGCTGATCAGGCCGCTGCGCAGCTTCTCGAAGAGGTCGTCGCTGCTCCCATCCAGGATGCGGAAGCGCACCTGGGGGTATTTCCGGATGAAGTCGGAGAACCACTCGGCGGCAATGTCCGGAGCGGTGCCCTCCACCAGCCCGATGGAGATGGTGCCGGAGATGCCGCTGTTCATGGAGAGGATCTCCGTCCGGGCCTTCTCCGTCAGGCGCAGGATCTCCTTGGCCCGGCGGTAGAGGAGCTGACCGGACTCCGTGA
Source organism: bacterium (assembly GCA_029009095.1). Taxonomy (GTDB): domain Bacteria; phylum Bacillota; class Clostridia; order Oscillospirales; family Oscillospiraceae; genus Apopatocola. The sequence goes on from JAQXJT010000042.1 coordinate 20,426, forward strand.
GCTCCAGCCTGCGCTTGCCCCGCAGGAAGAGGCGCGTGTTCAGCTCCTCCTCCAGCGCCATGATCTGGCTGCTCAGGGGAGGCTGGCTGATGTTCAATATGGCGGCCGCCCGGGTAATATTCAATTCCTCTGCCACGGTAACGAAATAGCGGAGCGTACGAAGTTCCACACTGATCCCCCTGTTCCATATTTTTTTCATATAATAACGCAAACATTATATGTATTTTATTTTGCGTTTGCAAGAGTTTATACTGCTACCATATTTTTTTTGAAAGGGGATGCCGGAATATGACGAAGGTGTCAGACTATTTTGGAAGTAAGACGTTTGATGACAGAGTCATGAAAGCGGTACTGCCGGGCGAGGTTTACGCCTCGCTGAAGAAAACCATTGACGAGGGCGTGGCGCTGGATCCCGCGGTAGCGGATGCGGTGGCAGCAGCCATGAAGGAGTGGGCCGTACAGAATGGGGCCACTCATTTTACCCACTGGTTCCAGCCGATGACCGGCATCACCGCCGAGAAGCACGACAGCTTTATCAGCCCAGCCCCCGACGGCGGGGTCATCATGGAATTTTCGGGCAAGGAGCTGATCCGGGGCGAACCGGACGCCTCCTCGTTCCCCTCCGGCGGACTCCGCGCCACCTTTGAGGCCCGGGGCTATACCGCCTGGGATCCCACGTCTTTCGCCTTCATCAAGGAGAACACTCTCTGTGTCCCCACCGCTTTCTGCTCCTACGGCGGCGAGGCGCTGGACAAGAAGACCCCGTTGCTCCGCTCTATGGAGGCGCTCAACAAGCAGGCTCTCCGCATCCTCCGCCTCTTCGGCAAGGACGATGTGAAGCGGGTTCGCACGATGGTGGGCCCCGAGCAGGAGTATTTCCTTATCACCCGGGAGATGTATGACAAGCGTCCCGATCTGCGCTTTACCGGCCGCACGCTCTTTGGCTCCAAGCCTCCCAAGGGGCAGGAGATGGACGATCACTACTTCGGCGCCATCAAACCCGCCGTGGCGGCCTACATGGCCGATCTGAACGAGGAGCTGTGGAAGCTGGGCGTTATGGCCAAGACCGAGCATAACGAGGTGGCCCCCGCCCAGCACGAGCTGGCTACCATCTACACCAGCACCAACCTGGCCACCGACCAGAACCAGCTCATCATGGAGATCATGCAGAAGGTGGCCGCCCGCCACGGGCTGGTCTGCCTGCTCCAGGAGAAGCCCTTTGCCGGGGTCAACGGCAGCGGCAAGCACAACAACTGGTCCATGGCTACCGACACGGGCGTGAACCTGCTCTCCCCGGGGGAGACCCCTCACGAGAACGCCCAGTTCCTGCTGTTCCTCTGCGCCGTCATCAAGGCCGTAGACGACTATCAGGATCTGCTGCGCATCTCCGTGGCCACCGCCGGCAACGACCACCGTCTTGGCGCCAACGAAGCGCCTCCCGCCGTGGTGTCCATGTTCCTGGGCGACGAGCTTACCGCGGTGCTGGACTCCATCGAGCACGACACACCCTATGCCGGGGCGGAGAGACAGCAGATGAAGCTGGGCGTGGATGTGCTGCCCCGATTCAACCGGGACACCACCGACCGCAACCGCACCTCTCCCTTCGCCTTCACGGGCAATAAGTTCGAGTTCCGCATGGTGGGCTCCGCCAACTCCATCGCCTGCGCCAACATCATGATCAACGCGGCCGTGGCGGAGAGCCTGCGGCAGTATGCTGACGCGCTGGAGGGCGCCGGGGACTTCTCCGCTACACTCCACACCCTCATTCAGGATACCGTCAAAACCCACAAACGCATCATCTTCAACGGCAACGGCTACGACGACGCCTGGATCGAGGAGGCCACGGAGAAGCGCGGCCTGCTCAACTACCGCACCACCCCCGACTGCCTGCCCCACCTTCTTGACAAGAAGAATGTGGATATGCTCACCTCCCACGGCGTCTACACCCTCTCTGAGCTGGAGTCCCGCTGCGAGATCCTGCTGGAGAACTACTGCAAGACGGTGACCATCGAGGCCAACACCATGCTGGACATGGTCTCCGTGGGGATCCTGCCCGCTGTGGCCGCCTACACCACCGCATTGGCCGAGGGCATCCGCAGCAAGAAAAAGGTGGACGAGAGCATCCCCTGCGCCTACGAGAAAAAGACCCTGAAAGCCCTCAGCGAGCTTGGCGACGCCATCGCCGGGCTGAGAGACGAGCTGGCCGCCATCGTGGAGGACGAGGCGGGCATGGAGGATATGGAAGCGAAGTCCGCTGCCATCCGCGATACCCTCATCCCCAAGATGGGCGAACTGCGGGGGGCTTGCGACCGGGCCGAGGCCATGACCGCCAAGTCGTTCTGGCCCTATCCCAGTTACGCGGACATCCTTTTCAGCGTACATTGACAGAAAGGCCCCTGAAAAGGGGCCTTTTCGGGATAGGAGAATAGAGAGAATATGTTCCATAATGGGTTATTGCGGCAAAAGCGCCGATCCCGAGGCGTTCCGGAGAGGGTTTGAAAAGACCCTCTCCCGGGGCCCGGACGACAGCCGCGTGATCGACACGGGCAAGGGGCTGCTGGGCTTTCACCGGCTGGCCATCATGGATCTGAGCGGAGACGGGATGCAGCCGTTCCGGCTGGGGGAGAGCTATGTCGTCTGCAACGGGGAGATCTACGGTTTTGAGAAGCTCCGCTCTGGGTTGATGGAGCGGGGCTATCGCTTTTCCAGCGAGAGTGACTGTGAGATCCTGCTGCCCCTCTACCGGGAGTACGGCGTGGGGATGTTCCCCATGCTGGACGCGGAGTTCGCGCTGATCATTTATGACGGAGAGACGGGGGAGTACATCGCCGCCCGGGACCCCATCGGCATCCGTCCGCTCTATTACGGCTATGACAGCAGGGGCGTCATCGTCTTCGCCAGTGAGGCGAAAAACCTCGTAGGGCTGGTGTACAGGGTGCAGCCCTTTCCGCCCGGACATTATTACAAGGGCGGTGAGTTCCACTGTTTTGAAGACATCGCCGCCGTGCCGGAGGTCTGCCGGGACGATCTGGAGACGGTCTGCGCCAACATCCACGATAAGCTGATCGCCGGGGTGGAGAAGCGGCTGGTGGCAGACGCGAGAGTGGGGTTTCTGCTCTCGGGAGGACTGGACTCCTCTCTGGTCTGCGCCATCGCCGCCGGGAAGAGCGCCGCGCCCATACGCACCTTCGCCATCGGTATGCGGGAGGACGCTATCGACCTCAAGTATGCCCGCCAGGTGGCGGACTACATCGGCAGCGACCACACGGAGGTGATCATCACCCGGGAGGACGTGCTGGGGAGTCTGGAGAGGGTCGTGGCGCTGCTGGGCACCTATGACATTACTACCATCCGTGCCAGCATGGGCATGTATCTGGTCTGCAAGTACATCCACGAACATTCGGATATCCGGGTGCTGCTCACCGGGGAACTCTCCGACGAACTGTTTGGGTACAAGTATACGGACTTTGCCCCCTCTCCGGCAGAATTCCAGAAAGAGGAGGAGAAGCGGGTGCGGGAGGTGCACATGTACGATGTGCTCCGGGCCGACCGATGCATCTCCGTGAACTCGCTGGAGGCCAGGGTGCCTTTCGGGGATCTGGACTTTGTCCGCTATGTGATGGCGGTGGCCCCGGAGATGAAGGTCAACCGCTACGGCAAGGGGAAATACCTGCTGCGCCACGCTTTTGAGAAGGACGGACTGCTCCCCGAGAGCATCCTCTGGCGGGAGAAGGCCGCTTTTTCCGATGCGGTGGGACATTCCATGGTGGACGACTTGAAAGAGTACGCCGAGAGGTGCTATACTCAGGAAGAGTACGAGGCACGGCGGCAGGCATACTCCTTTGCCACTCCCTTTACCAGGGAGTCCCTCCTCTATCGGGAGATCTTCGAGCGCTACTACCCCCATCAGGCGGAGATGGTGGCGGACTTCTGGATGCCCAACAAAGAATGGGAAGGCTGCCGTGTGGACGACCCCTCGGCGAGGGTGCTCTCCAACTACGGTGCCAGCGGCAAGTAAGGCACATTCGGGGGGAGGCTTTCCCCCCAAAACGGAAAGAACATCCCCGGCAACGGGAAAATAAGGAGAAGAAGGCTATGTCTAACTGCGCGATCGTGGGAATCAACTGGGGCGATGAGGGAAAGGGGCGGATGGTCGATCTGCTCACGGAGAAGTACGATGTGGTGGTGCGCTATCAGGGCGGCGGCAACGCCGGGCACACGGTGATCAACGAGATGGGCAAGTTCGCGCTGCACCTGCTGCCCTCGGGCATCTTCCGGAAGGGCGTGGTGAATGTGCTGGGCAACGGCGTGGCGCTGGACGCGGAAAATCTCTGGAAAGAGATGGAGAGCGTCATGGCCCGGGGCGTGGCCATTACCCCGGAAAATCTGAAGATCAGCCAGCGCGCGTCGCTGCTGCTCCCCTGGCACCGGGAGCTGGACGCTCTGGAGGAGGGACGGCTCTCCGATCAGAAATATGGCTCCACCATGCAGGGCATTGCGCCGTTCTATTCCGACCGATCCCAGAAAAAGACCGTGATGGCCGGGGAACTCTTTTACCCCGAGAAGCTCCGCGCCCATCTCAGACAGCTGCTGGAGTGGAAAAACCTGACCCTCACCGGGGTCTACGGCAGCGCCCCCTGCACCGAGGAGGAGCTCTTCTCCTGGGTGGAGGAGTACGGCGGGAAGATCAAGCCCTATATCTGCGACACTTCCGCTTTTTTGCGGGAGACTGAGAAGAAGGGCGGCAGCATCCTCTTCGAAGCCCAGCTGGGCGCGCTGCGCGACCTGGATTACGGCATCTATCCTTATACAACCTCGTCCAACGCTCTTGCCGCCTATGCCGGCGTGGGGAGCGGGCTTCCCTCCGTGAAGCTGAACGAGGTCGTCGGTGTGGTAAAGGCCTATTCCACCTGCGTGGGCGAGGGCCCGTTCGTGTGCGAGTGGCTGGATGAGCGGGCTGCCGAACTCCGGGAAAAGGGCGGGGAGTACGGAGCCAAGACCGGACGGCCCAGGCGAGTAGGCCCCCTCGACCTGGTGGCCACCCGCTACGGCGTGCAGGTGCAGGGTGCCACCGCCGTGGCTCTCACCAAGCTGGATGTGCTCAGCTACATGGAAAAGATCCCCGTCTGCGCCCACTACCGGCTGCATGGCGAACTCACCGACGAGTTCCCGTTTCCCGCCGCGCTGGAGGAAGCGGAGAGCGTGACAGAGTATCTGGAGGGCTGGCATCAGGACATTTCCGCCGTGCGCTCCTGGGCGGAGCTGCCCGAGGCGGCAAAGCGGTATGTTGAATACATTGAGGAGAACATCGGCTGCCATATCCGCTATGTCTCCGTGGGAGCCGAGCGGGACGCTTATCTGGAAAGGTAGGGTAGAGTATGTGCGGAATTGTTGGATACACGGGGACGCAGCGGGCGTCCCAGGTGCTTCTGGAGGGGCTGAAGACCCTCGAATACCGGGGCTACGACTCCGCCGGACTGGCAGTGCTTCATCAGGGGAAGATCACCGTGGAAAAGGTCAGCGGGCGGATCGCCAACCTCTGCGAAAAGACCCATGACGGGCTGAGCGTGGAGGGGTGCACCGGCATCGGCCACACCCGCTGGGCCACCCACGGCGCGCCCACGGATGTGAACGCTCATCCCCATCTCTCCAACGACGGGCGTTTTGCCGTGGTGCACAACGGCATCATTGAAAACTACGCCGCGCTCCGGGAGGAGCTGCGTGCCAAGGGCTACACCTTCCGCAGCGAGACCGATACGGAGGTGGTGGTGCACCTCATCGAGATGTACTATCAGGGCGATCTGAAAAAGGCGGTGATCAAGACCGTGGCGAGGCTGGAGGGCTCCTACGCCCTGGGCATCGTCTGTACTGACCACCCCAATACCCTCTTCGCGGTGAAGGAGGCCAGCCCGCTGATTTTGGGGATTGGCGCGGGGGAGAACTTCTTTGCTTCCGACGTGACCGCCCTGATCGCCCACACGAAAAACGCCGTCTATCTGGACGACGGGGAACTGGCGGAGCTTACCGGGGAAGAGGTCAGGATCTACGACTGCACCGGCCGGGAGATCCAAAAGCCCGTCAGCCGCATCACCTGGGGCATGGAGGCGGCGGAAAAGGGCGGCTACGAGCACTTTATGCTCAAAGAGATCATGGAGCAGCCCGCGGCGGTGAAGGCGGCCCTGTCGCCCCGGCTGAAGGACGATGAGATTGTGCTGGACGATTTCGAGCTCAGCGGGGAATACCTCTCCCGGGTGAACAAGATCCTCATCACCGCCTGCGGCTCGGCCTACTACGCCGGCTGCGCGGGGCGCTACGCCATCGAAAAGCTCTGCCGCATCCCCACGGAGGCGGTGCTGGCCAGCGAGCTTCGGTACTGCGACCCCATCGTGGACGAACATACGCTTTTGATCGTGCTCTCCCAGTCCGGGGAGACGGCGGACACCATCGCCGCCATGAAGGAGTGCAAGCGCCGTGGCGCCCGGACGCTGGCCATCGTGAACGTGGTGGGCAGCACCATCGCCAAGCTGGCCGACAACACTCTCTACACCTGGGCCGGGCCGGAGATCGCCGTGGCCACCACCAAGGGCTACACCACCCAGGTGGCGGTGCTTTACCTCTTCGCCCTCTACACGGCCCGGAAGCTGGGCAGGCTGGATGGGGAGGAATGGACGGGCTACCTCCGGGAGATGCGGATGATGCCCAGAAAACTGCAGGAGACGCTGGATCTCTCTCACCCGGCGGAGCGTATCGCCAAAAAATACCGCGACGCCCGCTCCCTCTTCTTCATCGGGCGGAACACGGACTACGCCGTGGCCCAGGAGGGGGCGCTGAAGATGAAGGAGATCTCCTACCTCCACGCGGAGGCCTACGCCGCCGGGGAGCTGAAGCACGGCACCATCGCCCTCATTGTGGAGGGACAGCCGGTGATCGCCGTGTGCTGCTGCGACGAGCTCTCGGAGAAGACCATGAACAACATCATCGAGGTCAAGACCCGGGGCGCCAAGGTGGCGGCCATCGCCAAGCCCGGCAACCGGGCGATACTCTCCCAGGCCGACGACGTGCTCTTCATCGCTGACACGCCTTCGGTTTTCTCCCCGCTGCTCTCGGTGGTGCCGCTGCAGCTGCTGGCCTACTACACGGCGAAGGAGAACGGGCGGGACATTGATAAGCCCAGAAATCTGGCGAAATCCGTCACGGTGGAGTGAGAGGAGGGAACAGCATGTACGACATCTACGAATCCCCTCTGTCCTCCCGCTATGCTTCCAATTTCATGCTCCGCCTCTTCTCCCAGCGCCGGCGGGTGGAGACATGGCGGCGGCTCTGGGTGGCGCTGGCCCGGGCCGAGCACGAGCTGGGGCTGCCCATCACGGAGGAACAGGTGGCGGAGCTGGAAGCGCACGTCACGGACATCGACTTTGAGGCGGCCCGGGTCCGGGAGAAAGTGGTGCGCCACGATGTCATGGCGCAGGTCTACGCCTACGGCCTGGAGGCGCCATCCGCCGCCGGGATCATCCATCTGGGGGCGACCAGCTGCTATGTGACCGATAACGCCGATCTGATCCTTTACCGGGAGGGGCTGCGACATCTGCGCGGGGAGCTGCTGCAGGTGCTGCGAAATCTCTCGGACTTTGCCGCCCGGACGAAGGCCATCCCCACTCTCGGCTACACGCACTACCAGCCCGCGCAGCTGGTCACTGTGGGCAAACGCGCCACGCTCTGGATGCAGGAGCTGTGGATGGATCTGGAGGAGATCGACTTTGTGCTGGACAGCATGAAGTTCCTGGGCTGCCGGGGCACCACCGGCACGGAGGCCAGCTTCCTGGAACTGTTTCAGGGGGACGAGACGAAGATCGATGAACTCAACGCCAGACTATGCAGGGAGTTCGGCTTTGCCAGGTGCTTTTCTGTCTGCGGTCAGACCTACCCGCGCAAGGAGGACAGCCGTATTCTCAACTGCCTCTCTTCGCTGGGTCAGAGCTGCTACCGTATGGCCAACGACATCCGCCTTCTCCAGCATGACAGGCAGCTGGAAGAGCCTTTTGAGGAGCAGCAGATCGGCTCCTCCGCCATGGCCTACAAGCGCAACCCCATGCGCTGTGAGCGGGTGTGCTCGCTGAGCCGCTACCTGATGGCGGACGCCGCCAACGGCGCCATGACCGCCTCGGTGCAGTGGCTGGAGCGGACGCTGGACGACTCCGCCAACCGCCGCATCTCCCTGCCCGAGGGCTTCCTCTGCGCCGACGCGGTGCTCCGGCTGTGCCGGAACATTACCGCGGGACTGCGGGTGAACGAGAAGATCATCGCCGCCGCCGTGCGGGAGTATATGCCCTTCATCGCTACGGAGAATCTCCTGATGGAGGGGGTCAAGCGAGGCGGCGACCGGCAAAAGCTCCATGAGATCATCCGGGAGTGCTCCATGGAGGCTACGGAGCACATGAAAAACGGCGGGAAGTGCGACCTCCTCGAGCTGCTGTCGGCACGGGAGGATTTCGGCATGGACGCTGCGGCGCTGGAAGAGGCGCTGGAGCCGGGGAAGTATGTGGGCCGCTGTGTGTCCCAGGTGGATGCCTTTCTCCGTGAGATCACCCCCGTTTTGGAGGGCGTAGAGGTCTCCACGGAAGACTTGGATGTGTGAGGTGCGCTGTGGATAAGATATTGGTGCTGGACTTCGGCGGACAGTATAACCAGCTGATCGCCCGGCGGGTGCGGGAGCAGAAGGTGTTCGCCAAGATCGTCCCTTACAATAAGATCACCCCGGAGGACATAGCCGCGGAGGGCTATACCGGCGTTATTCTCACCGGCGGCCCCAACAGCGTCTACGACCCGGAGTCCCCGCATTTCCCGCCGAAGCTGCTGGAGCTGGGCATTCCCATTCTGGGAATCTGCTATGGCTGCCAGCTCCTTGCCTGGATGGCGGGCGGCGAGATCTGCTCCGCCGGAAATGCCAGCGAGTACGGCAAGGCGGAGCTTCACGCCGTCGGGAGCGTGCTTTTTGCCGGCATCCCGGCAAAAAGCGTGTGCTGGATGAGCCATACGGACTTTGTCAAAACGCCCCCCGCGGACTTCGCGGTGCTGGGCGAGACGGAGAACTGCCCCTGCGCGGCCATGGGGGACGAGAGGAGGAGGATCTACGGCGTGCAGTTCCACCCGGAGGTCACCCACACCGAGTACGGCCGGCAGCTCCTCCATAACTTCCTCTATACCGTCTGCGGATGCCGGGGTGACTGGACCATGGAGGACTTTGCCAGAAAGACCGTGGAGCGCTACCGCCGGGAACTGGCGGGGAAAAAAGTGCTCTGCGCCCTCTCCGGCGGGGTGGACTCCTCCGTGGCGGCAGTGCTGCTCCATAAGGCCATCGGGGAGGATCTGACATGCGTATTCGTGGATCACGGCCTGCTTCGGAAGAACGAGGCCGAAGATGTGGAGCGCACGTTCCGGGAAAAGCTGGGGCTGAAGCTGATCCGGGTGGACGCCCGGGAACGGTTCCTGGGCGCCCTGCGGGGCGTTACGGAGCCGGAGCGGAAGCGCAAGATCATTGGCGAGGAATTCATCCGGGTCTTTGAGGCGGAGGCCAGGAAGATCGGCCACGTCCACGCGCTGGTGCAGGGCACCATCTACCCGGATGTGATCGAAAGCGGGCAGGGCGACGCGGCGGTGATCAAGAGCCATCACAATGTGGGCGGGCTGCCGGATGTGATCGACTTTGACGAGATCATCGAGCCCCTCCGGGAACTGTTCAAGGACGAGGTGAGAGCAGTGGGGATGGAGCTGGGCATCCCCCAGGAGATGGTCTGGCGGCAGCCCTTCCCCGGGCCTGGCCTTGCCATCCGGGTGATCGGAGAGATCACCCGGGAGAAGCTGGATGTGCTGCGGGACGCGGACGAGATATTCCGGCAGGAGGTAGCCGCGGCGGGGCTGGAAAACGCGCCGGGGCAGTATTTCGCCGTGCTCACCGACACACGCTCGGTGGGTGTGATGGGCGATGGGCGCACCTATGGCTACACGCTGGCGCTCCGGGCCGTCACCACCGACGATTTCATGACCGCCGACTGGACAAGACTGCCCTACGAGCTTCTTGCGAAGGCCTCCGGACGCATCACCGGCGAGTGTAAAAACATCAATCGGGTCGTTTACGACATCACCAGTAAACCGCCTGCCACGGTGGAATGGGAGTGAGAGAGATGACGAAATATATTTTTGTGACGGGCGGTGTGGTCTCCGGCCTGGGCAAGGGGATCACGGCGGCGTCTCTGGGACGGCTGCTGAAGGCCCGGGGGCTGAAGGTGGCGGCCCAGAAGCTGGATCCCTATATCACTGTGGATCCGGGCACCATGAGTCCCTATCAGCACGGAGAAGTCTATGTCACCGAGGACGGGGCGGAGACCGATCTGGATCTGGGACACTATGAGCGCTTTATCGACGAGAACCTCAACAAATACTCCAACCTCACCACCGGCAAGGTCTACTGGAATGTGCTGAACAAGGAGCGGCGCGGGGAGTATCTGGGGTCCACGGTGCAGGTGATCCCCCACATCACCAATGAGATCAAGGAGTTCGTCTACCGGGTGGGCAAGAAGACCGGGGCGGATGTGGTCATCACCGAGATCGGCGGCACCATCGGCGACATTGAGAGCCAGCCTTTTCTGGAGGCGGTGCGGCAGATCTCTCTGGAGGTGGGGCGGGAGAACAGCCTCTTCATCCACGTGACGCTGGTGCCCTATCTGCGCGGCTCGGATGAGCATAAGTCGAAGCCAACGCAGCACTCCGTCAAAGAATTGCAGGGTATGGGAATCTCCCCGAACATCATCGTTCTCCGCTGCGATGAGCCGCTGGAGGAGTCCATCTTCCAGAAGATCTCCCTCTTCTGCAATGTGAAGAAGGACTGCGTCATCGAGAACATCACCCTGCCCTGTCTCTACGAAGCGCCCCTGATGCTGGAAAAGTCGAACTTTTCCGGCATCGTATGCCGGGAACTGGGTCTGGAGACGCGGGAAGCGGATCTGGGTGAGTGGCGGGAGATGGTGGAGAGCATCAAGCGCAGCAAAAAAGCCGTACACATAGGGCTGGTGGGCAAGTACACCCAGCTCCACGACGCCTACCTCTCCGTGGCGGAGGCCCTCCGCCACGCGGGCTGCCGTCTGGGGGGCGACGTGCACATCCACTGGATCGACTCCGAGACCGTCACCCCCGACAACGCGGAGGAGACGCTGGGAGGACTGGACGGGATCCTGGTGCCCGGTGGCTTCGGCAGCCGGGGCATTGAGGGCATGATCCTCACCGCCCGCTACGCCAGGGAGCACGGTGTGCCCTACTTTGGCATCTGCCTGGGGATGCAGATCGCGGTCATCGAGTTTGCCCGGCATGTGCTGGGCATCGCCGAGGCCAACTCCGGCGAATTCGATGAGCTCTGCCGCGACAAAGTCATCGATTTTATGCCCGGGCAGAACAACGAGATCGACAAGGGCGGCACCCTCCGTCTTGGCTCCTACCCCTGCGAGATCCGCAGCGGCAGCACCATGGAGCGCTGCTACGGCGCTTCCTCCGTCTCCGAGCGGCATCGCCACCGCTACGAGCTCAACAACCACTACCGGGAGGCGCTGGAAAAGGCGGGCATGACCCTCAGCGGCGTGTCCCCCGACGGACGCCTGGTGGAGGCAGTGGAGCTCAGCGACCGGCCCTTCCATGTGGGCGTGCAGTTCCACCCGGAGTTCCGCTCCCGGCCTAACCGCCCCCACCCGCTGTTCCTGGGCTTCGTACAGGCGGCCATGGAAGCGGGGGAGAGAAAATGAGCGGCCTGGGGCCCAGAGCGCTGGCGGCTCTCTGGGCGGGGAAACTCACCAAGCTCTTTCTCAAGCTCCTGGGCCGGGGCGGCACCACCCTCCCCGGGAGGGTAGCCCGAGGGGTCTGCCCCCGGCTGCCCGCCTGCCTCGCTGCCGGGGTGGATATCACCGCTGTCAGCGGCACCAATGGGAAAACCACCACCAGCCGGATGATCGAATCCGCCTGCGAAGGGGCGGGGATCGACTCTTTCTCCAATCACTCCGGGGCAAACCTCATCACCGGCATCACCACGGTACTGATGGATAACGCCGACTGGCTGGGTCGGCCCCGGAAGACCCACGGCGTGATCGAGTGCGACGAGCTGACCGGGCGGCTGGCCTTCCCGCTGCTCCGACCCCGGCGGATCGTGATCACCAACCTTTACCGGGATCAGCTGGATCGTTGCGGGGAGATCACCCATGTGCAAAACGCGCTCCGCGCCGGGATCGGTGGCGCGCCGGAGGCGGAGCTCTGCCTGAACGCCGACGATCCTCTGATCTGCGCGCTGGCCGGAGAGCTGCCCAACGCCGTGCACTGGTTCTCCGTAGAGGGGGACTTCCCCGGAGAGGGGGAGGGGCCCAACGACGCGCGGTACTGCGAGCGCTGCGGCGCGCCCTACGCCTATGAGCGGCGCAGCTTCGCCCATCTGGGCGCATGGTATTGTCCTGAGTGCGGCGCGGCGCACCCCCGTGCGGAGCTTCTGGCGGAGCTTCGGCAGGAGGGCGAAGAGAGCAGCGAGATCACCCTCCGATGGGAGGGGGAGAGCTACCCGCTGACGCTGCCCCTGCCGGGGAGCTACCATGTTTATAACGCAGCCGCCGCAGCCACGGCGCTGCGCTCGCTGGGCTTTACCGGGACAGAGACCGCCGTGGCGCTGGAACACAGCAGCGCCGCCTTTGGCCGGGGGGAGAGCTTCCCGCTGGGGGGCGGCGTGCAGATGATGCTGATCAAAAACCCCGCCGGTTGCGACAGGGTGCTGCACCATCTTTCCACCTACACCGAGCCTTTTACCCTCGCCGTGCTGCTCAACGACGAGACTGCGGACGGCACGGACATCTCGTGGATCTGGGACGCGGACTTTGAACGGCTCGGCTCGCTGGGGATGCTTCGGGAGATCCTCGTGGGCGGCAAACGGGGAGAGGAGCTGCTGCTGCGCATGAAATACGCGGGAATGGACCCCCGGCGCGTCAGGCTCGTCCACGATCTGACGGAGCTTGTCTCCGCCCTCCGGGAACGGGAGGAGAAGTGCGTGGTGATGCCCACATATACCGCCATGATGGCCCTGCGTCCGCTGCTGGTGAAAGAGACGGGCGGCAGGGAATTCTGGGAGCAATGAGCCAATGGAACTGAAGATTTGCCATATCTACCCCGACGCTCTGAACCTTTACGGAGACCGGGGAAACATCCTTTGCCTGCGCCGCCGGCTGGAGTGGCGGGGCGTGGGCGTGAGCGTCACGGAGCTGCCCATAGGGGAGAGGGACTCTCTGGGAGACTTCGACCTCTTTTTCCTGGGCGGCGGTCAGGATTTTGAGCAGCAGCTGCTGCTGGAGGATCTCCGCGCCGGCCGGGGAGAGAGTATCCGCAGCGCCATTGAGGATGGAAAGACCTTCCTGGCCATCTGCGGAGGCTATCAGATTTTGGGCCGCTCCTACAAGACCTGGGACGGCAAGCAGATGGACTACATCGGCGCCATTGCCTTCGAGACCGTGGGGGGCAGGGAGCGGATGGTGGGCAACTTCGCCTTTCAATGCGCGGAGGAGTCCGGGGGCAGCGAGGTCGTGGGCTTTGAGAACCACAGCGGACGCACGCTGCTGGACGCGGGGGTGGAGCCGCTGGGCCGGGTGCTCTGCGGCCACGGCAACAACGGCGCGGACGGCGCCGAGGGCGTGCGCTACCGCAACGTGTTCGGCACTTACTGCCACGGCCCTGTCCTGCCCAAGAACCCGGAATTCTGCGATTTTCTGCTTTTGACCGCCCTCAGGCGTAAGTACGGCGCGGCGGAGCTGGAACCGCTGGAGGACAGGGAGGAGCGTCTGGCCCACCAGACGGAGATGAATCGGCTCATGGGCAGCAAATGAACCCATAGAAAAAGGCCCGGACGGTACGAAAAACCGTCCGGGCCTTTTTCTGCCTGTTCCGCTCACTCGTCCCAGAGGAGGGAGCAGCTTTTCTGCACGCAGATGCCGTCCTCCCGGCAGAAGGGGGCGGTGAGCGTCTCGTCGCCACGCTGGTAGAGCGTCCGGGTCACTTCTCCCTGTCTGTCCACCGTTTCCAGTACGATGTACGCTGTGTCCGGCCGCACCCGCAGCTCCTGCGGCAGCTCGCCGGGGGCGCAGGAGACGCAGGAGAGCACGCTGTGTCCGCTGTCCATCTCCAAAATTTCAACATTGTCAGTCTCCTCCACAAAAGTGATGGTGATCTCTACGCTGCTGCGCGCCGCGCTCACCCCACTGCCCGTTTCCGTGCGGCTCTCCTCTTCCACCCGGTGACTGGCGGAGCCGCCCGGAATGTCGCCGTCAAAGGAGAGGCCGTTCCCGCTGAGAGCGTAGACCCGGCCGTCCCCGCTCTGGTAGACGGGGTTAAAATAAAAGGTGGGGAAGGTCAGACTGCCGCAGGCGACATAGACCGTCCCGGTGAGCTCCACGCTTTCGCCCTCGTCGGTGACGCGGACATGCGTGTGCCCGTCGGAGATGGCCTCGTCACCGCTGGCGCCCCGGTAGCCCCCGGTGCTGTCGCTGTAGCGGGGGCAGATGTAGGCGATTCCGTCCTCAGCAAACTCGTAGCTGGGCCGGCCGTCACCGTCGCTGCGCAGTTCGGCGTAAAGCCGCCCCTGATAGTCGCCGGCGCCGTCCTCATTCAGCTCCCCGCTCTGAAAAAGCTGGGCGGCATGGTCGCGGAAGTAACCTTCCGCGTCAAAGAGATCCAGATACTCTCTCGTGATCAGAACACCTACGAGCCGGTCCTGACCCGCCGGGGCCACGTTTTCCTCCGCCAGCGTCACAACCTCCCCCGCGCCCAGTCCAAAGAAGCCGAGCAGCAAAAATGCCAGAAGCAAAACCATGGTTTTAGTTTTCATCGTCGTCCTCCAGATTTCCGTCAAATTTTAAGATGTCGCCTACGTCGCAGGAAAGGTAGTAGCAGATCTTGTTGATGGTGCCAAAGCGCACGCCTCTGGCTTTACCGCTGCGAAGAATGGAGAGGTTGGCTTCGGTGATGCCCACTTTGGCGCTGAGTTCCCGGGAAGTCATGCCCCGGGCGAGGAGAATTTCCTCCAGATGTACCTGTATAGCCATGGCGCGCCCTCATATAAAGAGGTCGTTGTCCTCGCGCAGCCGTCCATTCTCCTCCAAAAGCCGGGAGAGCAGCAGCGCGCAGAGCACAAAAGCGAGACTGTAGAGTGGGATGCTGACCTCCACCGCCACGCGGGAGAGCCGCTTCGCCAGCAGCAGCTGGAGGAGGTTCACGCCGGCCACCGCCGCGGACATGACGCCCAGGGCGCGGCAGCAGTGCCGCGATAAATCATGGGCAAGCCGGGGAACACCCTCATTGTCCCTAGAGCGCACGGCGGAGAGCAGCGTCTGAGCACGGAGCGTGATGGCGATATCCAGGGCGTAGGGCAGCGCGGCGGCGAGAGCACGGACGAGCCCTACGGCGGCGTCCGCGCCGTCATCGTCCAGCGCCGCTGCCAGCGCCGCGCCGCCGGATGTGGCCATGGCAAGAGTGAAAAGGGCGCACAGTCCCCAGAGAAGAGAGCGCAGATAGCCCAACAGCCGGGGCAGGTCGCCGCTCTGGAAGAGCCGCAGCAGCCGCAAGACGCCCCAGAGCACCACCACCGACCAGACAGCCGTTCCCGGCAGCGCTTTCAACACCGGCAGCGCCTCCTCTCCGGCGGCAGGGAAGAGGTCATAGAGCCGGTGAGGGTTGACCATGAGATAGAGCGCGGGGCAGAGCACCGCCGCGAGCGCCGCCAGCGCCGCGCTCTCTGCCCCCCGGCCCCGAACGCCACTGCGGAGCAGCGGCAGGAGCGGCAGCAACGAGAGCAGCGCCCAGAGGGCAAGAGACAGCGCGTTCCCCCACCGTCCTGCACGGGAGAGCGCGCGCAGCGCCATGCCGGTCTGCTCGATGGGGAATGCGAGCAGGGAGGAAAACCACTGAGGCAGCTCTCTGGTGAGCAGTTCGACAGACAAAACCGCCGCAAACTCCAGCAGGAGGAGGATGTAGGGGAGTTTTCGTTTCATAGGAGCCTCCAATTATCGTTTTTCAATAATCTCAAGGACAATATAGCGAGTGAATTATCGTTTGTCAATAATTTCTAAGAAAAAAACATCCCGGGGCGTTTGAACCCCGGGGTGAGAGGATCTTTTATTCCAGCGGGCAGCGGTGGGTGTTTCCCGCCAGGGGGAACTGACGGTAGAGCGTCCCCTCCAGCGTCTTCCACTGGAAGTCGCGGTCCGTCAGCAGCATATAGCCGTGGGGGCTGCCCCCCTTGGGGATGGACACGGAACCCGGGTTGATGCGTAAACAGACCCCCGTTTCGGTGCACTCGGGAACGTGGGTGTGCCCCTGTAAAAGGATGTCCCCTTTCCGCAGCGGGGGTTCCTCGCCGTCGCGGAAGAGGTGGCCATGGGTGGCGTAGATCATAATGGAACCGGCGTAGAGGATACAGTAGTCCGCGAGGATGGGGAAGCGCAGCACCATCTGATCTACCTCTGCGTCGCAGTTGCCCCGGACGCAGAGGAGACGGTCGCCAACGCTGTTGAGCATTTCAATGACGGCCCTGGGCGCGTAGTCCCGGGGCAGATCGTTCCGCGGCCCGTGGTAGAGAAGGTCGCCGAGCAGCAGCAGTCGCTCCGCACCCTCCCGGGCAAAGGCATCCAACATTTGCCGACAGTAGTACTCGGAGCCGTGGATATCGGACGCGATCATGAGCTTCATGGGGATCCCTCCGTAAAAGATCGGTTGGCAAAAGAAACAGCGCGTGGTATGCTGGGGAAAAACGCGGGAGGTACGAAGATATGATAGAGATACGGCCCATAGACCGGGCGCACAAGGGGGACGTCCGCCTCCCCAACGAGCCGTTCCCCCTCTGGGGCAGGCTGCTGCCTGCTTATTCCGAGGGCAGGTGGAGCTATTCGGTCCGGGAATTTGATCAGGATGAGAGGGGAGAGATGTGCTTCCCGGACGAGGACTACGACTTGGAGAGCATGAGCGGCGACACATTGTTTCTGGGGGCCTACGAGGGGGAGCAGTGCGTGGGGCTGGCTGTGCTGCAGCGGGGATTTTTCCGCTACTTCTACCTCGCGGATCTGAAGGTGAAGCGCTCCCACCGCCGCCGGGGCGTGGCGGCCCGGCTCATGGAAAAGGCCGGGGAGGCGGCGAGAGAACAGGGGCTGATGGGTGTATACACCATTGCCCAGGACAACAACCTCTCCGCCTGCCTGTTCTATCTGAAAACGGGTTTCCGCATCGGCGGGCTGGACACGGAGGTCTATAACGGCACCGCCCAGCAGGGCAAGGCGGATATACTCTTCTATCTGGATGTTTGAGCAAGACTCAGATCTCCCCCCGCCCGCCGGGGGAGGATCTGTTATTCCGAGTAGAATTTCTCGATCTGCGGACGGGACTGGACAAAGTATTTCTCCAGTCCCGGGTCAAACTGGCTGCCCATCAGCGCCACCACGGCGCGGAAGGACTCCTCCAGTGTCAAAGGTTCCTTGTAGCTGCGGCGGCTCACCAGCGCGTCGTAGACGTCGGCCACGGCCATGATCCGCGCTTCCAGCGGGATCTCCTCACCCCGAAGGCCCTCGGGGAAGCCGCTGCCGTCGTAGCGCTCATGGTGGTAGCGGGCGAGGTTTTCCGCGACGCGGAGGAATTCCTCGCTCTCGATGCCATGGAGAACGCTGTGAATGATCTCGGCGCTCTTCACCGGGTGCTGCCGTATGGCCGCCGTCTCCTCCTCGTTCAGCCGACCGGGCTTGCGGAGAATGGCGTCGTCCACAGAGATCTTGCCCAGATCATGGAGCGGCGCGGCCTTGACGACCGCCGCGCAGTATTCCTCGGAAAGGTGCAGCGACTCGTCCCGGCGCATGGCATCCAGCAGAATTCGGACGATCTCGCTGGAGCGTTTGACATGGCCGCCGGTGGTCGCGTCCCGGCTCTCTACCAGCCCGGCGATGCCGTAGAGGATCTGATCCTGCATACTGACCACCCTGTTCAGCTCCTGATTGAGTTCCTCGCTGAGCTTCATCACCTGGAGCCGGGCTTTCATGCCGCGGATATTGTTGCGTGTGATGGTGAGGAAAATGAAGGCAAACACCCACAATGTCATGAGCTGGGGCAGACAGTGATAGATCAGCAGATTGAAAACGGCCTGCCGGGGACTTATGACCGCCGGGCCGATCTTCTCAACGGACACCCTGCACACGGTCTCCAAAAAGCCCGTCATGAAGTTCAGCCCCCAGGTGCCGCAGAACCAGGCGAGGATGGGGGAGAGCAGACAGCAAACGCAGGAGCCGATGACCGCCATCCAGGTGACGCCCATGGAGCGGTACTGCGTGGTCAGCAGCATGGGGAAGATCAGCAGCAGTACGGCGTTGATGTTGAGGAACACTGTCACGGACAGAGTAAGGAACAGGGTGATGGCGAGAATGAAATATTTACTTCTTGGGTCGGCGGAGTATTTCTCGCTGCGGGAGAGGCACCAAACCACAGCACAGGAGACGGCCGAGAGGGCGAAACAGTCCCAGATCAGGGCCCTGTCCACCTCGAAAACGCCCACCTCGTTGAGCAATCCGGCCAGAAGAAGCGTCAGTGGCACCAGCAGCAGGGCGTGGGCGGCGTAGCGGTTGGGCGTACGTTCCGCCTCGTCTGTTTCCAAATCATGCCGGTCGGTAAACAGTTCCGTAGTTCATCCCTCCCCGCTGTCCAATCAGTGTACCAATTATAACGCAGGCGTTGTCCCTTTGAAAAGGGTTTATTACAAATTTGCGGGTAAAAATTGAAATTCCGGCGGCGCTGGGAGAATGAGAAAGCCGACGGCCCTGCTCTCGGCAGGACTGTCGGCTTGACTGTCTTATTGTTTCTACGCGATGCCGTCAAAGGCGGCGGCAACGGTTTTCCCATCCACCAGAAGAGAGCCGTCATCCTTGCGGGAGACGGCAAGGGAGCCCCGGATCCCGCCGTCCGTCTCAAAGCGCACCACCGCCCCGTCGTAGCCCGTCACGCGGAGTCTCGTCCCTGCGCAGAGCCGGCCGCTGCTGCCATCCTCCCCGGCAAAAGCCAGGTCGGTGGAGGCGGTGATATAGCGCTCGTTGCCGCTGAGATCCCAGGCGCTGCCAGCAAGGGGGGCCAGAGTGCCGCCGGGGCCTCCGCCGAAGGGTCGGCTGCCGGTATAGCTGCCCAAAATATCCACCTGCCCGCTGACGATCAGCCCGTCCCCGTCCGCGCCGAGAATGGTTCCGGCGAGAGTGTCTTTTTTCTCTCCGTCCACCGTGAAGGCCACGGAGGAGAGGTTTTGATCATAGCGCCAGACGGCGATTTTACTCTTCCCGGCGGCATCCTCTCCGCAAAGGAGGATCTCAAAGAAACCGTCCCCGTCCACATCGGCCACAAAGCAGCTCGGAGCGGGGACAAAGCCCGTGGAGACGGCGCTCTCCACCCCGTCCCGGGACACGGCAAGACGGCAGATGCCGCCCTCCTCCGAGAGAAGCAGGCTTTCCGGCATCTCATCCCCGTTCAGATCCCAGAGGTAGCCGTACCAGATCTGATCCGCCCGCAGCTCTCCGGGCTGGATCATCCCCAGCGAGTTGGGGTCGACCAGGCGGAGGGATCCGTCCATGCCGCTCATGGTGATGAGGCAGCGCTGAATGGTGCCGTCGGGCAGTTGCCAGGAGAGAAGGAGATTGGGGATGACGTCAGGAATATCCGCCGAAACCCGCCAGAATTCTCCGTCGTCCATGCGGCTGGCGTAGAGCAGCTCGCGCTTTTCCTGAAAACTGCCGCTGTAGTCGAGATAGGACACGGAGGTAAGGCGCACATTATATACGGTGTGCTCCGCCCACAGCAGGAAGGGACTCAGATCATCCAGCCGCAGTTCCTGAAGCGGTTCCTGACTGCCAAAATCCATCTCTGCGGGCCAGCCAATGTTCATGCCCCCCTGCACGATGGCTTTGACAGGGCGCTGATAACGCTCGTGCAGAATGCCGGAGAGCTTTTTATAGGAGACAGGGAATTCGATGACGCCAGCGGCGTAAGGGGCGATGGCGTAGGGGCTGGCTACGAAGACCAGCGCCCGCTCAGTGAAATACCAGTTCCCATCGTTCAGCAGCGTGGGCAGGTACTCGTCGTAGTTTTCATACAGAAGCTCGGCTCTCTCAGCGGCCTGGGCGCGGATCTCCTGCATACAGAGATCGGCGAGGGCCGCGCTGTCCTCGGAAAGGTCAGAAAAACGCAGCTCCTGCCCACTCTCCACATCGAAGGTAAGGCCGGTGACGGCGGCGTTGCCGTGGGCTCCGGCAGAATAGCTGTAATCGTTGTAGACAAAACTCAGCACCGAGGCGTCGCTGCGCATCACGCGAACGCAGCGGGAGAGGCTGTAGGAGAGTCCGTCCTTCTCTTCCTGCCGCTCATAGTCCGCCCGGGCCGCCGCCAGCGCGGCTTCCACGCCGTTATTCAGTATGTCGCCCTCTTTACCGCTGCCCTTTTGAAAGAGCTCCGCCCGCTTCTCCAGCACGGCCCGGATGGCCTTCTCCTGCTGCTCCAGACCGGGGAGCGTCACCTCCGGGGTGACGCAGCTATAGTCCAGCAGCAGCGCGTTGTCCGTCTCGTGGGTGTACTGCTTTTGCTCGTAGCGGAAGGAGACCAGCACACGGTGCAGCAGCTCCTCCTCACTGAGACCCGGCTCGGTCTGCGTATCTATGGCGGGTGGCGTGGCGGAGGATGTTCCGGGCGCGGTGCTGGGTTCGGGGTTGGATGTTTTCCCGGTGACGCGGTAAGAGCAGCCACCCAGCAGCGCGAGGGTCAGGATCAGGGCGATCAGTGATCTGTTTTTCATAGGTCTGTTCCTTTGCTCAAAATGGGTATAGTATAGCCTGTTGGCGGGATAATATTTGCATAATTGATCACTATGCAAATATACTTTTGTTCTTCATAAGAATAAAAACTGTTTTAATAATATTTTCCTGATGGGCGCTTACTCCCATACCTCACCGGTCTCGCCGGTGGCCACGATGCGGGTAGGCCCCCGCAGCAAAATGTCGCGCACCTGAGCGTGGCTGTGGGTGAGGGAGATGTGCAGCGTGCCGCCTTCCGCGTCCATCCGCACGTTCCTGCCCTGACTCCTGCCACGAAGGGTCAAAACAGCTACGGCGCTGCCGCAGCCGGTGCCGCAGGCCAGCGTGAAGTCCTCCACGCACCGCTCGTAGGTGAGCACGGCGAAGTGCTCTTCGCCCAATTGACGGACGAAGGTCACGTTGGCGCCTTTGGGGAAGGAGGGGGCATAGCGCAGCGCCCTGCCCAGCTCGAAAAGGTCGTTTCTTTCCCGGTTGTCCCAGTGGGGCAATTCCACCACTGCGTGGGGGATCCCCGGAGAGCCAAGCTCGGCGTAGCCGCAGTCGTAACGCACGCCGTCTATGTCCACCGGGCTGTGGGCTTGCAGCACGGAGGGGTCGTTGAGGCGGATCTCATACTCTGTCTCGCTGCACCGCCGTCCGTATACGTCCCCGGCGGTGGTCTCCACCCGCTGCCGCTCCCCGGCCAGGCCGTTCTCATAGCCGTAGCGAGCGATGCACCGGGCGCCGTTGCCGCACATCTCGCCCCGGCTGCCGTCACAGTTATAAAATACCATGCGGTAGTCGCCCCCGTGCTGGGGTTTTTCCACGATCATCAGCCCGTCCGCGCCCAGCGAAAGACGCCGCGCGCAGAGACGGACGGCCAGATGGCTCCACAGCTCCTCCGGGATGTTTTCCTCCATATTGTTGACCACGATGAAGTCGTTTCCCGCTCCCTGCATCTTGGTAAATCTCACGGTATCACCGCCTTTGCTGCCGCCATCTTAGCACAGAGCAGGGGGAAATACAAGGCGGAAAGATGTCCGCGGCGCGGCGCGCCTTGACAGGCTTTGGAAAATAGTTTATAAATGACCCAAGAACACTGATTGGGAAGGACTGTTATGACGGCTCTGAGTTTGCGCGCCGCCGCTGTGGCTGTGCTGGCCTATCTGTTGGGCAGTATGAGCGGCGCTATCATAGTGTCCCGTCTTTTCTGCGGGAGGGACGTGCGGGAGATGGGCAGCGGCAACGCCGGACTGACCAATTTCTACCGCTGCTTCGGGGCGAAATGGATGCTGCCGGTCCTGCTCATCGATCTGGGCAAGGGCATGGCGGCGGTATGGTGCGGGGAGAAGATCTTCGCGGCTGCGGGCGGCCCGGCTCTGGGACAGGCGTTGGGGATGCTCTTTGTCATTCTTGGGCATATGTACCCTGTCTTTTTTCACTTTCGGGGCGGCAAGGGAGTGCTGACCGGGGTGGGGGCGCTGTTTATGCTGGACTGGCGTCTGGCGCTGCTGCAGCTGGGCCTGTTCTTCCTGGTGCTGCTGCTGAGCCGCTATGTGTCCCTGGCGTCCGTCCTTGCGGCGGGCACCATGCCGCTTGCCGCGTGGCTTCGCGGGCACGAGACGCTGATGCTGGTGTTCCTCACTCTCTGCGCCGGCATGGTCGTGTACCTCCACCGCGGAAACATCTCCCGGCTGCTCCGGGGCTGCGAGAGAAAATTTGAGATAAACAAACATTAGACGGTTGATGCTCGCGGGTGGTTTATGAGGCGAGTAAATCGTCTCATATTGCTGCCCCAACTTGAGATACACATCCAGATGGATTTCCTCCTTGGTACTCTCCTTTTTCACAACAATTTTCTCTAATATCGTCGTAAGAAGCGCCGAGTTTGGCTCACCCTCGAAACTCAATTCCTGCTCCAGAACCCGCCGGATTTTGGCTTCATTCAGCTTGCCGTCACCAACACGATCTTCTTCCTTCCGGATGGCATCCTTCCGGTTCAAGCGGCACAGCCGATACAACCTGAGTCCTGAACGACTGGCTCTCGTGGAGTTTGCCGTGCAGAGCAGAGTCAAGGAACTATTGACAGAATAACAAGTCCCACCGCATTGTGTGCACCAGCCACAATGCGGTGGGATTGTTCAGTTTCAAACCTCGCTTCCTGCGTGAGGGGCGACCTGTCAGTTCTAAGGTTTCCACCATGTTGACAAATTTCAATTCACACCCCTGCGTGAGGGGCGACGCCGCTAAAAACATAGATTGTGCCGCATACTTACTCATTTCAATTCACGCCCCTGCGTGAGGGGCGACAAACGAGCCAACGCAAAGAAACGGGCGAGAATTATTTCAATTCACGCCCCTGCGTGAGGGGCGACCAAGGCTGTATACCAAGACTTTGGCGCTCATACGATTTCAATTCACGCCCCTGCGTGAGGGGCGACATATGCGGGACACATTTTTGCGCTGCGGGTTTGAGATTTCAATTCACGCCCCTGCGTGAGGGGCGACGATATATTTCAACCTCTGACCCTACCGGTATATCTATTTCAATTCACGCCCCTGCGTGAGGGGCGACTCCGTCCTCTCCCTTCTTCAGTCCCAGCGGCAGCCATTTCAATTCACGCCCCTGCGTGAGGGGCGACAGGCAGAGCCAGAGGATTTCGCATCCCCCATCTATTTCAATTCACGCCCCTGCGTGAGGGGCGACTTTTACCGCTTTGACGATGGTAGGCGAAGAGTATTTCAATTCACGCCCCTGCGTGAGGGGCGACGTCACGGGTGGTGATTCTGCCGAAGCTCTCGATATTTCAATTCACGCCCCTGCGTGAGGGGCGACGATGGAGGTTAACACCTACATCTTTTTTTGCCGGGATAGAATTTCAATTCACGCCCCTGCGTGAGGGGCGACTTACAAAACTCGATACCAAGGCCCTGCGCGAGATATTTCAATTCACGCCCCTGCGTGAGGGGCGACGTGCTCTCTGCGCCCTCCACTCCGGGGGGAGTATCAATTTCAATTCACGCCCCTGCGTGAGGGGCGACAAGATCCGGGAGACCGCTTTTGCAGCGGATGAAGATTTCAATTCACGCCCCTGCGTGAGGGGCGACACAAAGGTTTTCGCCATCTCTCCAGGCGTGGCAATATTTCAATTCACGCCCCTGCGTGAGGGGCGACATGGCCGGGTGGATCAGTTGCGAGTACATCATCGTATTTCAATTCACGCCCCTGCGTGAGGGGCGACGATAAAGGTAAGTGTATGTGGTGCCAGTTCTATATTTCAATTCACGCCCCTGCGTGAGGGGCGACATGGTGGAGAGGAAGTCACCCACCACAGTCTTCAATTTCAATTCACGCCCCTGCGTGAGGGGCGACCTGTCTTTATTCTGTGCTTCATCAATTCAATATAATTTCAATTCACGCCCCTGCGTGAGGGGCGACTTGTAGTTACTCACCATCTTACTGGAGAATCCCTCGCCACATTTCAATTCACGCCCCTGCGTGAGGGGCGACCAGCGGTGCTGACGGCTGGTCTCTGCTTACTCCCATTTCAATTCACGCCCCTGCGTGAGGGGCGACAAGAGAGCTGTGCAGTCGGCGTCAAATGTCATTATTTCAATTCACGCCCCTGCGTGAG
>JAQXJT010000043.1 GCA_029009095.1 bacterium
GCCCATACCCAAAATCAGGCGCTTGCATCCTGTTGCCGCCAGCTCTTTCAGCTCAAATAGCTCCTCCTCCCGACCGAAGAACCGGTGTCTGGGAAGAGGATTGTCCTGCAGAATGCCGGAATGCACGGTTAGATAGGAAACGTTCGTTTTCTTTTCTTTTGTTCTGTTTTTGGACTCCCACAGCGTCTGAATCCCGTATGCCTCCGCCTGCAGCAATGCCATGTCCGGTCCATCCATGGCCTCTCCAGCTGCTGCGTAGAGCGACAACATGGTCAGAAGATAGGCTGCCTGATAGAGGATTGCCGGACCAACGGCAGGCCGCCAATCCGCAGAGCGCAAAATATGCCCGGCAATTGCATCCGAGACCTGCGGATCCTCTATGTGGGCCCGCTGAATCAGATCACGAATACGCTGCAGCAGAACCTCATGCCTGTATTTTCTGACGGACAGAAACTCTGTAAATTGCGTAATCTGATTCTTGAGGGAATTCTCGCAGATTTGAGAACTGAGTTCCTGGGCATATGCCTGATAGGTCTTGATTTCCTTACTTCGGTTGCACAGATAAGAGGTATACCGGTTCCGCTTCCCATCGCTGCGCCAAAGCATCTGTCCGCAGGGAAGCGACCGGAATTCCGATACGATGATCCTCCGCCAGAACCGGAGCATGGTCAGACCTTTCCGGTCACTGCGGGCAATGACGCTCTCCGAATAATTCGGAAAGTCCTCGTTCATAAGAACCATATATATACTTTTTAAGGAAAGGATCACATTTTCCATCCTGTTATCCCCCAAAGCATAGCTTTCGAACAGAATACAGGATAAAACTGCCGTTTTCAAGGAAGCTCCCGTACTTTGTAATTTTTGTCCGGTTTTTTTCCTTTTTTGCAGAATCATCACCTTCTGCGGCAATCAGGAAGACTCGTGTCGGGATCATCGTTTTCTATGTTCCTATGGGTGCCGGTCTATTCGTTCAAAGCTCAATCTCCACGAAAAAATCAACAAACCGAAAGAAGGTTTGTAAAACCCAGCAGTATAATTCCCTGAGCAACAAAAATGAGCGATACCTGGTTTAAAACCAAGTATCGCTCATTTTCTGTTGTCGCACCCTGTTTGGCAGCTACCCTATGCCAGTAATGTTCTCATACTGTCTGATTGGAAACTGCCCTTGCGGTGAGTGCTTTTTTCTTTGTCTATGCCGTGGTCAATACTGGAAGTCGTGGGCGTTCTCCAGCACCATTTCCTTCACCTTGATCAGACGAACCTTGGTGGAGTTTTCGTTCTCCTGGAGCTTCGCGCTGATGTACTTGATGTTGGCCTGGTACTCGGGAATCATAACGTATTCAAGGGCGTTGACGCGGCGGCGGGTCTTTTCGATCTCCTGGGCCAGCAGCTGCATGGTCTTTTCCACCTGCGCCAGCTCCAGCATATCCTCGAACACGCCGGACATGGCGGCCATGGCGTCATCCAGCTCGCCGGAGGTCTGCGCAAAGGCGTAGGGGAAGATGTCCCCGGCCTCCGCCGACTTGGTGTTGAACTGGTAGACGGGCACGTTCACGCTCATCACGTTCTTGTATTCCACACCCAACTCCACACTCTGCCGGGGGTAGAGAAGGCTCTGCTCCAGCATTTCGGGGGACATGACGCTGCCCGCCACGGACAACGCCGCGAAGGCCTCGGTCAGCCCCGCCTCCACCTTGGAACGCAGCTCTCTGTTCCGGCGCACCACGTCCATAAACTGACGCATGAGCTCGTCGCGCTTGTCCTTGAGAAGCTTGTGGCCTCTCCGGGCAGTCTGCAAACGGCCCTTCATCTGGTTAAGGACCATTCTGGTCGGTGTGACAGTTGCCATTAAACTTTCACCTCACGGATTAGGACGTTGCCCTGCCAAAAGTGCAATTACTGCTCCTTCTTCCTGGGCAGATACTTCTCGATGTACTCGGTCTTGATACGCTTCAGCTCACGCTCGGGCAGGATGCTCAGCAGCTCCCAGCCGATGGTCAGCGTCTCTTCGATGCTGCGGTTGGTGTCGTTGCCCTGGGAAACGTAGACCTTCTCGAACTCTTCGGCGAACTTGGCGTAGAGCTTGTCGTCATCGGTCAGAGCGGATTCGCCCAGAATGGTCATGAGCTCGGCAGCGTCCTTGCCGCGGGAGTAGGCGGCGAACAGCTGGTTCATGGTGCCGGCGTGATCCTCGCGGGTCTTGCCCTCGCCGATGCCCTTGTCCTTCAGACGGGACAGGCTGGGCAGCACGTCCACGGGAGGAATGATGCCCTTGCGGTACAGGTCGCGGGACAGGATGATCTGGCCCTCGGTGATGTAGCCGGTCAGGTCGGGGATGGGGTGGGTCTTGTCGTCCTCGGGCATGGTCAGAATGGGGATCATGGTGATGGAGCCCTTCTTGCCCAGACGGCGGCCGGCCCGTTCGTACATCTGCGCCAGGTCGGTGTAGAGGTAGCCGGGATAGCCACGGCGGCCGGGAACTTCCTTCTTGGCCGCGGAGACCTCACGGAGAGCCTCGGCGTAGTTGGTGATATCGGTCAGGATGACCAGAACGTGCATGTCCTTCTCGAAGGCCAGGTACTCGGCGGCGGTCAGCGCCATACGGGGCGTGGAAATACGCTCGACGGCGGGGTCGTTGGCCAGGTTGGAGAAGACCACGGTACGGTCGATGGCGCCGGTACGGCGGAACTCCTGGATGAAGTACTCGGATTCCTCGAAGGTGATGCCGATGGCGGCGAAGACCACGGCGAAGTTCTCGCCGTCGCCCAGCACGCGGGCCTGACGGGCGATCTGCGCAGCCAGGGCGGCGTGGGGCAGACCGGAGCAGGAGAAGATGGGCAGCTTCTGGCCACGAACCAGGGTATTCAGGCCGTCGATGGTGCTGATGCCCGTCTGAATGAACTCAGCGGGGTAGGCACGGGCGGCGGGGTTCATGGGCAGGCCGTTGATGTCGCGGTGCTCATCGGCGATGATGGCGGGGCCGCCGTCGATGGGGTCGCCCATGCCGTTGAAAACGCGGCCCAGCATGTCCTCGCTGACGCCCAGCTCCAGGGGGTGGCCCAGGAAGCGGACCTTGGACTCGGCCAGGTTGATGCCCAGCGCGGAGTCGAACAGCTGCAGAACGGCGCGGTCGCCTTCCACGGACAGAACTTTGCAGCGGCGGACTTCGCCGTTGGGGAGCTCGAGCTCAGCCAGCTCGTCGTAGGTGACGCCCTCGACATGGTCGACGACCATCAGGGGGCTGGCGATCTCGTGGATAGTCTTATATTCCTTGATCATTCTTCCTCGCCTCCTGCCACAACGGCCTCGATCTCGGCCTTCATGTTCTCGATGATCTTGTCATACTCGGCCTCGTAGACCTCCTCATCCACGGTCTTGGCGCGGCCAATGGCGGCGCGGGAGGGGATCAGGGCCAGAGCGCTCAGGGTCGCGCCCCGGGTGAGGGCGTCACGGCAGAGCACATCGTACTTGAGGATCATGTCCAGCAGGCGGAACTGCTTGCCATAGGTGGTGAAAGCGTCCTCCACCACGAAGGAGTTCTGCTGCAGGAAGTCCTCGCGGATCATACGGGCGGTCTCCAGGGTGAGCTGGTCGTCGGGGGACAGGGAGTCCTGGCCCACCAGACGCACGATCTCGTTGAGCTCGTTCTCCTCCTGCAGGATGGCCATGGCCTTGGTGCGGTTGGCGGCGAAGGCGGGGCCGAATTCCTTGTTGTAGAAGGGACGGAGAGCGTCGTCGTAGTTGGAGTAAGAGTTCAGCCAGTTGATGGCGGGGAAGTGACGGGCGTAGGCCAGGGAGCTGTCGAGAGCCCAGAAGACCTTGGTGATACGCATGGTGGCCTGAGAGACAGGCTCGGAGGTATCGCCGCCCGGAGGGGACACGGCGCCGATGGCGGTGACGGAGCCCTGACGGTCGTCGCTGCCCAGGCACTGGACGCAGCCGGCGCGTTCGTAGAACTGAGCGATACGGGAGGCCAGGTAGGCGGGGTAGCCTTCCTCACCGGGCATCTCTTCCAGACGGCCGGACATCTCGCGGAGGGCCTCGGCCCAGCGGGAGGTGGAGTCAGCCAGAACGGCCACGTCGTAGCCCATGTCGCGGAAGTACTCGGCGATGGTGATGCCGGTGTAGATGGACGCCTCACGGGCGGCCACCGGCATGTCGGAGGTGTTGGCGATCAGCACGGTGCGCTTCATCAGGCTCTCGCCGGTGCGGGGGTCCTTCAGCTCGGGGAACTCCCGCAGCACGTCGGTCATCTCGTTGCCGCGCTCGCCGCAGCCGATGTAGATGACGATGTCCACATCGCTCCACTTGGCCAGGGCGTGCTGCACCACCGTCTTGCCGCTGCCGAAGGGACCGGGCACGGCGGCCGTTCCGCCCTTGGCCAGGGGGAACATGGTGTCAATGACCCGCTGTCCGGACTGCAGGGGGGTGGTGGGGGGAAACTTGCGCTTGTAGGGGCGACCCACACGGACCGGCCAGCGCTGGGTCATGGTGAGGGGCACCTCGGTGCCGTCCTCCTTCACCAGGACTGCCACGGTGTCGCGGATGGTGTAGCTGCCGCTTTCGGCCACGCTCTTCAGGGTGCCCTTCAGGTTGGGGGGCACCATGATCTTGTGCAGCACCGAGGCCGTCTCCGGCACGGTGCCGATCACGTCGCCGCCGGTGACGGCGTCGCCCGCCTTTGCAAGGGCGGTAAAGGCCCACTTCTTCTGCTCATCCAGGGGCGGCACCTGCACGCCGCGGGTGATGGTGGAGCCGGCGATCTCCATAATCTTCTCCAGCGGGCGCTGGATGCCGTCGTAAATATTCTCGATCAGGCCGGGACCCAGTTCCACCGACAGGGGGGACCCCGTGGTCACCACCTCGGCGCCGGGGCCCAGGCCGGAGGTCTCCTCATACACCTGAATGGCGGCGCTGTCGCCGTTCATGGTGAGGATCTCGCCGGTCAGCTGCTGTTCGCCCACCCGGACCACGTCGGCCATGTTGGCGTCGGACAGTCCGGTGGCCACCACCAGCGGTCCGGAGACCTTGACGATCTTGCCCATAGGTCTTACCTTCTTTCTGCTTCAATTCACAGCTTTCCTTCCCTCCGGTGCCCGGAGGAAAGGCGCGGGGGAACGGCCGTTCCGCCCGCAGAGCCCGTTCTCAGAGGATGTCGGCGCCCACGGCGCGCTCCACGGCCTTCTTCACGTTGGCCATGCCCACGCCCAGGCTGCCCTCCTTGCCGGGGATCAGGATCACGGCGGGGGTGAGCCGGTCCTTGTACTTGTCCAGCTCCGCC
>JAQXJT010000044.1 GCA_029009095.1 bacterium
GCTATCTTTTTGCTCAACTGATAAAAATAATCATTATATGTGTAGTAGTCATCACTTTGATAAACAAAATCTTCACAAAAGTCAAGAGAAGCAACCGCTCGTTCTTCAAAGGGATTTGTTTGATCGAACAAGTCAAGCATATCCCCTTTGCTCGTTATTGTTATGCCTTTTGTGCAAATGAGCTGATTTTCTTCATTCCCATAAGGACACATGTTGCCGTGGCGGCAGGTCATACAGCAAGCCAGCTTAACATCATTGGGAAGCTTCGTTTGTAAATCGGCAATCGTATCTGTCCAGAGATAATCTGCACCATACCCCTTGTATTCAATTCCGTTATACAACAAGGTGATTTCTGATTTGGGATTTGCTATAACCTCGCTATCGTCGTAAGTAATCTCTAAAGGAACCATTGTTTTACCGTTTGATGTAAGCAAAGGAACCTTACCTCGTATTACCTTTTTCATTTTGCGTTCTCCTTTGCAGTTTTGCAAGATGCGATCAGCAATCTGCGAATATTGCCACAAAGTTTCTCGGTATAAATGAATATCGCTGACGCGATATGATATACGGCGTTGCCGCATGATATATTTGCGGTGCAAATATGATATAATATCCGTTCCTTCATATGCCGTAGGCATATATCATCGCTCTCAGAGCGATATCATATAGAAGATATATCACCCGTTCCGCAAGGAACGGATATCATTGAAAAAAGTCACCTTTGTCGGTAGACAAAAGTGACTTTTTTCATGGTGGACGATACAGGACTCGAACCTGTGACCCTCCGCACGTCAAGCGGATGCTCATACCAGCTGAGCTAATCGTCCAAAGCAAGGGACATTATAACCGATACTCTGTCCCTTGTCAATAGCTTTTGAAAAATTTGCCGAAAATCACCCGGCGTTGTATCGGTTTTCCGTCAGGTGCGCCGCCTGATACTGGGGCACACGGATGATGGAGGAGGCCTCCAGCCCGCAGCACTTGACGGTGATGGTGGCGTTGCTGCCGTTAACGGGGTCCACGCCCACCACGGTGACCTTGCCGGTCTGATCCACCACCAGGATGTTCTCGTTGCTGCTGCTCCATTCGGGGGTCACATCCACATTCTGCGGGAAGGTGCGCAGCTCCAGCTGGATCTCCGTCTGGCCGTCCTTGCTGAGCGTCACATCCGGGGCGAGGGTCTGGTTGAGGAACACCAGTTCCATGGAGGTGATGGTGGCCTCCTGGGCCTCCGGTGTGGGCACGGGGGAGGGGCTGGGGGAGGGGAGATAGGTGTCCGAGACGGTGATGGCGGTGCCGCTGTTGTCGGAGCCGGTGCTGCTGCCGGGCAGGGAGGGAGTCGCGGTGGGGCTGCTCTCGCCGCCCACGATCAGCACGATCACTGCCAGCAGCACCGCGGCGGCCAGGATGCCCGCAAAGACCAGTTGCCAGTGCCCGTCCATGGCGGCGCGGGCTCGCTCAGCGGTACCGGAGAGCGCCGAAGCCGTGGTGGCGGCGGCGCGGGTGTTCTGTTTGGGTCGGGCCGCGTTGCAGTGGGGGCATTGACGGCGGGTGACGCTGTACTTTTTCCCGCAGCGCGGACAGGTGATCTCGGGGAGAAAGCCCATGATGAAACCTCCTTCTATCGGAAAAGGCACGGATGCCCAATACGCCTTGTAAGAATTCATTCTACTATAAAAAGGCTGTTTCGTCAACTTGAAAAACCCGGTTTCCCCCTCCAAAAATGCCGCTCAGAGCAGTTCGATCCGCTCCTGGGCTCCGGTGGCGGCGGAGCAGAACACCAGGCACTCTTTCTCCCCCTCCCGCACGCAGCGGAAGCAGAGGCAGAGCTTTTCCTCGCCGCCGGGGCTGGCAATCAGCGCCAGCGACTCCTCCCGCACCTGCAGCGCCGGTGCGAGGGCCTTCCGGGCGTCCTCCCAGGCGTAGGTGTGGGTGTCCAGCTCCCGCTGGCGGTGGTGGCTCACATACTCCTCGGCGTCAAAATCCAGCACGCTGCCGTCGGAGAGGGACACGGCCATGCGGATCTCGTCCGGGTAGCAGAGTACATCTCCCTGCCGCCAGCACCATGTCCCCACGAAACGATCCCGGCTCATCTCCCCGTCGATGAGCGCCATGTTCGTGTAGCCGTGCTCCCGGAGGAACTTGTCCCCCGCCTCCACGGCCGCCGCCTCGTCCAGCTCCGGCTCCCCGGGTACGCCGCCCCCGGCGAACTGCACCACCTGGCCGCCCTGCTGGGAGATGCGGAAGGCGCTGTCCCCCAGCGTCACATACCAGCAGGGCAGCTCCCCGTCGCCCTGTCCGGTCACCTGAGCCCCCTGGGCGCTGGCCTTGATAAATCCGGCGGCGATCAGCGCGGCCTCGTGCTCGCTGCACCGGCTCTTGCCCTGGAGCAGGGCGAAGGTCTTTTCCGCCTGGGAGTAGCTGCCGTCATAGCGCAAAGCGGAGAGAGTGGGGAAGGCCTTTTCCAGCGAAAAGAGCGCCTCCTGGCAGTCCCCGGCGCAGGTGAGCCCCTCGGTGATCTCTCCCCGCAGCTCCTTCAGGGAGGAGCTGAGCCACGCGGCGGTATCGGCCAGCTCGCCCAGACTCTCCCGCTCCTTCTCGCTCAGCTCCTGCCCCACCGCCGAGGAGCGCATCAGGCAGCGGGCGAAGTCCCCCGTGCGGCCGAGAAAGGCGGAGGTGTTCTCCATCTCCACGGTGGAGAAGGGGAGCTGCCCCAGGGCCGTCAGGGCCGAGAGGGAGCGGGCGTAGGCGTCGGCGCAGTGGCTGGCCTCCAGCCCCGGGGAGGTGGTGAGGGAGCCTTTCTCCAGAGCCACGGAGAGTCCGTCACAGGCGGCGCAAAGCTCCTCGAAGGCGTATTCCCCGGCGTAGCGCCCCGCCCGCTCCGCCTCCTCCTCGCCGCTTTTCCGCAGCGCGGCGTACACACCCAGCAGGGCGATGGCCGCCCCCAGATAGGCGATGGTCACAATGGCTGTTTTGCGTTTCATCAAAAATCAACACCCTTTCTGCCCACAGTATTTGCGGCAGAAAGGGTGTTCTCCCAGGAATATTCTGGAATTGAGTCCGCTTGCCCGGGCTTACTTGACCTGGCCGCCCTCTACCACCAGACTGTCCTCATAGTCCAGTCCGTAGGTGTCCACCAGCGTGGCCTCGTAGTCCGCGTGGAAGAACTGCTCGTCGCCCAGGGTGCGGATCTCCTCGTTGAGCCACTCCAGCAGCGTGGTGTTGCCCTTGGTGACGGCGGGGGCGATGGTGTCCTGGCTGCCCAGGGAGGGGATGCCCACGGTGTAGCCGGGGTTTTGCAGGGCAAAGGCGATGACCTCCGTGTTGTCATTGGCCCAGGCCACGCCGTTGCCGTTCTCCAGTGCGTTCTTGGCGGTGGCGTAGGCGTCGTACTTCTGGAGGGGGATATCCGGGTAGTTCTTGATGAGATAGGTCTCGGCGGTGGTGCCGGAGATCACGATCATCTGCTCGTCGGCGTTCCAGTTATCGAGACTCTCGATCACATGGCCGTCGGGGGACACCACGCCCAGCGCTACATTCATATAGGGCAGGGCAAAGTCCACCTCTTCCGCCCGCTCGGGCGTCACGGTAAAGTTGGCGAGGATCAGATCCACCTTGCCGGTCTGGAGGTAGGCGATGCGGTTGGCCGCCTCGGTGGACACGAAGTTGACCTTCACGCCCAGATCCTCGGCGATGCGCCGGGCAAAGTACACGTCGTAGCCCTGGTACTCCCCATTCTCATCCACATAGCCAAAGGGGTTCTTGTCGGAGAACACGCCGATGTTGATGGTTCCGCTCTTCTTGATCTCGTCCAGCGTGCGGTAGCCCGCGCCGCCGTCGGCCGTCTTGCCTCCGCAGCCGCCCAGCGCCAGAGCCAGCAGCACCGCAACCAGGATTCTTGCCTTTTTCATGATGTGCTCCTTTCCGAATGTTCATTCTCGTTTTTTGTATGATTCCTCTTTCTCTCGAAAGAAAAGGTTTGCAAATATCTCCTGGCCCGCTCCGTCCGGGGCGCGTCAAAGAACACCTCCGGGGGCGAGTCCTCCAAAAAGCGGCCGTTTTCCAAGAACAGCACCCGATCCGCCACGGCCCGGGCGAACTGCATCTCGTGGGTGACGATGAGCATGGTGCGGCCCTGGTCGCTCAGATCCAGGATCACCTCCAGCACCTCCCGCACCATCTCTGGATCCAGCGCCGCCGTGACCTCGTCGAAGAGCAGCACCTCCGGGTGCACGCACAGCGCGCGGACGATGGCCACCCGCTGCTTTTGTCCGCCGGAGAGCTGCCGGGGGTACTGCTCGGCCTTCTCCGCCAGTCCCACCCGCGCCAGCAGCGCCATGGCCTCCGCCTTCACCTCGTCCCGGGGACGCTTCTGCACCACCGTGGGCGAGAGGAGGATGTTCTCCAGCACCGTCATGTGGGGGAAGAGGTCGTAGCTCTGGAATACCATGCCGATCTTCTGCCGGAGCGCCGGCAGATTTTTGCTCCCTGGCGAGACGAGCTCCCCCCGGAGCCGTACCTCGCCCCCCTGGATCTCCTCCAGAGCGTTGATACATCGCAGCAGCGTGCTCTTGCCGCAGCCGCTGGGTCCCACGATCACGATGACCTCGCCCTCGCGCACCGTCAAACTCAGATCGTCCAGGATGGTCTGCTCCCCGAAGCGCTTGGTCAGATGCTCCACGGTCAAAATCGGTTGTGTCACGTCTCTCACCCCCATCGTTTTTCCAGACGCTTCGCCAGCAGGCTGATGGGCCAGCAGACGAGGAAATACAGCATAAATACGGTCAGATAGATGCCGAAGGCCGCGTTGGGACTGCTCATGCGGTTGCTCTCGATGATCTGCTGGGCCACCTTCAGCACCTCCACCACGCCGATCATCAGCACAAGGCTGGTGGTCTTGATCATGCGGGTGATCAGGTTGATGGACAGGGGGATCAGCCGGCGCACCGCCTGGGGCAGCACCACATAGCGGTAAGTCTGCGCCCGGCCCAGCCCCAGCGCCGCGGCGCTCTCATACTGATGGGCCGGGATGCTGACGAGCGCCCCGCGCACCAGATCGCTCATCTCCGCCGTGCCCCAGAGGGTAAAGACGATGACGGCGGAGAGTTCCCCGGAGATGTTCCAGCCAAAGATCCCGGCGCTGCCGAAAAACACCAGAAACAGCAGCACCATCTGGGGCATGACGCGGACAAACTCCAGATAACATCGCAGCACCGCCCGGCACACGGGGTTTTTCCGGGTCATCAGCGCCCCCAGCAGCAGCCCCAGCGGCAGGCTGAGCCCCACGGAAATCAGACTGATCTTCATGGCCACCCAAAGCCCGCCCAGCAGCCGGGCCAGATTTTTCCCCTTGAAAAGCACCTCAAGTCCCAAAGCCCGCATGGCGAAGCCTCCTTTCCAGCGCTGCGCCCAGCAGCGACACCGGGAGCAGGATCAGCAGGTAGAACACCACCAGCAGGAACAGACTCTCCGTGGTCTTGTAATACAGCCCGATCAGATCCTTGGCGGTGAACATCAGATCCATCAGACTGATGGCCGAGAACACGCTGGTTTCCTTCAGCAGAAAGATCACATTGGCCATGAAGGGCGGCATACTGACGGTAAAGGCCTGGGGCAGCACCACATGGCGCATGATCTGCCCCCGGCTGAGCCCCAGCGCGCAGGCGCACTCGGTCTGCATGGGGTCCACCGCCTCCAGCCCGCTGCGGAAGGCCTCGCACATATAGCTGCCCCCCAGGAACATGAGTCCCGCCGCGCCGCAGACGGCGGCGTTGGTGGGGATGCCGATCTTCGGCAGGCCGTAGTAGATGAAGAAGAGCTGCACCAGCAGCGGCGTATTGCGGCTCAGCTCAATATAACCGGTCACCACGCTCCGCAGAACGGGGACTTTGTAATACTGGATCATCGCGCAGACAAGGCCCAGAAGTGTGGCGCCCGCGATCCCCTCAGCGCCCAGCCGCACCGTCAGCAGCGCGGCCTCCCCGTAGAGCGGCAGGTAGCGCCCCATGAACTCCCAATTCAACTCCCATTCCTCCTTCCCGAAACGCCCCGCGCAGCCGCGGGCGAAAACAAAAAGGCCCGGGAACTTCTTCCTGTTCCCGGGCCCATTACGGTCTGACAGATACAATGCCTGTGTCATCCACACACTCGAAGCGCAGCAAAAGAAGTCGGCGCCCCGGTCCTGTCAGGTACCCGGGAAATATGCAGCCGACAACAACAAGAGACAGAGCGATCCACTTTGCCGATGTTCATGGTCATTTGCCTTCGCCCCCTCTTCAGTCTATGCTGTGTTTCGCTTTTGTTGCGTGCATCATAGCACCATCAAACCGCCCTGTCAATGATTTTTTTGCGATGATAATGCGATAAATTGTTGAATAAACCCCCGGGAGCGGCGGGCAGCGCGGCCGGGTACCGGCGGAAAGCGCCCCGTTCCGGGCGGAACGGGGCGCTGCTTATCCAATTTATCAGGCCAGGAAGCCTTTCAGGATCCTATCCTCCGCCTCCTCCTCGGTGAGGCCGAGGGTCTGGAGCTTGAGGAGCTGGTCGCCGGCGATCTTGCCGATGGCGGCCTCGTGGATGAGCTGGGCGTCCACGCAGTTGGCGGCGATCTCGGGGACGGAGCTGATGCGGGCGCCGCCCATGATGATGGAGTCGCACTGGACATGGCCAAAGCAGCGCGCGTTGCCCACCACCTTCGGCACGAAGCGCTGCACGCTCTCGTCCTGGGCCACGCTCCGGGAGATCACCCGACCCCTGGAGTCCTCGCCGTCCAGATCGATCTCCATGAGGGAGTCGGCCCGCTGTTTGCCGTGGGTCAGCAGCCGCTCGGTGATCACCACCTCCGCGCCCTTGCCGCAGACCACGGTGGTCTTGCGCTGGGTGGAGTCGATGCCGGCGATCTGGGTGGTGTCCATCTGGAGGAAGGCACCCTCCTCCAGATAGGCCACGGTCTCGGGGTTCATGATGTTCTCCCCCTGCCCGTCGCCCTCGCCGTAGTGCTTCTCGGTGTAGCGCACCCGGGCGCCCTTGCCGATATGGAAGGTGTGGACGCCGTCATGGCGGCTCTCGTCCTTGCCGCAGTTGTGGATACCGCAGCCGGCGACGATGTTCACATCCGCCCCTTCGCCCACATAGAAGTCGTTATAGACCATCTCTTTCAGGCCCGACTCGGTGATGATCACGGGGATGTGGCAGCTCTCCTTGCAGCCGGGGGCGATGAAGATGTCGATGCCGGGCTTGTCGGTCTTGCTCTCGATGCGGATATTCTCGGTGCTGACCCGTTCGGCGCAGCCGGAGTCCTTGCGGATGTTCACCGCGCCGGTGGCCAGGCCGTTTTCCATCTCGGCGATCTTCTCCAGCAGGGCGATGTCGGTTTTGCTCAGTTCAGCCATGGTTCTGCCCCTCCTTTTCCCCGTAGGCCACCGGGCAGGCCCCGGTGGTGTCGGCCACGATGCAGGAAAACACCTCGTCCCGGCCGCCCCGCCGGGAGATGGCGCCCTTGTCGATCACCACGATCTCGTCGGCCAGGGAGATGATGCGCTCCTGATGGGAGATGATGATCATGGTGCAGTCCTGCTGCCGGTGGATCTCCTGGAACGTCTCGGTGAGCCGGGCGAAGCTCCACAGGTCGATGCCCGCCTCGGGCTCGTCCAGGATCATCAGCCTGGGCTGGCGAGCCAGAATACTGGCGATCTCGATGCGCTTGACCTCGCCGCCGGAGAGGCTGGTATCCACCTCCCGGTCCAGATAGTCGTTGGCGCAGAGCCCCACCTGCGTCAGGTAGGCGCAGGCCCGGGCCTTGGGCAGGGGCTCCCCGGCGGCGATGTTCAGCAGATCCCGCACCCGGATGCCCTTGAAGCGGGGCGGCTGCTGAAAGCCGTAGCTGATGCCCCGTCTGGCCCGCTCGGTAATACTCAGTTCCGTCATGTCCTCCCCGTTCCAGATCACATGGCCGGAGTCGGGCCGCACCAGACCCATGATGGTCTTGGCCAGGGTGGTCTTTCCGCCGCCGTTGGGGCCGGTGAACACGGTGAGGGAGTTGTCGGGGATGGTGATGGACAGATCCCGCAGGATGTCCGTGCGCTCCCCGCCGTCCCGGACGCTATAGCATATATTTTGCAGTTCCAGCAAAATAGTACCCTCCATTTGTCTTTTTTGTGGCGAAATACACTGATACTTGAAATAATTCCCATATAATGTTATAATGTTTATTCCAGTATGTCAACACCCTATTCCCGGAAAAATTTTTCCCCGTCCTGCCCCGCCTTATGCCCTGTTTCCTTCGCCGTCAAAGGCGTTTTTCCGCGTGGAGGACAGTCTCCGCTGGAGGTGTGTTTATGTCGAAAAAACTGAAGAAAACCATACTCTATCTGGTGATGGTACCGCTGGTACTGCTGCTCCTTGTCCGTGTGAGCAGCTCCACCACCACAGAGTACGCCGATCCCTCCTCCGAGGTTCGCTCCACCCCCCGGCCCGGGGAGAGCCAGGAGGTACAGCCCACGGCGGAGGTGGTCTGGATCTACCCCGAGGGGTATGTGGATCTCTCCGATCTGCCGGATGTGGACATCAGCACCTGGGAGTTCACGCTGGTGAACTCGCTGGACAAGGAAAACTATGTGCGCGACAGCTTTATCCCTCAGCTCGTCTCCGTGGAGGGCTATCAGGTGCGGCAGGGGGTGGACGAGCCCCTGCAGCGTATGCTCACCGACTGCCGCAACGCGGGCTACACCGTGGCCATCTCCCGGGCGTATATGTCCTATTACGAGATCTCCTACCGCTTCAACGGCGTGGCCAGCGGCC
The DNA here is from genome assembly GCA_029009095.1 of bacterium. Lineage (GTDB taxonomy): Bacteria > Bacillota > Clostridia > Oscillospirales > Oscillospiraceae > Apopatocola. The sequence continues at coordinate 8,800 of JAQXJT010000044.1, forward strand.
TGGCCGACGGACAGGGCATGGCCTACGAGGACGCCGTGGAAAAGGCCAGGACCATCGCCCACTACCCCGGCACCGACGAGCACCAGCTGGGCGTGGCCGTGAACTTTGTGGACGGGGACGGCTGCTACGACGCCACCTCCCCCGCCATGCAGTGGCTGGCCGAGCACTGCGCCGACTACGGCTTTATCCTCCGCTATCCCATGGACAAGAGCGACAAGACCGGCTGGAGCTACACCCCCAACCAGTTCCGCTATGTGGGGCGCACCGCCGCCGAGTATATCATGGGCAAGGGCATCACCCTGGAGGAGTTCCTCGCCGCCGTCCGGGATGCCAAGGCCCGGGACTACTGAGCCTGCCGCAACGCCGCCCATGTAAAAACGGTATCCGTCCTTTTGGCCGGATACCGTTTTATTCTTCATTTTCCCGCGGGGGATGTTTCACTCCTTGCCGCCGTTGTCGCTCTTGCGGGGGCGGTTGGGGCGGGAGCGGCGGGGGCGGTGGGACTTCTCCCCGCCGGACGCCGCGGGGGCCACGCCCTCCCGGGGGGCGTTTTTCTTTTCTCCGCCGCTGCGCCGGGCACTGCCGCTCTTCTTCTCGCCGCTCCTTTTCTCGGGGGCGGCGCTCTTTTCGCCGCTCTTCTTTTCCGCCGCGGGGGCTACGCCCTCCCGGGGGGCGTTTTTCTTCTCCCCGCCGCTGCGGCGTTTGCCGCCGCGGTTAGAACGGCGGCGGGCGCTGCGGCTCTCGCTCCCGGCGGCGGCGGAAGCCTCCTCCGTCCGTTCTCCGGCAGTCTCCTCGGCAAAGAGGGGCGGCATGGCCCACTCGTCGTCGGCTTCTTCCGCCACTTCCTCTTTTTTGGGCCTGGGCTGGAGCACATGGGGCGGCTGCTCGCCCTCGGGGGGACGGCCCCCGGGCACCTCCGCGATGTCCTCCACGCTGTAGTTATGCACCACCGCCTCGCCGGCGCCGTCCATACGCACCTTGACCATCTGCCGCAGCAGGTTGACCTGCTGCACGCAGCCGTAGCCATCCTCGGTCTCCACATAGGCCCCCGTCTTGGGCGCGCGCTTGAGCAGATCCTCGTAGGCCTCCTGCTCGTAGCGCAGGCAGCACATGAGCCGTCCGCAGCAGCCGGAGATTTTGGCGGGGTTCAGGGACATGGACTGGGTCTTGGCCATTTTGGTGGACACGGGCTGGAAATCCGTGAGGAAGCGGGAACAGCAGAAGGGCTGCCCGCAGATGCCGATGCCGCCCAGCATCTTGGCCTCGTCCCGGACGCCGATCTGCCGCAGCTCGATGCGGGTGCGGAACACGCCGGCCAGATCCTTCACCAGCTCCCGGAAGTCCACCCGCCCGTCGGCGGTGAAGAAGAAGAGGATCTTGTTGCCCTCGAAAGAGCACTCCACATCCACCAGCTTCATCTCCAGCTTGTGCTTGGCGATCTTTTCCTCGGCGATGCCGAAGGCCTCCTTCTCCCGGCGGCGGTTGATCTCCGCCACCCGCCTGTCGTCCCCGGTGGCAGCGCGGACCACGCTGCGCAGCGGCTGCACCACGGCGCTGTCCTCCACGGCGTGGTTGCCCTGGGTGCACTCGCCCAGCTCCAGCCCCTTGCTGGTCTCCACCACCAGCAGATCGCCCCGGCTGGCGGTGATCCCGGCGGGGTCAAAGAAATAGGACTTGCCCCGACCTCTGAATTGTACGCTTACTACTTCTGTCAATCTTGTTCCTCCGTCCCGTAGGGACCTTTCCGCCCCTTTCAGGGCTCATAACGATAGGTACACAGCAATCCCACGGCGTGACGCACGCTCACGTTCACCCGCAGCATCTCTGCGATACGCTCCAGCTCCCGCTGCAGCGAGAGCAATTCTTTTCCCGTCAGCGTCTCCGCCGCCGTCAGGCGGAGGAGGGTGATGAAGTCCCGGAATTCCGCCGCCGTCATGCGTTCCATGCTGTTGCAGCAGCGCAGCAGCGCCGCCTCGTCCCCCAGTGCGCGGAGATACTCCTCCGCCAGCGCCCGCTCCCCGGGGTTTTCCGGCTCCTCCGCGGCGTTTACCCGGTGCACGGCGCAGCGGGAGCGGATGGTGGGCAGCAGCATACCGGGGTTTTCCGCGCACAGCAGAAAGACCACGAACTCCGGCGGCTCCTCCAGCAGCTTGAGGAAGGCGTTCTGGGCCGCGGCGTTCAGCAGCTCCGCCTCGCAGATCAGGTAGACTTTCCGCGCGGCCTCGTTGGGCAGCACCACCGCGTCCTTTTCCAGCGCGCGGATCTGCTCCACCACGATCTCCCGGCGGGGCTTGCCCTCCTTGTCGCGCAGCCGCTCCAGCACCGCCACATCCGGGTGGACGCGCCGCTCCACCTTCCGGCAGTGCCCGCAGCAGCCGCAGCTCTCCCCCGTGGGCGTGGGGCGGGCGCAGAGGGCCTGTTGGGCCAGACGCCACGCCTCCTCCACCAGCGCATCCCGGGGCGCGCCGGTGAGGATGGTACCATGCAGGATCTTTTCCATACTCTCTATTTTAGCACACCCCGCCCGAAGATTTCCACAAAATCGTTCGCGCGTCTCATTTTTTCTTCTTCCTGGGCAGCTTGACCTCTTTGCCGTTCTCATCGAGGATGTAGATGCTCTCCAGCACCTCCAGCGTGCCCCGCCGCCACTCGGCGATATACTCCATGCGCAGCACCTTTCTCTCCTCCAGCTCCTCCGCGCTCAGCTCCCGGAGCTTGGCCAGCCGGGCCAGTTCGTTGATGCGATCCAGCTTTTCCTGTATCATGCCATTGTCTCCAATTCGTCCAAATTCAGCTCAAAGGCGGGCAGACAGTGCTCCATGAACCAGTCCGCCTCCGCCAGATGCATTTCCTCCAGCGCCCTGCGGCAGCTCGACTCCGCCGAGAGGAACTCCCGGTTGCCCGCCTTGCGCTCTTCCATACACTTCACCAGCGCCGAGAGCTTGTCCGCGGCTTTCACCAGCCGCCACAGCTCCTCTTCCTCCCCCGCCCCGGGGGTGAGGATGCCCCGGTAAGCGCCTCGCAGCTCCGCGGGCAGCATGGCCATGAGCTTCTCCCCGGCGTACTGCTCCACCGCCCCATAGGCTTCCCGCATCCGGGGGTCGTGATACTTCACCGGGGTGGGCAGATCTCCCGTGAGGGTCTCCGGCGCGTCGTGGTAGAGCGCCAGCACCGCCAGATGCTCCGCGTCGCAGGCTCGGTGAAAGACCTCCCGGCGGATCAGACCCAGCGCGTGGGCGTATACCGCCGTCTGGTGGCTGTGCTGCTGGATATCCTCGGGGATGCTGCTGCGCATCAGCCCCCAGCGGGCGATGTAGCGCATCCGCGAGAGCAGGGCGAAAAAGCCGTTTCTCCCCATCACTTCCGCTCCTTCCGCAGCTTGCGGATGTCCCGGCCCAGAAAGCGCAGCCAGAGATACTCCCCCTCCAGCCGGGAGGCCAGCTGCGGCCCGTAGCTCCGCTCAATGCCGTCCCGGTCCAGGTTGGTGCTGATGACGGTGCTCCTGCCGCCGCGCAGCCGCCCGTCCAGCAGGGTGTAGAGGGCGCTCTGGGTAAAGGCGTTGCTCAGCTCCGTGCCCAGATCGTCCAAAATCAGCAGATCGCAGCCGCTGAGCTGCCGGACGCGGGAGGCCGCGTCGTTATACTCCTCGTCGCTGTGGGGGAATTTCTGCCGCTCAAAGACGGACAGCAGCCCCCCGGCGGTGTCATAGGCCACGCTGTAGCCCCGGGCGGCCACCACCCGGGCGATGGAGGCGGAGAGGAAGGTCTTGCCCAGCCCCGGCTCGCCGGTGAAGAGGAGGTTGCCCCCGCCCTCCGCGCCGAAGTTCTCCGCGTAGCGCCGGCAGTACTGGTAGACCCTCTCCATCTGGGAACGGGGAGAGGGCTCGCCCTCCCGGAGCGGGAGGGGGCTGTAGTAGTCGGGGCGGAAGTTCTCAAAGCTCTCGTCCCCGTTCTTCAGCAGGGGGGAGAGCTCCAGCGTCTGCTCCTGCTTATAGAGGGTCATGAGGCACCGGCAGATCTGCCCGTTTTCCAGATAGCCGCTGTCCCGGCAGAGGGGGCAGGAGAAGATCTCGTCCAGATAGTGCTCCCCGTAGCCATGCTGTCGCAGCAGCCGGGCGCGCCGCTCCTGGAGCTGCAGGCTCTCGGCGGCCATCTCCTCGGCGCTGCGGCCCTTGACGCCCAGCGCCAGCCCCACCAGTTCGGGCATGATGGCGTGGATGCGGCTGTTGATGGCGCGGATCTCCGGGATGGCGGCCATCACCTCGTCCAGCCGCCGGTACTCCTCCCTCTTATGCTCCTGCCGCTCCGCTTCCAGCTTCGCCCTGGCTCTGGCCAGCAATCTTCCTTCCATGGCTCACTCCTTCTTCATCAGCCGCTCGGCGCGCTCCAGATCGTCTCCCTGCCACACGCGCTCGCCGCCGCTCTTTTCCCCCCGGCGCCGTCCGCCGGGTCGGGCGTCCCCTTTCCCGATCTCCGACAGGGTCCGCAGCCCCTTGCTCTGCCAGGATCGGAGGATGGCGTCCATATACTTCCATACCAGCCGCCCGGTACCCTCGATGGTCTTGTCGTAGGCCAGCTCCAGTACCTCATCGGGGAAGCCCATGGCCAGCCACTCCTCCATATAGCGCCGCTCAGTGGCGGTGGGCTGCCGCTCGCGGATCTGCAGCAGCTGCCGCAGCCGCTCGCTCTGCTCCTCCCGCCTATCCAGCTCGCCGAGGTACTCCTCCGCCCGCTCCAGCGTCACGATCTCCCGGTTGCACCAGATGTACGCCTCCTTCTCGATGGCGTGCATGGTGGGCAGCCGCCCCTCGCCGTAGCGGCGGCGGGCGTTCTCGGCGCAGCGGTTGATGAGCAGCATGATCACATCGCAGGGGAGTCCCAGCCGGTCATAGATGCCGAAGAGGGTCTTGAGATCCGCCCCGGAGAGGGTGTGGCCCAGCTTCGCCTGGGCCTCGTTCACCAACGAGCGGAAGGAGCGATCCTCCCGGCTGCGGAGCAGTATGTCCTCGCTGCGGTACTCCGGCAGCTCCTCCGGGGGAGGCAGGGGCTTTCCTCCGCCCTCGCCCAGCACGCCGCCGCGGCGCAGCCTCTCCGCCGCGGCGCGCACCTCCGCCGCGGTCAGTCCCAGGGTCCGGGCGGCCTCGTTTTCGTCCAGCGCGCCCCCCCGGCCAAGGAGGTAGAGGTACAGCAGCGCGCAGTTCCCGTCCCGGAGCGCGAGCAGCCGCTCTATGTCCTCCGTGCGGAGGAACAGGCCGGGGGAAGTGTGCAGTTGGTATTTTTTCTCGTCCATGGGCGCCTCTTTTTCTCTGTCGGCGCAGCCCTCCGGCTGCCGTGGGACTAAATTCACAGACTGTTCGTAATTTCCTGCATTATACCATAGCAAAGATACTTGAGCAAGTGCGGGAGTTGTGGTAAAATGACATTTTGTAAAAGTACCACTTGCCGGAGTCGATGACAATGATGGAGCTTCTCTCTCCGGCCCCCTCGCCGGAAGCCGCCGTGGCGGCGGTGCAGAACGGGGCCGACGCCATATATCTGGGTTTCTCGGAGCTGACCGGCTGCCGGGATGCCGTGAATTTCTCGGACGCCGCCTTTGAGGACACCGTCCGCTATTGCCATACCCGGGGCTGCCGGGTCTATCTGGCCATGGACATCCTCCTGCACGACGGGGATCTGCCCCGGGCCGCCGGTCTCGCCCTCCGTGCCCAGCGCGCCGGGGTGGACGCCGTGCTGGTCCGGGACATGGGCCTGCAGCGGATCCTCCGCACCCTGCTGCCGGAGATGCCCCTCTTCGCCGCGCCGGAGCTGGGCTTCCGCACGGCGGAGGATGTGACCCTGGCCGGGCGGCTGGGCTTCCGGCGGGTCTTTCTCCCCACGGAGGTGGATGTGGAGGATGTGCGCGCCCTGAGCGGGCTGGGGGTGGAGCTGGCCGTGATGGTACAGGGCCGGCTCTGCGCGGCGGTGCGGGGGCTTTGCACCCTCTCGGTGCAGAACGGCCGGGGCAGCGCCGACCGGGGCGAGTGCGCCCGGAACTGCCGGGAGCATTTCTCCCTGGGCGGGCGCTGGGACTCCACGCCGCTGAGCTACAAGGATCGCTGTCTCCTCCGTTCGCTGGATGCGCTGGAGGAGGCGGGCGTGGACTGTGTTTACATCGGGGATCGGGACCGCCGGCCGGAGTACACCGCCGCCTTCACCGCCCTCTACGCCCGGGCCGTCCACGAAAAGAAGCTGCCCGCCCGGGCCGATCTGGACACGCTGGAGCGTTATTTCTCCGAATACGGCTTCTCCCGGACGGTGGAGATCGCCGGGGAGAAGGCCGAGGTCAACGGCAGGGAGCTGGAGTCCTACTGCTCCACGCTCCGCAAGAGCTACGCCCGCAGCGCCGAGGACAGGCGGGTGAGCGTGCAGTTCGCCGTACTGGGCCGGGGCGACCACAGCCGCATCCGGCTGGGCGTAATGGACCGGGAGGGCAACCGCGCCGCCGTGGACGGGCCAATGCCCGTGTGCTACGGGGATGTGGAACTGAAGGCCGAGAGCCTCCGCACGGTGCTCTACAAAACCTCCGGCACCCCCTACCGCTGCGGCGGCGTCCATGTCCGGGACGGAGAGGGGCTGGCCGTGTCCGCCGTGGAGCTGGAGATGGCCCGCCGGGATGTGCTGCAAAAGCTCAGCGAAGTCCGCGCCGGGCGGACGCGGCGCAGGGAGGGGAGCTTCCCCCCCGCCCCCAACGGCGTGGGGACGGCCGGGGAGCCGGTCTTTAACTTCCGCTTCCGTCTGGGCGACCAGATGAGCCGGGAGATGGCCGCGCTGCGCCCGGGCTGCGTTTACGCCCCGCTGGAGCTGCTGGCCCGGGAGCCGGGGCTGCTGGAGCCCTTCGCCGCCCAGGGCAGCGTCGGCGTGGCGGTGCTGCCGCCGGTGGTGGGCAGCGCCAGGGAGATGGAGGAAGTGGACGCGCTGCTGGAGAAGGTGCGCGCCCGGGGCGTCTACCAGGTGCTCGCCCCCCATCTGGGTCTGGGGCTCCACGCCCTGGGCCGGGGGATGCAGCTGCGCGCCGGAGAGGAGATGCAGCTCTTCAACGGCTACGCCCTGGAAAATCTCGCCCGGGCCGGCTTCCGGAGCGCCGTGCTCTCCGACCAGCTCTCCTTCGCCCAGATCTCCGCCATGCCCAAGCCCCTGCCCACCGAGGCAGTGATCTACGGGCGGCGGCTGGCCATGGTCACGGAAAACTGTCTCATCAAGGCCAGCGCCGGGCGCTGCGCCTGTTCCACCCCCGGGCAGATGGCCGATTCCCGGGGCGGCGTGTGGCCGGTGCTGAAGGAATTCGGCTGCCGCAACGCCGTTTACGGCTCCAAAAAGCTCTTCCTCGCCGACCGGAGCGAGGACTACGGCCGCTGTGGACTCTGGGCCGTGCAGCTCTCCTTTACCACGGAAAGCCCCCGGGAGTGTCTGGAGGTGGCCCGCAGCTACATGGAGGGCAGCGGCTACCGGCCCAACGGCCTTACCCGCGGAGAATACTATAAAGGTGTAAGATAAATGGACATGGAACGCATACCCACGCTGGTGCTGGCTTCGGCCTCCCCCCGGCGGCAGGAACTTCTGAGCATATTTTCCCTCCCCTTCGCGGTGATCCCCGCCCGGGGGGAGGAGCGCCCCCCGGCGGGGGCGGGCTGCGCCGACACCACCGCCGCCCTGGCCGAGCAGAAGGCCCGGGAGGTCTTTGAGCGGGTGGGCCCGGGCCACATCGTCATCGGCTCGGACACGCTGGTGGAGCTGGACGGGCGGAAGCTGGGCAAGCCCCGGGACGAGGACGAGGCCTTTGCCATGCTCCGCGCCCTCTCCGGGCGGGGACACCGGGTCTACAGCGGCGTGAGCGTGGTGTCCGGGGACAGGACGCTCACCGGCTGGGAGGAGACGCGGGTCTTTTTCCGGGAGCTGAGCGACGGGGAGATCCGCGCCTACATCCGCACGGGGGAACCCATGGACAAGGCCGGGGCCTACGGCTATCAGGGCCGGGCCTCGCTCTTCGTGGAAAAGATCGAGGGCGACTTCTTCAATGTGATGGGGCTGCCGCTGTGCCGGCTGGGGCAGATGCTGAGAGAGATGGGTGTGGAGCTGTTATGAAAGCCTACTTACAGAAATACGGTGTCCGCATGGCGGCGCTGGTGCTGGTGGTGGCGCTGGCCGTGGGGCTGGCCACCCGGGAGAAAGACGGCAAGGCCGGGGCGCTGGCGGAGGTCAGCACCAATGTGCGCACCCCCGTGCAGCGGGCGGTGGGCTCCATGGTGGACTGGCTGGAGGGCCTTTACGGCTACATCTACAGCTACGACCAGCTTTTGCAGGAGAATGAGTCCCTCCGCTCCCAGCTGGCCGAGGCCCAGGACGAGGCCCGCAGCGCCGCCGAGGCCATCGAGGAGAACAACCGGCTGCGGAAACTGCTGGGATATCTGGAAAAGCACACCTCTTATGTGACCGAGTCCGCGCAGATCACCGCCTGGGACTCCTCCAACTGGACCCGGTCTTTCACCATCTCCAAAGGCATAAACTACGGCATAGAGAAGGGCGACTGCGTGATCACCGAGGAGGGCTACCTGGTGGGGCAGATCTCGGAACTGGGCAGCAACTGGGCCACCGTGCGCACGGTGGTGGATGTGAACATGGATGTGGGCGTGCTGGTGGGCGACGCGGAGATCGCCGCCGTGGTGGTGGGCGATTACGCGCTCATGAAGCAGGGGCGCTGCAAGCTCACCTACTTCACCGAGGATGTGACCCTCTTCGTGGGCGACAGGGTGGTGACCAGCGGCAACGGCGGCGCCTTCCCGCCCCGGATCGCCCTGGGCACCGTTACGGAACTCCGCAGCGAGGCAGGAGGCCAGTCCTACTACGCGGTGGTGGACCCCCACATCAACCTGGGCTCCCTCTCGCAGGTGTTCATCATCAAGGATTTCGAGGTCATTGAGTAATGGAACAACTCATCCGAATTTGGAGCCGCGCCCGCCGGGGCGCCCTCTACGCCATGCTGCTGGTGCTCTTCCTGCTTTTGCAGGAGGCGGTGTTCATCTATGTGGCCCCCTTCGGTGTGCGGGCCATGTTCCTGCCGGCGCTGGTGGTGGCCGTGGGGCTTTTTGAGGGCGGATGGCAGGGCGGCGTCTTCGGTCTGGCCGCCGGGGTGCTCTCGGATCTCTGCGGCACCGGCATCCATGTGCTCTTTACGGTGCTCTATCCCCTGATGGGCTTTGCCATGGGCTTTCTGGCGGATTTTCTGGTGAACCGGCGCTTCTACGTCTATCTGGTGGGCGCCGTGGCCGCGCTCTTCCTCTCGGCCTTCTGCCAGATGTTCCGCCTTCTGGTCACCTATCCGGCGTCGTCCGGCTCCCTCTGGCTCACCTGCATCCTGCAAACCCTCTGGAGCATCCCCTTCCTCTTTCCCGCCTACTCCGCCTGCAAGGCGCTGCCCCGGCGGCTCGGCTGATTTCGGGCAGAAAGGAACGCTATGCAACGTCTTATCAAACCCTCCCGCCTGCTGATCTTTCTGGCGGTGTTCATTGTCAGTATGCTCATCTATGTGGTGGAGCTTTACAAGCTCCAGATCATAGAGGGCGAGGCCTACTATGCCAAAAACGAGAGCAGCCAGGTCACGAAAGTCGTGGCTCCCGCTGCCCGCGGCAATATTCTCGACCGCTACGGCCGGGTGCTGGTGTCCAACTCCGCCTGCAACAACATCACCATCGACACCACCGACCTCTTCGCCCAGGAGGACCCCAACGCCGTCATCCTCCAGCTCATCGAGGCCACGGAGCTCTATGGGGACAGCTACAACGACACCCTGCCCATCACCAAGGACGCCCCCTTTGAGTTCACGGACATGACCTATCTCCAGAAGAGTATGCTGGAGGCCTGGCTCAAGGCCAACAAGATGGCCTCGGACGCCACCGCCGTGGAGATCCTCTCCCGGATGCGCTCCCGCTACGACATCTCCAACAGCTACTCCGCCGCGGAGCTGCGGAAGATCGCGGGCATCCGCTACGAGATCAACAACCGCTTCAACATCAACACCACCGACTACATCTTCGCCGAGAACGTGGGCATGGGCACCCTCACCTACCTGATGGAGCAGGACGTGCCCGGCTTTGATGTGACCACCTCCTACGTCCGCGAGTACAAGACCTCCTACGCCCCCCATCTGCTGGGCTACACCGGTCTGCTCACCGCCGAGGAGTGGGAACAGTTCGCCGACCAGGACTACTCTCTCGACGCCTATGTGGGCAAGGACGGCGTGGAGTACGCCTTTGAAAGCTATCTCCACGGCGTGGACGGGGTGGCCGCCGTGACCACCACCGTGGACGGGGTGCTGGTGGGCACCGAGTACGAGAAGGAGCCCCAGCCCGGCAACCATGTCTACCTCACCATCGACATCGGATTGCAGGAGGTCTGCGAGGAGGCGCTCAGTTCCCATATCGATGAGATCAACGCCGAGCGGGCGCTGGTGAACGAGAACGCCGAGAAATACGGCACCGAGAGCGAGGAGATGATCTCCGGCGGCGCGGCGGTGGTGGTGGATGTGAACACCGGCGAACCGCTGGCCCTGGCCAGCTGGCCCGGCTACAACGCCGCCACCATGCTGGAGGACTACGAAGCGCTGGTGGCCGACGAGAACGCCCCCCTCTACAACCGGGCGCTCATGGGCGTTTACGCCCCCGGCTCCACCTTCAAACCCTGCACCTCCACGGCGCTGCTGGCCGAGAAGATCCTCTCTCCCACCACCACCCTGCTCACCAAGGGCCAGTTCACCAAGTACATAGACGACGGCTATGCCCCCGAGTGCTGGATCTACTCCACCTACGACGGCATCACCCACGGCGAGATCAACGTGGCCCAGGCCATCACCTACTCGTGCAACTACTTCTTCTACAATTACGGCGACCGGCTGGGCATCGACAGGATGGCCCGCTACGCCAGGATGTTCGGTCTGGGCGAAAAGACCGGCATCGAGCTCCCCGAGGTCACCGGCCAGATGGCCACCCCCAGCTACAAGGAGCAGTACGAAGGCATCCCCTGGTACAACGGTGATACGCTCCAGGCGGCCATCGGCCAGTCCTACTCGGAGTTCACCCCGCTCCAGATGGCCGAATACTGCGCCGCGCTGGCCAACTTCGGCGAACGCCACTCCGCCTCCATCCTCAAGGAGGTGCGCAGCTACGACTACGGCAACGTGCTCTTTGAGCGGGAGAGCGAGGTGCTCTCCCGGGTGGAGGCCGACGACGAGACCTTCTCCACCATCAAATACGGCATGTGGGGCGTGGTCTATGACCAGGCCAGCACCCTGACGGACATCTTCCTGCCGCTGAGCGTGCAGGTGGCCGCCAAGACCGGCACCGCACAGCGCGGCGAGGGTCTGAAGAACAACGCCATGTTCATCTGCTACGCCCCCTACGACGAGCCCGAGATCGCCATCGCCATCGCCGTGGAGAAGGGCGGCGCCGGCGCCACGCTGGCCCCCCTGGCCGCGGAGATCGTCGACTACTACTTCCGCTTCAAGAGCAGCACCAACGCGCTGGAAGCCGAAATGACAACACTGAAATAAAAAGTTGCAGCAATATCCATGAAGAAATCCGGTGCTTTAGGTTGATTTTTTCGGGATTGTGCTGTACAATGAGGGAAACTTTGATACTAAAAAGGTGAGGTATTCAATATGGTTAAGAAACTTGTTGTTAAGAAGGGTATCGAGTGTCAGGCTTGCAAGGCCTGTATGCAGGCCTGCTCCAACGCCTACTTCAAGACCTTTGACGAGGCTCTCTCCTGCATCCAGCTTGGCGAGCGCAACGGCGCTGTGAAGCCCGTCGTCTGCTCTCAGTGCGGCAAGTGCGCCGAGGCCTGCCCCGAGAACGCCATCACCCAGAACTCCAAGGGCGTTTACACCATCAACAAGAAGCTCTGCAAGGCCTGCGGCAAGTGCGTGGAGGCCTGCCCCTTCCACGTGGCTTTCCTGGCCGACGGCGCTGCCTCCGCTTCCAAGTGCGTGGCCTGCGGCCTGTGCGCCAAGGCCTGCCCCATGGAGATGCTGGAGATCGTTGTCAAGGAGTGATCCTCCCGCGAAAAAAGGTGCTGCCAAAGGGCAGCACCTTTTTTCTTTTCCCACCGGGGGGAGATTTTCCTTTCTCAATAAATTTCCTCCCCCTCCGGATGGAAAAACTATTGAAATTCCCCGATAATCGGGGTATAATATCTCAGTTAATCTGACTGTGAAAAAGGAGGCTGTCACTTTCATGAACATCGCGCTGATGGCACACGACGGAAAGAAAGAACTGATGGTTCAGTTCTGCATCGCCTACTGCGGAATTCTCGCCGCACACAGCCTCTGTGCAACCAACACCACAGGGCGGCTGGTCGCCGAGGCCACGGGCCTCCCCATCAGTCTCTACCTGCCCTGCGCCCAGGGCGGCAGCCAGCAGATCGGCGCCCGGGTGGCCTATAACGAGATCGACCTAGTGCTCTTCTTCTGCGACCCCTCGGGCCGGGAGGACACCAAGGAGGTGGACGCCATCGCCCGCCTCTGCGACCAGTACAACATCCCCTTCGCCTCCAATGTGGCCACGGCGGAGGTGCTCGTCCAGGGGCTGCGCCGGGGCGATCTGGACTGGCGCGACATCGTCAACCCCAAGAAATAAACAGTTCCAGCGCCCCTCCCGCCCGGGAGACGGCGCTTTTTATTCGTGCGGCGCGTCCGCCGCGGAAAGGAAAGGGAAGTACTTATGGCTCGTATCAAGCCCCGCACTCTCTCGGGCTTTATGGAGCTTCTGCCGGAGGAGCAGAAGGAGATGCAGCGTCTTATGGACGCCATTGAGGAGAGCTACGCGCTCTACGGTTACACCCCGCTGGACACCCCCGTGCTGGAGAGCAGCGAGATCCTGCTGGCCAAGGGCGGCGGCGAGACGGAGAAGCAGATCTACCGCTTCACCAAGGGCGACACCGATCTGTCCATGCGCTTTGACCTCACCGTGCCGCTGGCCAAGTATGTGGCCCTCCACTATAACGAGCTGACCTTCCCCTTCCGCCGCTACCAGATCGGCAAGGTCTACCGGGGCGAGCGGGCCCAGCGGGGACGGTTCCGGGAGTTCTACCAGGCCGACATCGACATGATCGGCGACGGGCGGCTGGACATCATGAACGAGGCGGAGATCCCCGCCATCATCTACCGCACCTTCCACACCCTGGGTCTGGAGCACTTCCGCATCCGGGTGAACAACCGCAAGGTGCTCAACGGCTTCTTCGCCCTGCTGGGGCTCAGCGGGCAGAGCGGCGATGTGATGCGTACCATCGACAAGCTGGACAAGATCGGCGCGGAGAAGGTTGGGGAGCTCCTCCGGGACGAATTCTCCGTGGACGCGGGGAAGGTGGAGGAGATCCTGCGCTTTATCTCCTGCCCCGGCACCAGCGGGGAAAAACTGGCCTTTCTGGAGGGCTACCGGGGACGGAACGAGGTCTTTGACCTGGGTCTGGACGAGCTGGGCACCGTGGTGCGCTATGTCTCCTCCTTCGGCGTGCCCGAGGAGAACTTCGAGGTGGATCTCACCATCGCCCGGGGCCTCGACTACTACACCGGCACCGTCTACGAGACCATCCTCACCGACCACCCGGAGATCGGCAGCGTCTGCTCCGGCGGCCGCTACGACGATCTGGCCGGCCACTACACCGACCGGCAGCTCCCCGGCGTGGG
>JAQXJT010000045.1 GCA_029009095.1 bacterium
AGGGCGAATTTTTCAATATTATGTCATGTTTTCGTGATTTCATTTTTTCCAGTGTGCAGTACAGAGTCAAGTCCTGCTTGTACCCCTCAAAATGGACGGCTACGAGGCCACCCGGCGGATCCGCCGGGTGCCCGATGCCGCCGTTGCGAACGTCCCTATCATCGCCATGACGGCCAACGCCTTTGAGGAGGATAAGAAGAACGCCTATAATGCGGGCATGAACGGGCATATTGCCAAACCCATCAAGGTGGATGTGCTCATGTCCGTCCTGAAAGCGACCCTGAAATCAATACAGGAAAAAAGCCGCCATGTTTCCACCGAAACATGACGGCTTTTCCCTCGCAGTTCCTTCCGGGCTGTCGGAAAGACAATGAATACAGAACGGGAACCCCGGCCACGACGCCGCGCCCGCAGATTTCCGTATCAGCCCAGATTATAGCACCCTTCCCCGCGAAATATTGCGAAACAGGAATAAGCGGCTAACTTTCTTCCATGATTTGCAGTATTGCGTCTTTACAAAAGGAGTAACTGCCGTTACACTGTACTGCAAATACACCCGCAAGGGGGGCGAAAGGCCCGCCTTCACGGGCTGGGTTGGAGGGAAGAGAGTATGAGCATTCCTGTGATCGTATGGGAGTGGATCAACAACGGCTTCTATCATGTGATGTGGTTTCTGATCATGAATTCCACCCATCGCTCCCGCTTTGGAAAGGGGCTCACATGGCTGCTGGAGATGACCGCCTTTGTGGCTGTCATCTGGGTGACCTTTCAGCTTCCTCACATGTCTGTGTTCCGTTCCCTTCTGCTGCCTGTGACGGAGTGCCTGTTATTCTTCTGGCTCTTCCGGGACTCGAAAATCAAGGTGCTCTTCACCTATGTCGTTCTGGTACTGGTACTCATGGGCAGCGAGCTGCTCGGGGTGCTGACCTATTTCCCGCCCGAGGCCCTGGCCGGTACGCCCGAACTGCTCTCCGAGAAGGGAAAGCTGCTCTATTACGGCATCTATATGCTGTGCAACGCGGGGCTGTACGGGATGCTCTATCTCTTTTTGAACCGTGTCAAGTATTCCATGGCGCTGCGGGACTGTCTGTTCCTGATCCTGTTTCCCATCAGCCAGTATATGCTGCTCTTCGGCTGGCTGGAGATGCTGCGCTGGACGGATGACGGAGGACTGCTGGCCTATTTCGTCTTTATGGCGGGGGTCTGCGTGGCGGCGGACGTGCTGCTGTTTCTGGCGGTGCGGCGCATCGCCCAGCGGGCACAACTGGCGGCGGAGAACGAGCAGCTGGAGTCGCAGTTGTCCGCCCAGGAGAAGCACTACGCCGATTTGACGGCGCAGTACGAGAACATCCGAAGAATGCGCCACGACATCGCCAACCACCTGAATGTGATGCAGAGCCTGCTGGAGAGCGGGCGAAGCGGCGAGGCGGCCGCCTACGTCTCCGAACTGACCGAGCAGCCCTTCGACGCCACCCTGGGTCTGTGCGAGCACCCGGTGGTGGACGCCTTCCTGCACAGTAAGATCACCGCGGCGAAAGCCGCCGGGATCGGGGTCGAGTGCCGGGTCTCGCTGGCGGCATGGATCCCCATTTCCTCCGTGGATCTGATCCGGGCTTTCGGAAATCTGCTGGACAACGCCGTTGAAGCGTGCAGCGGAATTCCCGACGCCGTGGTCAAATTGAAATGCGCTCAGTCCCAGGGTTTCCTCGTGATCATCACGGAAAACCCGGTCCCCTCCGTCCCGGAGGCGAAGGCACAGCGCATCCCCGGGCTGGAGCGGGGCGTCGGCACGCGGGTGCTCACGGCGCTGGCGGAGAAGTACGACGGCCAGTTGAAGCAGGAGCAGAGCTCGGGACTCCACAAAACGGAGCTGATTTTGAAGATAGAGGGTGGCAACGGTGATACAGATCGCAATCTGTGACGACGATGGCGCACAGCTGAATAAAACCGGAGAGATCGTAAAGCAGGCGGCCGCGTGCTATGACCCGGAGATCGATTTGTTTGACAGCGGGAAGGAGCTTCTGGACGCGGTGAAGCGCTCCGATTACCGGCCGGACATCGCCGTCCTCGACATTGTGTTCCCCGGGGAGAGCGGCATCGCGGTGGCCGAAAAACTCAACGAGCTGTGCCCCCGGTGCGCCGTGATCTTCCTGACGGCTTTCCTGGACTACGCGGTGGATGTGTATGAGACAAAGCACAGCTATTTCATTGTGAAGACCCAACTGGAAGGACGCGTCCGGCAGGCCATCGACAGGGCGCTGGAGGACAGAAACAACGATCCCTGCCTGACTTTCCGGGAACGGGGCATCGTCAGGACGATCCCCCTGTCCGAGGTGCTGTATCTGGAACGGAATTTGAAAAAGACCATCGTCGTCTGCGTATCAGGGGAGGAGTATGTTACCTCAGCCAAGCCCGAGAAGCTGCTGGAGGAGCTGCAAAACGCCCCCTTTGTCCGCTGCCACCAAAGCTACCATGTCAATTTGACCATGGTGCGGGGAATGACAAGAGACAGCTTCCAACTGAAAAATGGTCGGGAAGTCCCCGTCAGCCGGAGCCAGTACAAGGCGGCCCGGGAGGCGTTCTTCGCCGCGGTCAGCCGCCCGATAGCCGGGAGCGAACTGTGACGGCGGTCTGTTGACAGCACCACGGGGCGGGCGTATCATGCGAAAAAACGGATCGGGAGGCAACAACGGTGAAAAAAATTCTGGCAATGCTCCTGGCGCTGGCCCTTATGGCCTCGCTGGCGGCCTGCGGCGGCTCCCGCACGGGAAATCAGGAGCAGGATTATATTCTCTCTCTGCTGGAGGAGGGCGATTACGACACGGCCATCCGGGTGCTGGAGGTGCTGCGCGACAGAGACGCGGGCCACGGCGAACCGGCCGGGGAGGTCCCCGGAGAGGCGGAGCCTCCGGCTCAGCCCGGCATCTCCGGGGGAGCGGAGGAAGACGAGGTGCGCTTTGAGGGACAGCCTGAGTGCACCGGCACGGACTGGAGGTTTGTCTTTTCCCTGACGAACGGCCGGGACGAACGCATCTGCCTCGAGCGGCTGGAGTTTCTGGACAGATGGAACGGACAGCCCTCCGACGGTCCGCATGTCCTCAACAAAGAGCTGCTGGAAAGCATCGGTCTGGGCGACGTGGAGCTGGATCCCGGCGAGAGCTTTTTCTGGGAGGATTGGCACCCCGTGGAGCCGGGCTTTGAGCACAGGGACGTTAGCTTCATCTTTCGAACGGACAGCGGCAGAGAGGTTCGCTACACCTTTTCCTTTGACTTGAGCGGTGGAGCCGCCGCACAGACCTCCGTGGCTGTGGAGGCGGACGACGGGAGCAGTGATCTGAAGTATCTGCGCCACGGGGCAAACTACTGCACGGAGGTATTCCCCGGGGTCTTCTGGGTGCCGGCCAACACGCTGGGCGGCAGCCGCTATACCAACGGCGAGATCCGCCGGATGCTCCCGGAGAGCCCCGAGAGCAAGCAGGAGAAGATCTCCACGCTATACGAGGCGCTGCAGCTCTACCAACTGGGCAACTTCACCGCCTCCGATGATAACATCCGCATGGAAGAGAACGGCCTGAACTGGGAGCACCACAAGCCCGGCTACCACGCCGTGCGCACCAATACCGGCTGCTGCGCCACGGACAGCAACTGGCTGCGCTACGTTCTGGACGGGGACTATGAGGAGACCGGCTTTCTGGCCACCTCCCAGCGGGACGGCAGCGGCCATGTGTATAACTACATTTTCCAGGACGGCTGGTACTACTTCATCGACCTGACCCATTACCGCGCCGACGCCACCAGTAACCAGAACGGCACGGAGGACGGCGATCTCGACGCCTACTACCGGACGGATTTCGTTCTGGGCAATCTCCACAGGGCACAGGATGTGCAGTCCTTTGTGGACTATGTACAGCAGTCCTTCGGCGATCCTCCCACGCTGATGGTGATGTACACGGCGGAGAACGTGTTGGCCCTGGACAGCGTGAAGCGGGGCGGCGTGATGAACATCGTCTATGAGGAGGCGGACGGGACGGAGATCCGGGTGCTCTTTGCCGCCCCGGACGGACAGACCCAGCTCGTAAGGGAGCCCTCGCCCGCAAAGCGCCCGGACTGGGATCGCTCCCCCGTGAACCCCTTTCCCGACTGAGAATACGCGCTTTCGCCCGACCCCCGGAGACTCCTCTCCGGGGGCCGGGCGCCGTTTGCGGCGGCGCTGCCCCCTTGACAGCTCTGTTTCTGTGTGTTACATTCAATCACGACAAATCTATACACGCTTTTCAGTATCCCTCGGGATTTAAAGGAAAACAGGTGAAATTCCTGTGCACCGCCAATGCTGTGAAAGATGAGTCTGCATCATGATGTCACTGGGTAACTCCGGGAAGGCGATGCAGGTGATGACGCTTGAGCCAGAATACCGGCTGAAAAGTAGCAAACGGACACGCAAGAAGATACATGATGCTAAAGTGTATTTTCCGGGGCGTGTTTTTTCTTTGAAAGGAAGGGCATCTTTATGGAAAAAATCTTCAAGCTCCAGCAGAACGGCACCACCGTCGCCACGGAGATCCGGGCGGGACTGACCACCTTTGTGGCCATGGCGTACATCATCTTCCTCAACCCCGTCTTCCTCTCCGCCACCGGCATGAGCTCCGCGGGCGTTCTGGCCGCCACCTGTCTCTCCGCCGCTATCGGCACCATCCTCTCCGCTGTGCTCAGCAACAAGCCCTTTGCCATGGCTTCGGGCATGGGCATGAACGCCTACTTCACCTACACCCTCTGCTTCGGCTACGGCTACACCTGGCAGCAGGCGCTGACGCTCACCTTTATCTCCGGCGGCGTGTTCCTCGTGGTGGCGCTGCTGGCCGGGAAGAAGGCAGTCACCTTTATTCCCGAGAACCTGCGCCACGCCATCACCGCGGGCGTGGGCCTCTTCATCCTGCTCATCGGTATGCTGGACGCAGGTATCGTGCAGATGACCGCCGGCTTCCCGGAGCTGGGCGATCTGCGCAGCCTCCCCGTGATCACCTCCCTCATCGGTTTGCTGGTGGTGGTGGTGCTCACCGTGCTGAAGGTGAAGGGCAGTCTGATCCTGGGTATGCTGATCACCGCCGCGTTCAGTCTGGCCACGGGGCAGACCGCTCTGCCCGAGAGCTTTTTCGCCCTGCCTACCGCGCTGAAGGACGTCTGCTTCCGGCTGGACTTTGCCGGGCTTTTCGGCTCCGGCTCTCTGGCGGCGCTGATCGCTGTGATCCTCTCCATGTCCATCGTGGATATGTTCGACACGCTGGGATTCCTGATCGGCACCGTCTCCAAGACCAATGAGGTGAACGGCGGGGACACGGAGAAGCTGGACAGGGTGCTGGTGGCTGACGCCGCCGGTACCATGCTCGGCGCCCTCTGCGGCACCTCCACGGTCACCTGCTACGCCGAGTCCGCTTCCGGCATCGAGGCCGGCGGCCGCACGGGCCTGACCGCCCTGACCACGGCCGGCTGCTTCCTGCTGGCGGTGTTCTTCTCCCCCGTGACGTCCATCTTCAACTCCGCTGTCACCGCCCCGGCCCTGATCATGGTGGGCATTTACCTGCTGATGGACATCCGCAAGGTCTCCTTTGAGGGTATGGACGAGGTCATCCCCGCCATGGTCACCGTGACCATGATGCCGCTGGCCTACTCCATCACCACCGGCATCGCCGCCGGGTTTATCAGCTATGTGATCTGCAAGCTGGCCGCCCGGAAAACGGGAGAACTGAACATCCCCACGGTGGCGCTCTCGGTCATCTTCGTTCTGTACTTCTGCCTGGGCTGAGAAAAACTCTGCCGCCTGCGTCAGCCACGGACCCTCTCGACAGGGCCCGTGGCTGTTTTGGTACTTGCGAAACGGCAGAAGGAATGGTATGATATCAAATACAATGAATTTTTTATGCGCTGCGATTTATAAGCGCTTTGTCCTGCGGCCGCGGTGCGCGGCTCTTGAGACAAAAAAGCGGACGGGAGCGGCGAAATGGAACGAAAGATGATCATCCTGGTGGCGGCCCAGCGGATGGGGCGTTTCCCGGAGGACAGGATCTACCTTCCCGTGCAGGCGGGAGCGGCGCTGGCCGAACCGGTGGAGGGGCTGCGCCCGGACTCCGCCGGGGACAACATCAGCGGGAAAAACCGGAATTACTGCGAGCTCACCGCCGTGTACTGGGCCTGGAAAAATCTGGAGGGAGACGCGGTGGGGCTGAACCACTACCGGCGCTATTTCGGCGGGCGGAGACGGTGGGGTGACAAGTGGGACAGGATTGCCGGGGAACGGGAGATCGCCGCGGCGCTGGAAAAAGCCCCCGTGGTGCTGCCCAAAAAGAGGAACTATTTCATCGAGACCAACTATTCCCAGTATGTGCACGCCCACCACGAGCAGGATCTGGCGCTTACCCGGGAGATCCTGGCGGCGCTCCACCCGGAGGCCCTGCCCGTCTATGACGAGGTCATGGGGAGGACCTGGGGCCACCGCTTCAATATGTTCGTAATGGAGCGGCCCTGGTTGGAGCGCTACTGCGCCTGGCTCTTCCCGCTGCTCTTTCGTCTGGAGGAGCGGCTGGACATCTCTGGCTACAGCGACTACGACAGGCGCGTATTCGGCTTCGTGGCCGAGCGGCTCATGGATGTGTGGGTCGAGAGCGAGGGCGTGCCCTATACGGAGCTGCCGGTGGTGTTCACGGGGAAACAGAACTGGTGGAAAAAGGGGACGGCGTTTCTGCGGCGCAAGTTCTTCCCGGAAAAGAAAGACTGAGCGCCTCGCTGCTGACCTTCGACAATCATGACTTCAACGCCCGCTATCAGGGCATCCCCGTGGGGGGCTACACCCGGATGGTGGAGAATATGCTCGAGGGCTTGGAGGTGCGGCTGGGCAGTTATCGGTACTACGATATGGATCAGGTCATCGCCGCCGCCCTGGACGCGTCCGGAAACCGGTAAAAAATGACGGCGCGCAGAAAAATCAAGGAACACCCGGGGCGTCGCAAAGACGCCCCGGGCGCTTTTTGGCGGATTGGCGAGGAACAGGGCTTCGCGCCGCCCTGCTCCGTGGTGTGCATATTTCTCCTTTTCGTGCAGACAATATCACGGAAGTCAAATTGAACTAAAAGGAGTCAAATATATGAAAGCAACAGGCATCGTCCGCCGCATCGACGATCTGGGCCGCGTGGTCATCCCCAAGGAAATCCGCCGCACTCTGCGCATCCGGGAGGGCGACCCGCTGGAGATCTATACAGAAAAGGACGGCGAGGTGATCTTCAAGAAGTATTCCCCCATGGGGGAGCTGTCGGAGTTCGCCTCGCAGATCTGCGAGAGCGTGCACAAGGCCACAGGCAGCGTTACGGTGGTCTGCGACAGGGACAGCGTCATCGCCGTGTCCGGCAGCGGACGGCGGGATCTGCTGGAAAAACGCATCAGCCGGGAACTGGAGCAGATCATGGAGGAGAGACGGGCATACTGCCCGGAGATCGGCCAGACCATGGCGCCGCTGGCGGAGGGGGAGGAGCGCTACTGCGTGGGCGCGGCGGCCCCCATCCTCTCCGAGGGAAGCGTGCTGGGGTGTATGGTCATCGTGGCGCAGCCCGGTTCGCCCCCTGCCAGCGAGCTGGAGATGAAGCTGGTGCAGACCGTCTCCGGCTTCCTGGGACGGCAGCTGGAAGGCTGACGAAAAATGGGGAAAGTTTTTTCCCATAGGGTGTTGACGAAACGGCGGGGATGTGTTATTATAATCCCTGCCGATATCGCGGGGTAGAGCAGTCGGTAGCTCGTCGGGCTCATAACCCGGAGGTCGTAGGTTCAAGTCCTTCCCCCGCAACCAAATCAGTTACCGTTGTTGATACAATTTCAACAACGGTAATTTTTTATTTATTCCCGTTCTGGGGATGTTTTTGGAAGGAAACCGGGGATATTTCGAACATTTCCAGCCATAAGCAAATTGTATGCCCGG
>JAQXJT010000046.1 GCA_029009095.1 bacterium
CCACGGCAATTGCGGACACCCCTGCGCAGATATTGCTCACCATCATGGTAATGCCTACCGCTTCCGTACCCAATTCCGTAAACCGCTGTAAATACCACAGCACCGGCACCCGGAACAGGAACACCCGGGCAACATTTAAAAGCAGGGTCAGCTTTGTATACCCGTAACCCAGAAGCAGCGCCAGCGTAGCGGAGTTGATTCCCAGGGTAATATAGCCCAACATCTCCCAGCGGTGGATGGATACAATCATTTCACAGAACGCCGGGTCGAAATTATTCTTGGACTGGGCAAATACGGCTGCCAGCCAGGGAAGCCCCGCCCAGACCAGTACCAGTCCCAGAACACCGATCATCACATCCACCACCAGAAGCCAGAGGTAGAGCTGAAGGGTTCTGCGGTAGTTTCCGGCCCCCCGGTTCTGGCTGATCAGAGCAGAAGCGCCGTCCAGCATACCGGAATGCCAGCTTGTGGTCAGGCCGCCGATATTGTTGGAAACACCCAGCGCTCCCACCGTCAGAGCGCCGTACATCCCCGACATAGCGTTGACGATGACCTTTCCGGCAGCAAAAAGCATTTTTTCCGCCGATACCGGATAGGAAAGGTTCACCATAGGCATCACGGTATCCGATTTCAGGGAAATATTCCGGGGAGAAAACCGGAACGCTCCCTCGTCCCGGAACATGGAAACGACCGCGTACACCAAAAGAACGCTCTGGCTTACGAGGGTTGCCACGGCGATCATAATGACGCCGCTTTCCAGTACAAAAACAAACAGCGCCGACAGCCCCAGCTTCACCAGAATAATAACAAGGTTTAGCATCAGGATCTTCTTTGCGTGGCCCCGGCTGCGCTCAATGGCGATATAGACCGTATTGAAAAAGCTGACCACCAAGGTTAATATCTCCACCCGGAAATACCCGACTCCGGTTGCGATCAGGTCCTCCGGGGTGTTCAGCAGGCGCAAAAACGGCTCCGCAAAGGGGATCAGCACCACAATCACCAGCGCACCGATGGCAACTGCCAACGTATACAGCGTCGCCACCCGCCTGCGAACGGTATCGTAATCGCCCTGGCCATAGGCTTCGGAAATCTTGATATTACCGCCGATTGCCAGACCGGAACCGATGGCGGTGATCATCAGGGTAATCTGCGCAAGGCAGCTCACCGCCGAAACTGCGTCCGCGCTGATCTTTGCCGCCAGGAGGGCATCCAGCACCTTGAATATCTGCTGCAATGCCTGATAGAGGGCAAGGGGAGCGCATACTGACAGCAGCACCCGCAGTGGCGGGGCGTTCAGCGCGTATTGCCGAAAAGCTTCGTCCTGTTTTGATACGTTTCGTGCCATGCTGTTTCCTCTCTGCGGATGGGACCGCGCAAAAAGCTTGCTGCCCGGGATTGCAGCCCGGATCGTTTTCTGTTATAATAGACTTCGAAAAGAGCACAAATTGGAGGGTATTCCATGAAAACCATAAAAATCGCCTACATTGGCGGCGGGTCCAAGCTGTGGGCCCAGTCCTTTATGCGGGACCTTGCTCTCGCCGAGGGAATCGGCGGAGAGGTTGCTCTTTATGATATTGATATTCCCGCTGCCCGGCGGAATCAGGAAATTGCCCGCCGCCTCCACGGGCTTCCTCAGGCCGTTTCCCGGTTTACCTACACCGTTTCGCCCTCCCTGGACGAAGCGCTTACCGGGGCGGATTTTGTCCTGATCTCCATTTTACCGGGCACTTTCCAGGAAATGCGCTCCGATGTCCACGCCCCGGAATGCTACGGGATCTATCAGAGTGTGGGCGACACCGTTGGCCCCGGCGGCGTTCTGCGGGCTATGCGCACCATCCCGCTCTATGAGGGCTTTGCCCTGGCTATCAAGCGGTTCTGCCCGGATGCCTGGGTCTTTAACCTGACCAACCCCATGAGCGCCTGCGTAAAAGCGCTTTACGACACGTTTCCGCAAATCAAGGCCTTCGGCTGCTGCCACGAAGTCTTCCACACCCAGGATTTTCTGTGCTGTGTGCTGGGGGAAATGACCGGTGTCCAGGCGCAGCGCCGGGATATTTATACCGATGCCTCCGGCATCAATCACTTCACCTGGATCACGGAGGCAAGGTATCAGGGGTATGATCTTCTGTCTCTGCTCCCCGGCTTTATGGAGAAATTCTTTGAAACGGGCTACTATGAGCACGGCCCCGCCGACCAGTGGGAGCACGATTATTTTGCCTACGGCAACCGGGTGAAGATGGACCTTTTCCGCCGCTACGGTGCCCTGGCTGCCGCGGGTGACCGGCACCTGGCGGAATTCCTGCCACGGACATGGTACTTAGCCTCCCCCGAAACGGCGCATAACTGGCACTTTTCCCTGACTCCCGTCTCCTACCGGGAGCGGAACCAGGCGCAAAAGGAAGCGGAGGGCGCAGCCATGGCATCCGGGGCGCTTCCCGTGACCCTCGCCCCCTCGGGAGAGGAACTGGTCCGGCTGCTGAGGGCCCTGTGTGGGCTGGATACCGTGGTTTCCAACGTGAACCTGCCCAACGCCGGGCAGATGCCAGGCCTCCCCATGGGGAGCATTGTGGAAACCAACTGCGTCTTTACAAACGGTTTGGTGAAGCCCGTAGTAGCGAAGCCCTTGCCCGCCGGCGCTCTTGCGCTTGTGCAGCGGAACTGCGCAAACATTGACCTGCTGTGCGATTCCATCCGAAACCGGGATATGAATGGGATCTTTGCCGCCTTTGTGGATCAGCCCCTGTGCGACGGTCTCTCCCCGACGGATGCCCGGACGCTGTTTTCCGTCATGTGCAAAAGCACCCGCAGCTATCTTTCGCCCTATTTCCCGGAGCTGACTATTACATAATTTCCTCGCAAACACCCGGACCGCTTCCCACGGTCCGGGTGTTTGGTGTGGCAATGACAGTGTTTTTGTTTATTCTGACAAAGAGACTTCTTAGTGAGACAACCCCTTTATCGCTTTCAGCTTTCCCCGCCGTCCCGGATCACGAGACCGCAGTCCCGGAAGAAACGCAGCATGGCGTCCAGCCAGCCGGGTACATCCCAGCTGGTTTCCGGCACGCCGCCCACCGGGTAGACCATTTCGTCCGCGGTGGACAGACCGTGGCAGCCGCTGCGGTAGACATGCATGGCAAAATCCACCCCCGCTTTTTCCATGGCGCAGGCCAGTTCCAGAGAATTTCGGCAGGGAACCGCACCGTCGTTTCGGGTGTGCCAGAGAAATACAGGGGGCATATCCGGACGGACCAGAGCGTCAAGAGACAAGCGCTCCCATAGCCCCTTATCCCCGGCAGTGATGTTTTCAAAGCTCTTTTCATGGGTCCTGCCCCAGCTCACCGCCACGGGATAGCACAGTCCCAGGGCATCCGGACGCACCATCCCGGCAGGGGCAAGATCCGCGACCTCCGGCGCGTCCCACATTGTACCCAGGGTGCCGCACAGGTGCCCGCCGGCGGAAAAGCCCATCGCCGCCACCATATGGGGGTCGATCTCCATCGCCTGCGCGTTTTCCCGGATATAGCGCATTGCCAGGGCCGCCTCCCGCAGAGAGACAGGGAAGGACAAAGGCGCGCAGGAATAGTCCAGGACAAAAGCCGCCCAGCCTCTGGCCGCAAAGCGCAGGGCTACCGGCTCTGCCTCCCGGGGGGAGGTCCAGGTATAGGCCCCACCGGGAAGGATCAGCACCGCCGGACGGCGGCGGCTGACGCTGACCTTGGGGGAGGTCTCCGTATACCAGCAGGTCAGTTCTCCCAGCGCCCCCTCTGGCCGCTCCACGGAAAAGTGGGCGTACAGATCCACCTTTTCATAACGCATAGAAATTTCCTCTTATATGTAATGTATATCGTATATCGGTTTATCTCATCAGAAAGACAAATTGGAATTTGTTCTTATAGTCTAGTCGCTGCTTCTATGGCAACAGAAAGAACTCTTTCTCTCAAATCTGTAGGCATGTTTCCCATAATGCGCTTATCCCAATCAGAATCCGCCAAGCAATCAGCAGCATATAAAAACTGGTAGACTTTCTTATTTCGAAATTGTCCAACGGACATAATGGATGCGCATTCCATCTCGACCACACCACAACCCTCGGCTTTTCTCTTTTCCAGATTGCGGCTGGTCTCTCTGTAAAAAGCATCTGTTGTCCAAGTCTTTGTTGCATTGTATGGGATATGCATATCATCCAAAATCTTCATCAATTCTGGAGCTGTTTCAATTTCAAGATAATCAGATGCTTCTGCATAATGGTAGCTTACACCTTCATCCCGATATGCTGCTGTAGGAACCAGCAAACGACCTTCTGCGATCTCTTTATGCAAAGCACCACACGAGCCAAAATAAAGTAATTTCTCTGCGCCTAATGCAATTAGTTCCTCCAAAAGCCCAGCAGAAGCAGCACCTCCTAAAACAGTATTAAAGAATCCGATTTTAATGCCTTTATATTCAAACTGATATATAGAAAGCTTTTGCCCAGCCGCAGACAATGCGCCTATCTTTATTGCATCATATTTACTCAGAAACAGGTTGCACATCTTTACAGAGAAAACAACCAGCACGGTTGTTGGAAAGTTCTCTATCATCCGAACATTATTCTTGGCTTTAATGATTTCTTCCCCATTTAAATCAAATGTATCTATTATACTCACTTTAACACCTCATTAAATTCCAGTTTATCGGTCTGTTAATCATATCATACGGCTACAATATATGCAAGAACAGTCCCGGCGGACATTACTGCCGGGACTGAAACTGTCTTATGAGCACCTGCCTCTCCGGCAGGGGACTTTTCCATAGTATGACACGGCCGGGCGCCGCCTCCTCCACGCGGGCCGCGAGGGAAACGCGGCCTTTGTGTGAAGAGCCCCGCGGCTTACCAGCGCGTGTCGTCGCGGTCTATCAGGTAGATCTCTGCGCGGAGCTTCTCCATCCGTTCCTCCAGCTCCGTGGGGGCGAAGAAGGCGCCGAGACGTTCGATCATTCGGTACATGATACGCCTCACTTTCTCTCGGGACGCAGCAGCGCGTCCGTGGTCACGGCCAGCAGCTGAGCCAGATCGTAGAGCAGCGTCACGTCGGGGCAGGCCGCGCCCGTCTCCCACTTGCTCACCGCCTGGGCGCTGACGCCCAGGGCTTCGGCCAGCTCCCGCTGGGTCATGTTTTGCTTGATACGATATATTCTGATCCTCTCTCCCAGGTAAAAACACATTCCGATACCTCCTGTAAAAAATGGCGCGTGAAAAATGGGCGCAAAAAAGCAGCCTCGCGACAGAGCGTTTCTCTGCCTCGGGCTGCAAACAGGCATGAAAAGGAGATACCGATGCCTATCCCAAGCGCGGCGCAGAGATGGTATGGCGATGGACGAACGTGAAATTGCGTGCAAAAGTCTCCGACAGGGCCTCAAAAGAGACAGTGCGCCCCTGGTGCCCGGTCTTGAGCAGCTTGCTGCCGTTCCACTGCTTGATCATGTCTGCGCCTCCTTTCGTTTTTCTTGATGCTGCAAATATATCCCTCTTTCCGGGAGAAAGCAAGCAACTAACGGTTGATTTGACAGGAAAATTGCAAAAAAAGCGCACCCCCGTCCGCGCATGACGGACAGGGGTGCGCGATCTTGATGCCGCGGGCCGGTTTCCTTACTTTTTGAAGCCGTCCTTCAGCGCCACGGCCCGGTTGAACACCAGGTGCCCGGGAGCGGAGTCCTTGTTGTCCGGGGCAAAGTAGCCCAGACGGAGGAACTGGAAGCGGTCGGTGTCCCGGCATTCGCCCAGGGAGCGCTCCACCTTGCACCCGGTGAGGATCTCCAGAGAGTCGGGGTTGAGGCACTCGATGAAGTCCTTTCCGGCTGCGTCGGGCTCGGGGTCGGAGAAGAGCATGTCGTAGAGCCGCACCTCCGCCTCGCAGCAGTTGTTGGCGTCTACCCAGTGGACGGTGCCGCGCACCTTGCGCCCGTCGGCGGTGTTGCCGCCCCGGGTCTCGGGGTCGTACTCGCACAGCACCTCGGTGACCTCGCCGTTCTCACCGGTGACGAAGCCGGTGCACCTGACCACATAGGCGCCCTTGAGACGCACCTCGTTGCCCACATAGAAGCGGTTGTACTTCTTCACGGGCTCGGCCATGAAGTCGTCCTGCTCGATCCAGAGATCCCGGGAGAAGGTGACCTTCCTCGTTCCGGCGTCCGGGTCGGTGGGGTTGTTCTCCACCTCGAACTCCTCGCTCTCGCCCTGGGGGTAGTTGGTGACGGTGAGCTTCAGCGGCCGGATGACGGCCATGACGCGCCCGGCGTGGGCGTTAAGGTCGTCCCGGAGGCAGGCCTCCAGCAGGGCGTAGTCCACGGTGGAGTTCACCTTGGACACGCCGATGCGCTCGGCGAAGTCCCGGATGGAGGCGGGGGTGTAGCCCCGGCGGCGCAGGCCGCAGAGGGTGGGCATACGGGGGTCGTCCCAGCCGGAGACCCGCCCCTCCTCCACCAGACGGCGGAGCTTG
The DNA here is from genome assembly GCA_029009095.1 of bacterium. GTDB lineage: Bacteria > Bacillota > Clostridia > Oscillospirales > Oscillospiraceae > Apopatocola. The sequence goes on from JAQXJT010000046.1 coordinate 6,480, forward strand.
CGCTTGCTCATGACGGTATAGTTGAGGCCCAGCCGGGCAAACTCAATCTGACGGGGGTGGGAGGGGAGATCGCAGTGCTCGATGACCCAGTTGTAGAGGGGACGGTGATCCTCGTACTCCAGGGAGCAGAGGGAGTGGGTGATGCCCTCCAGCGCGTCCTGAATGGGATGGGCAAAGTCATACATGGGGAAGATGCACCACTTGGTGCCCTGCCGGTGGTGCTCCACATAGCGGATGCGGTAGAGGACCGGGTCGCGCATGTTGAAGTTGCCGCTGGCCAGATCGATCTTTGCCCGGAGGGTGTACTTGCCCTCGGGGAACTCGCCCGCGCGCATCCTGCGGAAGAGATCCAGCGACTCCTCCCAGGGGCGATCCCGGTAGGGGGAGATGGCGGGGTGGGCGGTGTCGCCCCGGTAGCGGGAGAACTCCTCGGCGCTCAGCTCGCAGACGTAGGCCAGATCCTTGCGGATCAGATCCTCGGCCAGCTGGTAGGTGCGCTCGAAGTAGTCCGAGCCGTAGTAGAACCTGTCGTCCCAGTCAAAGCCCAGCCAGTGGATGTCCTCCTTGATGGCGTCCACGAACTCGGCATCCTCCTTGGCGGGGTTGGTGTCGTCCATGCGGAGGTTGCAGATGCCGCCGTACTTCTCGGCGGTGCCGAAATCGATGCACAGCGCCTTGCAGTGGCCGATGTGCAGATAGCCGTTGGGTTCGGGCGGGAAACGGGTATGCACCTGCATCCCCTCGTAGCGTCCGCCGGGGCCGATATCTTCTTCCACAAAACTGTGAATAAAGTTTTTGGTTTCGTCCATGGTCAATTCCCCCAAATCATAATGCGGCTTAAATTATACACGATTGACCTTGATTTTACAACTGCTTTGTTGGATAATAGGAAGAAAACGGGAGGAAGATCCTTTGTGAAAGATGTACTCATCATCGGCGGCGGCCCGGCGGGACTTTCCGCCGCGCTCACGGCGCTGCGCCGGCACAAGAGCTGCCTGATCCTCGCCGGAGAGCGGGGGGAGAGCGCCATCGCGCCGGCGGCGGCGGTGGAAAACTACCCGGGGCTGCCCCATATCAGCGGCGATGAGCTGCTGGAGAGAATGGAGCGGCAGGCAGTGGAAGCCGGGGCGGAGCTGCACCGGGGAAAGGCCACGGCCATTTTGCCCATGGGCGACAGCTTCTCCGTGGCGGCGGGCTCCGAGGTATTCGAGGGACGCAGCCTCCTGCTGTGCACGGGCATCTCCCGCGGCGGAGCCTATCCCGGAGAGCGGGAGCTTCTGGGCCGCGGGGTGAGCTACTGCGTCACCTGCGACGGGATGCTCTACCGGGGGAAGGACGTGTGCGTGCTGGGCTTCACCCCGGAGGCGGAGGCCGAGGCCGGGCTGCTGGAAGAGATGGGCTGCCGGGTGCGCCTCTTCACCAGGAGGGGAAAATACGAGATCCTCGGTGAGAAGTCGGTGACAGCCCTCCGCACGGCGGAGGGGGACGTGCCCTGCGCGGCGGTCTTTGTGCTCCGCGCCGCCGCCATCCCCGACGCCCTGCTCCCCGGTCTTGCCATGGAGGGGGAGCATATTTCGGTCACGCGGGGCATGGAGTGTTCCGTGGAGGGCGTGTTCGCCGCCGGGGACTGCACCGGCGGGCCCTACCAGATCGCCAAGGCGGTGGGCGAGGGCAACGTGGCGGCGCTGAGCGCCTGCGCCTGGCTGGAACGCCGGTAAATCACAACGACCATCGAGGCCATACAGGGAGGTACCATGGACAAAAGAGAGAAGAAGTATCTGGAGCTGCTCTCGCAGCGCTACCCCAGTATCCCCGAGGCGGCGGCGGAGATCGTGCGCCAGAGCGCCATCTTGCAGCTGCCCCGCACCACCGAGCATTTCATGAGCGACATCCACGGGGAGTACGAGTATTTTACCCACATTCTGCAAAACGCCTCCGGGGCCGTGCACCGGAAGATCAACGAGTGCTTCGGCTACACGCTGAGCAACGATGAAAAGAACGCCCTGGCGCTGCTGATCTACTACCCCGAGCGGGAGCTGGCCAAGGCGGACAAGACCCCCGACTGGTACCGCAAGGCCCTCACCCAGCTGGTGAGCGTATGCAGGGTGTCGGCGGACAAATACACCCGCGCCAAGATGCGCACCCGCCTCCCCGAGGCCTACGCCTATATCATCGAGGAGATGATCGACGCCTCCGGCAGCGACGCGAGCAAGCAGAGCTATTTTTGCAGCCTGCTGGACACGGTCATCGCCACGGGCATCGCAGACGACTTCATCAATGCCCTCGCCTCCTTCATCTCCCGTGTCACCGTGGACAGGCTCCACATCGTGGGGGATATGTTCGACAGAGGCAGCGCCGCCGAGCGGGTGATCTCCGAGCTGATGCAGCGCAAGAGGGTGGACTACGTCTGGGGCAACCACGATGTGCTGTGGATGGGCGCGGGTATGGGCAACGCCGCGTGCGTGGCCAACGCCCTGCGCAACAGCGTCAAATACGGCAACTTCGATACCCTGGAGGACGGCTACGGCATCAACGTCCGCCCGCTGGCCCTCTTCGCCACCGAGCAGTACGCCGACGACGAGTGCGCCGCCTTCGCCCCCAGCCGCGTCACCGACTGCATCACCGAGAACGCCGAGACCAACGCCCGCATCCTCAAGGCCATCTCCGTCATTCAGTTCAAGCTGGAGGGGCAGCTGGTGCGGCGGCATCCGGAGTACAGGATGGAGGACAGGCTGCTGCTGGACAAGATCGACTACGCCGCCCACACCGTCCGGGTGGGGGAGAAGGTCTACCCCATCCTCGACTGCCGTCTGCCCACCGTGGATCCCGCGGATCCCTACCGTCTCTCCCCGGAGGAGGCCGAGCTGGTGAATCAGCTCTGCCAGTCCTTCCGGCGCAGCGACAAGCTGCAGGAGCATGTGCGCTATCTGATGGACTACGGCGCCATGTACCGCATCTGCAACGGCAACCTCCTCTACCACGGCTGCGTCCCCATGAACGCCGACGGCAGCTTCCGGGAGGTGAGCTTCGGCGATCGTACATACAGCGGCCGGGAGCTCTTCGAGTTCTGCGAGCGCGCCTGCCGCACGGCCATGTACGACAGGCGCGAGGAGAACACCGACTTCCTCTGGTACCTCTGGTGCGGCCCCTCGTCTCCCCTCAACGGCAAGGACAAGATCGCCACCTTTGAGCGGGCGTTCATCGAGGACCCCGAGGCCGGGGTGGAGACCAAGGACCCCTACTACAATCTCTGGGACTACCCTGAGACCGCCGACAAGATCTTTGCGGAGTTCGGCGTGGAGGGAGCCCACCGCCACATCGTCAACGGCCATGTACCCGTGCGCAAGAGCAAGGGCGAGGAGCCGGTGAAGGCGGGAGGCAAGTTCATCAACATCGACGGCGGCCTCTCCAAGGCCTACCAGCCCGTGACGGGCATCTGCGGCTTTACGCTGGTGGCCAACTCCGAGATGCTCTATCTGGCCGAGCACCAGCCCTTCGACCCCAACGATGTGACCCGTACCGGGGACGATATGTTCTCCCGCATCACCACGCTGGAGCAGTACCCCGAGCGGCTGCGCGTCAAGGACACCGACGGCGGGGAGGAGCTCCGCGGGCGCATCGCCGATCTGGAGCGGCTGCTGGACGCCTACCGCCGGGGCCTCATCAAGCCCCCGGTGGACGAGGATTGAAAGGTCGTCCAATCCCCTGTTGACAATTCTCCCCAAACCACTTATAATACCCCCAGCAAAGGCTGAGAACGGGAGGAGTACTCTTCCCGGCGGAGACGCAGAGAGGGAGCGGCGGGTGAAAGCTCCTGTCCCGCCGAAGAGGAAGGTCGCCCGGGAGCCGCGGAACTGAAAGCGAGTAAGCTCCGCCGGGCGCGCCCGTTACAGTGCAAGAGTGCCGCGCATGGCGCGGAACTCGGGTGGTACCGCGTATTTTTTGCGCCCCGGGACTTGTCCCGGGGCGTTTTGCATTTGCCGAAGGAGGAAAGAAAATGAAAGAACTGCCGAAAGTCTATGAACCCCAGAAGGTGGAAAAGCAGATCTACGACTTCTGGATGAAGGGCGGCTGGTTCCATGCCGAGCGCGACCCGGAGAAGAAGCCCTTTACCATCGTCATCCCTCCACCCAACGTCACCGGCCAGCTCCATCTGGGCCACGCCTTTGACGAGACGCTGCAGGATGTCCTCATCCGCTACAAGCGCATGAGCGGCTACAACGCCCTGTGGCTGCCCGGCGTGGACCACGCCGGCATCGCCACCCAGATCAAGGTGGAGGAGCAGCTGCGCAAGGAGGGACTGACCCGCTTTGATCTGGGCCGGGACAAGTTCCTGGAGCGGGTCTGGGAATGGAAGCAGCAGTACGGTGACCGCATCGTGGAGCAGCTCAAGACCCTGGGCTCCTCCTGCGACTGGGAGCGGCAGCGCTTTACCATGGACGACGTCTGCGCCAAGGCCGTGCGGGAGACCTTCTGCAACCTCTATGAAAAGGGCCTCATCTACAAGGGCCGGCGCATCATCAACTGGTGCCCCCACTGCACCACCGCTCTCTCCGACGCGGAGGTGGAGTATCAGGAAAAGCAGGGCGCCTTCTGGCACATCCGCTATCCCCTGGCCGACGGCAGCGGGGCGGTGGAGGTGGCCACCACCCGGCCCGAGACGCTGCTGGGCGACGCGGCCGTGGCGGTCAACCCCGAGGATGAGCGCTACAGGCATCTCATCGGCAAGAAGCTCATCCTGCCTCTGGTGGGGCGGGAGATCCCCATCGTGGGTGATGAGCACGCCGATATGGAGTTCGGCACCGGCTGCGTGAAGATCACCCCCTGCCACGACCCCAACGACTTCGAGGTGGGGCTGCGCCATAACCTCCCCCAGTACCTGATGCTGGACGGGGAGGGCAGGATCACCGGCGGCTACAAGTGGGACGGTATGGACCGCTACGAGGCCCGCAAGGCCATCGTGGCCGAGCTGGAGGAGCAGGGCTACCTGCTGAGTATCGAGCCGTGTATGCACAATGTGGGCACCTGCTACCGCTGCCACAACGACGTGGAGCCTCTGGCCAGCGACCAGTGGTTCGTGAAGATGGAGCCTCTGGCGAAGGAGGCCATCCGCGTGGTGGAGGAGGGCGAGGTGAAGTTCGTCCCCGAGCGCTTCTCCAAGACCTACCTCAACTGGATGTACAACGTCCGCGACTGGTGCATCTCCCGCCAGCTCTGGTGGGGCCACCAGATCCCCGTGTGGTACTGCGACGACTGCGGCGAGATGACCGTCTCCCGGGAGGACGCCACCGAGTGCGCCCATTGCCACTCCAAGCGGATCCACCGGGATCCCGATGTGCTGGACACCTGGTTCTCCAGCGCCCTCTGGCCCTTCTCCACCCTGGGCTGGCCCGAGGAGACGGAGGATCTGAAGTATTTCTATCCCACGGACGTGCTGGTCACCGGCTACGACATCATCTTCTTCTGGGTGGCGCGCATGATCTTCTCCGGCTGCGAGCAGATGAAGAAGCCGCCCTTCCACACCGTGCTGATCCACGGCCTCATCCGGGATCCCCACGGCAAGAAGATGAGCAAATCCGCCGGTAACGGCGTGGATCCCATCGAGGTCATCAACACCTACGGCGCGGACGCCCTGCGCTTCAACATCATCACCGGCAACTCCCCCGGCAACGATATGCGCTACTTCCCCGAGCGCTGCGAGGCCATGCGGAACTTTGCCAACAAGCTCTGGAACGCCAGCCGCTTTGTGATGATGTACCTCACCATTGACCGCAACGAGCTGCCCGGGACGCTGGAGCAGGAGGACAAGTGGATCATCAGCCGCTTCAACACCGTGGCCGGCGAGGTCAACGAAAACTTCGAGCGCTACGAGCTGGGCATCGCCGCCCAGAAGATCTACGACTTCATCTGGGACGATCTGTGCGACTGGTATATCGAGCTGACCAAGGCCCGTCTCACCGGAGAGGACGAGGACAGGAGCCGCCAGACCCAGCAGGTGCTGCTCTGGGTGCTCACCGAGACGCTGAAGCTGCTGCACCCCTTCATGCCCTTCATCACCGAGGAGATCTTCCAGGCGCTGCCCCACGAGGGCGAGGCGCTGATGGTGCAGGACTACCCCGTGTACCGCAGCGAGCTGAACTTCCCCGAGGACTGCGCCGCCGCCGAGCGGGTCATGGAGGTCATCAAGGCCGTCCGTTCCCGCCGGGCCGACATGAACGTGCCGCCCTCCCGGAAGGCCCACCTCTATATCGTCAGCGAACACGCCGCCGACTATGAGAACGGCCGGGCCAGTCTGCTGCGGCTGTGCTCCGCCAGTGATGTGAGCGTCCTCACGGCGCTTCCGGAGAGCACCGAGGGCATGGTGTCGCTGGTGACGGACGACGCCCGTTGCTTCCTGCCCCTCTCCGAGCTGGTGGATCTGGACAAGGAGCGGGAGCGCATCCGCAAGGAGCTGGAGAAGAACCGGGGCTTCCTGCAAAATCAGGAGCGTAAGCTCTCCAACGAGAGCTTCGTGTCCCGTGCTCCGGAGAACGTGGTGCAGGCCGAGCGTGACCGGGCCGAGAAGCTCCGTGCGCTCATCGCCAATCTGGAGGAGTCCCTGCGCGCGCTGGGCTGAAAACGCGCGGAAGAGAATATGACCCCAGGGGGGGCCTCCGGGCTCCCCCCGGGGATCGTCCATTTTACGGGAGAAAGGCGGTGAGGGGATGAAGAGAACCATGACGTCCGTGCGGCGGCGGGAGGCGTGCGTCCTCTCGCTGCTGGCTCTGGCCGTGCTGGCCGCGGCGGTGGCCGGGCTTTTCGTGGGGCCCTCCCGCATGACTCTGTCCGAGACGCTTGCGGCGCTCCGGGGCCAGGGCTCCGCCGCCCAGCTGCGTATCCTGCGGAATATCCGCATCCCCCGCATCCTGGCCGCCGTGGCCGCCGGGGCGGGGCTCTCTGTCTCGGGGCTGATCATGCAGACCACCCTCCATAACCCCATGGCCTCCCCCTCCACGCTGGGAGTCTCCAACGCGGCGGTGTTCGGCGCCAACCTCTCCATCATCGCCTTCGCCGGGGGCTTCCTCGCCACGGGGAACAACCTCGCCAACTACACCGTGGGCGCGAACCCCTATGCCGCCGGCGCCATGGCCTTCCTCTTCTCGACGCTGTCGGTGCTGCTGGTGCTGGGGCTGTGCCGGGTGAAGAACTATTCGCCCAACGTGGTGGTGCTCGCCGGCGTGGCCATCGGGGCGCTGTGGACGGCGGCCACCACCATGCTGCAGTTCTACGCCACCGATGTGGGCATCTCCGCGGCGGTGATCTGGAACTTCGGCGATCTGGGCAGAGCCACCTGGCGGAGCGACGGCATCATGCTGGCTGCGGCGCTGCTGGGCACGGGGTACTTCGCGCTGCGTTCCTGGCATTACAATGCTCTGCTCAGCGGGGAGGAGAGCGCCAGAAGTCTGGGCGTGGAGGTGGAGCGGCTGCGCTTCGTCTCGCTGCTGCTCGCCTCCCTCATCACGGCGGTGTGCGTCTCCTGCCTGGGGGTCATCGGCTTTGTGGGCATCATCTGCCCCCATGTGAGCAAAAAACTGCTGGGGCAGGATCACCGGGTGGCCATCCCGGCCTCCGCCCTCGGCGGCAGCCTGCTTCTGCTGCTGGCGGATACCCTCTCCCGCTCTGCGGGCCGGGGCACGGCCCTGCCCGTGGGCGCCATCACCTCTCTGCTGGGCGCGCCGTTCTTCCTCTGGATCATCTTTTTGGAAAAGGAGGGGGCGCGGTGCTGAGAGTGGAGGAGCTCCGCTTCCGCTACGGAAAGCGCGGCGGCGAGGTACTCAGAGGGGTGAGTCTGACGCTGGGCGAGGGCGAGATCGGGGTGCTGCTGGGCAAGAACGGCGCGGGCAAGACCACGCTGCTGGAGTGCCTGCTGGGCATCCGCCGTCCCCAGAGCGGTCGGGTGTTCTTCCGGGGGGAAGATCTGCTGGCCATGAAGCAGCGGGAGCGGGCCCGGCGTGTGGCCTATGTGCCGCAGAATATCCGCTTCGGGGCGCTGACGGTGTTCGACTCGGTGCTGCTGGGGCGGGTGTCCCGGTTCGGAAGCCGCTGCGGAGAGGAGGACCGGCAGTGTACCCGCCGGGTGCTGGAGGAGATGGGTCTGGAGGACTTCGCCTCCCGGAACGTGGAAGAACTCTCCGGCGGCGAGCGGCAGAAGGTGGCCGTGGCCAGAGCGCTGGCCCAGGAGCCGCAGCTGCTCATATTTGACGAGCCCGCCGGCAATCTGGACATCGCCAACGAAATTCTGATTTTGCGGGAGGCAGCCCGCCTGGCCCGGGAGAAGGGCATCGGCGTGCTCACATCGCTGCACGATCTGGACCGGGCCCTGGCTTTCGGGGACAGGTTTTATTTGATGAAAGACGGCGTGGTGAAGTACCATGCCGCCCGGGAGGAAGTGAGCGGCGATATGCTCGGCGACGTATTCGGCGTCCGGGCCAGGATCGCGGCGCTGGAGGACAGAAAAATCGTATTGACGGATTGAGGAGAGTCATGATGAAAAGATGGATTTCCCTTGTACTGGCGCTCTGCCTGGGGCTGAGCCTTTTCGGCTGCGGCGGCAAGACGGCGCAGAGCGCGGAAGAGACCCCCGCCCCGGCCCCTGCGGAGGCCGCCGGGACCCCGGAGGAAGCCGCCGGGGAGGTGGTCGTGACGGATATGATCGGCCGGGAAGTGACCATCGTGCCGGGCAGCTACCGCCGCGTGGCCTGCATCGGCGCGGGGGCGCTGCGGATGTACTGTTATGTGGGGGACGTGTCCCTGCTGTGCGGGGTGGAGGACATTGACAACACCGCCCTCGACGAGCGGCCCAGAATGTTCGACGCGGTGGCCCGGCCCTATGTGCTGGCCTACGGTGAGGAGTTCGCCGCGCTGCCCAGCTGCGGCGTCGGCGGCCCCAACGCCCAGACGGCGGAGGCGGAGAAGATCCTCGGCTGCGGGGCGGATATCGTGATCTCCGAGTACGAGGATGTGGAGAAGGAGGATGCGCTGCAGCAGCAGCTGGGCGTGCCCGTGATCACCCTCCGCTCCGGCCCCGACGGGGTTTTTGACGGGAACTTCCATGACTCCCTGCGCCTGCTGGGCACCGTGTTCGGCCGGGAAGAGCGGGCCGGGGAGCTGGTGGACTACATCCTCCGGGAGGAGAGCGCCATCCGGCAGCGCGCTGCGGCGGCCGGGGAGGAGAAGCCGGGCGTGTACATCTGCGGCCTGGGAAACTGGGGCACCACCAACCATCTGATGACCGCCGAGAGCTATGTGGCCTTCGACGTGGCCAATGTGCGCAACGTGGTGACCGGCCTGGGGAAGAAGGGCGCGCAGCCCATTGAGGCGGAGAAGTTCGTGGCGCTGGGGGAGGACATGGACATCATGATCATGGATGCCGCCGCCGTGAAGAACATCAAGCCCCTCTACGCCGAGGATCCCGGTCTCTTCGATGGCTGCAAGGCGTGGCGGGAGGGTGAGGTCTATCTCCAGATGGCCTATAACGCCTACTACACCAACTACGAGCTGGCGCTGATCAACACCTGGTTCGTGGCCAAGACCGTGTACCCCGAGCTGTTCGCGGACGTGGATCTGGCGGAAAAGACCGACGAGGTCACGGAGACCTTCCTGGGCAAGGCGCTGGCGGAGGAGATCTTCGATTGCCCGCTGAGCTACGGCGGCTACGGCAGGATCGACACGGCCACCTTCTTCCGGTGAGCGGCGTGACACCGGGCGCGCTTTTCCGGGGAGGAGAGAATGTGGAGATCCGCGAGAGCGAGCTTACGGAGGAGACCGCCGGGGTTCTGCTGGCCCTCTCCCGGGACTGGGAGGCGGAGAACAGCTGCTACGGCTACAGGGCCAACGGCCGGGAGGATCTGGAGGGGCGGCGGGTCTTTCTGGCTGAGGATGCGGGCGAGACGGTGGGTTATCTGTTCGGGCATGGCTACAGCTCCCGGAAAATGTCGTCCATCATGCCCGAGGGCAGCCGCTGCTTTGAGGTGGAGGAGCTTTATGTGATCCCTTCCCGCCGCTCCATGGGCGTGGGAAAGGCGCTCTTTGCCTTTGCGGAAGAGACTGTGCAGGGGGAGGCGGACTATATCACCCTCTCCACCGCCACCAAAAACTGGCGCTCCATCCTCCACTTCTATGTGGACGAGGTGGGAATGGAGCTGTGGAGCTCCCGGCTGTTCAGGAAGCTGCCGCAGCAGCGCTGAGAGAGCCGGAAGAAACCTGGGCCACCGCGCGAAGGGCGGCAGCACACAGCGAGCGTTTCCATGACGAAAGCCGGACGGAGGGACTGCCCCTCCGTCCGGCTTCTCCGTATATTTTATGCCCCGATCTCCCCGTGGAGATAGGCCAGCGCGTCCGAGAGACCGCCAAGCTGGTCGATCAGGCCGCAGTCCACGGCCTCCTGCCCGTAGAGGACGCTGCCCACATCCTGGGTGAGCTGGGCGGTGCTGAGCATATAGTCCAGAAAGCGCTGCCTGTCCACATGGGAGTGGCCGGCCACGAACTCCACGATGCGCTCCTGGATGCGGGAGAAGTATTCATAGGTCTGCGGCACGCCGATGACCACGCCGCTGAGCCGCACCGGATGGATGGTCACGGCGGCGGAGGGGACGATGAAGCTGCGCCGGGCCGCCACCGCCAGCGGCACGCCAATGGAGTGGCCGCCACCCAGAATGAGGGAGGCGGTGGGCTTGCTCATGGAGGCAATCAGCTCCGCGATGCCCAGTCCCGCCTCGATATCGCCGCCCACGGTGTTGAGCAGCACCAGCAGTCCCTTCGTCTCCTCCGACTCCTCCACGGCGGAGAGCAGGGGCATGACATGCTCATAGCGGGTGGCCTTGCTGCCCTCCGGCAGCAGCATGTGGCCCTCGATCTGTCCCACAATGGTCAGCACATGGATGCGGGACTCCCGGCTGCTGCCCAGTTCCCGTATGGTATTCTGCTCGTTTTCGTCCATAAAAAACACCCCCGGGGGCCAGTATGGCCTCCGGGGGCGGGGTTTATGCGTTCAGCGCTTGTAGAGCTTGTTGTAGTACTGGGTGGAGAACTTGTAAAGCTCGTCGGCGGCGATGGCGCTCTGCGCGGGCGCAGCCCAGGCGCTGGCCATGACGCGGCCGGTGGCGCCGTACTTCTCCACGAACTCGTCCACCTTCAGCCGGATCTGCTCCTCGGTGTCGGTGGGGGCGATGGGGATGTTGAAAGCGAAGCCCATGCGCGTGCCGAAGTTCTGATAAAGCTCGTCGGGATCATTGATGGGGAGCTGAGGCGACCACATATCGATACCCAGCTCGATCATCTCCTCGCAGTACTGGATGTTCTTGCCGCAGGAGTGCAGCTCGATGAACTTGCCCTGGCTCTTGACATAGTCGAAGAAGCGCTTGGTGGCGGGCATGATCTGCTCGCGGAACATCTCGTTGGAGTAGAAACCGGCGCGCTGGGTGCCCCAGTCGTCGTGGTAGCAGATGCCGTCCACCCGGCCGTAGTACTTGAAGATCTTCTCGCAGGACTCGATCTTGTAGTCGGCCATCTTCTGCAGGAAGCGCTCCAGCGCCTCGGGCTCGGTGTAGAAGGAGAGCAGGAACTCCTCAAAGGGCATCATCTCGTGGAGACGCTCGGTGAGACCCTCCACGCACTCATAGATGTGGACGCGGTTGGGGTCCAGATTGGCGGCGATCTTTTTGCCGTCGGTCTCAAAGTCCACCAGGGAGAGATCGGGCCACTCCACGTCGTTCTCCCAGTTGGCCATGTCGTGGATAACACGGGTGCCGGGCTTGGTGATGGAGCCGCCCGCGGAGGGGACCCACTGCCAATACACGCCCCACCAGTCGTAGCCGTCCACGGTCTCGGGAACGGGATGCTCCTCCATGGCGTCAGGCCAGACGATCTGGGTCTCCATGCTCTTGAAGGGCATCCAGTAGGGCTGGTTGCCGGTGACGCAGCGGATGTAGTTTTCCACGGTGCTGTGCTCCCGGGGCTCCAGAGGCGGTTTCGGGGCCTGCATCATGGCAGGGAAGGACTTGGGGTCCTGCCAGAACTTGCTGTAGTCGCGGTTGGCCGCAGTCTGCATAAATCTGCCGATCTCGCTCATATTCGATGTGCCTCCTCAGAATAATGTCCACAAGACGCGTCGCCGGGCGCATCCGCCCTGCGTGGGAAACGCCGCGCCGGTTTTCCGGGGAAAAACCTCTTTTCTCTCTTCCCAAGAAAACATTTGTGTTATATAATATATATCGAATATATTACAGGTACATTATAATGCTAAATCCGCCCACTTCCTATGTGCGCTGAATCCAATTCATGGGAGAATACGAGAGACTTTTTTTGTGCGCCCGGCCGGTGAAGAGGACGGGAGCGGCTGATGTGGGGACAGAACCCCAGGAGAATGGAGGAAAACCGTGAAGCTGAGTATGTGGATGATCGCCAACCGTCTCAGAGATCTGGATCCTGTAGTGGAGCTGGACGAGGACGCCCCCGTGACGCTCAACAGCGCCCGCCTGGCCTATGCCACCAACTGCGTCTATCTCTCCAGTGAGAAGGAGGATGAGGTGCTGTGTAAGGGCGACGGGGGGACGCTGCGCTTTTCCGGTATCGACCTGCATACGTGTTTCGAGGTGATGCAGGGCGTTTTCGATTATTTTGAAGACTGGAACGCCACGGTCCAGGAGAGCATACATGAGGAGCGGTATCAGGACATGGTGGATCTGGCCTGGCAGGTGCTGCAAAACCCCCTGCTGCTCTTTGACGGAAACAACCGTGTGCTGGGCATCACCCGGCAGTATCCCTCCAACGCCCTGGATGCGGAATGGAGCTACATCTCCCGTTTTGGCTACTCCTCCGTGGACGCGGTGCGTCAGCTCCGCCGCTCCGGTTACAGCCACGAACGCAACGGCATCGCCACCTTTGAGAACAACGACAACAATTTTGTGAAATACAGCAACATCACCGTGTACCTGAACTGGGGCGACGTGGTCTGCGGCCATCTTACGCTGCTGTCCTACGACCACCCCTTCAACCCCGGCGACGTCCAGCTTATGGAGACTCTGGCGGGGATGCTTCGCCCCGCCATGGCCCAGATGTTCTTCCAGAGCGAGAAAAGCTCCACGGTGGATGTGCTGCTGAATTTGCTGCTGGACAAGCCCTGCGGGGCGGAGCAGCTGGAGGCCCGGCTGCGCTACACCTCCTGGAAGAGCGATGACAACTACTTTGTTGCCGTGGTGACGATCCCGGGGGAGGGGCACAGCAATGACATGGGTCTGCTGCAAATACGCCAGATCCTCATCCGGTATGTCTCCAACAGCGTGGTGCTGAAAAACGGCGACGATCTGGTGATCGTGAGTACCCGGGACATCCGGCAGGATCAGGTGGCCGCGGAGACGCTGGACAGTCTTTTGGACAGCAACCCCGTGGCGGTGGGCTTCAGCATGGAAGGGCGGGGCGCGCGCAGCATCGGCGTGCTCTATACCCAAGCCCGCTACGCCATCCGCCGGGGAAGGGAGGCGGCTCCGGAGAGCCGGTTTTACGATTTCTTCTCCGTGGCCACGGACTTCATGCTGGAACAGCCCCTCAAGGAGGCGGTGGGCGCGGTGATGCCCCGGCTGGGGGAACTCTGGGAGGAGCGCCGGGACGGGGACGAGCTGCTGGAGACGCTGCGCATTTACATCGGCCAAAACCGCTCCGCCGTTAAGACCGCATCCGCCCTCTATATCCACCGCAACACCGTTCTCTACCGGGTGCAGAAGGTGGAGGAGACGCTGGGGCTGGACTTCCACAATGTCTACGACCGCCACTATTTCCTCACCGCCCTTCACACGCTGGAACTCTGGGAGCTGCGGCGGCGGGAAGAGGGAACGGAATGAATCAGCCCCCCTGCGGAGGCACGCATAAAAAATTCCCCCGATCGGATGATCGGGGGAATTCACGCTTCTCAGTAGTAGCGCTTATTCTTGTTCTTACGGGCGGCCTCGGACTTCTTGCGGCGCTTGACGCTGGGGCTCTGGTAGTACTCCTTCTTCCGCAGGTCAGCCAGCACCCCGGACTTGGCGCAGGAGCGCTTGAAGCGCTTCAGAGCAGCATCCAGAGACTCGTTTTCCTTGACGTGGACTTCCGACATTCTATTTCCCTCCCTCCAGTTGCGCCGAAACGCTTTGAGAGACCAAATTTTCGGCTTTTAAGCATGAATATTATACTCATTTGCCCTATCCTTGTCAAGGGTAAAAACCGTAATTCTCCATTTCCTTTTGTTTTGCATGGCTTTCCGTGGTTTACAACGGCGGCGTCCTATGGTAAAATGTCCCCGGAAAGCCACGGCAAAGGAGGGCGGGAATGGCGGAAAATACACGGGAAACGCGCCAGCGCGCGGCTTCCGGCGAGAACTCTTACCGGGAGCGGTATCACGAGATCGAGACGCGCTACCGGGAGATCGAGGCGCGGCTCTCCCAAAAGGAGACCTATGCGGACAAGGAGCTTCTCTCCTCCCTGAACCGCTCCCGCAAGGAGCTGGAACCGCTGAGAGAGCTCTACGGACGGTGTGTGGAGGCGGAGGCGCGGCGGGACGAGGCCGGGGCGCTGCTGGGAGACCGGGAGTTGGGCGAGCTGGCCAGAGAAGAGTGGAACGCGGCCAGAGAAGAGCTGAAAGAACTGGAAAAGGAACTGGCCGTCTTGCTGACCCCCACCGACCCGCTGGACGAAAAGAATGTCATCATGGAGATCCGCGCCGGCGTAGGCGGGGAGGAGAGCGCCCTGTTCGCCGGGGAGCTTTACCGTATGTACAGCATGTACGCCCAGAAAAAGGGCTGGAATACGGAGATCGCCAATCTCAGCGAGAATGAAAAGGGCGGCGTGAAGGAGATCGATTTTGTGATCTCGGGCCGGGGAGCCTACTCTCACTTGAAGTATGAAAGCGGCGTCCACCGGGTGCAGCGGGTGCCGGAGACCGAGACGCAGGGTCGCATCCACACCAGCACCGCCACGGTGGCGGTGCTCCCGGAGATGGACGAGACGGAGTTTGAGCTGAATTTGAACGAGGTGCAGATCGACACCTTCCGCTCCTCCGGCGCGGGCGGGCAGAAGGTCAACAAGACCTCCAGCGCCATCCGCGTCACCCACCTGCCCACGGGCACGGTGGTGGAGTGTCAGGACGAGCGCAGCCAGTATAAGAATAAGGCGAGGGCGCTGAGCATCCTCAGCTCCCGTCTGGCCCAGGCGGAGCGGGAGCGGCAGGACGCCCAGGTGAGCGCCGAGCGGCGCAGTCAGGTGGGCAGCGGTATGCGCAACGAGCGCATCCGCACCTATAACTTCCCCCAGGGCCGGGTCACCGACCACCGCATCAACCTGACGCTCTACAAGATCGACAGCGTCATGGACGGGGAGCTGGACGAGCTGATCGCCGCGCTGCGCGCCGCCGAGCAGACAGAGAAACTGAAAGAGGTCTGAGGAAGCATGGAGACGAAGGTTTTTCGCAGCCGGGCCGAGCTGCCACAGGTCACGGAGATACTCCGGGAGGGTGGGCTGGCTGCCGTGCCCACGGAGACGGTCTACGGCCTGTGCGCCAACGCCCTGGACGCCGGGGCGGTGGAGAAGATCTACGCCGTGAAGGGCCGGCCGGAGAACAAGCCCCTCTCGGTGATGATCAGCGGGGCGGAGGAAATGGGGCGCTACTGCCGGGATGTGCCCCCCGCGGCCCGGGCGCTGGCGGCGAAATACTGGCCCGGGCCGCTGACCATCATCCTCCCGGCCGGAGAGTGTATCCCCGGCGTGGTGCTGGCCGGAGGGGATACCGTGGGGCTGCGCTGCCCCGACCATCCGCTGACTCTGGCGCTGCTGGAGCAGAGCGGCCTGCCGCTGGCAGGCCCCTCCGCCAACCCCTCCGGGGCGGAGCCGCCCAGAAGCGCGGAGGCCGTGCTGGGCTACTTCGGGGGGAAGATCGAGGCTGTGCTGGACGGGGGCGCGTGCGCTCTGGGCGAGCCCTCCACGCTGCTGGATATGTCCTCCGAGCCCTACCGCATCCTCCGGCAGGGGAGTCTGGGGCGGGAGAGCATTGAGGAGACGCTGCGAAAGAACATGACCGTGGTGGGTCTCACCGGCGGCAGCGGCGTGGGCAAGACCAGCGCCCTTCGGGAGCTGGAGCGCCGGGGCGCGCTGATCCTGGACTGTGACGAGATCTACCACGAGCTGACCGTCAGCTCCCCGGAGATGAAAGCGGCGCTGGAAGCGCGCTTCGGGGCGGTGTACCGGGACGGCGTGCTGGATCGGAAAGCCCTGGGCAGCGTGGTGTTTCAGGACGCAGCGGCGCTGGAGGCGCTGAACGCCATCACCCACTGCTTCGTACTGGAGGAGGTGGACAGGCGGCTGCGCCGTCACGCCATGGCGGGCGGGCGGCTGGGCGCCATCGACGCGGTGGCGCTGCTGGAGAGCGGGTTGGGCGAGCTGTGCACCTTCACGGTGGCCGTGACGGCGGAGGAGGAGGTGCGCGTGCGGCGCATCATGGCGCGGGACGGTATCAGCGAGGACTACGCCCGCAGCCGCATCCGCGCCCAGAAAAGCCCGGCGTACTTCGCGGAGCACTGCGACTATGTGCTGGAGAATAACGGCAGCCGGGAGGAGTTCGACCGGCGCTGCCGGGAGTTCTTCGCCCAGACCATACAGGAGTAAGCAAGTTTTCCCATATATTCATCCACATAAGGAGGAACATCATGTCTGAAACCGAAAAGAACATCCGGGACGACCTCTTTTACCAGCAGAAGAACGGCTACGACCTCATGGACACCGAGGAGCGGCTGGAGCTGGAGCGCTACTGCGGCGAGTACATGAACTATCTGAACGTCTCCCGTACCGAGCGGGAAGCCGTCCGGGAGGGCATTGCCCTGGCCGAGAGCAAGGGCTTCGTCCCCTACGAGAAGGGCATGGCCCTGACTCGGGGCACCAAGGTCTATCTGAATAACCGGGACAAGTCCCTGCTGCTGGCCGTCATGGGCGAGAAGCCGCTGAGCTTCGGCGCCAACATCGCTGCCGCCCATGTGGACGCGCCCCGGCTGGATCTCAAGCAGATCCCCCTCTACGAGGACAGCGAGCTGTGCTACTTCAAGACCCACTACTACGGCGGCATCAAGAAGTACCAGTGGGTCACCATCCCTCTGGAGCTCCACGGCGTGGTCTGCAAGAAGAACGGCGAGAAGGTGGACGTGGTCATCGGCCGGGAGAAAGAGGATCCCCGGTTCGTCATCACCGATTTGCTGCCCCACCTGGGCAAGGATCAGATGAGCAAGCCCGCCTCTCAGGTCATCCAGGGCGAGGGTCTCAATCTGCTCATCGGCAGCGTGCCCTACGCCGACGATGGCAGCGACCGGGTGAAGCTGGCCGTCATCAGCCTGCTCAACGACCGGTACGGCATCACCGAGGAAGATTTTCTCTCCGCCGAGCTGGAGGCTGTCCCCGCCTTTGATGTGTGCGATCTGGGTCTGGATCGCTCCCTGATCGGCGGCTACGGCCACGACGACCGGGTCTGCGCCTATGCGGAGCTGGCCGCCATCTGCGAGACGGAGCTGCCCGAGCGCACCAGCGTGTGTATTCTCGCGGACAAGGAGGAGGTCGGCTCCATGGGCGTTTCCGGTATGCAGTCCCAGGTGTTCGAGGCCTTTATGTCCGAGCTTTGCGAGAGCCAGGGCGTGTCCCTGCGGGAGTGCCTGTGGAACAGCTTCTGCATCAGCGCCGATGTGTGCAATGCTTTCGACCCCATGTACCCCGAGGTGAGCGAGAAGCGCAACGGCGCCAAGATCAACTACGGCATGGGGATCTGCAAGTTCACCGGCTCCGGCGGCAAGGGCGGCAGCAGCGACGCCTCCGCCGAGGTGGTGGGCACCCTGCGCAGGATCTTCGCCGACAACAAGGTGGTCTGGCAGATGGCCGAGCTGGGCAAGGTCGACCAGGGCGGCGGCGGCACCGTGGCGCTCTACATGGCCAACCGGAACATCGATACCATCGACGCCGGCGTGCCCGTGCTGAGTATGCACGCCCCCTTTGAGACGGTGGCCAAGTTCGACTGCTACATGACCTACAAGGGCATCAAGGCCTTTTACGCCGATCGCTGAAGAACATAGACACAAAGGGCGGATGATCTCATCCGCCCTTTGTGCATCCGGACGGAACAAAATGTCGAAACCGGCGAGTTAGTATTCTCCTTTTTGTCAGTTGCGGCTTCGCGGATTTTATGTTATTATAACTCCGTTGCATAGAGGACGCCTTCAGGCGGCATTCAATCAGGAAAAGAGGTAGCGCTATGAGCTTCGAGAAGTACAGCCCCGATGAGCTGGAGGTAAAGGAACGCGCCCGGAGCTTCCGGGGCGAGGTGGAGTTTTTCAACACCCCCATCACCTCCAGGGAGAACATTCTGCGGCTCTATCAGGGCAAGACGCCCATGTGGATTCCGTTCACCGGCGAGATGACCAATGTGAAGGCTGACTGCGACCCGGAAAACCAGGCCCGCAGCGGCAGCGGCGGCATTGACGGCTGGGGCGTGGAATGGGTTTGGGTGCCCGCCGCCAACGGCGCCATGGTCAAGCCCGGCAACCCCATGGTCACGGACATCAACAACTGGGAGGAAGTGCTCACTGTGCCCCACCCGGAGGAGTGGGACTGGGAAGGCTGCTACGAGCGTAACAAGGGGAAGAAGAGCGACGACAAGATCTTTGAGATGACCGTGGGCTCCTGCCTCTTCGAGCGGCTGATCGCCGTTATGGACTATGCCGGGGCGGCCATGGCCCTCATCGATGAGGATCAGAAAGAGGGTGTGCACCGCTTCTTCCGGGCTGTCACCGACTCCCGCAAGGAGTACTACACCCAGATGAAGAAGTGGTTCAACCCCGAGGTGGTCAACTTCAACGACGACTGGGGTACCCAGCGGGCCGAGAGCTTCTCCGTGGCCACCGCCCGGGAGATGCTGCTGCCCTATGTGAAGGAGACCGTGGAGCACGTCCACTCCCTGGGTATGTACATCGATCTGCACAGCTGCGGCTTTGTGGAAAACTTTGTGCCCCTCTTCATCGAGGCGGGCTTTGACTCCTGGGGCGGCCAGCCGCTCAACGACAAGCCCAAGCTGAAAAAGCAGTACGGCGATAAGATGATCTTCACCCACGAGCTGGACCTGCCCGCCGACTATACCGACGAGCAGCTCACCGACGCCGTGGAGAAGTTCATGCTGGAGTTTGGCTACGACAACCGGGTGTTCTTCGGCGGCAATATGGCCGATCCGAGGCTCCACCGGGCCATCTACGAGGCCTCCCGCCGGAACTACGACCGGCTGGTGGCAGAGGGTAAGGCCATCCTCTGAGTCCCCCGAAATAGGAGCACAAACCGCCCGAGCACCCGTTCGGGCGGTTTTTCCGCGTCCATAGGGAAGGGGGAAAGGCGTTGACAGGGGAGAGGATAAAAGCTATAATAAACTCCATATGCAAAGAATTCTGTATACATTGTAGAGAACCCGGCACAGTACAACCGGGGCTGAGTCATAATGGGAGGCTATCATGCACGCAAAGAAGAACGCACACACAGGGCGCAGGATCGCTCTGATCACCATCCTCGTGCTTCTGGCGCTGGCGGTGCTGCTGGGTGGATGCGCCCTGCGGGACGCCAGACGGCTGCTCAGCTCGGTGGACGCTGTGGAGGAGAGCGTCTTTGGCATGATCGACGAGGCAAAGGCGATGAATATGGACGGCGTGGAGGCCGCGGCGCTCTCTCTCCAAAGCGTTGTGCGGGAGGATGAGGAGATCCTGGACGGCGCTCTCTGGCGTATGGCCGCCCGGATGCCGGGGGTGGGGGGCGACGTGCGCTCCGCCCGGAAGCTGATCGGCATTGCCCGGCAGGGGGTGGAGGAGACGCTGCTCCCCGCGCTCTCCGCCGTGCGGCAGCAGGGGGACATTTCCGCCATGCTGGAGAAAAAGGATATCCCGGCGCTTCTGACGGTGGCGGACAATATGTTGACGATGGCGGACGGGCACCTGCCCCGGGTACGGGGGTATCTGGAAGAAGTGAGCAGTGTGCCCACCATGCGGATCGGTCGGCTGGAGAGAAAAATGGAGAAGATCCGCTCCCTTGCCCGGCTGGGGGAGGAAGTGCTGCCGTTTTTTGAGGAGGAGCTGCTGCCCGTCGTCCGGGATGAACTGCTGCCCCCGCTGCGGGATATGGCCGGAAATCTGAAAATGGAGGATATACTCCCCGGGGAGGGAAAGATCAACGCGAAAATTCTGGCGAAGGGACTGGACGCGCTGGAGGGGATGATCCCCGCGCTGCGCGCTCTGCCCGGGATGCTGGAGAAAGATACGCTGCACTTCTCGGACACCGTCGCGGCCTATACGGAAAAGATTTCGGACAAGCTCGCGGAGGGGCTGGCGCTCTATGACCGGGCGGAGCCTTACCTGCCGCTGCTGAAGAAATTTCTCGCCGGCGGCGAAGACCGGCTCTATCTCTTCGTGGCCCAGAACAGCGCCGAGATCCGCGCCTGCGGCGGTTTTCCCGGCGCCGTGGGATTCGTAAGGATCCAGGATGGGGTGTTGAGCATCGACGAGTTCAACTCGGTCTACCGTGTGCTGAAGGGCATGAGCTTTGTCACCCAGCAGGAACTTGATATGTTCACCGCCATGGTGGCCGTCGACCGGGACGCGGTGGTGAACCCCTATTTCCCCATCGTGGCGACCCGCTGGGCGGAGAACTATGAAAAGCGCACCGGAAAGCACATTGACGGTGTGATCTCTGCCTCGCCCATTATCATCCAGGATCTCCTGGAAGTGGCCGGGCCCGTGGAGCTCTCCGACGGGACGGTGCTGGACGGAAGCAACGCTGTGGCCTTCCTCCAGAACGGGATCTATCTCCAGTATTTGCAGGAGGTGAACCGGGAGGGCGGCGCCATCACCGACGCGCTCTTCAGTGAAACCGCGGCCCTCGCCATCAAGGGCGTGTTCCGGGATCTCGGCTTTGACAAGTTGGAGCGGTATCTCTCCATTTTGGAACGGCGCTTCGCCGACCGGGTCATCATGCTTTGGCTGGAGGACGAGGAGGGCGAGGAGCTGATCCGGAAGATCGGCTGCGACGGCGGCTTCAACACCGACCCGGAGCACCCGCAGCTTGGCGTCTATTTCAGCAATTACGCAGCCTCCAAGCTGGGGTGGTATCTGGATCTGGATGTGGAGATGGGCAAACCATGGGAAAATGAGGACGGATCGTTGAGCTATCCCGTGACCGTTTCGATGGCCAATACGCTCCGGTATGACGATATCGCCAGCCAAAACTTCTACATTGTGGCGGCTACGGAGGGGGTCATGAACGCCCGTCTCTATCTGGCCACTCCCGCGGGAGGTGAGCTCAGCGATTTCTACGGCTGGGGTGAGGATGCGATTTTCTTCGCCCGTCAGGAGTATTATGACTGCGAGCTGTACTGCACCAACTTTTTCCACATGGGTAAAGAACAGTCCACCGTTGTGAGCTTCACCGTGACTACGGCCCCCGGGGTGCGGGAGCCGCTGAGCGTGATCACTACCCCGACCCTGTCGGAGTACCGCCGGTGAGCGCAGCGGCAGGTTAGCAGGTTTGGAAAGGAAGCGGAAAAACGATGACGGAACATGAAATGCTGTCCATGGCCCGGGAGGCGGGCTTCGAGGCGGCCCTGATCGCCCCGGAGGAGGTTCCCGTGGACGGAAAATACCGCGCCGGGTGCGAGGAGAACCGCTGCGGGCGCTATAACGCCAACTACGCCTGCCCGCCCGATTGCGGCGCCGTGGAAGAGATGGCCGCACGCATCCGCGGCGGGGAGCTGGCGCTGGTGCTCACTTCCTCGTGGCCCATCGAGAGCTACGGGGACACGGAGGCCATCCGTCACGGCACGGAGGAGCATAACCGCGCCTCCCTCCGGCTGCTGGACGCGCTGCGGGAGCGGGGTTACGAGGGATTTATGGTGGGGGGCAGCTGCTGCGACCTCTGCCATCCCTGCAGGAAGACGCTGGGCGAGCCCTGCGTCCAGCCCGAGAGGCGCTTCAGCTGTATGTCCGCCTACTGCGTGGATGTGGCCAGACTGGCGGAGAAGTGTGGACTGGAGTTTGCCTGGGACAGCAGGCGGCTGCGCCCCTACGGCATGCTGGTGCTGCGCCAAAGAACATATTTTTGATGGATACCGAGACCGCCCGGACATTTTTCGTACGGGCGGTCTTTGCCAAACACTGGATTTTTTCACACTTTTCCGGTAGAATATATCGGAAACAGTACGAGACCGATCGGAATCCATGGAGGAGAGTATGAAGTACAAAGGAACGCTTATCGTTGTGAAAGACTGCCATCGTGCGCTGAAGTTTTATCGCGATCTATTTGGGTTTCAGCTGCTGAAAGACAACGATGGAAATATGGAACTGACGGATCATCTGTATTTGCAGGAGCAGCGCTACTGGGAAGATTTCACGAAAAAGCCTGTCATTTCAAACAGCGATCAGTCTGAATTATATTTTGAAGAATCCGATATAGAAAAATTTGTGGAACGACTTGAAATGCTCTACCCCCAAACAGAATATGTCAATCGTCTGATGACACACAGTTGGGGGCAAAAGGTGGTTAGGTTTTATGACCCTGACGGAAACCTGATTGAAGTTGGAACACCTGTTTGACACATACCGGTACTCCGGTCTGTGGAACTGGAAAATCCCCTGAGAAACGAAAGGGCGCGCTTCCGTACTCTCCTGTGGGGAGTATCGTGCGTTCTGCGGAGCTTCCTTCTCCGCCGGTAAGTTTGAGGATGCGACAAAAACAAATCCTCCGTATGATGGGAACCATACGGAGGATTCACTGTTTTACGGACACCCGTCTATCAGGCTGGGTGTCTGCTTTGGCAAAGGGGACTCAGCTCTCGAAGATCTCGCCGTCGATCATGGTCATGACGCAGCGGGTCATGTTGGAGAAGGGGAAGCCGTTGAAGATGGCCAGGTCGGCGTCCTTGCCCACCTCAATGGAGCCGATCCGGTCGGAGAGGCCCAGAAGAGCGGCGGCGTTGACGGTGACGGCCTTGAAAGCGGTTTCCTCGGAGAGACCGCGGGCGATGCACAGACCGATGTGCATGGGGAGCCACTGGGTCTCGCTGCCGGCGTCCGCCGTGAGGCAGACGGTCACGCCTGCCTTGTCGAGGATGGCGGGAGTTTCCAGGATCCGGTTCCAGATCTCCATCTTGCTGGGGCCGGTGGTCAGGGGGCCCACCACGCAGGTGGCCTTCTTCCTGCCCAGATAGTCGGCGATCATCCAGCCCTCGGTGGCGTGCTCCAGGGAGTAGTCCAGACCGAACTCCTCGGCCACGCGGATGGCGGTGACGATGTCGTCGTTCCGGTGGCAGTGGATGCGGCACTTCATCTCGCCGCGCACCACCTTGACCAGCGCCTCCATCTTGAAATCAAACTTGGGCTTGCCCTCGCCGCCCTTGGCTTCGGCCTCCAGAAGCTGCTCGGAGTAGACTTTGGCGTTGGCCAGTGTCTCCCGGAGCACCCCGGCGGTGCCCATGCGGGTCATGGGAGTCTGGCCCTTGCCGCCGTAGGCAGTCTTGGGGTTCTCGCCCAGGGCCATCTTCATCTGCTCGCTGCCGGGGATGACCATGTCCTCCACGGTCTTGCCATGGAGCTTGAAGGAGATGCCGGTGCCGCAGATCACGTTGCCGGAGCCGGGGCCGGTGTAGCAGGTGGTGAAGCCGGCGGCCCGGGCGTAGGGGATGCCGTAGTCAAAGGGGTTCAGCGCGTCGATGCCCCGGAGGTGGGCCTGCATGGGGCCGCTCATCTCGTTGGCGTCGGTGCGGCCGTTGATGACCTGGGGCTCGTTGAAGGTGGAAAGATGGGTGTGGGCGTCGATGAGACCGGGAGTGACCCACTTGTCGGAGGCGTCGATGACCTGCGCCCCCTCGGGAATGGCGATGTCCTTGCCCACGGCCTTGATCTTCTTGTCCTCCACCAGGATCACGCCGTCATGGATGCGCTCGCCGGCCATGGTGACGATGGTTCCGCCTTGAATTGCAATCATAGCTGCTCCTATCTATTACGCATTATGTAAACTACTTGTATCGCGTCCCTCTCCCGCCCGTGGGCGGGAGAGGGACATTTTCTGCCGGGGATCGGGACTCTCAGCCCACCACTTCCACCAGACCGTACTTGATGAGAAGCTGGACAAACGCGTGGACCAGCTCGATGGTGCCGAAGCCGTTCTCCATGAGGGCCAGGCGGGCCACCTCGTAGAGGGAGCGCTTGCCGTTCATGTAGTACTCGGTGAAAGCCTCCATCATGTAGGTGCTGCCGATCTTCTTCTCGGCGGCGAGGGCCATGTAGGCCTTGTAGGCGGCCTCCAGCTCGGGGTCGCCCTGGATGAAGTCGTCCACATGCACCAGCGGGGCGCGGTACTTGCGCAGGGGGACATAGGCGTACTCGGGGGGGCAGGTCTCGTCGGGGGCGTAGACATAGTCGCCCTTGCCCAGCACGGTCAGAATGTTCTTGCGGGTCTGCTCGAACATACCGGCCACCATGGCCTGATACTGCTCCACGAAGCCCTTCACATGGGCCTCGTACTCGCCCTCGTCAAAATAGCGCTTCATGTCGGCGCAGGTGTTCAGGTAGAACTTCTCCGTATCCTCCAGCCACTCGAAGGTGGCGTCCAGGGTGCTCTTGCCCTCCGTGGCCTTGTTCATGATCTGGCCCAGCTCGTTGGCGCAGCGCTCCATCATCTTGGTAAAGACCTTAGGCACGTCCGCGGACTCCAGATTGGACATCAGGAAAGCATAGCAGGCGCCGATGGTGGCGGAGTTCTTCAGCATGGCGGGATCCACACACTCCGCGGTGTCGGCGGCGGTGTGGTAGGCCACGTCGGGCCACTGGCCCAGCATGGGAGTGGGGATGTTCACGGTGGGGTCGTCCAGCAGGTAGTGGTCGGAGCCGCCGGAGAAGCCGCAGACGATGCCGTTGAACATGGGGACAAAGGTACCGGCGGTGTGGCCGGGGGCGTTCTCCTTGGCCACGTCCATGCACAGCGCCGCCACATCGGTGACAATAGCGGGGCAGGCGTGGGGCTGGCCGCTGATGGTCAGGGGGCCGTAGCCCTTCACCTGGCGTCCGCCCACCATGTCCAGATTGAAGCCCGCCACCACCTTGGGCAGCAGATCTTCATGTCCGGCCAGCCAGGCGTAGGTGCCGCTGAACTCGGGGACGAGGATCATGCGCACGCCGCGCTTGAGCGCGGGGATCTGATGGGTGTCGACGAGGTGCTTGAGGACGCGCATGACCTCCATGGCGCAGGACACGCCGCTGGCGTTGTCGTTGGCGGAGGCGCGGGGATGGCAGAGATGGGCCACGATGAGCACTTCCTCGTCCGTCTCGCCGGGGAGACGGGCTTCCACCACTTCCATGGCCCCGTCGTAGAGGCTGGACTCCACCTTGCAGATCACCTGGGGGCAGGCAGGCTTGGTGGGGTCGGCGGCGTGCTCGGCGGCCATGGCGCGGCACAGCTCGGCCAGCTTGTCGCCCTGCCGGGGGGTGAGGACGAAGCCGAAGATGTTGGGCTCGACCTCGGTGTCCTTCCACCAGAAGGAGGTGTAGTTGCGGATGTCGTAGAGGTCGCTGCGGGCGCGGACGCCGGGCACCACGCGCATGAAGTCGGTGATGAAGCCCACCGCGCCGCGCTTATCAAAGGCCCAGCTCATATAGGGGTTGAAGCCGTCGCGGATAAAGACGATCTTGCCGCGGAGGTCAAGACCCTCGTAGTTGGCCTCGTCGGGACCCTTGTCCAGCATGACCACATCCAGGGGCTTGTCGGAGTAGTCGCAGGGGAAGCTCTTCTGCACCACGCTGATGTTGTTGGCCTTGAAATTGGCGAGATTTTCCCGGTGGGGCACCACCAGATCGCACCAGGCGTCCTTGCAGTCCCATTCCTTGAAAGCCTTGCTGGCCCAGTACCAGGTCTTGTCGGTGGCGGGGTAGGAGAGAACCTCGCAGTCGATACCGTCGGCTTTCAGCTTGCCCGCCACGTGCTCTGCCGCGGCACGGAAGCCGGTGGAAGCCTGAATTCTGTGGTAGTTGGTGACCTCCAGAACCTCGCTGTAGGCGCGCTCGCCGTCCACTGTGTCATGGATCTTATTCAGATACTCTCTCATGTCGACTCCTTATTACTTCTGATAATATTTGATCAGAGCCTGCGTGCCGTCGTCGCCCAGACCCATATCCATCATCTTCTCGTAAAGGCCCAGCACGGAATCCAGCATCTCCAGCTCCACGCCGCGCTCGGCCGCCTCGTTGCGGACGATACGCATATCCTTCACAAAGTGCTTTACAAAGAAGCCGGGGGCGTAGTCCCCGCGGAGGGCCCGGGGGGCCATATTGCTCAGCTCCCAGCTGCCCGCGGCGCCGCCGCTGATGGCCGAGATCATCTTTTCCGCGTCAAGACCGACCTTCTGGGCGTAGACCAGCGCCTCGGTGAAGGCGGCGGTGGAACCGGCCACGCAGATCTGGTTGGCGGCCTTGGTGTGCTGGCCGCAGCCGGGGCCGCCCATGAGCACGATGCTCTTGCCGAAGGCCTCGAACATGGGGAGCACGGCCTTGAAATCCTCTTCCTCGGCGCCCACCATGATGGACAGGGTGCCGGCCTTGGCGCCGCTGTCGCCGCCGGAGACGGGCGCGTCCATCACATGGAAGCCCTTCTTCTTGCCCTCTTCGTGGAGCTTCACTGCCAGGGACGGGGAGGAGGTGGTCATGTCCACCAGATAGGCGCCGCTCTTGGCGTTGGCGAAGATCCCGTCCTCGCCCAGGAACACGTCCTCCACGTCCTTGGGATACCCAACCATAACGAACACCACATCGGCGTCGGCAACGGCCTCGCGGATGGTGGCATAGCACTTGGTGATGCCGTACTGACTGCGCATTTTGTCCAGAACTTCGCTCCGCCGGGCGTAAACGCTCACGTCGAAGCCCTTGTTGTGCAGATGCCCGGCCATGGGCGCGCCCATCACGCCCGCGCCGATCCATGCGACTTTGTTCATATTCCTTACCTCCAATTCCGTGTATGCTTTATGGAAAAAACTGCCAAACCCGGAAAAGAACCAGTATGTGCTTGGGGCACATACTGATTCTTCTCGCGTTATGAGAGACAAGCTCTCATCTTGGATTGATTACTTCTCCATGGTGACGCCGTGGAAGTACACGTCGCCAGCGGTGGTGGTGATGATGCCCTTGACGTACTCCTTGGCCAGGAGAGGCATGTCGTAGGTCATCACGGGGATCCACTGGGAGTCATCCTGCAGCAGGATGCGCTCGCACTCGTGCAGCATCTCAAAGCGCTTGGCGGCGTCCAGCTCGGTGTCGGTCTGGTGCAGCAGCTCGTCGTACTCGGGAGTGGAGTAGGCGGCGACGCGCTGGATGTAGCCGGTGGTGGAGTCGTACAGGCTCAGCCAGGTGGTGGGATCGTTGTAGTCAGCGGAGGTGCCCAGGGCGCAGATGTCGAACTTGCCCTCGCGGCGGTCGGCGGAGAAGGCCTGGGACTCGAGCAGGTGCAGCTCCAGGTCGATGCCCAGGTTCTGCTTGAGCATGCCCTGGATGGTCAGCGCGATGGCGCTGTTACGCTCGCTGTTGCTGGAGAGGAAGACCAGAGCGGGGAAGCCCTCGCCGTTGGGGTAGCCGGCCTCGGCCAGCAGCTCCTGAGCCTTGGCCACATCCTCGGTCACAACCTTGCCGCCCTCTTCGCGGAAGTCAACGCCGGTGGCGGGGTTGGTGATGCCGTAAGGCACGATGCCCCACAGGGGAGTGCCGCCGGCGATCTCAGCGATCTGGGCGCGGTCGATGGCCATGTTGATGGCCTGACGGACGCGGACGTCCTCGAGAACCTCGTTACGGCCGGTGAAGACGTAGCAGATGGAGACCAGGTAGGGAGCGATCAGGACTTCGTTGGCGTTGTCGTGGGTGGAAGCGATGTCGCTGGGGACGTTGATGGCGATATCCAGCTCGTCGTTCTTGAAAGCGGCGACGGAGGTCTGGGCGTCAGCCAGGAAGTAGAACTCGATCACGTCCACATTGCCCAGCTCTTCGGGAGCGTAGTACTCGGGGTTGCGGACCAGAACCATCTTCTCGTTCTGGGAGTAGCTGTCGAACTTGAAGGGGCCGTTGGTGACGACATTGGCCACATCGGTGATAGACCAGCCGGAGCTGTCGCGGGGGAGCTCCTCACGGATGGGGTAGAAGGGGGAGAAGGTCAGCTTCTGCATGAAGTAGGGCTGTGGGAAGGCGAGGGTGACCTCAAAGGTGGTCTCGTCCAGAGCCTTGACGCCGAACTCGCTGATGTCCTTCTCGCCGGCGAAGCACTCGGTGAAGTTCTCAATGCAGTTGAACAGGTCGGTGTAGGCGGCAGCCAGAGTGGGATCCAGGTTGCGCTGCCAGCCGTAGACGAACTCGGCGGCGGTGACGGGCTTGCCGTCGCTCCACTTGGCGTCGGGACGCAGCTTGAAGGTGTAGACCAGGCCGTCGCCGCTGACGGTGTAGCTCTCGCAGATCTCATTCTTCAGAGTGCCGTCCTCGGCAACGCTGAACAGGCCGCGGTAGGCGGGCTTGATGACCATCTGGGGAGTGCCGGAGGTGCCGGTGGCGGGATCGTAGCCGCCGGTGTCGCCGTGGATGCCGACCTTCAGCACCACGGGGCCTTCGGGAGTGGTGGTAGTGCTTTCGGCAGGCGCCTCAGTGGTATTCTCGGTAGAGGTGGTGCCTTCGTCCTTGGGAGCTTCGGTCTTGCTGCCGCAAGCGGTGCTGAGCAGCATGCAGACGACCAGAAGGAGGCCAAGAACAGTCTTCAGGGTTCTTTTCATCTGTATTCCTCCATTACATATTAGTCACTGCCTCTTCGGCAGGTGGCTTCGTGGAAAGGGCAGGCCAGGTGTCAGCCGACCAGGTGGCAGGCCACTTTCCGCCCGCCCACCTGCTTCAGCTCCGGCTTGCACTCGGAGCAGATCTCTTTGGCATGGGGGCAGCGGGTGCGGAAGGGGCAGCCGCTGGGCGGATTCAGGGGGCTGGGCAGCTCGCCGGTCAGGTGGATACGGGACTTGGACTTGGCCACGTCCGGATCCGGGATGGGCACGGCGCTCAGCAGGGCCTGGGTGTAGGGGTGCATGGGATTGTGGTAGATCTCGTTGCAGTTGCCGGTCTCCACAATGTTGCCCAGGTACATGACGCCGATGCTCTGGCTGATGTGCTTGACCATGCTGATGTCGTGGGCAATGAAGATGTAGGAGATGCCGCGCTCCTGCTGGAGCTGCTCCAGCAGATTGATGATCTGGGCCTGAATGGAGACGTCCAGAGCGGAGATGGGTTCATCGCAGATGATGAACTCGGGGTCGAGAGCCAGGGTACGGGCAATGCCGATGCGCTGGCGCTGGCCGCCGGAGAACTCGTGGGGGAAACGGCTGATGTGGTCGGGGTTCAGTCCCACGGTCTTCAGCAGATCCACCACCCGGTCCCTCCGCTCGGAGGCGCTGTACATCCGGTGGATGGTCATGGGCTCGCCGATGATCTCGCCCACGGTCATGCGGGGGTTGAGAGAGGCGTAGGGGTCCTGAAAGATCATCTGCAGGCTCTTGCGGTGCTTCATGAAGTCCTTTTCCCGCTTCACGGAGGCGATCTCCTCGCCCTTGAAGCGGATGGAACCGCTGGTGGGGCTGTAAAGCCGCACGATGGTGCGCCCCAGGGTGGTTTTGCCGCAGCCGCTCTCGCCCACCACGCCGAAGGTCTCGCCCTTCTGCACGGAGAAGCTCACATTGTCCACGGCCTTGAGCACCTGCTTGGGGGCGAAAGCGCCGCTGGTCACATCAAAATACTTGCAGAGGTTGTTCACCTCCAGAATGTTTTCAGCCATTCTGCTCCGCCTCCTTCTTCTGATAGAGCCAGCAGTTGCACTGGTGGGTCTCGCTGAACACGGTGGTCAGCGGGGGCTTCTCCCGGCAGATGTACATGGCGTTCTCGCACCGGTCCACGAAGGGGCAGCCGGGGCAGGGGGCCAGCAGGTCGGGGGGAGAGCCGGGGATGGACTGGAGCTTGGTGTCGTCGTCATCCTCGGGGTTGTTGATGCTGCCCAGCAGACCCTTGGTATAGGGGTGTTTGGGCTCGTAGAAGATCTCCCGCTCGGTGCCGCACTCCACGATCTTGCCGCCGTACATGATAATGATCTTGCTGCACAGGGAGGCTACCACACCCAAATCGTGGGTGATCATGATCACAGAGGTGTTGTGCTCGCTGGTGAGGTCGCGGATGAGATCCAGCACCTGGGCCTGAATGGTCACGTCCAGGGCAGTGGTAGGCTCGTCGGCGATGACCAGCTTGGGGTTGCAGCAGAGGGCGATGGCGATGATGATGCGCTGGCGCATACCGCCGGAGAACTCGTGGGGGTATTGGCGGAAGCGGCGCTCGGGGCTGGGGATGCCCACCTTGGTCATCATCTCAATGGCCTTGGCCTTGGCCTCCTTCCTGCTCATGCCGAAGTGGTGCATCAGCGGCATCACCATCTGGGTGCCCACCCGCAGTACCGGGTTGAGGAAGGTCATGGGGTCCTGGAAGATCATGCCGATCTCCTTGCAGCGGATGCCCTGCATCATCTTGTCGTAGGCCCGGATCTCCTTTTTCGTGTGCACATTGGCGGAGGAGATGTCCTTGCCCTCGAAGAGGATCTCGCCGCTTGTGACCTGGCCGTTATCCGCCAGCAGACCCATGATGGAGAGCATGCTCACGCTTTTGCCGGAGCCGGACTCGCCCACGATGCCCAGCACTTCGCCCTTGTTGATGCTCCAGGACACGTCGCGCACGGCCTTGACGGTGCCGTTCTTGGAGGAGAACTCCGTGCACAGATGTTTGATTTCCAACAGCTTTTCTTCCATGGTCTGCTCCTCTTATCTCTTTTTGGGGTCCAGCGCGTCCGTGAGGCCGTCGCCCACAAAGTTCAGCGCGAACATGGTGATGCAGATGGCGGCCACGGGCCACACCATCTGGATGGGATAGCTGTCCAGCAGGGGACGGGCGTCCTGGGCCAGTGTGCCCCAGCTGGCCATGGGGGCGGAAATGCCCACGCCGATGAAGCTCAGATAGGCCTCGGTGAAGATGGCGGAGGGCACCATGAAGGTAAAGTTCACGATGATGGGACCCATGCTGTTGACGATCAGGTGCTTGAAGAGGATGCGGCTGCGGCTGGCGCCCAGCACCTTGGCGGCCATGGCGAACTCCTGCTGTTTGAGTGTGAGCACCTGACTGCGCACCATGCGTGCCATACCCACCCAGGAGGAGATACAGATGCCCGCCAGCACCGAGTACATATTGGCGCCCAGCACCACCATGATCAGGATGACATACATGGTGGAGGGGATGGCGTAGAGAATGTCCACAAAGCGCATCATCAGCAGATCGGTACGCCCGCCGGTATAGCCGGCGATGCCGCCGTAGATGATGCCGATGATGAGGTTGATGGCCGCGGCGCTGAAGCCGATGGTCATGCTGATCCGGGCGCCGTAGGCCACGCGGGTGAAGATGTCACGGCCGAACTTGTCGGTGCCGAAGATGTGCTGCATGCTGGGCATGGCGTTGCGGGTGGTGAAATCCTGCTGGTCATAGGTGTAGCCGGAGAACATGGGCCCGAAGATGGCCAGAAGCAGCACCAGCAGCAGGATGACCATGCCCACCACCGTCAGCTTGTTGGAGGTGAGGCGGCGCCACACATCCGCGAAATAGGTGGTGCTCTCCGAGGCGATGAACTCCGAATTCTTCTCCTCCTCGGGGATCTTCCGGAACAGATCCGGGGAGAGAGCTTCCAGCTCGCTGAGCTCTTCCGCGGTCGCTTTTACAGTATAATTCATGTGTTTGACCTCACTCTCACTTGCTGGTAAGACGGATGCGGGGGTCGACCACAGCCGCCGCGATGTCAGACAGAAGATTCATGACGATGATGAACGCGCCGATGAACACCGTCAGACCCATGATCACGGGGTAGTCGCGCCCGGTGATGGCGGTGACGAACTCACGGCCGATGCCGGGGATGGCGAACATGGTCTCCACCACGAAGCTGCCCGTGAGCAGGTTGGCGATCAGGGGACCCATGTAGGTGACGATGGGGAGCATGGCGTTCTTCAGGGCGTGGCGAAGCATCACGGAGATCTTGGAAAGACCGGTGGCCCGGGCCATGGTGATGTAGTCCTGCCGCAGCACCTCGCTGAGACTGGAGCGGGTCATACGGGTCATGTACGCCACGGGGGAGAAGCTCAGTGCCAGGGCGGGCATGATGTAATGCTTCCAGGAGGTGAGGCCCATGGTGGGGAGCAGATGCAGATTGACAGTGAAGAGGTAGATCATCAGCAGCGCCAGCAGGAAGCCGGGGACGCTGACGCCGGTGGTGGCAAAGACCACGATGGCGCTGCGCAGCCACTGCTTTTTGGTGAGCGCCGATATGATGCCGAGAGTGATCCCCAGTGTCACCGAGAGCACCAGAGCCACGGCGCCCAGCTTCATGGTGGTGGGCGTAAGGCGGACGATCATATCGTTCACGGTAATACCGGACTTCTTGAAAGACTCGCCCATATTGCCGTGGAGGAGGTCCTTCAGGTAAAGAAGGTACTGGGTGTGCATGGGCTTGTCCAGATTGTAGGCTCGCTCCATGATCTCGATCACCCGGGGATCCCGGACCCGGTCGGAGTCAAAAGGACCGCCGGGGAGGGTCTTCATCAGTACGAACACCACCGT
The DNA here is from genome assembly GCA_029009095.1 of bacterium. Classification (GTDB taxonomy): domain Bacteria; phylum Bacillota; class Clostridia; order Oscillospirales; family Oscillospiraceae; genus Apopatocola. The sequence continues at coordinate 39,248 of JAQXJT010000046.1, forward strand.
GGAGAGCACAAGCAGCGTCAGGATACCAATGGCCACTCTTTTCCCTATGAACTTCAGCAAAAAGTATCATCTCCTTATT
>JAQXJT010000047.1 GCA_029009095.1 bacterium
CATCCCCCCTGCCGCCCGGCGCGCAAAAATGTTTCCCGTGAAACCATTTTGCGGTTGAAAACCGGGCGCTTCGTGTTATAATAGCCGCACTACCATACAAAAAGAGAGAAGGGGAGCGCCATGGGCCGGGTCATCGCGGTGGCAAATCAAAAGGGCGGAGTGGGGAAGACCACCACCTGCGTGAATTTCACGGCGGCGCTGCGCCGCATGGGCAAAAAGGTACTGCTGCTGGACTTTGACCCCCAGGGCAACGCCACCTCCGGCATGGGCGTCTCCAAGCGCAGCCGCCCCAACGCCTACGATGTGCTCATCGGCGGGGAGGAGGCGAAAAACGCCGTCATTCCCCTGCCCTACGGCGACCTTCTGCCCTCCAACAGCGATCTCAGCGGCGCGGAGGTGCAGCTGGTGGACATGGAGCGGCGGGAATACCGCCTGCGGGAGGCCATCGAGCCGCTGCGGCAGCGCTACGACTACATATTCATCGACTGCCCGCCCTCCCTGGGCCTGCTGCCGCTGAACGCCTTCACCGCCGCCGACGCCCTGCTGGTACCGCTCCAGTGCGAATACTTCGCCATGGAGGGCGTGGCCGATCTGAGCACCACCGTGAAGCTCTGCCGCCGGAGGCTGAACCCGGGGCTGGAGATCAGCGCCATCCTGCTGACCATGTACGACGCCCGGGTGAATTTCTCCGCCCAGGTGGCCGCGGAGCTGCGCGGCTACTTCGGCGAACGGGTGCTGGAGACGGTGATCCCCCGAAATGTGCGTCTGGCCGAGGCGCCCAGCCACGGCCGGCCAATTACCGAATACGACAAACGCTCCAAGGGCGCTCTGGCCTACATGGCCGCCGCCGGGGAATTTCTGCGAAGCGAGGAGGAACGCTATGGCCGCTAAAGGAAAACACGGGCTGGGCATGGGCATGAGCGCCCTGTTCGGGGAGACGGAGAGCGCCCCGGCGGAGGAAAACCTCCCCGTCACCACGCTGCCCCTCTCCCGGGTGGAGCCCCGGCAGGATCAGCCCCGGACGGAGTTTGACGAGGAGGCGCTGCGGCAGCTTGCCGACTCCATCCGGGAATACGGGCTCATCCAGCCCATCACCGTGCGCCCCCTGGACCGGGGCTACTACCAGATCATCGCCGGGGAGCGCCGCTGGCGGGCCAGCCGCATGGCGGGGCTCACGGAGGTGCCCGTGCGTATCATCGAAGCCGATGACCGCACCACGGCGGAGATGGCGTTGGTGGAGAATTTGCAGCGGGAGGATCTGAATCCGCTGGAGGAGGCCCGGGGCTACAAAAAGCTCATGGCCGATTACGGTCTGACCCAGGAGGAGGTGGCCGTCCGGGTGCAGAAGTCCCGGAGCGCCGTGGCCAACTCCCTGCGCCTGCTGGGGCTGGGCGGCGGCGTGCTGGAGATGGTGGAGCGCGGCGAGCTCTCGGCGGGACACGCCCGGGCGCTGCTGAGCATCGCCGGGGAGAGCCAGCAGCTGGCGGCGGCGAAGAAGGTGGCCGCCGAGGGGCTGAGCGTCCGGCAGACCGAGGCCATGGCCTCCCGGCTGCAAAAGCAGCGGGGCGGGGTCCGGGACCGATCCCGGGGGGACGGCGTGGACTACCGGGCGGAGGCCGAGCAGCGTCTTACCGAGGCGCTGGGCCGGGTGGTACGCATCTCCGGGGGCTCCCGGGGCAAGATCACGCTGGAATTCTGCTCCGCCGACGATCGCGAGGCGCTGATGGAGGCGCTGCTGAAGCTGTATCGATGAAAAATTCACGATGAGGAGATAAAAGAAAATGCTGGATATTCGTTTCATTCGGGAAAACCCCGAGGCCGTGCGGGAAAACATCCGCAGGAAGTATCAGGATCACAAGCTCCCTCTGGTGGACGAGGTGCTGGAGCTGGATGAGAAGCTCCGCTCCGCCAAGACCGAGGGCAACGAGCTGCGCTCCCGGCGCAACGCCCTCTCCAAGCAGATCGGCCAGCTCATGGCCCAGGCCAAGAAGGATCCCGCCCGGCTTGGCGAGGCCGAGGAGATCAAGCAGCAGGTGGCGGCCCAGGCCCAGCGTCTGGCCGAGCTGGAGGCCCTGGAGCCGCAGCTGGAGGAAGAGCTGCGCCAGCGGATGCTCCAGATCCCCAACATCATTGACCCCAGCGTGCCGCTGGGCCCCGACGACAGCTATAATGTGGAGGTGCAGCGCTTCGGCGAGGCCGTGGTTCCCGAGTTTGAGGTGCCCTACCACACGGACATCATGGAGTCCTTCGACGGGCTGGATCTGGACGCCGCCCGGCGGGTGGCGGGCAGCGGCTTCTACTACCTGAAGGGCAACATCGCCCGGTTGCACTCCGCCGTGCTGGCCTACGCCCGGGATTTCATGATCGACAAGGGCTTCACCTACTACATCCCCCCCTTCATGATCCACGGCAATGTGGTGGAGGGCGTTATGAGCCAGACGGACATGGACGCCATGATGTACAAGATCGAGGGCGAGGATCTCTACCTGATCGGCACCAGCGAGCACTCCATGATCGGCTCCTTCATCGACCAGATCATCCCCGAGGGGCAGCTCCCCATTACCTACACCAGCTACTCCCCCTGCTTCCGCAAGGAGAAGGGCGCCCACGGCATCGAGGAACGGGGCGTCTACCGCATCCACCAGTTTGAAAAGCAGGAGATGGTGGTGGTCTGCAGGCCCGAGGAGAGCATGGACTGGTACGAGAAGATGTGGCGCTACAGCGTGGAGCTGTTCCGCTCGCTGGAGATCCCCGTGCGGCAGCTGGAGTGCTGCTCCGGCGACCTGGCCGATCTGAAGGTGAAGAGCTGCGACATCGAAGCCTGGAGCCCCCGGCAGCAGAAGTACTTCGAGGTCTGCTCCTGCTCCAACCTGGGCGACGCCCAGGCCCGGCGGCTGAAGATCCGCGTCCGGGGCGAGGACGGCAAGCTCTATCTGGCCCACACTCTCAACAACACCGTGGTGGCGCCGCCCCGTATGCTCATCGCCTTCCTGGAAAACCACCTGTGCGCCGACGGCACCGTGACCATTCCCCAGGTGCTCCGGCCCTACATGGGCGGGCTGGAAGTGCTGACGCCCAAAAAGTGAGCGCCGCCGCCTCTTTACAGAACGGGCAGAACCGTATATAATGCCTCTGGGAGTTGCTCCCAAATATCATGGAAAGGCGATAAGAATTGCTATGAAGAAACTGTCACGTTTTCTGGCTTTGGCGCTGCTGCTGTCCATGACGCTGTGCCTGCTCCCGGCCTACGCCGCCAACAGGTATGGCCTTCCTGAGTACGAGTGGCTCTACAACGCCATGGATAAGAAGAACGAGGACTGCTACGCCGTGCAGATCGGCTCCTGGCGCTCCTTCGACGGGGCCAAGACCGCCTGCGAGCTGCTGCGGAGCTACGGCTATGAGGCCTTTGTCTACTACAGCGGCAACTACCGGGTCTGCGTGGGACTCTTCCCCGACTATAAGGACGACCACGCCCCCGCTCAGGAGCTCATCGACGACCTCAAGACCCTGACCCGGGACAGCGTGTACCTGACCTCCTGCTGCTCGGCCTACGCCACCCCCGTGCGGATTCCCGCCGCGGAGAAGGAGAAGTTCACCGCCTTCGGCGGCGAGGCTCCCGAGGCCACCGAGGAACCTGTCCGCACCTCCATCGTGCTGCGCCAGCCCTACAAGAGCACCAAGCTGGCCGCCCCCGTCAGGCAGTATGTCAACAACCCCAGCGGCAAGCGCATCTTCATGTTCTACGACACCGCCGCGGACGCCGGCATCTGCGGCTTCCTCTCCCACGGGCAGGAAGTGAGCGTCCTGGCCCGGGACGGCAAGTGCTCCTTCGTGGAGACCGCCAACAAGCAGCAGGGCTGGGTGAGCAGCGACTACCTGAGCAACACCAACCCCAAAGAAACGGCAACGAAGTAAATATTCCGCCGCGGCGCGGCCGGAAGTTCCGGCCGCGCCCTTTTTACGCCCGGAGTGGGGGGAGGAGACAGCAAAAAAGAGGTACAGCCGGTAGGCTGTACCTCTTTTTGCGGTCGTGCGCTGTTTAGCCGTTGATAATGGTGATGCGGCCCTGGCCGTAGGGATCGGCGTAATCCTCGCCCACCACGCCGCCGAGGTTATCGACGATGTAGTTGATGAGCACCTGGTTGTCGATCATCACGCTGTCCAGGAGCAGGGTGTTGTCGGCGAACATGCTGTAACCGTCGCCGCTGCTCTTGAGCTTGTAGTTGTGGGAGGCCAGCGTGTAGGTGCGCTCGGGATCCAGAGGCTCGTCGCCGATCATCACGTCCCTGACGCGCCGCTCGCCCTCCACGCCGGTGAACATCTTGTTCTCGTCAAAGGTCACGGTGGACTCCACGCTCATATCCACGGTGAAGCTCATGCCGGAGACCTGGAGCCAGCCGCCGAACTCGCCGGGCAGCTTGCAAACGCTCATTTCCAGCACATCCAGCAGCTCCGCGCCGGTGATCTCGATCATGCACATCTCGTTGCCGAAGGGGTGCACCTTGATGATCTGGCCGTAGGTGATGTCGCCGGCGGGGATGTCGGCGCGGATGCCGCCGCCGTTGACAATGGCCACGTCAGCCCCGGACATGGCCCGGTAGGCGTCGGCGCACAGATCGCCCAGGTTGGTCTCGTTGCTGCGCACCATGCGCTCGCCGGTGGCGGGGTCGATGGTGCAGAGATCCACATCGGTGTGGGCCACCACGGTGTTCACCAGTTCCTCGAACTGGGCGTTGATGTCGGCCACCACGGCGCGGGTGCTGTCGTTGTTGATGAGGGTGGTCTTTACGCTGCCGTCGGCGGCGATGGTCAGGCAGCCGATGTTGGCCAGCTTGGTGCCGGTGGAGCTGAGGACCACGTCCTTGCCCTCGGCGTTCTTCACCAGCTCGCCCTCAATGACGGAGTGGGAGTGGCCGTCCAGCACGGCGTCGATGCCGGTGGTGTGGGTGATCAGATCGGTGGACATCCAGGGCGCGCAGTCGGCCTCGATGCCCAGGTGGGCCAGCGCCACCACCAGATCCGCGCCCTCTGCACGGGCGGCGTCCACGGCGGTCTGCACGGCGGCGTAGAGCTTCTCGCCGCTCTCATCCTGGCAGAAGTTATAGATGTAGTTGCCGTCCGCGTCCATGAAGTAGGTGGGGGTGGATGTGGTCAGCGTCTTGGGGGTGGAGACGCCCACAAAGGCCAGCTTCACGCCGTTGACCTCCAGGATGGTGTAGGCGTCCAGAACGGGATTGCCCTCCGCATCCACAAAGTTGGCGGAGACATAGGGGAAGTTGGCGCGCTCGGTCAGGGCCTTGAACTGGTCCATGCCGTAGTCGAACTCATGGTTGCCGGGGGTGGCCACGGCGTAGCCCACTTCGTTCATGATGTCGATGATGTACTCGCCCTTGGAGAGAGTGCCGATGGTGTCGCCCTGCACGGCGTCGCCGTTGTCCACCAGCAGCACGGTCTTGCCCACGGCTTCCAGGGCCTTCTTCACGGCGCTCAAGCCCTCAAAGGTGACGCCTTCGCCCACGCCGCAGTGGGTGTCGTTGGTGTAGAGCACCACGATGTCGCCGTTGAGCGCCCCGGTTTCGTTCTCCGCGGCGGGCGCGGCGGCAGGCTCTTCCTTCTTGGCCCCTCCACAGGCACAGAGTGCGAGGATCATGCAAAGGGAGAGCAGGATAGCTACGATCTTCTTCATGCTTTTCATACCTCCATTTGTTGTTTTGCAAAGATCGGGCAGCTTCAGTATACCATCCCCCTCTCCGTTCCGCAACACTAAAAGCCGCCCAAGGCCGCTGTGCACACACAAATGTCAATTTGACAGGCACAATTTTTTCCCCGGCCCGCCCTTGAACGGCGGGGCGAAATGGGGTACAATAGGGGCGAGGTGAAGAAGATGGCCAAACTTTATTTCAAATACGGCGCCATGGGCTCCAGCAAAACCGCCCAGGCGCTGATCACCAAGTTCAACTATGAAGAACGGGGTATGCGGGTGTGGCTCATCAAGCCCGCCCTGGACGACCGGGACGGTATGGATGTGATGCGCTCGCGGATCGGCCTGGAGGCGAAAGCCCGGGTGATCGCCGCGGAGGACGATGTGGCCGCGCTGTGGCGGGCCGGGGAGCGCAGCGATGTGATCATCGCCGACGAGGCCCAGTTCCTGACCCCCGCCCAGATCGACCAGCTGCGCGATCTGGTGGACCGGGAGGGCATCCCCGTGCTCTGCTTCGGGCTGCGCACCGACTTCCTGACCCATCTCTTCCCCGGTTCCCGGCGGCTACTGGAGCTGGCGGACTCCATCACGGAGATCAAGACCATCTGCGAGTGCGGGGCCAAGGCCACCGTCAACGCCCGCATCTCCAACGGCCGGGTGGTCACCGAGGGCGAACAGGTGCTCATCGGCGGCAACGACAGCTATGTGGCCATGTGCCACGCCTGCTGGAAAAAGCGCATCGCCGCCCAGGCGGCGGAGCAGGGCTGAGTTTCCCGGCTCTCCCACAGTTATGGATACTATAAATATATTACAAAGGTTTTAGGAGGTACTCAGCATGGCTACTCCCCACATTGCGGCAGAAAAGGGCGATTTCGCCAAAACCGTACTGATGCCCGGCGACCCCCTGCGCTCCCAGTTTATCGCGGAGACCTATCTGGAGAACAGGCGTCTGGTGAACAACGTCCGGGGCGTCCAGGGCTACACCGGCACCTACAAGGGCGTGCCCGTCTCGGTCATGGCCAGCGGCATGGGTATGCCCTCCATCGGCATCTACAGCTACGAGCTCTACCAGTTCTTCGGCGTGGAGAACATCCTGCGGGTGGGCACCATCGGCGGTATGCGGGGCGATCTGCGCATCGGCGACGTGCTGCTGGCCCAGGGCGCCTGCACCAACGGCAACTTCGGCGTCCAGTACGGGGTGCAGGGCGCTTTCGCCCCCATCGCGGACTTTACGCTGCTCCGCGCCGCCGCCGACATCGCCGACGAGCGGGGGCTGCGCTACATGGTGGGCAATGTGTTCTCCAGCGACATCTTTTATAATGACGATGAGCACGTCACCGCCAACTGGCAGAAGCTGGGCGTGCTGGGCGTGGAGATGGAGGCCGCCGCCCTCTACATGAACGCCGCCCGCTCCGGCAAGCGCGCCCTGGCCGTGTGCACCGTGTCGGACAACCTGGTGACCGGGGAGGCCGCCGGCTCCGCCGAGCGCCAGACCGCCTACCGAGACATGATGGAGCTGGCGCTGGAAGTGGCCGTGAGGATGAACTGAGCCGGACGGACGGACAAAGATCCACCCACAGCGGAAAGGGCTGGGAATTCAAGGATTTTTTACAAATTGTAACCCGGGGACACTCTTGCATACATACAGGGAAGGTGCTATACTCTCTGTGCATGTCCGGGTAAACCGGACGAAAAATTAAGGAGGAAAATTCCATGAAGAAGATCATTGCTCTTGCTCTCGCTCTCTGCATGGTTCTCGCGCTCTGCGCCTGCGGCGGTGCCAAGAAGGACGAGCCTGCTGCCGAGCCTGCTGCCGAGCCCGCTGCCGAGCCCGCTGACGCCGTCATGGTGGCCATGGTCACCGACTACGGCGACATCACCGACCAGTCCTTTAACCAGACCACCTACGAGGCCTGCAAGGAGTTCTGCACCGACAACGGCCTGCAGTTCAGCTACTTCAAGCCCGCCGGCGACTCCACCCCCGAGCGCGTGTCTTCCATCGAGCAGGCCATTGACGAGGGCTACAACGTGATCGTGATGCCCGGTTTCGCCTTTGGCGAGGCTGTCAGGGCCGTTGCGGAAGAGTACAGCGACATCACCTTTATCGCTCTGGACGTGAGCGAGTCCGCCCTCGGCTTTGAGAACGGCGTTCCCTCCAATGTGTACAGCGCTGTCTATCAGGAAGAGCTCTGCGGCTACATGGTCGGCTACGCCGCCGTGAAGCTGGGCTACGAGAAGCTGGGCTTCCTGGGCGGCATGGCGGTTCCCGCCGTTGTCCGTTACGGCTACGGCTTCGTGCAGGGCGCTGACGCCGCTGCCACCGAGCTGGAAAAGACCGACAAGGTCACCATGAAGTACGCCTACGGCAACCAGTTCTACGGCGACGCCGACATCACCGCCGCCATGGACACCTGGTACAACGACGGCACCGAGGTCGTCTTTGCCTGCGGCGGCAGCATCTACTCCTCCGCTGCCGAGGCCGCTGCCAAGGTTGGCGGCAAGGTCATCGGCGTGGACGTTGACCAGATCGGCATCATCGACGGTCAGTACGGCGAGGGCATGACCGTGACCTCCGCCATGAAGGGTCTTGCTCCCACCGTCAAGGCGCTGCTGGCCTCTGTTGTGGACGGCACCTTCGAAGGCGGCAAGGTCGAGACTCTGGGCCTGGTCTCCGAGAATCCCGAGGAGAACTATGTTCAGATCCCCATGACCACCCAGTTTGACGACAACTTCACCGCTGAGGACTACGCCGCTCTCGTGGCCGGCATGTTCAAGGGCGAGATCGTTGTCTCCGCCGACACGGAGACCGAGCCTGTCTCCGCCATCGCCGTGGATTACCAGGGCAACATCAAGTAAGACATACATCCCGACAAAAAAGGGTACAGCCTGTGGCTGTACCCTTTTTTTGCTCTTTTCCGTTTTCCCTGCGGCGGGGGAGAGGCTTTTCACTCCGTCTCCACCAGAAGATCCTCTTTCAGTACCGTCATCAGATCCTCCCGGGAGGGGGTCTCCAGACTGGCCACCCGGTTGGCCTGCCGGGTGATCATGTCCTCGAAGCGGTTGCGTACATCACGGCCGTTGCCAAAGTTATCGTCCCGGTTTTCGTACATATCCTCGAAGAACTCCACGGCGTACTCCTCCGCCTCCGGGCTGAGGGTGTAGCCGTTTCTCTCGCAGTTTCTGCGAAACATGGCCATCAGCTCCGCGCCGGTGTAGTCGGGGAAGTAGAGGTACTTATTGAAGCGGGACTGCAATCCGGGGTTGGAGTCGATGAAGGTCTCCATGGGCCCGTCGTAGCCCGCCACGATGACGATCAGATCCTTCCGGTGATCCTCCATGGCTTTCAGCAGCGTCTCGATGGCCTCCCGGCCGAAGTCGTTCTCGCCGCCGGAGGCCAGGGAGTAGGCCTCGTCCACAAAGAGCACCCCGCCCAGGGCGGACTGGATGACCTCCTGGGTCTTGAGGGCCGTCTGGCCCACATAGCCCGCCACCAGCCCGGAGCGGTCCACCTCCACCAGCTGCCCCTTGCTCAGCACGCCGATGGCGGCATAGATGCCGGAGAGGAGCCGGGCCACGGTGGTCTTGCCCGTGCCGGGGTTCCCCAGGAACACCATGTGCAGGCTCATGGCGCTGTTGGGCAGCCCGCTCTCCTCCCGGAGCTTCCGCACCTTGATGAGATTGATGAGGCTCTTCACATCCTTTTTCACCGTGTCGAGACCCACCAGCTCGTCCAGCTGCGCCATCAGCTCCTCCAGCGAGGGCCGGGGCGCGGTTTCCCGGGCGGCGCTGCCCTCGCTCTTCTCCGGGGCGGCCTCCGCGCGGGAAGAGGTCTTGACGGTGAAGGGCAACTCCCCGCTGGTCACGAACTCCCCGGCGTTCAGCGGCAACTTCGACTTCTTCACCCCCGCCCCATCGCAGAGGGCGGAGAGCTTGTCGGAGCAGTCGGTGATATAGGCGGCCTCCGCCATGGTCACCTCGTCGTCCACGGCGGCCAGATAGAGCAGGATGTTGGTGAGCATCCGCACAAAGACCCGGGAGTGGTCGGTGCCCCGTCTGGCGTCCTGCTCGGTGAGCGTCCAGAAGAAGAGGGGCGGCAGGAAGGCGCTGGCGGAGCAGACCTTTTCCGTCAGCTCCCACAAAAGCCACCTGGGAGCGGGGCAGCCCTTGGAGTAGAGCTGGTTCACCGCGTCCACATGGTTCTGGGTAATGGAGGGGCTGCCCTTCCACAGCCCCAGGGCACAGCCGGTGACAAAATCGTCCAGTTCCGTGGAGAGACCCCGTCCCGCGGCCTTATAGAACGCCTCCGTGTTGGCGATATAGGTCTTGTGCAGCTCCTCCGGGGAGCGCTTCCATGGTGTGGGCATAGCCTTGCCCTCCTTCTCTCTTTCAAAAATACCCCCGCCGCCTTCACATTGCGGCGGGGGACTGATTTTTTCTCAGAACTCGGCGTTGCCCACGGTACGGGGATGCAGCTCCACATCCCGGATGTTGCTGATGCCGGTCAGGTACATGACCATCCGCTCAAAGCCCAGACCAAAGCCCGCGTGGCGGCAGCTGCCGTAGCGGCGCAGATCCAGATACCACCAGTAGTCCTCCTCCTTGAGCCCCAGCTCCGCCATCCGCGCGGTGAGCACGTCCAGCCGTTCCTCGCGCTGGCTGCCGCCGATAATCTCGCCGATGCCGGGCACCAGGCAGTCCGCCGCGGCCACGGTCTTGCCGTCGTCGTTAAGGCGCATATAGAACGCCTTGATGTCCCGGGGGTAGTCGGTGACGAAAAGCGGTTTCCTGAAGATCTCCTCGGTCAGGTAGCGCTCGTGCTCGGTCTGGAGGTCGATGCCCCACTCCACGGGGTAGTCGAACTTCTTGCCGCTTTTCTTCAGCAGCTCCACCGCCTCGGTATAGCTCACGCGGCCAAAATCGCTGTTGGCCACATGCTCCAGCCGCTCCAGCAGCCCCTTGTCCACAAAGCTGTTGAAGAACTCCATCTCCTGGGGGCAGCGCTCGAGGGTGCGGCGGATGATATACTTCACCATGGCCTCCATGACCTCCAAATCGCCCTCCAGATCGCAGAAGGCCATCTCCGGTTCGATCATCCAGAACTCGGCGGCGTGGCGGGCGGTGTTGGAGTTCTCGGCCCGGAAGGTGGGGCCGAAGGTGTACACATCGCCGAAGGCCATGGCGAAGTTCTCGGCGTTGAGCTGGCCGGAGACGGTGAGGTTGGTGACCTTGCCGAAGAAGTCCCTGCTGTCGTCCACGGTGCCGTCCTCCCTGCGGGGAAGGTTGTTGAGATCCAGCGTGGTCACCCGGAACATCTCCCCGGCGCCCTCGCAGTCGGAGCCTGTGATCAGCGGCGTGTGGATATAGACGAAGCCACGGCTCTGGAAGAATTCGTGGACGGCCTGGGCCGCCACGCTGCGGACGCGGAAGGCCGCGGAGAAGAGGTTGGTGCGGGGGCGCAGATGCTGCACGGTGCGCAGGAATTCCAGAGAGTGCCGCTTCTTCTGGAGGGGATAGTCCGGGGCGGAAGCTCCCTCGATCTCCACCCGGGCGGCTTTCAGCTCAAAGGGCTGCTTGGCCTCCGGGGTGAGCACCAGCACGCCCTCCACCACAAACGCCGCGCCCACATTCTGCCTGACGACCTCCTCATAATTGGGGAGCGTCTCCCGCTCCAGCACCACCTGCACGCCCTTGAAGGAGCTGCCGTCGTTGAGCTCTATGAATCCGAAATTTTTCATATCCCGGATGGTTCTGGCCCAGCCGCAGATGCGCAGGGTCTGGCCGCCGTATGCTTCCATGTTCTCCCAGATCTGGGAAATGTGTGTGCGCGTCATTTGTAACACCTCTCGTTTATGGTTTCTATGTTCTCGTATTATACGCACCGCCCCGGCCGATTGCAAGGGCGGCGCGGCCTTTTTTCAGCCAAACTTCTCCCGCTCGGCCACCGCCAGGGCGTCGCAGCGGTTGTTGTACTCGTTCTCCGCGTGGCCCTTGACCCAGCGGGCCTCTACCCGGTGGAGGGAGAGGAGCCGATCCAGCTCCTGCCACAGCTCCGCGTTTTTCAGCTCCCCGTCCCGGCGTTTCCAGCCCCGCTTCTTCCAGTCCCGGAGCCAGCCGTTGTTCAGCGCGTTGGCCACATACTGGCTGTCGGTGAAGAGCGTCACCGCGCAGCCCTCCTTCAGCGCCGCCAGACCGTGGATGACCCCCAGCAGCTCCATGCGGTTGTTGGTGGTCTCCGCCTCGCCGCCGGAGAGCACCTTTTCGCTCTGCCCGTAGCGGAGGATGGCCGCCCAGCCCCCGGGGCCGGGATTGCCCGAGCAGGCCCCGTCGGTATATAAGATCACTTCTTTCACGCTGTCTCCTCGTTATTGTCCGGAATTTTTATAGCGCTTGAGCAGCACCTGGTACTCGGCCTTGTCGATGATGCCGTTTTTCAGGAAGTTGTCCAACTGCGCCACGCGCCGCTCCTCTTCGTGGGAGTATTCGTGGTTCTCCGCCCCGTACTCGCACTCCTCCGCCTCCTTGTCCGAACCGGTGATCTTCTCCACGATCTCCCGGAACCCCCCGCCGCCGGCGGGGTTTTTGGCGCGGGGGGTCGCGTCGCTCTTCCCGGCACGGCGGGAGACGGGCTTTCCCTTCCCGGCCCCTTTCAGGATACTCCCCACGGCGAAAGCCAGGATCACAAAGGCGTAAACAATAAATAACCCGTTCATAATCTCTCCCGTTGCCTCTCCCGGGGGAGGCTGTCCCCCGGGTGATTTTTTACACTTCCTCGATGCCGCCCTCGGGGATCTCGGTCACGGCGGCTTCCTCCTCGTCCCGGGCGGCGCAGGCCAGCGAGAGCACACGCACGCCGGGCAGGGGCTTCATGACCCTCACGCCCTGGGTGACCCGGGAGTAGCGGGAGATGGCCGCGGAGGCCATGCGGATGATGGTGCCGTCGTCAGTGGCCAGGATCACGTCCTCGTCCCCCTGCACCAGCCGCGCCCCGCAGACCTTGCCGGTCTTTTCGGTGACATTGTAGTTCTTCACGCCCATGCCGCCCCGGAACTGCACATTGTACTCGTTCACATCCGTGCGCTTGCCGTAGCCGTTCTCGGTGATGGTCAGCAGATCGCCCTGCCCGTTGACGCAGCCGGCCCCCACCACACCGCCGCCCTATCTGCGCCGGAGGCCCCGGCCCCCCCGGGGTGTGCGGCCCCGGGGCCGCACGTCCTGCTCGCTGAAGCAGATGGCCATGCCCTCGTGGGTGACCATGATCACATTCTCATCGCCGCCGGTGAGCTGCACATCGATGAGCTCGTCTCCCTCGTCCATGGTGATGGCCCGGATGCCGGAGGTGCGGATGTTGCGGATGGCGGAGAGGGGCATACGCTTCACGGTGCCCTGATAGGTGGAGAAGAAGAGATAGAGATCGTCCCGATCCAGCTCGTCCACATGCATCATGAAGTTCACCTTCTCGCCCGGCTCCACCTGGATGACATTGGCGATGCTGGTGCCCCGGGCGCTGCGTCCCGCCTCGGGGATGGTGTAGCCCTTCTTGCGGTAGCAGCGGCCTTCGGAGGTGAAGAAGAGGATGGTGTCGTGGGTGGAGGCCGTAAAGACCGTCTCCACAAAGTCCTCCTCCCGGGTGGCCATGCCGCGCACGCCCTTGCCGCCCCGGCCCTGGGATTTGTACTCCGTGGCGGAGGTGCGCTTGATGTAGCCGTTGTGGGAGAGGGTGTAGACGCACTCCTCCTCGTCGATGAGATCCTCGATGTCCAGATCGTCCTCCACATCCTGGATCTCCGTGCGCCGCCCGTCGCCGTACTTCTCCGCGATGGCCAGAAGCTCCTCTTTCAGCAGGGCTTTCATCTTGCTCTCGTCGTCCAGCAGCTCCAGATACCACCGGATGCGGCCCTGGATCTCGTCGTACTCGCTCTGGAGCTTTTCCCGGTTGAGTCCCTGCAGGGAGATCAGACGCATATCGCAGATGGCCTGAGCCTGCACCTCGTCCAGCGCGAAGCGGGCCATCAGATTTTCCCGGGCGTTGTCGTAGGAGGAGCGGATGATGCGGATGACCTCGTCGATATTGTCCTGGGCGATGAGCAGCCCTTCCAGCAGATGGGCCCGCTCCCGGGCCTTTTTCAGATCGTACCGGGTGCGCCGGGTGACGATCTCCTCCTGGAAGGTCAGATACTCCTCCAAAATCTGCCGCAGGGAGAGGATCTTCGGCTGGGACTGCCGGTTCACCAGCGCCAGCATATTCACCGCGAAGGTGGTCTGCATCTGGGTCTGGGCGAAGAGCTTGTTGAGCACCACCTGGGCGTTGGCGTCTTTTTTCAGCTCGATGACCACCCGCATACCGTTGCGGTCGCTCTCGTCTCTCAGATCGCTGATCTCCTCCAGGCGCTTGTCCTTCACCTGGTCGGCCATGGTCTTGATCAGCTGGCGCTTGTTCACCTGATAGGGCAGCTCGTGGACGATGATGCGCGTGCGGTGATCCCGGCCGTACTCCTCAAAATCTGCCCGGGCCCGGACGGTGACCCGCCCCCGGCCGGTGGCGTAGGCGGCGCGGATGCCGCTGCGGCCCATGATGATGCCGCTGGTGGGGAAATCCGGCCCCTTGATGTGCTCCATCAGCTCGTCCAGCGTGGCGTCGGGGTTGTCCAGCAGACAGACCGCCGCGCCGATGACCTCCCGCAGGTTGTGGGGCGGGATGTTGGTGGCCATGCCCACGGCGATGCCGCTGGAGCCGTTTACCAGCAGATTGGGGAAGCGGGAGGGGAGCACCTGGGGCTCCCTGCGCGTCTCGTCGAAGTTGGGCAGAAAGTCCACGGTCTCCTTTTCGATGTCCCGGAGCATCTCGTTGGACATTTTGGCCATGCGCGCCTCGGTGTAACGGTAGGCCGCAGGGGGATCGCCGTCCACGCTGCCGAAGTTGCCGTGGCCGTCGATGAGGGGATAGCGCATGGAGAAGTCCTGGGCCAGACGCACCAGCGCGTCGTACACGCTGGAATCGCCGTGGGGGTGATAGCGGCCCAGCACGTCGCCCACGGCGGTGGCGCACTTGCGGTAGGGCTTGTCGGCGGTGAGATTGTCCTCGAACATGGCGTAGAGGATACGCCGGTGCACGGGCTTGAGTCCGTCCCGCACGTCGGGCAGCGCCCGGCCCACGATGACGGACATGGCGTAGTCGATATAGCTGTTCTGCATCTCGTGCACCAGCTCCGACTCGGTGATATGCTGCTCGGGGAAAGCGATGTCCTCGGGCTTGTAGTCTCTGTTGTGTGCCATTCCTTAGCCTTTCCCCTCCTTAAATGTCCAGATTGGACACATATTTGGCGTTGGTCTCGATCCACGCCCGCCGCGGCTCCACCTCTTCGCCCATGAGCACGGTAAAGACCTGGTCAGCCATGACGGCGTCGTCCAGCGTGATGCGCCGGAGGGTGCGCCGCTCGGGATCCATGGTCGTCTCCCAAAGCTCCTCCGGGTCCATCTCGCCCAGACCTTTGAAGCGGGAGATCTCAATTTTCGCGTTGGGGTTGTCCGCGCGCATCCCGGCGCTGATAGCGTCCCGCTCCTGATCGGAATAGGCCACCTTCGTGGTCTTGCCCCGGGTGACCTTATAGAGGGGGGGCACGGCGGAGTAGACATAGCCGTTTTCGATGAGCGGGCGCATATAGCGGAAGAAGAAGGTCAGCAGCAGCGTGCGGATGTGGCTGCCGTCCACATCGGCATCGGCCATAATGATGATCTTGTGGTAGCGGAGTTTTTCCAGATTGAACTCCTTGCCGATGCCCGCGCCCAGGGCCAGGATCATGGGGTAGAGCTTGTCGTTGCCGATGATCTTGTCCTCCCGGGCCTTCTCCACGTTGAGCATCTTTCCCCACATGGAGAGGATGGCCTGGAAGCGGCTGTCCCGGCCCTGGATGGCAGAGCCGGCGGCGCTGTCGCCCTCGACGATGTAGATCTCGCAGAGGGCGGGATCCCGCTCGTTGCAGTCCTGGAGCTTATCCGGCATCTGCCCGGACTCCAGCCCGGTCTTGCGCCGCACCTTCTCCCGGGCCTTCCGCGCCGCGTCCCGGGCCTTGGCTGCCATGGCTGCCTTTTCCAGAATGGCCTTGCCCACAGCGGGGTTTTCCTCCAGAAACTGCCCGAGCTTGTCGCTGACCACGCCGTCCACCAGCGTACGGATCTCACTGTTGCCCAGCTTGGCCTTGGTCTGTCCCTCGAACTGGGGGTTTTCCAGCTTCACGGACACCACGGCGGTGATGCCCTCCCGGCAGTCGTCGCCGGAGAGGGACTCGTCCTCCTTGAGGAGCTTCTTCTCTTTCCCGTAGGCGTTCAGCACCCTGGTGAGAGCGGCGCGGAAGCCCGTCTCGTGCATACCGCCCTCGGGGGTGTGGATGTTATTGGCGAAGGTCACGGTGTTCTCCGTGTAGCCGTCGTTCCACTGGATGGCCACCTCGGCGGTGGAACCGTCCCGCTCGCCCTGCATATAGATGGGCGCGCCGCTGATGGGCGTCTTGGCCGTGTTCAGGAAGGTCACGAATTCCCGGATGCCCCCGGCGTAGCACATCTCGTCATAGACGCGCTCCCCGCCCCGGAGATCCTCTGTGGAGATGCACAGCCCCGCGTTCAGAAAGGCCTGCTCTCTCATACGGGTATGGAGGATCTCGTAGTCGTACACGGTATCCTCGAACATCTCCGGGTCGGGGTGGAAGCGCACCTCGGTGCCCGTGTGGGTGGTCTCGCCCACCACCTTCATGCTCTGGGTGACATGGCCCCGGGAAAACTTCATCTCGTAGATTTTCCCGCCCTTGTGCACCCGCACCTCCAGCCAGTCGGAGAGGGCGTTTACCACGCTGGCGCCCACGCCGTGGAGACCGCCGGAGACCTTGTATCCCCCGCCGCCGAATTTGCCGCCGGCGTGGAGCACCGTGTACACCACTTCCAGCGCGGGCTTGCCGGTCTGCTCCTGGATGTCCACGGGGATGCCGCGGCCGTTGTCCAGCACCCGGATCACATCCCCCGGCTCAATGCTCACCTGGATACGGTCGCAGTAGCCCGCCAGCGCCTCGTCGATGGCGTTGTCCACGATCTCGTACACCAGATGGTGCAGTCCGCTGGAGGAGGTGGAGCCGATATACATACCCGGACGCATCCGAACGGCTTCCAGACCCTCCAGTACCTGAATTTTACTGGCGTCGTAATTTTCCTGTACCTTGCTTTCGATCTCAGACATTTTATCTTCCATTTCCCGCTAAGCGTTTCTTATTCCATCTCGTCCCGAAACTCCCGGGCCAGCTCCCGGGACAGTACCCCCGAGAAGATCAGCTTGCCCTCCCGCTCTTCCAGCGAGAGTCCCGGATATTTCTTCACCAGTTCCCCGGCCCGCAGCCGCACCACCGTGTCGAAAAAGGTGCTGCCGGTGAGATGCAGCTCATAGCTCACTTCTGTCCCGTCGCTCATGCTCTTTCCTCTTTCTCCCATAAGTTTTCTCCGGCAAAGACATCCGCCTCCGCCCGCTTGTACAAGGTCGCGCTGCTCAAAAGGGAGAGGTATACCCGCTCTTCCCCCTGCTCCCGGCATACCACCACCGACCGCGGCAGCTCCTCCGTAACGCTCACCACCCTGTCCTCCTTCTGCACCCGGCGCAGATACTCCCGGGTGATGGGGGAGGTGCTGGCATTGTCCAGATCCAGGATGGCCACAATGTCCCCGGCGGGTACCACATATTCCCCGCCGATGTGCAGATACATCATACCACGCGCCCTCCTTCCAGCCGCAGCTGCCTACCGTCCAGTAGCCGCTCCACGCTGCTCTCGTCGCAGCAGGTGATCAGCGTCTGGCCTCCGCCGATGCGGTTGAGCACAAATTTCTGCCTCTCGCTGTCCAGCTCGGAGAGCACATCGTCCAGCAGCAGCACCGGCGGCTCGCCCGCCTCGTGCAGAAAGATCTCCCGCTCGGCGATCTTCAGCGACAGCGCCCCGGTGCGCAGCTGGCCCTGTGAGGCGAAGCTCCGGGCGGCTGCGCCGTTGATGGTCACTTCCATGTCGTCCTTGTGGGCGCCCACCAGACACTGCCCGCTGTCCAGCTCCGCCTGACGGAGCTGCCTCTGGCGCAGGGCCACCTCCTCATAGATCCGGCTCTCCGCCGCCTCCGGGTCGGTAACGGTGCTCACGGTGGCGTAGCGGCAGTCCAGCTCCTCCCTGTCCCCGGAAAACTCCCGGTGGATGGGGGCGGCGTACTCCGCCAGACGGCGTACAAAGGAGGAGCGGTAGCGGATGATCCGCGCCGAGCAGCGGCAGAGCGCCTCGTTAAAGTCGTCCAGCGCCGCCAAAAGGTCGCTCCGCTCCCGCCACTGGCGGAGGATGGCGGACTTGTTGTCGTAGAATTTCCGGTAGTCCCCCAGGAGCTTGCGGTAGCCCGGGCGAAGCTGGGAGATGGCCTCGTCCATCATCCTCCGCCGCTCCGCCGCCCCGCCCCGGAGCAGCAGCAGATCGTCCGGGCAGAAGAGCACCGCTTTCAGACTCTCGCTGAGCTCGGAAGCGCTGCGTTTGACCTTGTTGACGGTGATCTGCCTCCCCCTGCCCCGGAAAAAGCGCAGCTCCATCTGCTGCGTCCGCCCGCAGGCCTCCACCCGGGCGGAGAGCAGGGCGCCGTCTTTGTCAAAGGCGATCAGCTCCCTGTCGAAGCGGGTGCGGAAGCTCTTGTTTCCGGTGAGAAGAAACACCGCCTCCAGCAGCGTGGTCTTTCCCTGGGCGTTGTCCCCGCAGATCACATTGACCCCCGGGGAGAACTCCACCCGCTGCCGGGAGAGAAGACGGAAATTCTCCGTTTCCAGACTCTCGACCCGCATTTATTCTCCGGCTCTCAGCCGCACGGGGAGGATCATGTAGAGGAACTTGTCCCCGCCGTCCTCGGGGAGCAGCACACAGGGGGCGTTCCCGGAGGAGAGGTTCACCAGAAGGGTGTCCGCCGGGGCGGCCTTCAGAGCCTGCAGCAGATAGCTGTTGTTGAAGCCCACCACCAAATCCTGCCCGTCGCCCTCCAGCGGGCAGCTGTCCTCCGCCCGGCCCAGGGGGGTGGCGCTGGTAATGGTCAGCGACCCGTTGCCGAAGCGGCAGCGCAGGGGGTTCTTGGTGCGGTCGTCGATGATCAGGGAGACGCGCTCGGCGCAGCGGATCAGATCCCGCCGCTCGGCCTTGAGGCGAATGGGGAACTCCGTGGGGACGGTCTTTTTATAGTTGAGGAAGTCGCCCTCCAGCCGCCGGGAGATCAGTACGGTGCCGTTGGCGGTGAAGGATACATGCTTGCTGCCGATGGTGATGCGCACCTCCTCCTCGGGCCGGTTGCAGATCTTCTCCACATCGGAGAGGGCGGAGCCGGGGACGATGAAGCTGCACTCGTCCACATCGCAGCGGTCCAGATTTTCCCGCCGCAGGGCCAGCCGGTAACCGTCCACGGCCACCATGGTCAGCACATCGCTCTCCACCTCCAGCAGCGCTCCGGTGTACACCGGGCGGCTCTCGTTGTCGGAGACGGCGAAGTTGGTCTCCCTGATCATCTGCCCCAGAGTGTCCTGGGAGAGAGCGAGGGAGGAGCTGTAGTCCATGGAGGGCAGCTCAGGGTAGTCCCCCGCGTCGATTCCCATGATGTTGTAGTCGGCGTTGCCGCAGGAGATGTGCACCATGTTCTTGTCGTCGGAGACAATGGTCACCACCCCGTCCGGGAGCTTGCGCACGATGTCCGCGAAGATCTTCGCCCCCAGCACCACGCTGCCGGAGGCGGACACATCCGCGTCCACATTGGTGTAGATGCCCTTTTTCAGATCGTAGCCGGTGATGCGGAGGTTGTGGTTGGCCTCCAGCAGCAGCCCCTCCAGGGTGGGGATACTGCTCTTCGCGGCGGCCGCCCGGGCGGCGGTGGTCACGGCCTGGTCGAGAAAGCCCTTTTCGCAGCTGAACTTCATTGTAAAAACCTCCCTGTATCAGAAGAAAGAAAGAATATTTTTTAGTAATAGAGATAGTAGAGAAAAATATTGTGGGAAAGTGGAGGAAAGCCCTGAAAAATATGGATTTTTTCTGTGGAGGCTTTTGTGGAAAACAAAGGGGGATTTCCACAGAAAATGTCGGGAAAACCGGAAGGAGGATTTTCCACAGAAAACAACGCACATATCCACAGGAGAATGTGGAGAAATCTCTCAGCTTTTGGAGTTGATATTGGAGGTGATGTCCCGGATGATATTGGCGGTGTTGGAGTCGGTTTTGACCAGCTTCTCGATCTTGCGGATGGAGGAGAGGACGGTGGAGTGGTTGCGGTTGCCGAACTGCGCGCCGATGTCCTCGAGAGAGATGTTGGTCAGGTTGCGGCAGAGGTACATGGCCACCTGCCGGGGGGTGGCGACCTCCTTGGCCCGGCTCTGTCCCCGCAGATGCTCCTCCTCCAGCCCGAAGTAGCGGGCGGTCTCGGTGATGATGATGTCCGCCGTGGGGACGTAGGCGCCCACCCGGATCACGTCCTTGATGGCCCGGCGCACGCTCTCCACGGTGATCTCCTCTCCCAGTATCTCCCGGTAGGCCGTCAGGCGCTTGACCACGCCCTCCAGCTGCCGGATGTTGGAGGTGATGTTCTCGGCGATGAACTCCACCACATCCCCGGGCAGCACCATGCCCAGCAGCTGGGCCTTGTTCCGGGTGATGGCCATGCGCGTCTCCAGATCGGGGGGCTGCACATCCGCCAGCATACCGCCCTCCAGCCGGGAGCGGATGCGGTCTTCCAGGGTTTTCATCTCCATGGGGGGCCGGTCGCTGGTGAGGACGATGGCCTTGTGGCTCTCGTAGAGGGCGTTGAAGGTGTGGAACCACTCCTCCTGGGTCTGCTGCTTGCCGGCGATGAACTGGATGTCGTCCATGAGCAGCAGATCGGCGGTGCGGTATTTCTCCCGGAACTCCGACTGGGTGTGGGTCTGGATGGAGTGCACCATGTCGTTGGTGAAGTCGTCGCCCTTGATGTAGATGATCTTTTTCTCGGGGAAGTTCTCGTGGATGTACTGGCCGATGGCCAGCAGCAGATGGGTCTTGCCCAGCCCCGAGTTACCGTAGATCAGCAGGGGGTTGTAGACCCAGCCGGGGTTTTTGGAAACGGCCAGGGCGGCGGCGTGGGCGATGCGGTTGGTGGGGCCCACCACGAAGTTGTCGAAGGTGTAGTCGCCCACCACGATGCCGAAGGGGTCGTCCACTGTCCTTTTCTCCCGGTATTCTTCGATCTCCTCCCCGGCCAGCACCAGCAGGCTCATCTCTGCGGAGAACAGATCCGAGAGGGCGCGGGAGATGGTCTCGGCATAGCGCTGCACGATGATGTCCCGCTTAAACTCCGAGGGGGTGTGGATCACCAGCTGGTTGCCCGACAGCTCCACCACCGAGCACTCGGAAAACCAGGTGTTCATCGCCGTGGGAGTCAGCTCCGCGCCCAGCAGCGCGAGAACGCTCTCCCATATTTCCTGAAGGGAATTCATGCGAAATTCCGTCCTTTCCTCCAAATGCGAAAACTCTTCACAGTATCATGTCATTATACAACTTTTTCAAAAATAAGTAAAGAATATATATTAAATAATGTAAGGGACTTTTGCACAAAAAAAGCCCGCCGCGCTTTGAGCCGGGTGGTCTAAAACAGTCACCTGTTCGGAACGCAGTGAAAGAAAACGCCTCGGGCATTTGAAGGTACCCGGGGCGTTTTGCTTTTTACAGGGCCTGGAAATCTGTTTTCTTCTTGATCTCCACGGCGGTGGCGCAGGCGATCTCGCAGAGGGTGGTGAGACTCTTCCCGGCGGCGTACAGCACGCTCTCGGGGGAGGACAGCTCCTTCTGGCAGAGATAGGCGTCCGAGAGCACGGCGGCGTTGTCGCCGAGGGCGGGGATGCTCCGCTCCGCCAGCAGCGCTCCCACATCCTCCGTCTGGGCGAAGGAAAAGGCCATGCGCCCGTAGAGGGCCAGAGCGTCCACATCGCTGACCTCCCCCCGGAAGCCGGGGAGCAGCAGCGGCACGATGCCCGCCGCGGCGGCGGCGGCCAGGGCGGCGGAGGGCAGCAGCGCCCCGGAGCGGCCCCGGGCGGTGACTACGGGGAGGGCGGCGCGGGTGAGGGCCACATCGTGCTGCATCAGCGCCTCCTCCTCCTTTTCCGTGAGGCCGGCCTTGATGCGCCCGTTGATCAGCGCGAGGGGCGCGGGGACGCAGTTTCTCGCCCAGATCTCCTGCTCGGCGGCGCGGAGGGTCTGGAGGCTCTGGGGGTAGGGGAGACGGGCGAAGCTGCCGGTCTCTATGGCGACCACGGGGCTGCCGGCGTTCAGCGCCGCCAGCACCGGGGGGGTGGTGTCCAGGAATGTTTTACTCATGTGCCATACCTCGTCTGTGAAGTTCCGCTGCCCATCATAGCGGAAAACCCGTGGAAAATCAAGGCATAAGTTTCCCCCAACAGACGCCGGGGGACTTTTATAAAATTTTCAGCTTTTGTTCATGTTTTTTTCATAACTGTATATTAGGATACGGTCAGTTTGAAACAAAGGAATGGGAGGCAAAATACCATGAACGAATATCCCGAAAATGAGCAGAGGGAAGAAGGGGAAAAGCCCGCTTCTTCCTCCGGCGGAGACGAGTACCCCGGCGAGGGCTGCCGCCCCAGCCGCAGCGAGTTCTCCGACGCCAGCTATATGCCCCACGACGACGCGCCCCGCCCGCCCCGCACCTACTCCTACACCACTGCCTCAGGCCCGGAGCGGGAGCCCGGAAAACGCAAATGCGGCTCGCTGGGCACGGGCAGCATCATCGCCCTGTGCCTGCTGTGCGTGCTGCTGGGCACCGTGGGCGGCATTCTGGCTACGGGCGGACTCCGGCGCGGCGCCGCGGAGACTACCCCCCCTGTGCAGACTGTAGCTCCCCCTGCAGAGACCGTGACGCCCCAGATCGGGACGGAGGACGGACACCGCCTGGCCTCCGACCGGGAGATCGACGAGCAGCTCTCCGCCACCGCCATCTATGAAAACGCCTGCCGCCAGGTGGTGGGCATCTCCACAGAGGTCTCCTACCGCACCTATTATGGCGTGGGAACGGGCACCGTCACGGGCACGGGCTTCGTGGTCACCGAGGACGGATACATCCTCACCAACTACCATGTGGTGGAGGCCGCCACCAAAGGCAACTACCCCATCACCGTCATGTTCTACAACGGGGATAACTACCCCGCCACCATCGTGGGCTACGAGGACGACGGCAGCGATGTGGCCGTGCTGAAGATCAACGCCGAGGGCCTGACCCCCGTGACGCTGGGCGACAGCGAACAGCTGCAGGTGGGCCAGACCATCTTTGCCGTGGGCAACCCCCTGGGCGAGCTGGACTATACCATGACCCGGGGCATGGTATCCGCCATGGACCGGGAGATCAGCACCTCCGGGGATGACGGCACCATCAACATGTTCCAGATCGACGCGGCGGTGAACTCCGGCAATTCCGGCGGCCCCGTGTACAACATGGAGGGCGAGGTCATCGGCATCGTCACCGCCAAGTACTCCGACACCTACGAAGAGATGGGCATCGAGGGGCTGGGCTTCGCCATCCCCGTGAACGACGCCATCGCCATCGCCAACGACCTGATGGAGAACGGCTATGTCCGGGGCAAGGCCTATATGGGCATCAACACCAAGAGCTACAGCGCCGCCACGGCGGAGTACTACAACTGGCCCATGGGCGCCTATGTGTACGCGGTGGTGGAGGGAAGCTGCGCCGAGAGCGCGGGCATCCAGGCCGGCGACATCATCACCGCCGTCAACGGCAACGCCGTGGAGTCCGTGTCCGACCTCCAGACCGTGCTGAAGGGCTACGCCGCCGGGCAGGAGGCGGAGATTACCCTCTACCGCAGCGGCAGCACCCTCACCGTTCCCATCGTCTTTGACGAGAAGCAGCCCGAGGTCACCAAGACCGCCCAGAGCAGCGCCGGGGCCTCCCGCGGCGAACAGTATGGCTACGGCGGCTACTTCTGGTAAAGCCGGCGGCGCGGAAGGATAAGAAAAAACCCTCTTCCCTTTATGGGGTGTGTTCGTAAGACAGTATAACAGGCAAAAGGCGTGACTGCGAAAGTCACGCCTTTTGCCTTGAGCAGGTAACCGATTTCGCGGCGCAAGGGATGCAGTCCCTTGTTCGGAACGCAGGAACAATATACACATACGGGAATTACCCCGTATAGAAGTGCGCCCTTGACGGTTCGACAAACCGGAAGTTATGGAACCCGATACCATTCTCCGGAAACGCTATCTTTTTGTAAGGCTAAAACATAGCCTCCATCTCCGCGATAAATATATATTTCCGTGTCTTCCGGACGCAATTCCAAGGTATATTGATTCTTTGCTCCCACACAACTGTTCAAACCTCCCCAAGCCGAATAAAACTTCAGATAGTGGGGCTTAACGCCGCCACCTTCATCCTTATAGCTTCTGACATATCCCATAGAAGTTCCCATACCTACTGTAAATGTGATCTCCTTCCCATCCTCAGAAACCACGAAATCATCTGTGATATACACGCTCGTGTTCACAGTAAATCCAGAGCCTATTGTCCAAACGACAGCTGCGCATAACATTGCTAAAAACACAATCACTGCTTTTTTCCTCATCATGATCCTCTCCGTCAAATTCCAGTTTTCAGATCTGTTCCATTCTATCACATAGCAGCTTCCTATACAAGGACAGCCACAGCAGAGCAAACTGCTGTGGCTGTTCACTGTCTTATGGACCCTTTTCTTTGCGGGAAGAGGGGTTTTTGTGTTCACTGTTCGTAGAGCAGCTTCTGGATGGTGAAGCCGGCGAAATCCTCGCTCATCTCCACGCTGACCTCCTCCCGCCACGCCGCGAGAGTCTTCTGGTAGAGCTCGTCCGCCACCATCTGCTGCAGCTCGATGGGCTGGTAGGTGCTCTGGTTCATGTCCGCCACGATGCCCTTTTCCATGGGCAGGCGCAGCAGGATGTGGTAGCCGTAGGAGGTCTCCACCAGATCGGAGAGGCCGTAGGGCTCCAGCGCGAAGGCCGCGTCCTCAAACTCCTGCACCATCTCCCCCTTGCCGAACACATACCCATCGGGGTACATGACCAGCCCCGTGTCCTCGCTGTACTCCTGCATCAGTTCGTCGAAGAGCTTGTGGAGCCGCTCGGGGTCGTCCGCCACGGCCCGGAGATCCTCCAGATAGGCCTCCATGGTGGCCTTCGCGGCGGCCTTATCCTCGTCGGTCATATCCTCGCCGTTGGTGAGGAGCAGAATGTGCTTGCAGCGCACCAGCCCCTGCTCTGCCGTCCACTCGTCGATCTGCTCAAGGGTCAAATCGTTACCGCCCTCGCCGTAGAGGGCGTTCTCCAGCGCCTCAAAGGTGCAGAAGGCCCGGGCGAAGTAGTCGTAGGCCCGGCGGGTCAGCCCGTCCTCCGCCAGCAGTGAGAGCATGGCCTCCTCGCCGCCGTTGGCCGCGCAGGCCTGCTCCCATTCCTCGTCCATCCGCCGGGCTATGGCTTCTTCATCCACCAGCCCCTCGCTGTGCTCCAGCGTGGCCACGCACTGGCAGAGATAGCCCTCCGCCACCTTGCGGATGTACTCGTCCATGGTCATGCCGCCCACATCCACATCGAAGCTCTCGGGCAGATAGCCCATCTGGTAGGCGATGTTGCTGAGATAGTTGCTCAGAACATAATAATAGGTGTCCCAGAGGATCTCCTGCCCGTCGAGGGTCATGACCACCGCGTCGTCGGGGTAGGCGTTGGCGGCGGCCTTCACCGGCAGGAGGGGGTCGGCTCCGCTCTCCTCCCCGGCGCTTTCTTCGGCTGTTTCCGCCGTGGGTTCCGCCGTCGGCTCCGTCTCCTCCGCCGTTCCTCCGCAGGCGGAGAGGGAGAGCAGTATACTCAGTAACAGCAAACAGGCGATCCATTTTTTCATGGGGTATCCGTCCTTTCTTCGGTGTCCTTCCAGGCGGCCACGAAGCCCCTGGCCATATCCAGTACCTTGTCGCCGGAGCGCAGGCGGAAGTTGAGACAGGGCTTTTTGCCCGCCTCCACTTTGACCCGGCCCTTCATTTCCTTCCTGTCGCACAGCAGAGCGATCCGCTCCGCGGTGAAATCCCGCAGCTCGAAGCGCAGCAGCCCGCTCTTCTGGGAGATGTCCGTGATGCCCGCCTCCCCGGCCTCGCCCCGGAGCAGCGCCACCCGGATCAGGGCGCTGACGCTCTCCGGCGGGTCGCCGAAGCGGTCGATCAGCTCGTCGAGCATATCGTCGGCGTCCGTCTGGCTGCGGATCAGGGCGATGCGCCGGTAGAGATCCATCCGCTGCTCGGCGGAGGAGACGTACGCCTCGGGTATGTTGGCGGAGATGGACAGATCGGCCGAGCACTCGGTCCGCACCTCCGTCTTTTCGCCCTTCTCCTCCTGCACGGCCTCCTCCAGCATCTTCAGATAGAGGTCGTAGCCCACATTCATCATGTGTCCGGACTGCTCCGCGCCCAGCAGATTGCCCGCGCCCCGGATCTCCAGATCCCGCATGGCGATCTGGAAGCCGGCGTTGAACTCCGCGAACTCCCGGATGGCCGAGAGGCGCTTTTCCGCGATCTCCGTGAGCACCTTGTCCTTTTTATAGGTCAGGTAGGCGGAGGCCCGGCGGCTGGAACGGCCCACCCGCCCGCGGAGCTGGTGGAGCTGCGAGAGTCCCAGCCGGTCGGCGTCCTCGATGATGAGGGTGTTCACATTGGGGATGTCGATGCCCGTCTCGATGATGGTGGTGCACACCAGGATCTGGATGCGCCCCTCCACCATGTCGTCCATAACGGAGCCAAGCTGCTCCTCGCTCATCTTCCCGTGGGCCACGCCCACCGCCGCGCCCTCCAGCATCCCGCTGATGCGCAGCGCCGTCTGCTCGATGTTCTCCACCCGGTTGTGGAGGTAGTAGACCTGGCCGCCCCGGCTCAGCTCCCGGCGCATGGCCTCGATGAGCGTGGGCCAGTGGTGCTCCAGCACATAGGTACGCACCCCCTGCCGCCCCAGGGGCGGTTCCTCCAGAGAGGAGAGGCTGCGTATGCCCGAGAGGGCCATGTTCAGCGTCCGGGGAATGGGGGTGGCCGAGAGGGTCAGCACATCCACGCCCTTCGTAAGCTCCTTGAGCTTTTCCTTGTGCACCACGCCAAAGCGCTGCTCCTCGTCCACGATGACCAGACCCAGATCCTTGAAGTGCACATCTTTGGAGAGCAGGCGGTGGGTGCCGATGAGCAGGTCGGTTTTGCCGCTGCGTACGTCCTCCAGGGCGTGCTTCACCTGGTTGGGGGAGCGGAAGCGGGAGAGCACGTCCACGGTCACCGGGTAGCCGAAAAAGCGCTGGGTGGCCGTCTGGTAGTGCTGCCGGGCCAGCACGGTGGTAGGACAGAGCAGCACCGCCTGCTTGTTGTCCATAAAGCACTTCATCACCGCCCGCAGGGCCACCTCGGTCTTGCCGTAGCCCACATCCCCGCAGAGCAGCCTGTCCATGGGCGTCTCGCTCTCCATGTCCGCCTTGATCTCCCGGATGGCCCGGAGCTGATCGTCCGTCTCCTGATAGCCGAAGCTGTCCTCAAACTCCCGCTGCCAGGGGGTGTCGGTGGAAAAGGCGTGGCCTTTGGTGTGCTGGCGCTGGGCGTAGAGCTGCAACAGCTGGGAGGCCAGCTCCCTGACGGCGGCCCGGGTGCGCTGCTTGGTGCGCTGCCACTCGCCGCCCCCCATTTTCGAGAGCCGGACGCCGCCCTCCTCCCCGCCGCCGATGTACTTGCTCACCAGATCCAGCTGGGTGGCGGGCACATAGAGGGCGTCGGTGCCGGCGTAGTTGATCTTGATATAGTCCTTTTCGGCCCCGTCCACGCGGAGCCGGAAGATGCCCGCGAAGCGGCCGATGCCGTGGTATTCGTGCACCACCAGATCCCCTACGGAGAGGTCGGCGCAGCTTCCCAGCCGTTCCCGGTTGGACACGGCCTTTTTCTTCTTCCTGCTCCGTGCCGAGACCGCGGCCATCTGGGTGTCCGTGAGGATGGCCAGCCCCGCCTCGGGGAAGTCCAGCCCCGCGCTCAACGAGCCTTCCGCCACCGTGCACCGGCCCGGCGGGGGCAGCTCACCCCCGGGGAAGCCCCGGAGACAGTTCACGCCCCGCTGGGCGAACATCCCCGCGAGCACCTCCATCCGGTGCTTGTCCGAGGAGAGGAGCACCACCCGGTAGCGGAGGGAGAGATAGTGCTGCACGTCCTCTGCCGCCGTCTCCACGCTGCCCGCGTAGGAGGGGAGCTGGCGCGCGTCGCAGTTGAGGAGCGATTTGGGCGGCAGGGCGTAGCGTCCCGCCGCAAAGGCGTCGCCCAATATCACCCCGAAGGCGTTGAGACGGCGGCACAGCTCCGCCCAGGGCAGGGCGTAGTCCGTGGCGGTCATCACCGGGAGGCCGGAGGCGGAGAGGAGCTTGCAGTCGGAGGTGAGCTGCCCCAGCAGCTCGTCGCCCCGCTCCCCGCAGCGGCCGGGAGAGTCTATCAGGATGATCGCGTCGGCGGGCAGATAGTCCACCGCCGTGGCGTAATCCGGGAAAAGGAAGGGGAGGTAGCGGTCAGCCCAGGGGAGGGAGAGACCCTGCTCGATGCGCTCGGCGTCCTCCCGCAGAGCGCGGCTCTGCTGCTCGCCCACCTCCTTGCGCCGGGAGACATGGGAGGCGAACTGCCGCAGCTCCCGGGCCAGGGCCGCCGGCTCCCGGGGAGACAGGCCCGGCAGGGCCTCCGCCGCCGGCAAGACCCGGAATTCCTCCACGGTCTCCGTGCGCCGCTGGGTGTCGGTGTCGAAGAGGCCCATGGAGTCCACCTCGTCGCCCCAGTATTCCACCCGCAGCGGCCGCTCCGCACCGGGGGAGAAGATGTCCACGATGTCTCCGCGCCGGGCGTACTGCCCGCTGCCCTCCACCAGATCGCAGCGGCGGTAGCCGCAGCGGAGCAGCTCCTGCTCCAGCGTGTCGATGGGCGGGCCGTCCGTGTTGATCGTAAAAGCCGCTCCGGCGAGGATCTCCGGGGGCAGCGTGCGCTGCTGCAGGGCCTGGGCGGTGGTGACCAGCAGCGGCGCCGCTCCCTGCAGCAGCCTGTCCAGCACCCGCAGCCGGCCCTGTTCTCCCTGCCGGGACACCACATCCGCCTGGCGGAGCGTCAGATCCCGGGAGAGGAGACGATGGGACTCCTCTCCGCAGAGGGCGCGGAGATCCCCCGCGAAGCGCCCGGCGCTGCCCTCGTCCGGGCAGACCACCACCAAAGGCCGCCCCAGCTTTCGGTGCAGGGCGGCTGCGATGGCGGCGCGGAGCGCGCCGTTGGTGCCTGTGATCAGCGCAGGCAAAAGGCCCTCCTCGATCCTCTGGGGGAGGGTGGAAAGGGAGGGTGTGGACAATATGGCGTTCAGGATCGCTTCCATAGGCAGAAGAATACACCTTTTCGCCGGGAAAAACAAGAGAAATCCGGCGGGATCTGTGACGGGGATCCCACCGGGATACATATTATATTGTATCCTATATAGTTTTTCTGATCTTGCCCACGGCCCACACGGCGGGGAGAACTCCGAAAAGCAGCACGGCGTTGCCCAGCGGCACCACCCACTCGGAGAGGCGGATCAGGGAGAAGGAGTCCGGGGCGCAGAGAAAGGCCGACAGAAGGGAGAGCAGCAGCCCGGCCGCCACCCGAACCTCCCGCCGGGGGGCACGGCCGCCCAGACACACCCGCAGATTGTTCTCCGTGATGTGGAGCAGCAGCGCGTAGAGGAGGAAGTCTGTGGTCACCCACTGGGCGATGAGCAGCGGCTCCAGCCGCTCCAGCAGCCGCAGCGGCTGGATGTTCCGCAGCAGCACGAAGAAGGGGTAGTACATCCTCGATGTGAGCGCCGCGCCGAAGATGCCCACCGTGGACACGCACAGGAGCGTCATCAGCGCCACCGTGGCCAGCAGCGTCCACACCCAGTTCCGGAGTTTCCCCTCCTGAGCCTGTCCGGCCGCAAAGCCGCTGAGGGCCGCCAGCGCCACCGTGTCCACAGCGGGGAAGACCCCCCGCAAAATGGGGAGGGCCTCCTCCCGGGGGGAGACGGGCAGCAGGGAGGCGTAGTCCACCTGGAACAGCACCGACGGGAAGACCAGCACGAAGAGGAGGAAGAGCACCGGGGCGGTCACCTCGGCGAAGCGGCCCAGGATCTTCAGCCGCCCCAGCCCCGCCATGAGCCCCAGCGCCCCCATTACCAGCAAAAAGCCCTCGCTGGAGCTGCTGGGGTAGACCGTGGCGATAAAGCGGTCGGCCCCCGCCCGGAGCACGAAGCCCGCGTAGAAGAGGATCCAGAGCGTGGAGAGGAGCAGCGCCGCCCGGCCGGGCCATGTTCCCAGGGCGCGGAGATACTGCTCCCCCAGTCCCTCGCCCGCCGTGCGCCTCCGCAGCAGCGAGCGCAGCAGCCAGAGCATCCCCAGCAGCGGGAAAAACGAGAGCAGCCCCGAGATCCACGCCCCCCGTCCCCCCGCGCGCACCATGGCCAGCGGCGTCTGGCGCACCAACGGGGAGAGCAGGGCGCACCAGCTCAGCAGCCGCAGCTGCCGGGCGGAGAGAATTTCTTCCTTCTTCATCACATTTCCCCTCCGTGGAGATTTTCCGCCGCGCTCAGATCGTAGCTCCGCTCCACCTTCGCGTCCACCCCCAGAAAAAACTTCACGTCCTCCGGGAAGGAGAGGAGGGCGGCGCGGCCCGCGTCCAGCCGGGTGAACTGCTCCTCCAGCGAGAAGATGTCCGCGCCGTTGGCCTTCACCACCTCCAGCGCCCCGCGGACCCTGGCCGCGAGCCAGTCCGAAAAGGCTTTGTCCAGCGTGTCCAGCAGCTCCCCCGGCTCCAGCTGGGAGTCGATCTCCATGATCCCCGCCCGGCAGCGGAGGAAGATGTGATCCTCCGCCGCGCCGCCGGGGGAGAATTCGGCCCGGTTTTCGGCCCGGCACTCGGTGAGCTCCACGGTGGCGTGGCCCCCCTGCCCGTCGGAAAGCTCTACCCGGCCTGTCCCCGCCCTGTTCAGCAGCAGGCAAAGCCCACGGGCGGCGTCCTCCCCGGTAAAGGCCGTGAGCGCCCCGTCCTGCAGCAGGGCGAAGCCGCTCTCCAGGGCGGTCTTGCCCTCGGGGGAGGTGGGCACATGCCCGCCCACCTCTACGCTGCGCACGCTGCTGCAAAGGGCGCAGTCGTCCTCAGCCAGGCGCTTGGCCACATCCGCCAGCGTGTAGCAGACCGTGAAGCCCCGCCGGGCGGCGTCCCGCTGGAGGGAGTGGAGCACGGAGGTGATCTCGTGCTTATCCCCGCTTCCGGCGACGAGGGAGGCGGCGTCGCCGCCCTCCACGAGGAAAATGGGCACATCCAGCCGGGTCTGGGGGATCCGCTCAAACCAGTCCATCAGCTCGTCCAGTCCCTCCCTCGCCGCCTGTTCCCCCACCACCACATAGCGGATATGGGCGAAGAAGAGATCCTCCCAGTCGCTGTAGTCCTGCACCATCTCCAGCGCCTCGGTGATGCTGCTGCCGCTGCCCTGCAAAATGACCGTGGGCAGCTCGTCCGTGCCCCGGCCCGAGGATACCGACAGCCGCACCTTTCCGTCCACCCGGTCGTAGCCCAGCGTCTGGACGGGCAGCAGGTCGGCCACGTCCCGGAAGTTGGAGTAGATGCTGCCGCTGCTGCCGCAGCCGGTGAGCAGGAAGAGGGATACTATATATGGTAAGAACCGCCGCTTTTTCATGCCTGCCTCCTTTGTTCCTCCCCGCACAGGGCGGGGGAGCGGTGGGCGTTCATGGAGATGGGGAAGTGGAGCAGCCCCCGCAGCAGGCCGTGACGCTCCCCGTCGGTGAGGGGGTAGAGATAGCTGACCCCCACGCACTCCATGCCGCACAGCCGCCACAACAGCACCGTCACCCCCGCCATAAACCCGAACATCCCCATGGCCACCGCGCAGAGCACCAGCAGAAAGCGCCAGAGCCGGATGGCGGAGCCCAACTGCTGGTTGGGCAGGGTATAGCCCGCGATGCCCGAGAGGGCCACCACGATCACGGCGATGGGGGAGATCACCCGGGCCTCCACCGCCGACTGGCCCACGATCAGCGTGCCGATGATGGACACGGTGGTGCCCGCCGCCTCCGGCAGGCGCAGTCCCGCTTCCTGCAGCAGCTCAAAGGCTGCCAGCATCCCCAGCAGCTCCGCCGCCGTGGAGAAGGGCACGAACTGTTTGGCGGCGATGATGCTCTGCAAAAGCTCCACGGGGATCATCTCCGGGTGGTACATGGCTACCGCCGCGTAGAGGGCCGGGGCGAGCAGCGAGAGGAGCAGGGCGGCGTAGCGGAGCAGCAGCAGCGCCGAAGAGACCAGCGCGTGCTGGGCCCTGTCCTCCGCCACCCGCAGCAGCTCCGGCAGGGAGCAGGGGGCGCAGAGACCCAGAGGCAGCCCGTCGCAGAGGATGCCCACCCGGCCCTGCAGGAGAAAGCGGCTGAAACGGTCGGGCCGCTCGGTGCAGAGGAACTGGGGAAAAGCCCCCCGCACCGCCGGTGCCAGATAGGATTCCAGATCCCCGATGGCCGTGACGCCGTCGATGCAGAGCGTCTCGAGCTGTCCGGCCAGGGCCTCCACCGTCTCCTCCCTGGCAATGCCGTCGAGATAGAGCAGCCCCACCCTCGTCCTGCTCCGCCGCCCCACGGTGAACTCCCGGATCTTCATCTCGCTGCTCCGCAGCCGCTGGCGCACCAGGGCGGTGTTCACCCGGTAAGTCTCCGTAAAGGAATCCCGGGGGCCCAGCACCGCGCGCTCCAGCTTGGGATCCTGCACGCCCCGCTTCACCTGGCCGTTCACATCGAAGCTCAACGCCCCCTTCCCGCAGAGCAGGGCGCAGCGCCCCTGCAGGAGGTCCTGCCCCAGTTGGGCGGCGTCCGTCCTGTACTGGGGGGCCACCGCCCAGATCCCGCCCTGCGAGAGCCGCAGCATCAGCTGCGCCGCGTCCGCGCTGTCCATCGGCAGTTGGCGGAGGGGGCGGAGGACGTCCCGGGCGATCTGCTCCCCGGAGGCCAGTCCCTCCACCCAGCAGAGGGCCAGGGGGATGCCGCCATGGCGGACGCTCTGGCAGGAAAAGTCGGCGCAGCCGGAGAAATCGCGCCGGAGCTGCGAGAGCAGCGCGGGGGCCGCGGGGGGCGAAACGGGCTCATCCGCGGAAAAAATATCAGCGATCCCCAAAAAAGTTTTCCAAAGTCTTTTCATGATAAAAGCCATATTCCCCTCGATCCGATATCGGAAAAGTACGCAACAAGCGCATATATTGGGGATTATTCCCCGTGCGCCCCACAATATTTAGACTGCAAAAAATCTTTTGAAAAAATCGAAAAAAAGGGTTGACATTTTCGATCCTGGATGTTATATTAACAAAGCTCTCACGGAGCGGCGCTGAAAACGCCGGGCCGGAGCGCAAGAGAGTGTACCTTGTAAATTGAACAATGTAAGATTTAGCTTATGCAAATAAGCACCAGAGAAGGGTTCTTTGAGTTCTGAAAAGGAACTCAATCAAAAATTCTTTTGAGAGCTGGAAAGCAATCTAAAGATTGATATTAAGCCCGGAAGACCGGGTTTATTATACGATTTATAGAGAGTTTGATCCTGGCTCAGGACGAACGCTGGCGGCGTGCCTAACACATGCAAGTCGAACGAAGCACCTGAAGCTTGCTTTGGGTGACTTAGTGGCGGACGGGTGAGTAATGCG